>JBOGVS010000001.1:0-178369 GCA_050692555.1 Actinomycetota bacterium
GCCGCCACGACCCTGCTCGCCACGCGAACAAGCTCGTTCGGCAGCTTCAGCACCTCGGCTACAACGTCACGCTCGAACCCGTGGAGGCCGCGTAACGTCAGCCTGCATTTTCACCACAGGCAACGAAGCGATTTCCCGGGCATTCTTCGTGAGTCAAGTCGTGGGCTTGATTTCCTCAGGAGGTTCCAGTACGGTAATTGGGAATTGACGCCTCGGCCCGTCGCCGGTCGAATTGGCCGGTGAACGCATGGCCGGATAGGAGGCAACGGATGTCCAAGCGCTCGCTACGACTCCGGGTTCTCGCCGTTGCCCTTGGTTCGGTTTTCCTCCTCACGGGACCTGGAGCTCTCGAGTCGGTGGTCGCGCACGAGTTCGACGCCACCAGCCAGGTCAGCCTGAATGTGAACAAGAACAAGGTCAAAGAGGGGAAGAAAGTGACCTTGCGAGGCATCGTGACTAGCGCTCAGCCCGAGTGCGTCAACGGGCGGCAGGTCAACATCGTCGGAGGAGGCGGTGCCACCGCGGTCGCCGACGCAGCAGGCAACTTCAAAGTCAGGTTCACGATCGACCACAAGACCACGTTCACAGCTCGGGTGCCCGCCACAGTGGGTGGCCCTCATCCGCACCGGCACGCCTGCGGGGCAGACAACTCACGTTCGAAGCAGGTCAAGCTCAAGAAGAAGGGCAACGACTAGCGCCGGACGGCGCTTCCGCCACCTTCGGGTTGGCTAGTTCCCGTATTGCCGATACCGAGGAGCGCCCCGCGTTCACCCAGATGAGGGAGCAGTGGCTCCTCCGGGGGGCGGGGGTGGACATCACCACTGAGTAGCGACGAGAACCCGCTGGGCTTGATGAGCTACCACTGTTGAGGAATAAACTAGGAGTTCCCCTACCGGCTCAAGATGCAGACAGGCTCCTTCTCTAATGTCTCCCTGCTTCCCTGGATGCTCAAGGACCAGCTGGTTCCGGACCTCATCGCCATCCTGGGGTCCGTATTCTTCGTTGTCGGTGACCTCGATCGATAGGACAACCAGGTCTTCTTGATTCTGTTAGGAACCATACCGACACAGGGAGGATGGACCCCATGCAAGTAGGAATCGTCGGCATCGGCCATGTGGGCCTGGTGACGGCCGCGGCGCTGGCCCACATGGGTCACGACGTCCGGGGAACCGACGTCGATCAAGAGAAGCTATTCAAGCTCTCGCGCGGGGAGACTCCATTCTTCGAACCCGGGCTGGCGGAGCTGGTGGAGAAGGGCCTCCGTTCGGGCAAGCTCGCCTTCCCGGTGGGACCGGCGGAGGTCGTCGCGGGCACGGAGGTCGTCCTCCTCTGCGTCGGGACCCCTCCGAATGCCCAGGGCGATGCCAACCTGGTGGCGGTCGAACACGCCGCCACGGAGGTGGCCAGGAACGCTGACGGACCCCTGGTCGTGGTGGAGAAGTCGACGGTTCCGGCCGGGACCGCCGACCGGCTGGCCAAAGCGTTGGCCCGAGAACGACCGGACGTCGAGTTCGAGGTGGTCTCCAACCCCGAGTTCCTGCGGCAGGGCTCGGCGGTCCAGGACGCCCTGGAGCCCGACCGGATCCTCGTCGGAGCCGGCTCCGAGCGCGGGTTCGAGGTCATGCGCCGCCTGTACGAGCCCCTCACGTCCAAGGGGCACCGGCTCATCGAAACCGACGTCGGCACAGCCGAGCTGGCCAAGCACGCATGCAACGCGTTCCTCGCCCTCAAGATCAGCTACGCGAACGCCCTGGCCCGCCTGGGCGAGAGGGCCGGTGCGGACGTCACTCAGGTAGCCGAGGTGATGGGGTCGGACACGAGGATCGGGCCCGCGTTCCTGGGCGCGGGGATCGGGTTCGGGGGCTACTGCTTCCCCAAGGACCTGACCGCTTTCGACGACATGGCCTCGAGGCTCGGGTACGATTTCCCCTTCCTGCGGGAGATCCTCCGGATCAACTCGGAAGCTGTGGAAGCGGCTGCGGACAAGGTCCGGGATGAGCTGTGGAACGTGGAGGGGAAAACGGTGGCCGTCCTCGGCCTCTCCTACAAGCCGAACACCGACGATGTCCGGCTCTCACCGGCGCTGGCTCTGGCGCGACGCTTGCTGGAGTTGGGGGCGTCCGTCGTGGGCTACGACCCCGCGGCCCAGGGCTCCGCGAAGGCCGAGGTGCCGGGGCTCGAGGTCGCGGCGGATCCCTACCGGGCCGCCGAAGGAGCGCACGCGCTGGTAATCGCAACCGAGTGGGATGAGTTCAAGGAGCTGGATCTACCGCGGCTCCGCGACGCAATGGCCTATCCGGTTCTGGTGGACGGCCGAAACCTTCTCGACCCTCAGGCCGTTCGCGACGCGGGGTTCACCTATTACGCGATGGGCCGGCCCGCCATCGCCTCCGGCGACCGGAAGCGATGACGTGACCGTCGCTGTGGTCACGGGGGGGGCCGGCTTCCTGGGGTCGCACCTGTGTGACCGGCTGATCGCCGAGCATTGGGAGGTGCTCGCTCTCGACTCGCTCCTCACAGGAGATACGGACAACCTGGCTGGCTGCTTCGGTCAACCCGGCTTCACCTTCGAGCGAATCGACGTCACCGACCACCTCGACGTTCCGGGCCCAGTGGACTGGGTGCTCCACTTTGCCTCGCCGGCCTCTCCTTCCGACTATCTCGAGCACCCGATCCACACGCTCAAGGTCGGGTCATTGGGAACCCATCGGACCCTGGGACTGGCCCGGGCGAAAGGTGCCGGATTTCTCCTGGCCTCCACGTCGGAGGTCTACGGCGACCCCCAGGTCCACCCCCAACCCGAGGAGTACTGGGGCCACGTCAACCCGGTGGGTCCACGTGGCGTCTACGACGAGGCCAAGAGGTTCGCCGAGGCCATGGCCATGGCCTACCACCGCGTCCACGGGATCCCCGTCCGGATCGCACGGATCTTCAACACCTACGGACCCCGGATGCGGGCGCACGACGGCCGCGCCGTCCCCACCTTCATCACGCAGGCGCTGCGAGGCGAGCCTCTGACCGTCCACGGCGACGGCTTGCAGACAAGATCACTCTGCTACGTCGAGGACCTGATGGAGGGCCTGTGGCGGCTCCTCGAATCCAGCGTCGAGGAGCCGATGAACCTGGGCAACCCGGAGGAGGTGACGGTGGCCCACCTGGCCGAGCTGATCCGTACCCTCGCCGAGAGCTCCTCCGAGATCGTGTTCACCAAGCGACCCGAGGACGACCCTCAGGTTCGGTGCCCGGACATCGGTCGGGCCCGATCCGAGCTGGGCTGGGAGCCGAAGGTCTCGCTCAGGCCCGGACTGGAGCAGACCATCGCCTGGGTGAGAGAGGCCTGGTCCAATCGGTAGCTGCGAAGGGGCCAGCAGCCCAGCTCTCGGTCGCTGAGCACCGCGGCGGGGGTGGATGACCCTCCGGTCAAGGCGGCGCCTCCTTTCTGCTCGACTCGTCGGTCAAGCAGGAGGATGCGTCGCCTTCTAAGTGGGGTGTGGGACCTCCCCGGGTGTCGCTACAACTCGGGGATGCGACTGACTAGGCGGGAGGAGGGCCGCTCGGCGGGCCTCCGGGGGGTGCGCCGGGACCGGGACCCCGCCCGCCCTGTGGCGGGCCACCGCCCCGGGGGCCTCCCCGTGGTCCACCGTAACCTCCCCCTCCACGAGGTCCACCGGGGCCGCGGCGATCGCCGGGACGGCGGCGGGGCGGCGGTTCGGGCTTGGTGCGCAGCGGCGGAAGGGGGCGGGTGACGCCCTCCCGCTCGAACCGGATGCGATAGGCGTCGTCGGCGACCTGCTCGCGGCCGACCTCGTGCCACCCGTCCCGGAGCAGGTTCTTCAGGCGGCCGGCCGCGGTCTTCCGCAACCGATCCTGTCCCGGGGCCTTGGTGTAAAAGGTCTCGTAGAGGACTTCCTTGCCCGGCATTCGGCCGGTCAGGGTAGCACGGCGGGTCCCCAACCCGACATCTCGTACGATGAACCGTGCCTGGGACCAAGCCGCGACGAGACGTCTCCGGAGGGCTCCTCACCGCCACCGCCGCGGTGCTGTTCGGGGGCATCGTGACCACCGGCCGAGTGGAAGCGATCCGGGACGTGCCGGTGACCTCGCTCCTGGCGGTCAGGTTCGCGGTGGCGGCCGTGGTGCTGGCAGTGGTCCTGGTGATCGGCCGCCAGCCGCTGGTCCCGGCGCGGGGTGAGCGGTGGCGACTGGTGGTTCTGGGAGCCCTGGGGTACGGGGTGGAGTCGGCGTTCTTCTTCCTGGGCCTGGGCCGCGGGACGGCGGCCACCGTGACCCTGCTGTTCTACACGTACCCGGTGTGGGTGGCCCTGCTGTCGGTGGTGCTGGGCATGGGGGCGCCGGGCCGGATCGTGGGCGGGGCCCTGGTCGCCGCGGTTGCGGGAGCCGCCGTGGTGATCGGGTCCTCGGGCGGCCTGGACATCACCGTGGCCGGCATCGTCTTCTCGCTGGCGTCGGCGGTCACCATCTCGTTCTTCCTGATCGGCCTTCAGGCCCTGGTCAAGCGAACCCCGTCGCTGGTGTCGTCCATGTGGATCGCGCTGTCTGCCTCGCTGGCGCACGCCACGTTCTCGCTCCTGAGCGGAACCGGGCGCCTCCTGGCCGGCAGCGCGGAGTGGCTTCCGATCGTGGGGATGGGGGTGCTCACCGCCGGGGCGTTCTCCTTGTTGTTCCTGGGGGTCAGGCGGCTGGGGGCGGTGCGGTCCTCGATCATCTCCTCCCTGGAGCCGGTCGCCGCGGCCATCCTGGCGCTGGTGTTCCTAGGGGAAGCGGTGCGAGCCGGGGTCCTGGGGGGCGGGGCGCTCATCCTGGCCGGGGCCATCACGGCCGCGCTGGCGCGGGGGGTTCCCGAGCCCGAAGAGGCGCTCCCCTAAGTGGACCCCACCACGAACGCCAGCGCCGCGAAGGCCGCGTAGACGACCAGCCCGCCAACCACCAGGACCAGGCGCAGCGCGACCGGGATTCTGGACCGGCCCACCGTGTAGTAGGCGATCGGGCCCAGCACCGGGACCACCAGGACCCCGGCCATCCACGCTGCTCTGGCGCCGACCGAGGCGTCATCGCGGCGGACCAGGTCCCACATGGCGATCGAGACCCACGAGGCGTACAGGATCAGCGGCAGCACGTAGCCGTACACCGAGATGAGCAGCGACCACCACGAGGGGGCCGCGACGGCGACACCGAGCACGGTGACCTCCTGGTTCATTGGATCGGAGCCGTCGCCGGGGGGGACGCCGGCGACGGCCAGATCGAAGGGGTCCGGAACGTCCACGGCGGGCGCGGGAGGTGCGGACGCGGCGCCGGGCATGGACTGCTGAGGCGGCGGCGGCGGAATCGTCCGCCAGTCTCCTCGAGGGAACTGGTCGTCTATGGTGTCGGCGAACAGGCTGAGGAACGACGTGGACACGGCCGGGTCTCCGCCACCCCCGCCGGTGGTGGTGAACCCGCAGCCGGCGATGACCTCGATGGCCGGCGGGGCGCTGGTCCCGAAGGTGTTCCCGCCGAAGCAGTTCTCCCCGGAGGCCGGAGCGCCCAGGGCCAGGTCGGCGATGCCCGACCCGCGCACGATGTTGTCCCGGACCTCGTTCTCCCCGGCGATCCACAGGTTCCGGTCCACCATGGGGAAGGCCACGATGCCGAACCGCTCGTGGTCCTCCACCCGATTCCGCTCGACGACATTCCCGGTTCCCCCAGCCAGGGCGATCCCGCTCCCGAAGGCCGGGTAGGTCCCCGGCTTCGCGGGGGCCGTCGCGTTGTTGTTGTCGTGGACGTAGTTGCCCACGATGATCTGGCCCCGCTGGGGTGGCAGCAGCTCAGAGTCGAGGGTGTTCGGCACGATCCCGGCCATGTTGCGGCGCCACTCGGAGTTGGCCAGCACCAGGTTGCTGCTGGCATTGGTCCCCGACCATCCCAGGGCGTTGTTCTCGGCCAGGACGTCGGTCACCAATGCGTTGCACGGGTCGCATTGTCCGATGTAGAAGCCGGAGTCGGGATGGCCCGAGGCGTAGGAGCGGTCGAACTGGCCGTTGATCGAGCCGAAGGCGTACACGCCGTAGTCACCGTTGTTGTGAGCGGTGAGGTACGAGCCCCGATACCCGTCCACTCCGATCCAGTAGAACCCGTTGAGCAGGTAGTGACGGGCCGTCATGTTCTCCACGGCCACGCCGTCGACGTCGAGGACGTGGATGCCGTTGGGCCGCTCGAAGTCACCCTCCAGGACGACCTCGTTCCGGTTGGTGCCCCGGATCGTGAGGTACGGCGTGGTGACCCGGACCGACTCCCGGTACACGCCGGGGGACACCAGCACCAGGTCTCCGGGTTCGGCCGCGTCGACCCCCGCCTGGATCGACCCGTGGTCCTCGGGGACCCGGACGGTCTCGCCCGGCCCGGTGGGGGGCGGCACCTTCTGTTCCTCCTCGGCCTCCTCGGCCCCCCCGACCAGCACGGTCCCCGACATCCCGAACCCGCCGGGGGCGCCGTGGTACCGGCATGCATAGGGCTGGCGGCCCGGCTCGTCGAACGTGGCCGTGAACGAATCGCCGGGGTCGAGGTTGCCGGAGTCGAACGACCCGTCGTCGGCGGTCACGGTGTGAGGGTTGTTCCCCTCGTTGACGAACGTCACCGTGGTTCCCACGGCGATCTTTGGACCGGCGGGGTCGAACACGTCGTCGAGGGCCCGGACCCGCGTTTCCTGGGATGCGGCCGGGACCGGGGCGAGCCCCAGGGCCAGGGCCAGGAGAGGCGCCGCCAGGGCTCCTCGCATCGGCGGCACGATAGCAGTGCGGGTAGCCCCAGGGCCCCGGCTCATGGAACACTGGGCCGCGCCCGGGAAGGAGGAAACGGATGGACGCCACCCGCCTGAAGAAGATCCCGCTGTTCTCTTCGCTTTCCGACAAGGAACGTGCTCAGATCGCCCGGTGGGCCGACGAGGTGCAGGTCCCCGCGGGGAAGCACCTGGTGGACCAGGGCGATTTCGCCTATGAGTTCTTCGTGATCGAGGAGGGGACCGCCGAGGTTCGGCGGGGGGACGAGCTCCTCACAACCCTCGATCCGGGGGACTTCTTCGGCGAGATCGCCCTCATGGAGCACGACAAGCGCACGGCCACCGTGACGGCCGCCACCCCCATGAAGCTCATCGTGATGTTCGGGCGTGACTTCCGGTCGATGGAGGACGCAATGCCGGAGGTGGCCGCCCAGATCCGTCAGGCCATCGAGGACCGCTCGCCCCGGTAAGACCCGGCCCCGGGGGTGCCCTCACCCCCTGGCCGATCAGCGTGTTGTGCTTAGGCGCATCCCCAGTGGCCCCATCCGACCTTCTTGGCCATCTGCAGGCTGACGTCGATGTTCGCGTAGGCATCGAACACGCTCTCTCCGGGGTGGCCGTAGCTCCGAGCCCGCGAGGGCCAGTGGCGAAAGGACTGCTGGTACACGCCGCCGTACAGCGCGCTCCGGGCCCGGGGGTTGAACCCCGACTCGCAGGCCGCCACGCGCATGGCGGTGCCCACATCGACCCCGTATTCGATGGCCAGCCCTCGGATCATCTGGCGGACCGACTTCGCCCTGCTTTGGAGCTCGACCGTGATCGAGGCTCGCTGCCCGGTGGCCAGGACCTCGGGCGCCAGCGAGTTGGCCAGCCTGGCGGTCAGCTGGAGCGCGGCGCCCACGGTCATCCGGCGGCTCTTCACCCTTTTTCCGGGGGTCTCGGGGTGAGTAACCCAGGCGTGGATCTTGAACGCGCTGGTGTGCTGGAGTCTCCGATCGCAGGTGGTCTTGGGGATGCCCGTCTGGGTCTTGTCGGGCTGCCCGTCCCTCCGCCACAGGCTGAGCCGGATGACCCTGGCCGTGGGCTCGCCATCCTCCAGCACGTCGTCGGTGCTTCCGCAGGTCTGCTGCACCATCATGGCCATGGCCCCCGGAAGCGGCCGGGGATCGGTGGACCGTCCGCCCACCTGGACCTGGGCTCGGAGCTGCGTGGCCGGGGCGCTTTGCCCCCGGGCGGTGGCCGGCAGCCCCATGAGCATCGCGGCCGACAGGGCCGCGAGTCCCGCCCTCCTCATCCAGAGCGTCAAGGCTCCACCTCCTTGTGCGTCCCGGCTTCCGGGCAACGTGCCGAGGCACGGGCATGAGGGAAGGCTTGAGGACGCTTCGGGGATAGGGAGGAACTCCGTGAGGAGCTCTGGAAGCTCAGGAACCCTAGCAGACGCTCAGGAAATCGTCCACTCGGGCCCGAGGCTCAGGGTGTGGGGAAGGTCGAGGGTGCGTTACTGGAGGGAAGCGCTCGATCGATCGAGCGATGCGGCCCCCGGAGCCTAGCAGACCCGGGGAGCCCCGTCAGCCGCACCGAGACGGGCCCGCAGTCAGCGCGGGGAAGGCCGCTGGGGGGCGGGTTCCCGTCCCAGCCGCCGGAGGGCCACCCGAGAGGGACTCCAGGACCACCCGATGGGCCAGCAGCGAGGTGACCCCGGCATGGTCGTAGGGCGGGGACACCTCCACGACTTCCATCCCGCAGAACCCCACCTCCCTGCCGATCCTCCGGACGGCCTCGAGGAGCTCTCGGGGGGTGAGGCCGCCGGGTTCGGGAGCCCCGGTCCCTGGGGCGGATCCCGGGTCCACCACGTCGATGTCCACGGACAGCCACACCTGGTCAGTTCGCCCGCCCAGCTCGATCACCTCGTCGGTGACCCGGTCGTACCCCAGTTCCTCTATCTCACCCTGGGTGAACCACACCAGGCCCTGCCTGCGAGCCCACTCGAATTCCTCGGGGCCGGGCCAGTATCCCCGCAGCCCCACCTGGACGATGTGCTCGCCCCGGATCGACCCCTCCTCGACCAAGAGGCGGACCGGGGTGCCGTGGGACCGCCGGACACCGTGCAGGGTCTCCATGTCGTCGGCATGGGCGTCGAAGTGGATCAGGCCGACGGATCCCTTCCCGAAATGGTCGGCGGCGGCGCCGGCATCGGGGTGCAGGATCGAGTGGTCGCCCCCCAGGACCACCGGGACGGCGCCGGCGCTCAGGATGTCCCGGACCGAGCCGCGGATCGCCTCGTGGGTCCGGGCAGCGTCCGCCGGCACCACGTCGGCGTCGCCGTGGTCAACCACGGTGAGCGCCTCGTAGGGGTCCACTCCGAGCTCCATGTGCGGCCGCCAGGCGCCCAGCCCCGCCGGGTCGGCCATCCGGATGGCCCGAGGTCCGAACCGGGTCCCGGGACGGCCGACCGTGGTCTCGTCGATCGGGGCACCGAGGATGGCCACGTCGACACCGGTGAGCTCCTTCGGGTCGAGGACCAGCGGCACCTTGTCGAATGTGGCCGCGACACCGGCGTAGGCCGGCTCGCTGTCCCGGTTCAGTCGCATACCGGCCAGTATGCTGGCTCGCCATGGCGCACGTGATGTCGGACGGCGTCCGCCTTGCCGTGGACGTCATCGGCGATGGCGAGCCGGTCACCGTGGTTGGCCACGGGCTCACCGGGAGCCGGGCCGACTTCGCTCCCCTGGCCGCGTTCCTCCCGGGCACCAAGGTGCTGTTCGACTTCCGCGGCCACGGGGAGAGCGAGCGGCCGCCGGCGGGCTCCTACTCGATGGATGCCTTCGCCGCGGACGTCGACGCGGTGGCGGAGGCCCATGGAGCCACCGGCCTGGTGGGCGTCTCGTTGGGTGGAGGGGCCACCCTTCGGCTCCTGCACTCCAAGCCCGACCGGTTCGAGCGGCTGGTGTTCATCCTTCCCGCCCGTCTGGAGCGCTCTGACGAGGCCCGGACGAGGCTTCTCCGCCTGGCCGACCTCCTGGAGGCCCATCCTCCGGCCGAGGTGGCCACGATCCTGGTGGCGGAGGAGGAGTCTCAGGGACTCTTCGACGGCTTTCCTGGCGCCAGGGACATCCGGACCCGTTCGATCCTGGGGATGAACGGGGAGGGGATCCCCTTCGCCATCCGAGAGGCCGTCGACGACCCCCCGGTCCGCGACCCCCAGGCCATCCGGGTGATCGCCGCGCCGGCCCTGGTGATCGGGCAGGAGGGTGACCCGGTGCACGACGCCCGCGTGGCTCGGGATCTGGCCGAGGCGCTGCCCAACGCGAAGCTGCTTCTGTACCCGGACCGGTTCGCGCTGCTCCGCGACGTGGGCCCCCTCACCCTGCGGGTGGCCTCGTTCCTGACGGGGGTTCCGGAGAGGACCTAGAGATACAGGCCGGTCTTGGGGTCGGCCCGCTCGCTGGCCACGGCGTGGATCTCTCGCTCCCGGACAAGCAGGAACTCCTGGCCCCGGATCTCTACCTCGATCCCGGAGTCGGGGAGCAGGAGGACCTCGTCGTCGGGGTCCACGTTGCGGACGTTCGGCCCGACGGCCACCACCGTGGCCCACTGCCCGCGCTTGCTCACCGTGGCCGCCGTGGCCGGGATCAACAGCCCGCCCTTCGATCGGCGTTCGCCGTCCTCCTCCGGACGACGGACCAGGACCCGGTCGGCCATCATCCGCACGCCCTTGGGGACCTCCGCCGGCGCGGAGACGGAGCGGATCTGTTTGGCGGTCACCACATAAGAATAGACGCGGGACGGGAGGACGGTAAGGTGTGCCCTCGTGGGCGAACGGGTTCGCGACCTCCTGATATCCGGCGAGCGTCGACTGAAACGGTCGCCGGCCATCGATCATTGGCCGGCGGGCCGAGACGGGGACGATGCCCGGCTCCTGATGGCCATGGTCCTCGACCAGGACGAAGAAGACCTCGACGGCCGGGAGGAGGTCAACGGGGCCGCCGCCCGCCGTTACTCGAACCTGATCCGCAGACGTGCCGGAGGAGAACCGATCCCCCAGATCCTGGGCTGGATGGAGTTCGGGGGGCTCCGGCTGCGGGTCCGCCCCGGCGTCTTCGTCCCTCGCCAGTCCAGCGAGTTTCTCCTCGTCCAAGCCCTGAGGAGACTGCAACGGCGGCGGCGACCGGTGGCGGTCGATCTGGCCACCGGCATCGGGCCGATCGCCCTGGGGATCGCTTCCCGGCTGCCCCGGGCCCAGGTGCACGGAACGGATCTCTCACGCGACGCAACCCGGGAAGCCCGGGCCAACGCCGCGGCCCTGGGGCTCCGGAACGCCTGGTTCCACACAGGTGACCTGTTGCGGCCCCTGCCACGGCGGCTGCGGGGCGGCGTGGACGTCATCACCCTTCACCCCCCGTACGTCCCCAGGGCGGAGGTCCAGGACCTGCCCCTGGAAGTTCGGGGCTTCGAGCCCGAGCACACCCTCACCGACGGGTCGCCGCATGGACTCGGGCTGGCGGAGCGGACCACCGAGGAGGCTCGGGACTGGCTCCGCCCCGGCGGATGGCTCCTGCTCGAGGTCAGCCCCGACCGTGCCCGGATGGTGCGGGGGCTGCTGAGCAGGGCCGGCTACCGCGACGTCCGGAGCACCAAAGGCTGGCCGGAGGTCACCAGGGTGGTTGTGGGCCGCCGCTGACGTTCAATCTGCGTCGAACGGAGCTTTCGCGAACCCAAACGCTTCTCCTGACCATGTCAGTCGATCACTGAGGTTAGCGATGATTCGATCTCTGGCGGCGGCACCGGGGGCCGGAGCCCAATCGAGCCCCAGAGCTCCACTTACTGCCTCGTACAGGCGGACGTCGGCTAAGTACCGTCGGGCACGGCGTTGCCCTTCCGCAAGGAGGAGACCGGCGGACACGGCCCCGGCCAGATCGTTCGTGGCTGTGGCCGGACTCACGTCGGCAAGCCCCCTGTAGTACCCAGCCGTCACGTCCCTCCCGAAGAACGCATCCCACAAAGCGTTCCCCACGCGTCGATGAAGGTTGGCATCCTCAGCGATGTCTTCCAGCACTACCCAAATCTCGCGTTGTACTCGCTCGCGGAGATCCAATGACCGAACCTGTTTGAGTTGAGCCTCGATGTGAGCTTCGATAAATGGGGAGACGTCGGTGTCATACCGAAATCGTTCGCCCAGACATTCGAAGGCCGCATAGTAATCGGCTCGATGGTGCCCCCACCACTCCTCCAGGGAGGTGAACTCTGCTCGAGTGAAGCCACCTCGATACATGGCCAATGAGGCCAGCACGCGGGCCACTCGGCCGTTGCCGTCTCGAAAGGGGTGGATCGAAGCGATTGCCACGTGGGCCCAGGCAGAAAGCACAGCGGGATGGGAGGGACCCTCTCGCAGCCTTTGGCAGGCCTCGTCGATCAGCTTCTCGACCTCCTCTCCGGAAGGAGGGAGGAAGACCTGCTCACCCGTGAGCCGATTGACTACGAAGGCCGGGCTCTCGGTACGGAGCCTTCCGGCTCCCTGGTCGTACTTCCCGGCCAGAATCCGATCATGGAGCCCCACGATCAGTTCGCGGTTCCACTCGAACGCGGGATCGTCCGCGCGACGAAGCACGAAGTTCATCGCTTGCTGGTAGCCCTCAACCAGGTCCCGGTCGGCTGGCTCGACCTCTGGAGGCTGGTCGCCGGCGAGGATGCGCCGAACCTCGTCCACGGTCACCACAACCCCCTCCATGGAGGTGGAGGCGGCCACTGCCTCGGCTTCGAGGTCTCGTCGGAGCCGGCCCGCCCATCGCCGGGGCAGCACCCCCCTGTAGTCGAGCCTCGCCTTCCAGGCATCGAGCTCCTCACAGGCGCTCTTGGCGACCGATTCACGGTATGGCAGGAGAGTCATGTGGAAAGGATACCAAAAAGCGCTAGCATTATGGGGAATCCATTCGCTCAAATACTAGGGATTATGGCACTCTATTCCTTGGGCCCTGGCGGCCAGGGGAGGTAGGTCAGCGACTTGAAGAACGACTTCCCCGAATCCTGCCACCCCTCGCGTTCGTAGAAGGCGTGAGCCCGCTCCCTCCAGTTGGCCGACTCCAGGGCCATCCCCCAGCAGCCGCGATCCCGGGCCAGCTCTTCGGCTCGGTGAAGCAGGGCGGCGCCGATCCCCTCGCTGCGTTGGAGCTCCGACACGATAAGGTCGGGGATCCAGGCCTGCGGTGTGTCGAAGTTCAACCGGGTCCGGAACTCCAGGTCCAGGAAGCCGACCACCCGCCCGTCGCCTTCGGCAACCAGGGCGGTGGCGTCCGGCCGTTCGAGGTACCGGAGGAAGAGCTCCCGGGCGGCCGTTTCCTCGGGCGTTCCGAGGACGTCGGGGCGGCCCAACTCCGCCAGGAGAACGGCGACGTGGGGCCAGTCCTCGGGACGGGCCTCGCGGACGTGCACGCCGTTACCCTAGCCAACGTGGACACCCCCATGATGGCCCGGGTCAATCGGGAGCGGGTCCTTCTGGTCGGCGGACAGCGGGCGCTGGTGATGCAGCTGGCCCATCCGGCCGTGGCCGCCGGGGTCGCCGCGCACAGCGACTTCCCTGCCCGGGCCATGAGCCGGCTCCGGAGGACCCTGGACCTGTCACTCACGCTGATCTACGGGGGCACAGAGGAGGCCGAGACGGCGATCGAGGCGATCCGAGCGGTCCACGAGCGAGTAACCGGCGTGTCCGGAGGACGCCGGTACCGGGCTGACGATCCCGACCTTCTGCTGTGGGTCAACGCCACGTTGATCGACACCACGTTGTTGGTGTACGAGCGATTCGTTCGGCCGCTCTCGACCAGCGACCGCCGCCGGTACTATCGGGAAACCATGGCCTCCGCGGAGGCCTTCGGGATCCCCGGCGACATCATCCCGCCCGATCTCCGGGCGTTCCGCCGATATTTGCGGACGATGCTTGAAGGCCCCGAGCTCCGGGCGACCTCGGAGAGCCGTCGGCTGGTCCGCGACGTCCTTTGCCCGCCGCTGCCGCTCCCGCTCCGTCCCCCCACGGCGGTGGTTCGCCAGATCACCCTTCCGTTGCTCCCGGAACGGATCCGCGACCTGTTCCACCTGCGCGCCGGCGTCGTGAGTCACGCCGCTCTGAGGCTGGCCTCTCGGACGTCGCGGCTGGCCCTGCCGTTGATGCCTTCCTTCCTTCGGGAGTTCTCCGCCGCTCGCCGAGCCGCCTGATCAGGAGGTCTGGGCCGTGGCTCTCCCGAGCCAATCGTCGGTCTGCTCCACCAAAGGGCGGGCGGAGAGGCGCTCGAAGGTCGTCCGCGCCTCTCGCACCAGCTCGATGGCCTCCGTTCCTCCTCCCATGGCCCGCAGGCACCGCCCCGCGCCGAACAGGGCATGGCCGTGCTCGAACGGAAGCCCGTACCCGGGCCACCCCGCGGCCGCATCGCGAAACGCCGTCAGCGCCTCGTCGAGCTCGCCGCGGACCTCGTGAACGACGCCTCGCGAGGAGGTCGCCGCCAAGTGATCGCGGATCGTGGCTCGGGGCGTGGCGGCCATCAGCCGCTCGGCCAGGGCGATGGTTCCCGCGCTCGCGCAGATCCGAACGACCTCCGGCAGCGACGCCGGCAGGAAGACCGGACGGACGCGGACCGTCTCGGCCAGCTCCTCGACCAGGGCCATGGCCTGGTCGACGGCACCCTGTGCCTGACGGATCAGCCCAGCGCGCCGGCAGGAGGATCTGAGGCTCCCCGACCTCCCGAGCTCGCGGCAGGAACCGCTCCGCCATGGCCCCGGCCGCAGGCACGTCGCCCCGGTGAACGAGGACCCGGGCCCGGTACGGAGTGACCAGGTCGGTGATGTTGCTCCCACCCTGCTGTTGGTCCCAGGCGATCACCCGGTCGGCGTTTGCCAGCGCTTCGTCCCAGGCCCCCACGTCGTACAGCAACCATGTCGACTCCGCCCGGATCCACCACGCGGCCCGCATGTTTCCCCGCCGCTCGGAGAACTCGAACCCTTCTCGCTGGAGCTCGAGGCCCTGAGCCGGGCCCTCCGCGAACCACACGAAGTCGGCCAGGTTCGTGTACGCGGTGCCGGTCTCGAATGCCGCTCCGATCTCCAGGGCGAAGCGGAGCGCGTCACGGAGGTCGTCTCCTCCGCCGAGATCGCCCAGGCCCCAGCGGGCCATCCCCCGGTATTGGCGGAGCCGGGCCACGTGGTGGTCGAGTCCGAAACGCTCGGCGAGGGGGAGGGCCCTGTCCGTCCACTCCAGGGTGCGCTCGGACAACGAGAGCAGCATGTACCTTCCCGCCCTCCGGACGTACGCCTGTGTGAGCTCGGGCCCGGGCGGCTCCCGCTCGAGCAGGGCGATGGCCTCGTTCTCCAGCTTCTCTGCCTCGGCGGTGTTTCCCAGCTGCGACAAGATATAGGCGAGCTCGTCCATGATCGCGCCGATCCGCAGCGGCTCGCCGAGCGCGCGGGCGGCTTCCAGGGCCTGCTCGGACCGGGCCTCGACCATCTCCCCCATGAGCTCGGAGGCGTGGGCTACCCTGGCCAGCAGCTCCGCGTGGTCCCGGTGTCCGGGCGGCACCAGCTCGAGCGCCTGGCGGTACAGGGTCCTGGCTCGTTCCGTGTCGAGCTGCATGGCCCGGTCGCCGGCCATGACCAGGAACCTGCGGGTGCCCTCCTCCAGACCCTGCGCCTCCTGACCGGAGGCGAGGGCCAGCTCCAGGGCCTGGCCGAAGTGGTGGGCCAGGAGCTCGGCGTGGTCGGTGACCCGGTCCCCGGCCAGCTCCTCGATCCAGGCCGCCACGGCCCGGTGCTTCCGGGCTCGCTCGGCCCGGGGGATCTGGCCGTAGGCCACGTCGCGCACCAGGGCGTGCCAGAACGAGAACTCCGCCTGGTCCTGTACCGACGATGCTCGGGCCGGCCTGACCAGCTCCTTCCGGGCCAGCTCGTGGAGCCCCTCGACGACCTCCGGCTCGTCCACAGCTCCCAGCGCCGATACCGTGCCGGACCAGAACACCTTGCCGACGACCGCGGCGTCGTGGAGCAGCGACTTCCGCTCCGCCGGGAGGGTGTCCAGACGTGCGGCGATCAACGCCTGCACGGACTCGGGAACCGGGATTCCACCAGGATCGGCGATCGTCACCGCCCGTCCCTGCCGACGGAGGATGCCTCGGTCCGTCAGCATGCGCACGAACTCCTCCGCGTACAGGGGGTTGCCCCCCGCGCGCTCCAGGAGCGCGGCCTGGGTCTCGGCAGGAAGCACCGCCTCGGACAGCAGCGACGAGATCAGCCGGGCGCTGTCTTCCGTGGAAAGGGGAGCCAAAGAGATCGTCGTGGAGTTGCGCTTACCTCCGCCCCAGTCGCCATGCCGCTCGAACAGCTCCGGCCGAGCGGTGCACAGCACCAGGATGGGCAGGCCGGAGGACCAGTCGATTAGGTGATCCACGAACTCGATCAGCGCGGGGTCCGCCCAGTGCAGGTCCTCGAACACCAGGACCAGTGGCCCGGCGGCGGCCATGGCCTCCAGGAACCGGCGCCACGCGGTGAAGGACTCCGTTCGGTCCGCGGGGCCCGCGTCGCCCGTCGCGCCGGCCCCGACCAGCGGCGCCAGGCGGGACCGGACCCAGTCGCGATCCGCCCCCTCCTCGATGAGGGACCCGACCGCCTCCTCGACCTTGGCGGCGGCGTCCTTGAGGCTGTCCGACTCGAGGATGCCCACCTGGGCCTTGACGATCTCTCCCAGCGCCCAGAACGTGATCCCCTCCCCGTACGGGAGGCATCGGCCCTGCCGCCACCGAACCAGCTCCGGCCGGTCGTCGATGAAGGAGAAGAACTCCCGGACCATGCGGCTCTTTCCCACCCCCGGCTCGCCGGTGACCGTCACCAGCTGCACCGAGGGCTCCCCGACGGCACGGAGGTACGTCTGCTGGAGGAGCATCAGCTCCACGGTCCGGCCGATGAACGCGTGCTGGGGCCGAAGGTCGAGATCGGTCCCGTACCGGCTCCGCACCGCCCGCGCTTGCCAGATCGGCACCCGCTCGGCCTTGCCCTTGAGCTCGACCGCCGGAAGCTCCTGGTACTCCACCGCGTCCCGGGTGCTCCGATAAGTGGCCTCCCCCACCACCACTCCTCCCACCGGGGCCTCCTGTTGGAGGCGAGAGGCGGTATTGACCACGTCGCCGGCGACGATGGACTCGCCCCGTTCCGGACTGGCTTCCAAAGCCACCACGGCCTCTCCGGTGTTCACCGCGGCCCGGGCCGCCAGCCCCAGGTCGGGGTTCTCCTCGTTCAGCTCCGCGATGGCCTGGTGGACCCGGAGAGCCGCTCGCACGGCCCGCTCGGCGTCGTCCTCGTGGGCCACGGGGGCTCCGAACACCGCCATTACCGCGTCGCCCACGAACTTCTCCACGGTGCCCCCGTACCGCTCGATCTCCTTCTTCACCCGGGCGTGGTACGGGCGAAGCCTGGCTTCGACGTCCTCGGGGTCGGCTTGATCGGATGACGCTGTGAACCCGACCAGGTCCGCGAACAGGACCGACACGGTCTTCCGCTCTTTGGCCACCGAGGCCAAGCGTAGGGCGGTGGGGGCCGGCACGCTACGGCATGGCCCGTCCGGCTGCGGTCCGGGAGAATACCGGCCGTGATCGATTTCACCATCCCGCCTCACCTCGACGAGCTCCGCGAGCGGGTGGCGGCCTTCATTCGCGACGAGGTCCTTCCGGCGGAGGCGGATGCGGACGACCAGGACGTCGAGGGGGTGCTGGAGCCCTTGCGGAAGAAGGCCCGGGAGGCCGACCTGTGGACCCCCCACCTGCCCCCGGAGTGGGGCGGCCTGGGCGTGGGGCCGCTGGGGATGGCCCTGATCTCCCAGGAGTGCGGGATCTCCTACCTGGCCTCGCTGGCCATCAACGCCATGGCTCCCGACGAGGGCAACATGCACCTGCTCCTGCACGCAGGAACGGAGGAGCAGAAGGAGCGCTATCTGCGGCCCCTGGCCGCCGCAGAGGTTCGCTCGTGCTTCGCCATGACCGAGCGGGAGGTATCGGGTTCTGACCCCACGGCACTCAGGACTCGTGCGGTGGAGGACGGGGACGGCTGGGTGATCGACGGCGAGAAGTGGTTCATCTCCGGGGCCCACGGGGCCGCGTTCGCCATCGTGGTGGCGGTCACCGATCCGGACGCCGACAGCCGGTACGGTCGCCACTCGCTGTTCATGGTCGACGCGGACAACCCCGGTTGGCAGGTGATCCGGGAGGTTCCGGTGATGGGGACCGACGGGCTGGGCGGGCATTGCGAGGTCCGGCTGGAGGGATGCCGGGTCGCCGGGGACGCCATGCTGGGCGAGCGGGGAGCGGGGCTGGCCCTGGCCCAGGCCCGGCTGGGGCCGGCGCGCCTGGCACACGCCATGCGGTGGATCGGGGTGGCCCAGCGGGCCCTGGACCTGGCCGCTCGGCGGACCCTGGAACGGGAGACGTTCGGGAAGCGACTGGCCGAGCACCAGGCGGTGCAGTGGTGGCTGGCCGACTCAGCGATCCAGCTGTACGCGGCGCGGCTGATGGTCCTGCACGCGGCGTACAAGATCGAGAACGGGATGGACTTCCGGCAGGAGGTCTCGTTCGTGAAGGTGTTCGTGTCGGAGGCCCTGGGCGACATCGTCGACCGGGCCCTCCAGGTTCACGGCTCCCTCGGATACTCCGGCGACCTTCCACTCGAGCGGTTCTACCGCGACGCCCGCGCGGCCAGGATCTACGACGGGCCGTCGGAGGTCCACCGGATGGTGATCGCCCGTGCCGTGCTGAGGGCGGCCGCTGCCACCGGCTCGACCCGCGACGCCCTGGGCGGCCTGGCGTGAGGGTCCGGTGAGTGCCCCTACCCCCGGACCCAGGACCGACGACACGGAGCGGCCGCTGGTCGATGCAGAGGCGCTGAGCCGGTACCTGGACGACAAGCTTCCCGGCCGGGGAGCGTTCGAGGTGGAGCGCCACCAGGCCGGACACTCCAACGAGACGTTCTTCGTTCGGCGCTCGGGGAACGAGTGGGTGCTTCGCCGCCCGCCTCGCGGCGCGTTCCTGCCCACCGCTCACGACGTGCTACGCGAGCACCGGGTCCTCTCCGCAATCGCGGAGACGCCCGCCCGAGCTCCCCAGACGATGCTGTCCTGCGAGGACGAGTCGGTGCTGGGCGTCCCGTTCTACGTGATGGAACGGATCCGCGGCGTGGTGGTCCGGGACCGGTTGCCCGAGGGGGTGGACGCTGAGGGCCGGCGACGGATTGGGGAGGAGCTGGTGGACGCGCTGGTGGAGCTGCACGCCGTGGACTGGCGGGCCGTGGGACTGGAGGGATGGGGGAAGCCCACCGGGTACCTGGAGCGGCAAGTCCGGAGGTGGACCGGTCAGCTTCAGCTGGCCACGATGCACACCCGGCCCCTCCCGGACCTCATGGCAGCGGCCGAATGGCTGTCCGAGAACCTCCCGCCGTCCCCGCCCGCCACGATCGTGCACGGTGACTACAAGCTCGACAACGTGGTGCTCGATCCCGGCCCTCCTCCTCGCCTGGTTTCCATCCTGGACTGGGAGATGTCCACGATCGGCGACCCGCTGGCCGACGTGGGGTACCTGCTTTCGCTGTGGCGCGAACCCGATGATCCCCCCGGGGAGGTGTTGAGCGAGGAGCTCGAGCTCACCCGGCAGCCGGGATTCCCCACCCGAGCGGAGCTGCTCGAGCGATACCGGGAGCGCAGCGGAAGGGAGACTCCCGACCTGACCTGGTACGTGGTCCTGGCGGTGTGGAAGCTGGCCATCCTCCTCGAGGGCTCCTACGCCCGTCACCTGGCGGGCGTGACCGACGACCCGTTCTTCGCCGAGCTCGAGCACGGTGTGCCGGCCCTGGCCCGCAGGGCGCTGGCCGAGGCCAACGGAACGCCGTAGCCGGCCCGTCACGGTGAGCGCCTCTCCGGACCGGCGGCCCCGCGCGCTGGTGATCGACTTCGGCGGGGTGCTGACCACGTCGCTGGGTGATGCGTTCCGGGCTTTCTGCCGGCGAGAAGGAGCCGACTACGAACACGTCCGGGCCAAGCTCCGGCAAGCGTACGGTGAGGCCGATCCCGAGTCCCTGGTGGCCAAGTTCGAGACCGGGCGCATCGGCCGGGATGAGTTCGAGGCGGAGCTGGCCACGGCGCTATCGGAAGGGCTCGAATGTCCCATCGACCCTCACGGTCTGGTGGCCAGGATGATCGCCGACCTCCGGATGGACGAACGGATGGTCTCCGCAGTGCGGTCGGCGCGTGCCCAGGGGATCCGGACCGCACTCCTGTCGAACTCGTGGGGGGTCGAGTCCTACCCGCACGAGCTCCTGGCGGACCTGTTCGACGAGGTGGTGATCTCAGGTCAGGCCGGGCTCCGGAAGCCCGACCCCCAGGCGTTCCGGCTGGCCGCCGAGCGGCTGGGTCTACCGCCGGAGGAGTGCGTGTTCGTGGACGACGTGAGGCGCAACGTGGACGCTGCCCAGGCTGTGGGGATGCGGGGGCTGGTCCACGAGCGGGCCGAGCTCACGGTCCCGGCCCTCGAGTCCCTCCTTCGCCGTCAGCTGCGCTGAGCCGCCGCTCGCTTCATCTTCTTGATCACCCGGCGGCAGTCCCCCCGGTCCTGCTCCGGCCCGGGCATGCACCGGTACTTGGCCACCAGGGTGGGCGTTCCCGGCCCCACGACCACGTCGTGGATCCTGGCCCCCCCGTCGGACCAGGACCGGAACCTGAACTTCATCCCCCGAGCTCGCTGGAATTTCGGCGTGCGGACCTGCACCTGCGACCCGGCGACCACGGTTCGGGTGGCCGACACCTCCTTGGGAGCGCTGACGACCCTGGCGTTTAGACCAGGCGGCTTGGTAGCCACGGCCACCCTGACCACCTCGGGATCCAGACGGACGGTGGTTGAGCCATGGGCCCCCTGGCCGTCGGTGGCGGAGAGCTCCAGCTCAAGGTAGGCCTCGGGGCCGGCCGGGGGAGGGGTGAACGAGCCGCTCCTGGTCCCCGGCCAGGTCTGCAGGGATCGCGGCGGACAGGTCCCGCAGTCGTGGAGCAGCAGCCGCCAGGCCATCGAAGATGCCGGGAGCTGGCCTTCCTGCGGATCGGTGGCGTGCCCCGAGAAGGCCACCGACTCCCCGACGGCCCATGCTGTTGACGGAGCCGGCGTGTCGATCATGGCGGAGGGCGCCGCGTTCGGAGCGGCGGCGGTGACGGCCTGGTAGACGGCCGTGTACGTGGCATCGGCGCCGGGAGCGGTGATCTCGTGGGTGGCCACCCCTCCGTCCGACCACGACACCCATTCCCACGTGGAGCCGAAGCCCGTCTGGGGAGAGGGGGCGGTGATCGTGTTCGTGGATCCCACGATGACGGTGCGAGTGAACGGAGTGGTGTCGGTGTCCGACCCAGCCGTGAGGTCCAGACCGCTCGGACTGCTCTCGAAGGTCAGGTCCACGGTCTTCGGGTCGAGTCTGACGGTCTCCGTATCCGGCAGGCCGCCCGCGTCGATCGCCGTCAACCTCAGTTCCAGGTAGGCGGGGTAGTCATGGCCGGGGGCCGGGAAGGTGTCCCCGGCCGTGCCGTCCCAAGACTGGAGAGGATGGGCGTGGCCACCGTGGTACAGGGTGAGGTCCCAGGACAGGGCGGAGTCGGGCAGGTTCCCCTGCTGGGCGTCGGTGGCGTGCCCGAGGAACGTAATTTCGTCCCCCGCAGCCCACGTAGTGCTCGATGAGGGCGTGTCGATCACCGCCGTCGGCGACGTGTTCCCGGCGCTGATGGTGATCGGGTCGGTCTCGTCCCAGAATCCCTCGGCGTCGGTCACCCGGAGCGCGGCGGTATGCGTTCCTTCGTCGTACGTCCGGGTGGCTGCTGGTCCGCTGGCATCGTCGAACTCCCCGTCACCGTCCAGGTCCCAGTGGTAGGTCAGGGTGTCCCCGGGGAGGTCGGGGTCGGTGGAGCCGGCCCCGTCGAACTCGACGGTGAGTGGGGCGGCCCCTTGGGGGGGATCGGGATCGGTGGTGGCCGCTGCCGTGGGGGGCTCGTTGTCGGAGAAGTATCGGATCCTGCGGATCGACCCCGGGTCGGCTCCTCCCCTTTCTCCGAAGTCAACGTAGAAGAGGTCGCCGCCGGGACCGATCTCGATCTCCACGGGGTTGGCTGCACCGACGGCGAAGGTGTCCACTGCAGAGGGGTTGGGCACGCCGTCGGCCTCGGGGGGCATCACCCAGATGCAGTCCCGGGAGTAGTCGGAGAAGAACAGCGAGCCGTCGTAGAAGTTGGGGTAGTCGCCACCTTCGTAGAACGCCAAGCCCGAGAGTGAGGAATCGCCCGTGGGGCAGGGTTCCCCGACGACAACCTTCTCGCTGTGCTCGTACGCGAAATGAGGGCTGGTTACCGCCCCGGGTACGGCGTACAGGTCTTCGCACAAGTCCAGGTCCGCGCCGTCATAGCCGCTCTGGTGCTCCGTGCCCTCGTAACATGGCCACCCGAAGTTGGAGACGCCGGAGGTGGGCGAGGGGATCCGGTTGATCTCCTCCGCGTCGTTCCACCCAACGTCACCGAGCCACAGCTCGTTCGTGCCGGGCCGGAACGTGAACCGGAACGGGTTGCGGAATCCGTAGCTCACGATCCTCCGGGCGTTGGAGTCCGGGTCGCCGGCCAGGGGGTTGTTCGGGAGCGCCTGGCCGGTGTCGGGATCGATCCGGATGACGGAGCCGTCGAGGCCGGTAGGGTCGCTGCTCGAACCGAGGTCCTGGCTGCGGAGGGCCCCGCCCTCGTCCGGGGGGTCGCCGCACACGTTCGGGGAACCTCCGAATCCTCCGTAGTCGACCCCCTGGAAGCTGGCCCCGTCCCCAGCCCCGACGTACAGGGCCCCGTCGGGCCCGAAGGCCACGGTTCCCACCGTATGGCTGGGGTACTGCTGGCACCAGTCACCCACCAGGATGTCCTCGCTCCCGATCATGGTGTTGCCGTCCGCCTCGAGGCGAGAAAGCCCGCCGGTAACCACACACCCGTCACCCAGGGGGTCGGGACAACCGTCCCCGGTCGAACCCGGGTCCCCCCAACGAGGCGGCTGGGGCCCGGTGAAGTTGGGGTCGTAGTCGTACGTGTACAGCGCGTAGACGTACGGGTCGGCCGGGAAATTCGGGTCCAGCTCGAGACCCAGGAGGCCCCGGTCCCAGTAGTTGTGCACGCTGGTCCGCAGGTCCGCGAACGTGGTGGGCGTGGTGTCGGAGAGATTGTCGAAGACCTTGATCAGCCCGCTCTGCTCGGCGACGAACACCCGGCCGTCGGGGGAGAACTCGACGGCCGTGGGATGGTCGAACCCGCCGAACGCCACGGTCTCCTGGAAGTTCGTCGGCAGGCTGGTGGCCGCCGAGGCTGTCGTTTGGCCCAGAGGGACGAGGGCCAGCGCGATCGAGGCCACCACCAGCACGACGGTGGCCAGGCCGAACCTTCCGGGATGGAGGGACATTGCGAAGCATTGTGCACCCTCGTGGGTCCGATGGCCGTCCCTCAGATGGCGTAGGTCTCCTACGCAGGGGGCTTTTGATACGGTTGCATCCGTGGAAGACGATGATCTGACCATCCCGCGGACGGTCAACGAGCAGCGGGACCGGGTGCAGCTCCTCGACGTCCGGGAGCCCTTCGAGTGGGAGGCCGGCAGGATCGACGGGGCCGTCCACATCCCCCTCCAGCGGCTCCTCGATGGGGACGTGGGGGACCTGGACCAGGGACACCCCGTGGTCGTCTACTGCCGCACCGCGAACCGAAGCGAGGTGGCCCGCCTGATGCTCGAGGCCCGGGGGTTCGAGGCCCACGTCATGGACCAGGGGATCGAGGGCTGGGAAGCGGCGGGCCTCCCGATCACCACCCCCGAGGGCCAGCCGGGCCGCGTGGCCTGATCAGGCTCCCACGAACACCGGCCAGACCGCGCCCGCGGCGAGTCCCAGGACGAAGAGGGCGCCGGCGCGTCGCGAGTGCCGGAAGGCCCAGGAGACGAACCACAGCGGCCACACCCGGTAATCTTCGGGCGGGTCCGCAGGCTTCGGCGCCCCGTATATGCGGGCCAGTCGAACCCCTTGGGGGAGAGCCGCCGTCGCTGCCAGAGCCCAGATCGGCAGGATCCCGGCGATCACCTCGGCTGCCACCGCCGCGTAGAAGGCCACCACGAGCCCAACGGTGAACCGCCGAGCGGGGCGGTCTCCCAGCAAGACGGGCAGGGTTCTTACCCCTTGCTCCCGATCCCATGGGGCCTTGTCCAGGTGCTTCCCCATCAGCACCGAGGTCACCAGCAGCGCGTAGGGGAGCGAGGCCCACACCACGGCCCCGGGCAGCGTCCCGGTGGCCGCATAGTACGTTCCCCCGACCATCAGGGGTCCCCAGATCAGGAAGACGCTGGGCTCGCCCAGGCCGTGGAGCTTCAGTCGCAGCGGGGGAGCGACGTAGAAGACCGAGATGAACAGGCCGGCCACCGCGAACGCGGCCACCGGCCATCCCCGTTCCACCACCAGGAGGGCGAGGATCACCACGTCCACGGCGTTGAGCACAAGGATGGCCCGGAGGAGCCCGCCCCTGGTGATCATCCCGGACAGCACCGGGTGGGGGGCGTACAGCGCTCGCGGGTAGCTCTCGGTGTCCTGTCCCAGGTCGAGGTCGAAGAAGTCGTTGATCAGGTTGTTCGCGGCGTGGGCCACGATGATCCCCACCGCCGCCACGGCGAAGAGCTCGAGTCGGAACCCCGGCGCCCGCGCGGCGAGAAGCCCGGCGATCGCCGCCGCCGTGAGCGTCATCGGCTGGACGCAGGCCCTGGTGAGGATGAGCCACCGGGAGATGAGGTCGGGCCGTCGCCCCTCCGGGAGGTTGCAGGTCCGCATCACCTCCCGGATGTTCACAAGGAGTCCCGGCGCGGCTCCGGCTCGCTTCGCCATCGGAGGCAGGGTATCCGTTTAGGCCAGCTCGGCGGCCAGCGACTCCGGGTCGGTGACCGGTATCTTGCAGAGGAACCGCTCGCACACGTAGGCCGCCGGCTTCCCGTCGACCGGCTCCCGGCCCTCCAACAGCGGGACGAGCTTGGCTGCGTCCTCATCGCCGGGTGCTCGTACGGCGAGCACCACGTTGGGCAGGTAGCGCGACCACAGCTCGTGTACCAGGGCCCCGGTGGCCGGATCCCCCGGGTCGCCGGCGATGGCCACCTCCTTCGACACCGACAGGTACAGGTCCAGCGCCGAGAGGGCGTTGCCGAAACCAGTGGGCGCCCGGGCCATGAGGTCCCGGACCACGCGCAGCGCGGAAACGCCCGCGTTCTCGTACTTCATCTCCCCCGTGAACAGGGCGATCCGCTGGAGGACCTCCGCGGCCACCGAATTTCCGGAGGGAACCGCGTTGTCGAACAGCTCCTTGGGCCTGACCACCAGCCGCTCGCCGTCCGAGCCCGTCTGGAAGAATCCGCCGGTCTCCGGATCGTGGAACAGTCGCACCAGGTCGTCGGCCAGGCGGCGAGCCTCCTCGAACCACCTGACCTCGAACGTGGTCTCGTACAGGTCCAAGCAGGCCGAGGCCATCAACGCGTGGTCGTCGGCGTAAGCCGGACCGCTGGTCCGGCCGTCGCGCCACGCTCGGAGAAGGCGGCCGTCCTCACGCCGGAGCGCTGACAGGACGAAGTCCGCCGCGGCGACTGCGGCCTCCACGTACCTTGGCTCGCCGAACGTTCTGCCGGCCGTCGCCAGGGCGGAGATCGCCAGGCCGTTCCACGCGGCCAGGACCTTGTCGTCGGTGGCCGGCTGAATGCGCTTCGTTCGGCGCTCCAGCAACCGGGCTCTGGCCTCCTCCCAGCCCGCCGGTGGGTCCGGCGTCGTCCGCCGCAGGACGTTGGCCCCCTCCCAGTTCCCTCCCGGCGAGGCTCCCAGCCACTCGGCGTTCTCCTCGCCGGCCACCTCGACCAGCTCGTCCCAGGACCACACGTACGACTTGCCCTCCACCCCTTCGGCGTCGGCGTCCTGGGCGGAGAAGAACCCCCCGTCGGGATGGCGCATCTCCCGGAGGAGGTACTCGAGGGTCTCGGTGGCCACCCGGCGGTGGTCGTCGCGTTCGGTGACCTGCCAGGCGTGGACGTAGAGCCGGGCCAGCTGGGCGTTGTCGTACAGCATCTTCTCGAAGTGAGGCACCAGCCACACCCGATCGGTCGAGTACCGGTGGAACCCTCCGCCGACCTGGTCGTACATCCCGCCGGCGGCCATCCGATCGAGCGTCAGGCTCACCATGTCCAGCGCGCTCTCGAGGCCACGAAGGTGAGCTCGGAGCAGGAACTCCAGGGTCATGGGTTGAGGGAACTTGGGGGCCGGCCCGAACCCTCCCCACTCCGGGTCGAAGGCCTTCCGAAGACCCTGGTGGGCGGCGCGGAGGATGTCCTCGGTCAGCGGCTCCTCCGATCCCCTGGGAACCCGGGAGATGGCCTCCACCACCTGCCGGCCCTGTCGCAAAAGGTCTTCGCGCCGGTCTCGCCACCCCTCCGCCACCGCCAGGAGCACACGCTTGAAGCCGGGCATGCCGTGGCGGTCCTCCGGCGGGAAATACGTCCCCGCGAAGAACGGCTCGCCGTGGGGCGTCAGGAACACCGTCATCGGCCACCCGCCGTGTCCGCTCATGGCCTGGACGGCATCCATGTAGATGGCGTCCACATCCGGCCGTTCCTCCCGGTCCACCTTCACGCTGACGAAGTGCTCGTTCATCAGCCGCGCGGTCTCGGGATCCTCGAAGGATTCGCGCTCCATGACGTGGCACCAGTGGCAGGCCGCGTATCCGACCGACAGAAGGATCGGCCGGTCCTCCCGCCGGGCCCGCTCGAGGGCCTCGGGGCCCCACTCGTGCCAGTCCACGGGGTTGTCCGCGTGCTGAAGGAGGTACGGGCTGGTGGCGGTGGCCAGGCGGTTGCCCATCGGTTCCACTCTATCGGGGGGTCCGCTCGCCGGGTGATGTAGATGCTTGAACGAATCCTGGCGAGCTACCCCCCCGAGCCCCCCCTTACAAGGGCCTTAGACTGTCGCCGGAGGAGGTGGTGGCGTGGACGAGCTGGAGGAGAAGCTCCACGATGCGGTGGCCGAGCTGGAGGTGGTTGCTCGCTCCGTGAAGCCCCCGGATGCGTGGCGGTCCTTCGGCGACCTGACCCTGGAGAAGTTCTGGCAGGCCTGGCCGGAGGTCAGAGGCTGGGGTCAGTGGATGTGGCAGCTGATCGACGCCGAGCGAGGTGAGAAGGCCGCCCCGGTGACCGACCCCGAGCTCGACGAATCCGGCTCGTCCGGCTGAGCCTTCCCGTGGTCAGCAAGGTCCTCGTCGCCACCGACCAGTCGGAGAGCGCCAACGCCGCAGTCCAGTGGGCGGCGGACATGGCCGAGCGGTTCCAGGCGGAGCTGATCCTCCTCCAGGTGGTCCCCTCGCAGCATGCTGGGGGCGACCCCGAGGCCGGGCCCCTGGAGGTCGACCACCAGGTCACCACGGAGTCCCTTCAGCAGCTGGCCCAGGACGTGGCCGGCGAACGAGGCCGGGCCCGGGTGGTGGTCGATCGTGACCCGGCCCGGGCCATCGTCCAGGCCGCGGACGACGCCATGGTCGACGTAGTGGTGGTGGGGAACGTGGGGATGAGCGGGCGGAAGTCCTTTCTCCTGGGCAATGTCCCCAACCGGGTCTCCCACAACGCCCGGTGCTCGGTGATCATCGTCAACACCTCCCGCCCCGTGGTGACCGAGGACCGTAAGCGCTCTTCCTCCATCCCGGTGATCCCCGACGTCACCGAGGGCGGTGGGATCGAGCCGGAGGGCCGGCTCCTGGGGCGGGCCGCTCGGATCGGCCGGGTCCTGGCCCGGCAGGGGTTCCAGGAGCTGCTTACCGCCGCCCGGGCGGACGACGAGGAGGCCGTCAGGGCCCGGGCCAAGCGGCTGCGCGGGGCCATGGAGGAGCTGGGACCAACCTTCGCCAAGATGGGGCAGATCCTTTCCACTCGCCCCGACCTCCTTCCCCAGGCGTTCGTCGAGGAGCTGTCCACCCTCCAGGACCAGGTGCCGCCCCTGTCCGAGGAAGAAGTGGTCAAGGTCATGGAGGAGGAGCTGGGGGTCCCCTGGGAGGACGTGTTCGAGTCGATCGACCCGCAGCCCCTGGCCGCGGGGACCATCGCCCAGGTCCACCGAGCCACGCTCACCGACGGGGAAAAGGCCGTGGTCAAGGTCCAGCGTCCCACTGCCCGGACCGACATCCTGCAGGACCTCGGGCTCCTCGATCTGTTCGCCAGGAAGACCGCGGAACGCCCGGCGTTCCAGCAGGTGATCGACCTGCCCACGATCGTCGAGCACCTCTCCGCGTCGCTGAGGCGAGAGCTGGACTTCCGCCAGGAGGCCTCGAACCTGGAGCGCATGCACGGCGTGCTGGCGGGGTTCTCCCGCCTGGACGCCCCCCGGGTCTACAACGAGTACTCCACCGACCGGCTCCTGGTGATGGAGGAGATCGAGGGGATCCCCATCCGGGAAGCGCCGGAGGGGCCGGCCCGCAAGGAGGTCGCGCGCCAGCTCCTGGAGTCCTACTACCACCAGATCCTGTCCGACGGGTTCTTCCACGCCGATCCCCATCCCGGGAACATGATGTGGTGGAACGACAAGATCTACTTCCTCGACCTGGGGATGGTCGGGGAGATCGACCCGGAAACTCGCCAGCTGATGCTCCTGCTCCTGATGGCGTTCTGGCGCGAGGACGTGGGCTTCCTGTCGGACGTCGTGCTCATGCTGGCCGGTGAGGAGCAGCGCTCGGACCTGGACGTGGACGCGTTCCAGGCCGAGGTCGGGGAGCTGATGGGCCGGTACCGGGGCGTGGCGCTCAAGGAGATGCAGCTGGGGCCGGTCCTCCAGGAGATCACCGAGATGTCGATCCGCCACGGGGTCCGGCTGCCATCCTCGCTGGCGCTCACCGGCAAGGCCCTGGCCCAGATGCAGCTGGCCACCGCGGAGCTGGATCCCACGCTGGATCCGCTGTCGGTGGTGGGCGATTTCATGATGCGCGGGTTCGTCAACCGGATCCGCGAGCGCGCCGACCCCAAGATGCTGTTCTACGAGGGCCAGAAGCTCCGGACCCGGTTCGTCCGGCTGATGGAAGCGATCGAGCGCCTGGCCGGCACCCGTCCGGGGCCCAAGCTCCAGGTGCACTTCAAGGGAACGGAGAACCTGGAGCACACCATCCGCCGGGCCGGGCGCCGGATCTCGCTGGCGTTCCTGTCCGGGGGAGCGCTGGTCGGTGCCGCAGTGGCCTCGGGGGGCGGGGCCGCGGACTGGATCGCTCCCACGCTCGGGAGTGTCGGTGGGTTGCTAGCCGGGGGGCTACTCATCGACGTTCTCCGGCGCGGCCGATAGCTCGACGTCGCTGGACACGGTCCGGTCGGGCTCCTCGCCCCGGCGCCGAAGCGCCTTCAGCAGGCGGCGCTCCAAGACGAAGGCCACCACGCTCATGATGGCCCACAGGGCCACACGCTCGAACGTCCGAGACACTCGACCCTGGGGCTTGCGTTTCGAGGTCTTCTTCCTGCGAGCCACGCGGACACCGTAGGGCCGCGGGGAGGACCCGGCAACCTGCGACAATCCCGAGCCGTGGGCGACCATGCCGCGAACCGGGAAGCGCTCGGACGGTTGCTGCTCGAGTACCTGGACCGGCCCGATGACCGCGAGCGGATCGCCGCGGAGATCGAGCGGCGATTCCGCAAGCCGCAGGCCATCGTGGTCATGGACAGCACCGGGTTCTCCAGGTCGGTGCGCGAGGGCGGGATCATCCACTACCTCGCGCTGTTGAAGCGGCTGGAGGGCCATCTCCGTCCGGTGATCGAGGGGAGCGGAGGCCGGGAGCTGCGGGCCGAGGCCGACAACATCTTCGCGGTGTTCCCGGACGTCGCCTCGGCTCTCGACGGCGCGGTGGCGTGCCTGGCCGAAGTGCACCGGGTCAACGAGGCCCTGCCCGAGGAGGAGGACGTCTACGTCTCGATGGGCATCGGGTACGGCGAGGTCTTGCTGATCGACCCCGACGACCTCTTCGGCGACGAGATGAACCTGGCCTGCAAGCTGGGCGAGGACATCGCCCAGCGCGACGAGATCCTGTTGACCCCCGCGGCGCGGGCCGCCCTCACAGACGAGCAATGGGCGTTCGAGGAACTGGACCTGTCGATCTCCGGACTTCGGGTGAACGCGTTCCGGCTCCAGCGGTGAGCCGTCAGCCCGGCCCCGGCCCACTGGGGTTCGGAGGGACGCCGGCCGCGGCCGCCGCCGCGGCCAGAGCCTGGTACCGGTCGGTGGCCACTCGGCGGATGCTCTGGCGGAGCGCGGGGAACCGCTCCATCAGCGTGCCCAGCTCCTCGCGGGACAGGCTGTACAGCTCCGCCGCGGTGGCCGTGCGGACCGTGGCGGTTCTCGGCTTGCCGCTGAGCAGGGACATCTCACCGAAGAAATCGCCCTCCCGGAGGGTGCCCACCCGCTGCTCGCCGCGACCGTCCGAAACGAACACGTCGACCTCGCCCTTGCTGATCAGGTACAGGCGGTCGCCGGCTTCGCCCTGCCGGACCACGTCCTGGCCCTCCGCGTAGCGCTCCAGACGGAGGTGCTCGGTCACCGCGTTGAGGGTGTCGGGTGGGAGGCCGGAGAACATGGGGACCACCTGCACCCGCTCGGGCTCCGCCCCCGTGGCGCTAACTCCTCCGGGGACCCCGGTGTACTGCATCTGGGTCACGTACAGGTTCTGGTACAGGCCGCCGGCCTTCACCAGGTCGGCGTGGGCGCCCTCCTCCACCAGCCGCCCGCCATCCAGCACGTACACCCGGTCTGCGCTGGCCGCCAGCGTGAGGCGGTGGGTGATGGTGATCGTGGTGCGTCCCTTGGCCACCTCGGCCAGGGTCTCCAGGATCCCGTTCTCCGTCTCCGCGTCGAGAGCGCTGGTGGCCTCGTCGAGGATCATGATCCTGGGATCCCGCAGCAGCACCCGGGCGATGGCCATCCGCTGGCGCTGGCCGCCGCTCATCCGGACCCCTCGCTCGCCCAGGACGGTGTCGTACCCGTCGGGGAGCGACTCGATGTACGTGTCGAGCTTGGCGCCGCGGGCCGCCGCGGCGATCTCCGCGTCGGAGGCCCCCGGGCGGCCGATGGCGATGTTCTCCCGGATCGTGGTGTCGAAGGCGAACGTGTCCTGGAACACCATCCCCGTCTGTCCCCGGAGCGAGGCCAGCGAGGCGTCCCGGATGTCTTGTCCGTCGACCGTCACCTGCCCCTGCTGCGGATCCCAGAACCGCATCAGCAGGTTGACGATGGTGCTCTTGCCCGAGCCCGAGGGCCCCACGATGGCCACGTTGGCCCCGGCCGGGATGTTCAGCTCGAAGTCCCGGAGCACGGGGGTGTCGCCGTCGTAGCCGAACGTCACGCCCTCGAACCGGATCTCCCGCTCCAGCGGCACCAGCTCCGTTGCCCCCGGCTTGTCGTCGATCTCCAGGGGCTCGTCCAGGACCTCGGTCACCCGGACCAGCGAGCCGGAGGCCATCTGAACCATCTGGCCGACGTCGGAGAACCCCGACAGGGGGAGCATCAACGAAGGAAGGATGCCCAGGAACGCCACCAGGATGCCCAGCTGGAGGCTGCCGTTCAGCACCAGGTAGCCGCCGAACGCCAGCACGATCAATTGCCCAAAGGTGATGGCGATGTTCGCGCTGGCGTCGTACATCGAGGAGATGCGGACCATCCGCAGGCTGGCCTTCAGCACCCGGTCCAGCCGGGCTCGGTAGGACCGCCGGGCCCGCTCCTCGAGCCCGAAGGCCTTGATCACGGCGTGCGCGGACAGGCTCTCCTGGGTTAGCGAGGCGGCCTCGCCGCTGCGGGTCATCTGCTCGTAGCTCGCCTTGGCCATCCGGGAGCCCAGGACCTTGTAGGTGATCAGGAACAGCGGGACCACGACGAGGACCGTTGCTCCCAGCCGCCAGTCCAGGGTGACCACGCTGCCCGCCGCGGTCACCAGGCTGATCACCAGGAACAGCCCGGTGTTCAGCACCTGGGTCATGGCCATGGCGGCGGTCTGGAGGTCTCCGGAGAGGCGTGACATCAGGTCGCCGACGTTGGCCCTGGCATAGAAGCTGTGAGGGAGCGACTGGAGATGGACGAACAATCGCTCCTGGAGCGAGATCATCAGCTTCTGGGAGATGCTCTCGCTGACCACCGACCGGCGCATGGCGATGAGCGCTTCCATGATGTAGATGAGGACCAGGATCCCGACCAGGATGAACAGCTTGTTCACCTGATCCCCCGACCGGAGCCATCCCTGCACGTTCTGGATCAGCCGGGCCAGGATCCCGCCCGGCTGCTCGCCGGCCGCACCGGCACCTTCCGGCCCCAGCGCTCCGACCACCGCCCCGATGGCCACCGGCAGCGAGACGACCTCGAGGATCGAGCCGATGATCATGTAGCCCAGAACCTCCGCCTGCCGCCACCAGTACGGCTTGAAGTGCGGCGCGATGTAGCCGAGGAAGGCGCGGACGCCGCTGCCGCCCTGCTGCTGCATCGCCTTCAGCCAGGACTCCTCCAGCGTTCCGAGCGGCTGCTGGTAGGCCGCTTCGGAGGCCTGGTCCTTACGGCCGGGGTCGTACTGGGCCAAGAAACGGATGAATGCGTCGTTGCCGAAGGCATCGAGGAGGTGGGCGACGAACGACGTCGAGGCCATGGTCCCGGTCCGCTCCTCGCCGGAGTCGCCGATGCCCAGAGCCGAGGGGTCCATGCCGGCGGGGAGGATCATGGCCCCGGCCGGCGGCGCCTCGACCTCCTCGTCGGGTCCGGGGACACCCGGCGGCCCGCCGGCACCCGGGGGCGGGCCCGCGCCCGGCGGTTCTCCCGGCGGCATCCCGCCCGGCGGTGGACCGCCGGGAGGCATCGCCCCCGGGGGGGGACCACCAGGAGGAGGTCCGGGAGGGGCCGTCCCGCCGGGGGGACCGTCGCCGATGCCCGGAGGACCGGTGGGTGGTCCGCCCTCCGGCGGACCTTCGCCGGTACGCAGGGCAGAGACCCGGCGCCCCGCGGTCAGCTGGGCCTTGACCCAGGCGTGGCACGCGTCGATCGACGGACCGGTTCCCGTCCGGGCGGCGACCACCCCGGCCAGTCCCTCCAGGACCGGACCGGCGGACGCGGCGTTGGGGAACCATCTCCCCACCAGGAACCCGGTGACGGGCGTGGCGATGGGCTCGGAGGGGTCATCGGCCTCGAGGACCCGGACGATCCCGGACTCACCGAGCTCGTCGGTGGGATCCTCGGCGGACTGGGGAGCCGCGTCGACCAGGTACACCTGGATCCGGTCACCGGCCCTCTGCTTGAGCAGGCCCTCGAGCATGGCCACGGCCCGCTCGGCCTCACGGAGGTCTTCTGGCGCGCGGGTGGCGGCGAACGAGCCTTTCGGGGCTCGCAGCCACACCCCTTTCCCCGGGAAGTCCTCCCACTGCACCCCCGCGGGCTCTGCGGTCGCCTGGGCCATGCTCGCTATCCTCTCCCTGTCCGGCTTGGCCATCTTGGCGCAGCGTCCTCGCTCCGTTCAAGCGGAAGGCCAAAGGGGTCGGGCCGGCCCGTGACCAGCCGGGCCAGTGTCAGGACGATGCCGGGTACACCGACGGCGAGGTCGAGCGGGTCGGCGATGCCCCGCCATCGGTAGCCACCGTCCTCGGCGAACGATTCCAGGAGCCGAACGTGGGCGTCCGCCTCCGAGCGCCACCTCGGTTCCCCGGTGTGCTCGGCGGAGTCGAGCAGGAGGGTAATGGACCCGGCCAGGCCCAGCGCCAAGGTCGGTCCCGCCCACCGCGCGCCCCGGGCCACGGTCCGGGCGCCGCGATCGGCCAGGGCATCGGCCCCCGGGATCCCGGCGATGGCGGCGCGAAGCAGGAACCGGCTCACTCCGGCCGCCCCACTCCACAACGAGCCGCCGCCCGCCGGACCGTCCTCGACGTCGGGCCACACCGAGCCGCTTCCATCGGCGAGCCCCGGGACCGCCAGCCGGCCCAGGCGACGGACCGCGGCCTCCGCAACGTCGCGCCACTGCGGGTCTCCGGTCACCGCGTGGAGGTCCAGGAACGCCTCGGCGATCCCCGCGAGGCCGTGGGCCCACCCCAGGTGAGCGAGACCCGGCCGGCCGGCGAACTGGGGGAGGGACCATCGCGGCCCGTCCCCGGTGTCCTCCGCCGTGGCCAGGAGTCGATCGCCGGCGGCGACCGCAGCACCGCGGGCCTGACCGTCCCCGCTCTCCCGGAACGCCAGCAGGTGGACCCGGAGGCGCCCGGCAAGTCCTCCGGCCAGGTCGGGCCCACCGAGCGGGAGGGTGGCCAGCCGCCGGCTCCGGTCGACCGCCGCTTCCCCGAGGGCCCCGTCGTCCAGGGAGCGAGCCGCGGCGAACAGCGCCGTGATGACCAGTCCCTCGCCGGAGAGGAGGCCGCCGGCGTGGGCGGGCGGGTCACCGTCCGCCAGACGCGAGGCATGGCGGGCCAGCCCTTCGGCGTGGCGGGGCTCTCCCAGGGCCCCGACGACCTCCGCCAGCGCCACCACGACGGCGGCCGAGTGGCTCGAAACATCGAGCTGCTCGCAGAGTGAGTCGCCGGCCGCCCGAGCCAGGGCGTCGACCCTCCCTGGATCGAGCTCCACTTCCTCACCCCCGAGTGGCGGCGGGGCGATCGTCGACTCAGGCGCCGCGCGTTCCAGCGCCGCCCGCGCGTCTGCGGCGGAGGCATACCGCTCGCCGGGGTCGGGGTCCAGGCACCGGGCGACCACCGCCGACAGGGGCTCCCCGATCGTCGGGTTGAGCAGTCCCACCGGTCGGTCCAGGAGGGCGAAGGGGTCCGGGGCCTCCGGAGGCTCGGCCCCGGTGAGCAGGAGGTACAGGATCGCTCCGAGGGCGTAGACGTCATCGGCGACCGACGGCGGCTCCCCGGCGGCCTGCTGCGGGGAGGCGTACCCCGCCGTGCCCCCCGGAGGCGCGGCGGCCCTCCCGAGCTCGGCCGCGTGCTCGAAGTCGATCAGGCGCAGGCGATCCCCGACCACCACGTTGGTCGAAGTGAGATCCCGATAGGCGAGGCCCGCGGCGTGGATGGCCTCCAGGCCGTCGGCGAGCTCCCGTCCCCAGGCCAAGGCTTGAACCGGGGGAACGATCCCGCCGCGGTCTCGAGCTCGGGCCACCCGGCGGGCCAGCGCCGGCCCCTCGACCCGCTCCATGGCCAGGTACAGCTCCCCGGCGTGCTCCACCAGGTCGATCAGGGCGGGGAACCGCTGATCGGGCGCCAGCCGCTCCAGTGCCGCCGCCTCCCACCGGAGGTGATCCGCGGCGTCCCGGCCGTCCGGCCCCACCGCCGCGTCGCGCCAGGCCTGCTTCAGCACGCACGGCCGGGAGGTTTCCAGGTCGGCGGCCAGGTGGACCGCGCCGCGCGGCGAACGGTGCAGCGTAGCCACCACGGCGAACCTGCCGCCGATCGCCTGGCGGACGGGCTCCTCGGTGACCCCGGCGGCCACGAAGGGATCCTCGACCCACGGTGGCTTCACGTACGTCTCGTCCCGCGGGTCCGGCACCGGCTCGCCCCCAGGTCCGGCGACCACGGGAACGGGACGGCCCCACGGATCCAGGCCCATGCGCTCCTCGAAGGCCCCATAGCGGTAGTGGACCAGGCTGCCCGGCCTGATCGGCCGGTCGGAGGGGACCGGCGGGCCGCGGAGCCCGCGCGTGGCCTCGTCGAGCTCGACGCCCACCCGAACCGCCGCGGCCTCGTTCGCCGGGTACACGGTGATGAACTTCCCGATCTGCGGGACGCCGCCCTCGGCCGCGTTCAGGGACTCCAGCAGCTCGGCCGTGGCCACCACCTTGAACGCCGCCCGCCCGGCGAGCAGGACGGGAAGGGCTCGCTTGAGGACCGTGGCGGCGGAGCCGGGGATCGCGGAGACGTGGAGCTTCCAGCCCTGTGGGGGGAGCTGAGCGCCGGGTGGGGAGACCTCGATCCACGGTTCCTCTTCCCGCGGGGGCTCCACCCGCCAGCCCGGGGCGGTGCTTGCCGCGATGAGGTCGAGGAAGGAGCCGTCGGGGGTCATCGGAAACGGAGAGACGGGTGGCCTCGGGAGCCACCCGTCTCTCGCCTCAAGGGCCGGTGCCCTACAGGAGGTGGTGCCAGTGCCTCCGGTACGTGCGGTGCCGGTGCCGGTACCACCAGCTGTACCACGCGCTCTGCCCGGCCACGTCGCCGGTGAGGACCGGTCGGTCGGACTCGACCTGATCGACCTCGTCGGCGATCCCCAGCTCCTGGAGAGTCGCCTCCGGGTCCTTCATGTACTTGTCCTTGAACCCGGGGTCCTTGGATGCCGCGTCCAGGATCTTCTCCATCACCGCGTCCTGCCGCCGGTCGAACTCCTGCTGCGCGTCCTCCGGGATGGTCTGCGCACCGGCGGGCGGCTGGTCCTGCGGGCCCTGCGGTTGGTCGGCCATTCAGTTGTCTCCTCTCGTGTCGGCCGATCGTCCCCGACGGCCTCGCCGCTTCGCGAATCCCCTTCGGCGCCGTTGCCGTCTGCCGTGACTGTTCTACAGGCGACGGGGGAGTGCCATCAATCAAGCCGTTGACCGGTCCACCGTTAAATCCGGGACACCTCGGGGACAAGTCCGGACATGTCAGTTCTGCGCTCGCTTCTCCAGGCCGGCGGGGTCCCGGATCGTGACGCGGTGGGCCCGGCTGATGGTGAGATATCCGCGCTTCTTGAACTCACCCAGCACCTGGTTCACGCGGACCCTCGACGCTCCGACCAGCCCGGCCAGGTCCGTCTGGTTCAGCGGGATCGGGATCAGCACGCCGCCGTCCGAACCGGGCCGGCCGTGCCGATCGGCCAAAGACAGCAGCTCATGGGCCACCCGGCCGATCATGTCCATGGATGCCAGGGCCTGGACGTGCGCGTTGGCCTGGCGCATCCGGCCGGACATGATCTCCAGGAGGTTGCGGGTCATCACGGGATACTTCTGGAGGCAGGTCTCGAAGCTTTCCCGATCCATCCATAGCAGCGTGCAGTCCTCCAGGGTGATGACCGTGGCCGATCGTCCCCGCCCGTCGATCAGCCCCAGCTCTCCGAGTACCTCGCCCGGGCCCACCACCGCCACGACCACCTGGGTTCCATCGGGCAGGTCGATCTGGACCTTCAGGCTGCCCGAGAGCACCACGTACAGCACGTGGGCGGGCTGATCCTGGATGATCACGAAGCTGGAAGGGGGCAGGATCTTCTCGTGCATCACCGCGGCGACCTCTTCGAGCTCCTCGGCCGAGAAGCCCCGGAACAGGGACACGTCGGCGAGTATGGTTCGGCCGCCGCGCTCCGGCATCGGGCCTACCCGGCGGCTTCCTGCTCGCCGGCCGGCCGGGCGTTGGCCGCCAGGGCCTGGAGGATCGACTTGACCTGAAAGTTCGTGAGCCCGGGGTGCTTGCCCAGGATCCGAGCCACCAGGCCGGCGATGTGTGGAGTGGCGAAGCTGTTCCCGGTGGTGGTCATGTATCCGCCCTCTTTCCAGGCCACCCGAACGTCGATGCCGTAGGCCCCGAACTCCACCGGGGGTTCGGGGTTGTAATAGAAGAGGTCCGGGTCGGCCACCTCGTGGGAGGCCACGGAGATCACCGAGGCGTACATGGCCGGGAAGCTTCGCACCGGCATGTTGTTGGCCGAGGTCACCAGCATCACGTTCTTGAAGTAGGCCTGGTCGGCCAGCTCGTGGAGCACCCCGAAGAACGCCTTCTTGGGAGTGGTAAGGCTGAGGTTGCACACCTGCATGCCGTTCTGGATGGCCCACCGCAGGCCGCCGGCGAACACGCTGCCCGTTCCCATCAGCGCCTTTCCCAGCACCCGGACGCTGTAGATCTCGCAATCGGGCGCCTGAGCGCGGATGATCCCGGCGCATGCCGTCCCGTGGCCGAACAGGTCCTCGTGGGGCTCGGTGTCGTAGGAGATGACCCCGTCCTTGTTCTCCGAGACCGCGCAGTATCCGGCCACCGCGCCGACCGCGGGGTGACCGGCCTCCACCCCGCTATCGACCACCGCCACCCTGACTCCCTTTCCGGTGCTCCCGCCCCACGCCCACTCCGCGGTGATGTCCTGGAACGGGAGCATGCGTTCGACGGGCTGGAGGGCGTCGGGGGCGAACGGAGCGGACCAGCCGGGCCGGCTGGTGACCGTCACTCCTCACCTCCGAAGGGGTCGGGGCGCGACCGGAGGAACTCGGCGAAGCTGCGAAGGATCTGCTGGCACACCTTGAGCTCGTGGTCTCCCTGCCAGGCGATCTCCTGGACCAGGCTGGCCAGCTCCATGGTCTCCAGGTAAGAAGGCTCGTCCTCGATGGTGATCGCGTAGGTGGCTGACCGCCGGCGCTGCTCGGGTCCCAGCCCGGCTCCCGCAGCCACGTTGAGTGCGTCGGTGAGGAGAGGACCCAGGCGCTTGTACGTCCTGGTCAGCTCGATTGCGGCCGCGATCTGCCCGGCGAACAGGCCCAGCATCTCCATGTCCTGCGCGGAGAACGAGTCGGTATCGGTCTTGTCCAGGAGCTGCAAGACCCCGATCACCCGGTCCTGGACGGACAGCGGAACGGCCACGATGTTCTTGGGCCGGTAGCCGATCCGCTCTCCGATCTCTGCCAGCACTCGCGGATCCTGCTCGGCGTCGGCCACGGCCATGGCCTGGCCGCTGACGGCCACCAGGCCGGCGATCCCCTGGCCCAGGGGGACACGGAGACCCTTGACCTCCTCGGCCTTGGGCCCCACGGCGATCTCGATGGACAGCTCTTCGGTGCGCTCCTTGATCGCATACAGCGAGGCGGAGTCGGCTCCCACGATCTGCATCGCCGTGCCGATCATCATCTCCAGCAGCCGGTCGCTCTTGACCGGAGAGCCGATGGTCCCTGCGGAGGTGGCCAAGACAAGCGCTCCTCGGAGGTCCTGGGCCGCGGTCTCCTGCTCGAGACGGTGCCGCAGCTCGTCGATCTCCTTGGCCTGCCGTTCGATGGTGGCTCGCGCTTCGGCTGGGGCCGCGTCTTCGCCCATCATCTTCCTCCCGGAATTCCACACGCAGCGTAGCCGAACGCTGCCGACCGTCGCCATCGGCCCGGTCCCCTAGAATGAACCCGAGTTCGCGACTCTCGTGACCTGTTCTTCCTGTGGCTCTTCGGTGCCCGACGGGGCACGCTTCTGCCCCTCGTGCGGGGCTTCGCAGAACGCCCCAGCCCAGGAGGGGCAACGCCGCCAGACCCCGTTGGCGGGGGCCGACGAGCTCCGTCCGATCACCGCGCTGTTTGCCGACGTGGTCGGCTCCACCTCCCTCGGTGAACGGCTCTCGCCGGACGAGGTCAAGTCCCTCATCGGAGAGTGTGTCAGCCGGATGACTCATGCGGTCGAGGAGTACGGGGGCACGATTCAGGCCTACATGGGTGACGGGATCGCCGCCTACTTCGGCCTTCCGGCGGCCCACGAGGACGACGCTGAACGGGCTGCCCTGGCCGCACTCCGGATCCAGGAGGTGGTGCGGGAATACGCCCGCGACATCGCGGAGGCCTGGGGCATCACCGACTTCAACGTCCGGGTGGGGATCAACAGCGGACAGGTCGGGGTGGGCCTGGTCGGTGGAGCCAACCCGCAGGCGGTGGGACTGGGCGATGCCACGAACGTGGCTGCCCGGCTGCAATCGGCGACCGAGCCGGGGACCACCGCGGTGGGCGACGCCACGGCCCGTCTGCTGGCCCACCAGTTCCTCCTGGAGTCCCTGGGAGAGGTGACGGTCAAGGGTCGCGAGGAACCGGTGCAGTGGTGGCGGCTGGTCGGCTCGCGAACGGAACAGGAGGTCTCCCGCACGCCATTGGTGGGCCGGGAGCGAGAGCTGGAGCGGCTCCGGGCCATGATCGGGGAGCTCGGCTCGGGACGCGGACAGATCCTGGAAGTTCTCGGCGACGTTGGGATCGGCAAGACCCGGCTGCTCACCGAGCTGCGGGACATCGCCGGGGACCGGTTGACCTGGCTGGAGGGCCGGTGCATGTCTTACGGCAGCGAGCTCCTGTACGCGCCGTTCGTGGAGATGCTTCGAGAATGGCTGGGAGTGTCCGGCGGCGAAGCGGAAGTGGCCGTGCGTACCCGGCTGCGGGCTCGGCTGAACCAGTGCCTGGGCTCGCGGCTCCCCGAGGTCCTGCCGTTCCTGGGCCGCCTGCTGTCGGTCAAGCTGGAGCCCGACGCCGAGGCTCAGCTGGCCGAGGTCCGAGCCGAGGACATGGCCCGGCGCATCCGGGCGGCGTACCGAACCTGGGTCGAGAGCCTCACCGAGCAGAGGCCACTGGTGGTGGCGGTGGAGGACCTGCACTGGGCGGATCCATCGACTCGCGAGCTGGCCGAGGACCTGCTGGAGGTCACCGATCGGGCCCCGCTGCTGCTGGCCACCACGTTCCGCAAGGACATGCAGTCCGAGGGTTGGAAGTTCCGGGTCCGGGTCCTGGCCGACTACGCCCATCGTGCCGAGGAGCTGGAGCTGGGCCCGCTCTCCGCGGAGGACGCGGAGAAGATGGCCGACGCCCTGATCCCCGGGGGGCAGCTCGACCAGTGGACCCGCAAGGCCATCGTGGACCGCGCGGAGGGCAACCCGCTGTACCTCGAGGAGCTGTTCCGCGGGCTGATCGAGTCCGGCGTCCTGGAGCGGCGGCGAACCTGGACCCTGTCGGTCTCCAAGGATGATCTGTTGCCCCCGGCGCTGGAGAGCCTCCTGGTGGCCAGGATCGATCGGCTCCCTCCCGGTCCTCGTCGACTGGCCCAGGTGGCCTCGGTGGTGGGGAGGATGTTTCCGGTCCGGTTGTTGGAGCGGCTTGCCGACAGTCCCGACCTCGACGGCGACCTGGCGGTGCTCCTGCGGGCCGACATCATCCGGGAGCTCAGGCGTTATCCGGAGGTGGAGTACACGTTCCGCCACGGCCTGCTCCAGGAGGCCGCGCTGTCGACCCTGCCCCCGGCCACCCAGCGGGAGCTCTCCGGGACGGTGGCCTCGGTTGCCGAGGAGCTGTACGCGGCCACCATCGACGACCACCTCGAGCTGCTGGCCCACTACTGGACCCAGAGCCGTGATCTTCCCAAGGCGTTCGACTACCTGGAGCGAGCCGGCGCCAAGGCGGCCGCGCGCGGGGCTACCGAGCAGGCTCAGGAGATGTGGCGCCGGGCCCGGAAGATCGCGCGACGGTTGGGTGACGCGGCGGCCGAGGAGCGGCTGGCGGCCCGGCTCAGCGAGGCCGGGGCGGCCGCGGGCTAGGGTCCCTTAGCCTCCCCCAGCGGGGAACCACTCCGGGTCGAAGTCGTTGGCCGGGTCGGTGGTGATTTGGGTCAGCCCGGAGCCATCCGCGTTGACCACGTAGATGTCGTCCTGACCGGTGGTGTCCCGGCTGGAGAAGGCGATCTTCGTTCCGTCCGGAGACCACGAGGGCCCGAAGTCCTCGCCCGGCGTGTCCACCAGCATGGTGATGTTCGATCCGTCCGAGCTCATCACGTAGATGTCCCGCTTGCCGTCCACGTTGCTGGTGTAGGCGATCTGGGTCCCGTCGGGGGACCAGGCCGCGTCGCCGTCGTTCCCGGTCTGGAACGTGATGGCGCTCTGGTCCGAGCCGTCGGCACCCATCACGTGGATGTCGAAGTCGCCCAGCCGGTTGCTCTGGTAGGCGATCTGGGATCCGTCCGGCGACCAGTCCGGGTTCCCGTCCCGCTTGGGATCCAAGGTCAGCAAGGTGTCGTCCGAGCCGTCGACGTCGATCACAGACACGTCGAAGTCGCCCGCCCGGTCGGTGGTGTAGGCGATCTGGGTCCCGTCCGGGGACCACGTGCTGCCCACGTCCGACGCGGTGTTGTCGGTGAGCTTGGTCCGGCCCGACCCGTCCGCGTTCATCACGTAGATGTCGGAGTCGCCGTCCTCGTCGCTGGACAGCGACAGGCGGGTTCCGTCGGCCGACCACGAAGGGCGCTCGTCGATGAACGTGTTGTTGGTGAGAGGAGCGACACCACTTCCGTCCTCGTTCATCAGGTAGATGTCGTAGTCGCCGTCCCGGTCGCTCATGAACACCAGGGTTCCGGGGCCGGGCTGGGCCGCCTGGCCATCCTGGCCGTCCGGTGGAATCGGGGGACCGTTCCCGTCACCGTCGTCCCCACCGAGCAGGAGGAAGGCGGCCACCCCTCCTCCGCCCAGGACCACCACCCCGATGATCAGGCCGATGATCAGCGCGGTGTTCGTCTTCCTCGGGGGCGGCGGCCCTCCGGGCTGCTGGGCGGGGGGCCATGAAGGAGGCGGCTGTCCGGGCGGCGGCTGTCCGGGCGGCTGGGCCGGCGGCCACGAGGGCGGCTGCTGGCCCGGCGGTTGACCGGGGGGCGGTGGAGGAGGGGGCGGCGGGGGTGGCTGCCCCGGCGTCGTCGGGCGATCTCCCATCACGAACTAGATACCACCATTCCGATCGGCCCGTAAAGTCTGGAGGGTAAGGCCCGTCGCACCGCCGAGCGATGCTAGGGTCGCGCCGTGGCCGAGCTGAGCTTGGAGATCATCGAGGGTCCGGACGCCGGCCGGCGCATGGAGGTGAGCGGCACGCTGGAGATCGGCAGGGATCCCCGCGCGACCGTGGTGCTCCGGGACCCGCTGATCTCTCGCCGGCACGTCAGGCTCACCCCCGGCCGTGGCGTGGTCACCATCGAGGATCTGGGCTCATTGAACGGGACCTTCCTCAACGGCAATCAGCTGCACGGCCCCGCCGAGGCCGGCGCCGGTGACCAGGTCCTGGTGGGCGTGTCGGTTCTGCAGCTGCGGAGCACCCGGCAGGTCGCCGAGCGCCCGTCAGCGGCCCGCGCGGTTCCGCTGGGGCTGACCGCCTCGTCGCGGGAGCCCCTACCCCGGTCCGCCGCCTCCGATCCTCGCGCCCAGGCCGTGGCTCCCGGGCTTGAGGCCCTCCTGGACCGCAACACCAAGCGGCTAGCGCTCATCGCACCGCTGGCGATCGGGTCGCTGGCGGTGATGGTCCTGCTGATCTTCCTGGCAACCCGGTGACGGGGGTTCGGGGGGTGCTCGCCATTGATCCGCACCGTCGGGACATCACTCGGCGAGCGGACCCCTGATTACCGGAAGGCGAAGTACAGGATCAGCAGGATCGCCGTCATCCCGATGGCCGCGAACGTCAGGATCACCGCCGTTTCGCTTCGCGTGGCCATGCTCCGCCGGACCAGGTGCGAGGGAGGGCGGAACAGCCCCGGTGGAGGAGCAGCAGTGGGCGCCGTCGCCGACGCCGCGGGCTGAGGCTCCGGCGGCACCGGGGGGCCGGCCAGCTCGACTCCGAGAGCGGTGTCGCCCACGCGGAGGGTCGAGCCGGCGGCCAGCCGGGCGGGCCCGGTCAGGCGGCGGCCGTCCACCCACGTCCCGTTCATCGAGCCGAGATCCTCGACCACCAGGCCCCCGTCCGCCGGGCGGACGGACGCGTGGTGTCGGGACACCTCGGGGTCGGGGAGGGTCAGCGACGCGGCGCCTCTGCCGATCACGACCTCCTCCACCACCTGGACGCGGAGGCCGGCCAGGGGCCCGTCCAGCACGATGAGCGCCGGCACCGCTACGAGAGACGCCGAGCGGTCCCCGCCGCCAGCGAGATCATCTGGGCATAGGCCGTGGCGGTCGGCGGGCGGCTGGCGGGGTCCTTCTCCAGCGCCCGGAGGACCGCCCACGCCAGACCTTCGGTCGCGTCATCCCGGCCGGTGGTTGGATCCGGCGGTTCCTCCTCCAGGTGGGCGATCCCCACCTGGAACACGCTCTTCTCCGCGAACGGCGCCTTGCCGGCCAGGCACTCGTACACCACGCAGCCCAGCGCGTAGATGTCGCTTGCGGGAGTGGCCGGCAGGCCCTTGATCAGCTCCGGGGCCAGGTAGTCGAGCGTCCCCATGACCTGGCCGGGCTTGGTCAGCACGGTGTAGGCGCGGCCCTTGGCCAGGCCGAAATCGGTCAGGAGGGCCGTGCCCTGCTCGTCGAGCATGATGTTGGACGGCTTGATGTCCCGGTGGACGAGCTCATGGCTGTGGAGGGCATCGAGGCCGGCGGCCACCTCGGAGGTCACCCTGACGATTTCGGGGAGAGGGATCTTGCCTTCCTCCTCGATCCGCTGCTCGAGGGTGCGGCCGCTCACGTAGTCGACCGCCAGGTAGCTCCGGCCGTCGGCTTCCCCGGCGTCGAGGACGGGGACCAGGTGCTTGTTCCGGACCTCCCCTGCGGCTCGGGCCTCGTGCACGAACCGCTTCCGGTAGGTCTCGTCGTGGGTCAGCTCGCGCTTCAGGACCTTGAGCGCCACTCGCTGGCCGTCCTCCTGGCGGACCGCGAGGAACACGATCCCCATCCCGCCTTCACCGAGCACCGACTCGAGCCGGAAATGGCCGAGATGGCCGCCGGGCTCCAGGTCTTCGTTGCTCTCGCGACGGCCGCCCCACATCGCCGCGGTAGCATATCGCGACTCTCGAGCGCTCCCCCCGGGCCGGCTCGAAGCCCCTCGGGCTAGGCTATCGGCCGTGCCGCTCACCGAGCCGAGAGACTCGACGATAGCCATCGTTGGGGACGGCTTCGGCTCGATCCTGACCTACGCCACCGCGATCTACCTCGGCTTCAGCCCGGAGCAGCTCACCGTCTACGGGCCGAACGACAACCCCGTGTCCACCTACCATCAGTACGCGTTCAACTTGGGCCAGACCGTCCTGCGATCGGAGTCCGAGTCGCACTTCCTGCCGGCCGACTGGCCGACGTTCGCTCAACTCGATGCATGGTCCAGGGGGAGCTTCGCTCCGCTGTTCCGCTCGATCCGCCGGAAGTACAACCCCGGGGTACCCGACATCCTCTCGGAGGCGGTGGTGGTGGCCCGGGATCTCGGTTGGAACGCGAACCGGTACCCCCACAAGGTGGGGTGGCTTCAGCGTGAGCATTCACCCACAGACCATTTCGTGCTGTACGACGAAGAAGCCAACTACGTGGGGCGGGCCAGGCACGTGATGCTGACGGTGGGGCACGGCCCGCTCTCGTTCCCCCCGCTCCTGGCCCGGGCTCGGGAGGACCCGCGGATGCGGGACCGCATCGTCCAGGCCTACGAGCCGAAGGCCTACGCGCCCGGGGGGCGGTACGTGGTCATCGGGGCGGGGATCGCATCGGTAAACGAATGGGCGAACGCTATCGACGCCGGAGCCAAGGTCGTGTCGCTCCTCCGGAGCCCCCACCCCGACGAGCAGGATCTCAACACGCCCCGGTGCTTTTTCGAGGCTCGAGGGATCGACGCCTTCCAGGGTCTGCCGTACGACCAGCGGATCGCGTTCCTGGGCACGATCCTCAAGGGGACGTCGCCGCGGCGCCGGGGATGGGAGGATCGCATCCGCCGGGCCACGTCCGAAGGGCGGTTCGAGCAGCTCATCGGGGAGGTCGCTCGCGTCGAGCCGGGCCCCGCCGGGTTGCGGATCCACGTGACCAGCCGGCACGGCCCCGACCCGGGGTGGCTCGACGTGACCGGGGTGATCGCCGGTACCGGCTTCGTCAGATCGGTGCTGGCCATCCCGCTCCTTCGCCGGCTGATCGAGTTCTACGACCTCCCCATCGAGGAGGGCCGGCTTCGCCTCACTACCAGCTGCGGGCTGCCGGGGCTGGATGTGCCCAACTCGCGGATCTGCATGAACGGGATCTACGCCAACCCGGTGGTTCCCAACGGCGACACGATCGCCGGCCTCAAGTACATCGCCAGGCGATTCGTGGCCGACTGCGCCCGGGCGGAGCGCCTGCGCCCCCGCCCGTTCCTCCACCGGTTCCGGATGCAGCGATCGCTGGCCGGAGCCACCGCGGAGGCGATCCGGCGGGCCCGGCGGATGGAGCAGATCGCCTGATGCGAGTCGCGCCCCGGAAGTGGGCCGTCTGATGTGCCCCACGATCCTGGGCCGCGTGGAGACCCGGGTGGCCGTGCTCATCGGACCGGCGCTCCTCGGGCTGCTCCTCAGCCTCATCACGCTGAACCCGGGGTGGATCGTGGCCATCGGGGTCTACCTGCAGATGGGGGTGATCCTGGACACCACCCTGTACTCGTGGGTGATCCGGTGGCAGCCGCCGTGGCTGACCGGAGTGATCGCGGTCGCCGAGTTCGTGATCCTGGCGGTGCTCCTGGCGGTCCTCGAGGTTCCGCTGTCGTTTGCCCAGGCCCTGGTGTTGTACTGGATGAGCTGGGGGATCGCCGTGACCACCAAGATCGTGATCCTGCCGTTCGTATCACTGTCGTGGCTGGAGAACGGAGGGGAGTTCCGGGAGACCGGGTGGACGATCCCCGCCGAGCTGGAACCGGTCCCCATCATCGCCGCGCCGGACGGCGACCGCCCCCCCGGCCGGCTGGTCCGGGAGTTCTCCACGGAACATTGGGTCCCGGATGAGCTGAAGCGGGTGCCGTCCCCGTCCGGGGCCCACCGCATCCCGCCGCCGGCCTGAACGTTGCGTTGCTCCGCTGGGCTGCGCATCCTCAAGTCGTGGCGACACCCCGAGGAGTTGTTCGTGGGAGGGGTCAGGATCGTGAACAGGTGGCCAGGATCCTGACCAGTTGAGAACCGTGCCGCCTGGGTCTCTGTGGCACGAGCGTCGCCAGCTCCACCTCCTCCGGCGTGTGCCAGGGCCTGGGCTGTAAGTTCGAGTCTCCCGGGATCACAGGCCGAGGCCCTACGATGTGGCAACCGCCACCTGCGGTTTCGGCGCAGGGACCTCACCTTTTATGGACCCCTGAACGGGTTACCACCCCGGGAGGGATAGCTGTCGTTCCTGCTCACCCTGAGACCTTCCTCCGTCGCACGGGAGGCTCGTTCAGTGGATTTGGGGAACCTAGTTATCCGGTTCGTGAATGTTGACCGCAGGGACCGCCTTGTGTAGGCTCACCCAATCCGTCCCGGCACGGTGCGGGTGGGGGGGGAGGGTCCAGCATGAGGAAGGTAAGCAAGCCCTGGCTCAGGGGCGCGGTCAGCCTGGCGGTCCTGGTGGGCCTGGCGGCGGCCCTCGTGGCGTCCCCGGTCGGCGCGTTCGACCCCGGGGACAAGAGGAAGGTCAAGAGGATCGCCCGGAAGCAGGCCAAGAAGCAGGTGAACAAGCTGGCCTCGGGGATCGCCACGAACGTTTTCGACCAGAAGATCGGCAGTGCCAGCGTCGCTAATGCGGCGAACGCTGGCACACTGGACAATATCGACTCGACGGCCTTCGTTCAGAATCAGGGTGACATCCTGGTCGGTGTTGGGCACCACGACTGGGTTGCCGAGGGACCGGGGGCCGGCTTCACAGATCACCGATCGCTCCGCGCTCAGCTCGAACGTGGAGCAGCCGGTGATGCCCGCTTCGGCGTCTCCGGCGACGCCCCGACGGCGCTCTACGGGAAGCGCTTGGCGCTGAAGGGCGTGGAGTACTGCTACAATGTCCGGCTCAACGCCACGATCGACCAAGCGGAGCTCTTCGTCCAGACGCACTCAGTCGGTACACATAATCTGTCCCCCGTAGCCACAGATCCCACCAACCGGACGGATGAGGCGTGCCGAACGCTGTTTCCCCCCAGTCCGGTCACGTTGACAGAGAACGACTACGTGTCGTTCGCGCTGGACGTCGCGTACTCGGCTGCGGGTCGGGTTGACGTGAGCAGGGTGACGTTCATCCTCACGCCCACCTCGGAGGCGGCTGTGACACCCAGCCGCTAGGCCTCGGGCGCCAACACGTTTCTCGTTTCAGGAGACGACGGCAGCAAAGGCTAGGTGACCTAGCCCGGAGGAGCGAGGCCGAGCCGGGGGGCGACCTCTCAGGTGTCCGGGGAGAGGATTGGCTATCTCTCGATCGCTGCCTCTACCGTGACGGTGGCCCCTTCGGGGGCCGCCGGCACCAGGCTTCCGGAGATGGGACGGCCATCCACGATCACCGAGGTCACCCGCCCCAGGGCTCCGCTCCGCTTGCGGACATCGATGCGATAGGTCGCCCCCCGGAAGCGGCGAACGGCCGTGAAGCCGTCCCAGTCCGAGGGGAGGCAGGGGTCGACACGCAGGCCGTCGTGCTCCGGGCGGATGCCCAGGATCCACTGGGTGATGGCCACGAAGCTCCACGCCGCGGTGCCGGTGAGCCAGGAGTTCTTGGCCTCGCCGTGGGTCGGGGCCTCCTTGCCCGCGATCATCTGGGCGTAGACGTATGGCTCGCAGCGGTGTACCTCGCTGATCGGCTCGCGGGCCGACGGGTTGAGTCGCATGTAGTAGTCGAACGCTCGGTCGCCGTTCCCCACCAGCGTCTCCGCGATCACGATCCACGGGTTCGTGTGACAGAACACGCCCCCGTTCTCCTTGTAGCCGGGCGGATACGAGGTGATCTCTCCGAGCTCCACGCGGTACCTGGAGTAGGCCGGTTCCAGGAGCACGATCCCGTGCGGGGTGGCCAGGTGCTCCGCCACGGAGGCCAGGGCCTGCTCGGCCTTGCCGTCATCGAGGCCTACCCCGCCCATCACGCACATGCCCTGAGGCTCGATGAAGATCCGGCCCTCGTCGTTCTCCTCAGAACCGATCACCGTCCCGACATGGCCGTAGGCTCGCCGGAACCACCGGCCGTCCCAACCGTGGGCCGCCACGGCCGCGTTCATCTCCTCCCCGGCCGCCCGGTAGCTCGCCGCGTCGTCACGGTGCCCCCGCCGCTCGGCCATCTCGGCGAGCTCCGCCGCCGCCAGCGTGAACAGCCCGGCGATGAACACGGACTCGGCCACGCCTCCCTCCCGGTTCTCCACGGTCTGGAACGACTCCCCGGGAGTCTCCGAGAACGCGTTGAGGTTCAGGCAGTCGTTCCAGTCGGCCCGCCCGATCAGCGGCAGGGCATGCGGTCCCAGCCGGTCGAGCGTGTACCGGATCGAGCGCTGCAGGTGCTCGAAGAGCGGCGATTCCGTGCCCGGCCGGTTCTCGTAGGGGACCGGCTCGTCGAGGATCGCGAGATCGCCGGTCTCCTTCACGTAGGCCACTGCGGCCAGGATCAGCCACAGGGGGTCGTCGTTGAACCCCGAGCCGATGTCGTCGTTCCCCCGCTTGGTCAACGGCTGGTACTGGTGGTAGGCGCCGCCGGAGGGGAGCTGTGTGGCGGCCAGGTCCAGGAGCCGCTCTCGAGCTCGCGCCGGAGCCATGTGCACGAAACCAAGGAGGTCCTGATTGGAGTCCCGGAACCCGATGCCCCGGCCGACACCCGATTCGAACAGCGACGCCGAGCGAGACAGGTTGAACGTGACCATGCACTGATAGGCGTTCCACACGTTGACCAGGCGATCGGTGTGCCGGTCCGGCGTGGAGACCTCGAGGATCCCCAGGAGGTCGGACCAGGAGGTCCTCAACTGCTCGAACGCGGCGTCGACCTCTTCGATGCGGGTGTAGCGGTCGATGACCGGGCGGACCCGTCGCTTGTCGATGGTCTGGGAGCCGGGTGGGTCGAACTTCGCCTCCGGCGGGTTCTCCGCGTACCCCAGCACGAACACGATCTCGCTGGTCTCTCTGGGCTGGAGGGCCACCTCGACGTGATGCGAGCCGCACGGCGACCAGCCGTGGGCGATGGAGTCCCCCGAGCGGCCCCGTTCGACGGCCGCCGGCCGATCCCAGCCTCGATACGCGCCGAGGAACTCATCGCGCTGCGTGTCGAACCCCGAGATCTTCGTGGAGCAGGCGAAGTAGGCGAAATGATTGCGACGCTCTCGGTATTCGGTCTTGTGGTAGATGACCCCGTCCTCCACCTCGACCTCCCCGGTGGAATGGTTGCGCTGGAAGTTGGTGGCGTCGTCCCAGGCATCCCACAGGCAGAACTCCACCGAGCTGAACAGCGACAGGCGCGCGGGGTCGCTGCGGTGGTTGGTGAGGCTCACCCGCCAGATCTCCAGGGTCTCCCCGACCGGGACGAAGTACAGGGTCTCGGCCTCGATGCCCGAGCGACGCGAGCCGATGATCGTGTACCCCAGCCCGTGGCGACACCGGTAGTCCTGGAGCTCGGTGCGGGTGGGCTGCCATGACGGCGACCAGAACTCCCCGGTGGCCGCATCGCGGATGTAAACGTAGCGGCCTCCGGCGTCGAGGGGCGCGTTGTTGTAACGGTACCGGGTCAGCCGCCGGAGCCGGGCGTCACTGTGGAAGGAGTACCCTCCGGCGGTGTTCGAGATGATCCCGAAGTAATCCTCGCTGCCCAGGTAGTTGATCCACGGCAGCGGCGTGTCCGGTCGCGAGATGACGTACTCGCGAGCCCGGTCGTCGAAGCGTCCGAAGCGGGTCACCGACCTCCGGCGCGAAGCTCCTGTCGGCGCTCGGACAGGTGGTCGGCCACGCCGATGGCGGTGAACGGAAGGGCGGGGGCCAGCAGGAGGGCAACCGGGCTGGTCCGAAGCATCAGGAAGACGAACGCCGAGACCGCCAGGACGGCCAGGGCCCGCGGCTTCCAGTCGTGAGCGAGGTCTGCCCGCAGGGCGGCGATTCCCCCGGCTCCCATCCCAGCAACCACACCGGTCACCGCGTCGGCGGCCAGGGCCGAGATGGGGATGCCCACCAGGAGTGCCAGGCCCATGGCTCGAAGCACTGCTCCCGGCGCGCGGGGGTGCTCGGATACGAAGGCCAGCACCAGGAACACGAATGGCACCAGGGCGAGCCCGAAGGCGATGAACGGTGCGGGGCTCGGCGCCCCCCGGCTCTCGGCCACAGACGACACCACCCCCGCGAGCATGAACCAGTAGCCCGGCACGAACAGCAGCGTGGCCAGGGTGATGGCCAGCCATTTCCGGCGGGGAGGCAAGGGTGCCATTCCCGGCGAAGCACTGGGACGTCGTGGCCTGCGGCCGATGGCCACCGGGGCCTCAGCCCTTGACCGAGCCGGCGGTGAGCCCCCTGACGAAGTACCGCTGCAGCGAGAAGAACACCGCCAGGGGCAGGATCATCGAGATGAACGCCGCGGCCGTGAGCAGGTGCCAGTTCTCCCCCCGGGACCCCACCAGGTTCGCCAGGGCGATCGTGACGACCTGGTTCTCCCGGGTGCCCCCCAGGAACACGTAGGCCACCAGGAGGTCGTTCCACACCCACAGGAACTGGAAGATGGCGAAGGCCGCCAGCGCCGGCACCGAGAGCGGGACGATCAGCCGCCAGAAGATCGTGAAGTGGTCGGCCCCGTCGATCTTGGCCGACTCGATGGTGGACGACGGTAGCGCCCCGATGTAGTTGCGGAGCAGGTAGATGGCCAGTGGAAGGCCGAAGCCGGTGTGGGCCAGCCAAACGCCCAGGAAGGTGCCGTTGAGGTCCAGGTCGGGGAACAGCAGGAACCGGCCGATGGTGGCCCCGCCCACGTACAGGCGGAGGATGGGGATCAGGGCCATCTGAAGGGGGACCACCATCAGCCCGACCACCGCCACGAACAGGAAGTAGCGCCCCCGAAACTCCATCCACGAGAACGCGTAGGCCGCGAACGCGGCGATGGTGATGGGGATCACGGTGGACGGGATGGACACCGCCAGGCTGTTCAGGAAGGCGTTCCCGAAGCCCTCCGCATCGAGCGCCAGCTCGTAGTTCTCGAACGTCCACTCCGCCGCCCGGAACGGGTGGGCCAGCGCGGTCCACCACCCGGTGGCGTCGACCAGCGCCTCGGGCCGGAACGAGGTGATCAGGACCCCCGCCGCGGGGATCACCCACAGCACCACTACGACCAGGACGGTGATCCGGACGAACAACCCACCCTTCCGAACCTCGCCGGGTCCCCGCACCTCGGGGGTGGTGGGGATCGGGACGGCGCTCACCGGGTCGCCTCCTGCTCACGGAACCGGCGGATGTTCCAGATCATGATGGGGATGATCGCCACGAACAGGACCACGGCGATGGCGGCGCCCCGGCCGTCGTGGTTGCTGATGAAGAACCACCGGATCATCCGTTCGGCGATGACCTCCGTGCCGTTGGTTTCCGCGTTGCCCATCACGAAGACGATGTCGAACACCTTCAGCGCGGTGATGGCCATGTACGTGGTCACCACGGCGATCGTTGGGAGGATGGTGGGCACGATGATCTTCCGGAACAGCTGGAACTCCGAAGCGCCGTCGATGCGAGCCGCCTCGATGATCCCGTCGGGGATCGCCTTGATCGCCGCCGACAGGACCACCATGGCGAAACCGGTCTGCATCCACACCATGATCGCCATCAGCAGAAGGTTGTTCCACGGCATCACGTTGAGCCAGGCAACGGGCTCGTTGCCAAGGCCCACCATGATCCCGTTCAGCAACCCGATGTTGCTGCCGAACCCCTCCGGCCGGAAGCTGTAGATCAGTCGCCAGGTGATCGACGCACCGGCGAAGGAGATGGCCATCGGCAGGAAGATCAGGGACTTGGCCACCGCCTCACCCCGGCGGAGCCGGTCGGCAAGCGTGGCAAAGGCCAGGCCGATGCTCACGGCCACCAGAGGCACCAGGATGACCCACCCCAGCGTATTGCGGATCGCCCGGAGCATGCTCTCGTTGGTGAACACGAATGCGAAGTTCTCCAGCCCGATGAAGTTTTCGCCGAACTGGTCCTTGAGGCTGAGGAGGATGGTGTTGATCACCGGGTAGATGAGGAACACGCTCAAGATGACCAGCGCGGGCCCCACGAAGATGTAGGGGCGCACGCTCTCCCGGTACCTCGCCCCGAGCAGGTCGACGGCCCGGTTCATCGCCCAGTACAGGAAGAAGACGCCGGCCACCCCCACCACGATGGCCACCCCGACGACCACGAAGCGATTGGCGTCCTCGTCCCGCAGGAAGTCGAACGTGGCCCACAAACCGAAGAACCCCACCACGGGGATGGCCAGAGCCCCAACCAATCGCAGGAGGGCGACCCAGATCGTTCGCCCCGCGGTGGGTGCCGGTACGACGATCTGCGAACCCGATGGGCCGGTCCCGGCGGTCACGCCGCTTGGATCCTCCCCTCACCCGGACGGTGGGAGCGGTCCCCCCGGGGCCGCTCCCATCCGTCCATCAGCCTGTTCCCGCCTGGTCTACCCCTGCTGCGGGAAGCTGCTCTCGATCTCCTCCAGGATGCCCGGAAGGGCGTCGGGTCCCGACTGGACGTACTCGACCATGCCGGTCCAGAAGCTCCCCGAGCCGACCTCCGGCGGCATCAGGTCGGAGGCGTCGAAGCCGGCCGTTCCGGCCGCTAGCCCCTCCGTGAGCACCACCGAAGCGTCGGCCAGGATCTCGTTTCCGTAACAGTCCGGGCCGACGTTGATGTTGGGAGAGATCCGGGCAGACCCCGGCTCACCCCCCATGGCGCACTGCACGTCCACCCTGGAGAAGCGCTCGAGGAAATCCCGGATCTCGGGCGTGTCGCGGAACGTCACCATGAGCTCCCCGGCGAACAGGGTTCCCTCCTGGTCGATCGGGGGGAACGTGAACCAGTCGTAGTCCACGCCCGCCTCAGAATCCTCCGGGAAGAACGCGTTGATGAAGCTGGCCTGGCGGTGCAGCCAGCAGCCCGGCGGATCCTCGAACATCGGAGCGGGCGCGTCGCCGAAGTCGATCGAGGGGGTGTTCTCCGCCCCACCAAGGACGTAGTCATCGCCGAACATGACCTGCCCGAAGATCTCCCCCGCGTTCTCCACGGCCGGGTCGTTAAACGGGATCTCATGATCCGCCCACTGCTGGTAGGTCTCCAGTCCGGCGGTCCGGAGCATGATGTCTTCCATCCAGTCCGTGGCCGGCCATCCCGTCGAGCCTTCACTCCCGAAGCCCACGCACCACGGAGTGCTGCCGTCTTCAACGATCTGGTCGGACAGCGCGATCAGCTCGTCGAAGGTCGTGGGGATCTCGTACCCGGCGGCGTCGAAGTCGTCCTTCGGGTACCAGACCATGCTCTTCAGGTTGATGTTGCTGGGAAGGCCGTAGTGCTCGCCCTCGAACTCCCCGAGCGACAGGAAGTACTCGCCGAACGTTTCCTCGAGCTCGGCGATGTCGAACCCCATGTCCTCCAGGGAAACGGCGTTCCCCGACTGGGCGTGGTCGAGCACGGCCCCGGGCTGGGGCAGCAGGATGACGTCCAGCGTCCCGCCCTCGGCACGGATCTGGACCTGCTCCTCGAAGTTACCCGACTGCTCGAACTCGACCTGGTAGTCGGCCTCCGTGTTGATCAGGTCGTCGGCGATGGCCTGGAGGACCGCGTTCTCCTCCGGCTCCACCGCGTTCAGCACGTTGACGGTGCCGGTATCCTCTCCGTCTCCTGCTCCGCCGTCGCCTTCTTGGGTGGTACACGCAACTGCGAGCAAAACGAAGGCTGCAGGCAGGACGATCAATCTCAGCCGTCGCATCCCGATCTCCTCCCCTCGGCGAATCCGCCTCTGTCCGTAGTGTCCTCCTGAGCCCCGTTGCGGGGCAACTTCCCCGATGCCCCCATCGTCCCGTCCTCCTTCCGAAGTCCTTGACCGGCCCGCCGGGTGGTTCCCAGCCTCTCCCCTCATGCTCATCCCTTCATAGGCGCCTCCCTTCCCCGCCCGGCCCTGGCCCCCCCGGAGGACTCCCGAACGACCAGCTCGACCGGGAGCGTGACCGCCGGCGGCTCGAGCTCCGGATCCGCGATCATCCGAACCACCGCCTGGGCTGCCGCCGCCCCCAGGCCCTCCTTGTCTTGCCGGACGGTGGTGAGCGCCGGCTGGAGGAGCGCGGCCAGGGGGATGTCATCGAACCCCACGATGGCCACATCGTCCGGAGCGTGGAGCCCCCGGTCGGCCAGGCACTGGATCGCCCCGGCGGCCATGAGATCCGCGGCCGCCACGACCGCCGTGGGCGGCTCGGGCAGATTCAGGAACGCTTCCATGGCGGCGTAGCCGGAGTCTGGGTAGAAGTCGCCTTCTCGCACGTGGTCGGAGCGATGGGGGAGCCCCAGTCGCTCGAGTTCCCGCCGATAGCCGAGCAGCCGGTCGCCGCCGGGGAGGGTGTCCCTGGGGCCCCCGATCAGCGCGATGCGTCGGTGCCCGAGTTCGTGGAGATGCCCGACGGCGAGCGCGGCCCCTCCGAAGTTGTCGGAGGTCACGAATCCGGTCCGTCCTCCCTTCATACGGAGGTCTACGGCCATGCACGGGACGCCCGACTGCACCACTTCCTCGATGTGTGGGTCTTGGCGGTCGGTCCCCATCAGGACCACCCCGTCGATGCGGTGGTGCTGCATCCGTCGGAGGTAGCTGTGGGCCTCGACCGCCTTTCCCGGCCTGTCGGTGGCGAACAGGAGGAGGTCGTACGCGGCGGAGGCCATGGAGTGCTTCAGGCCCACCAGCACCTCCTGGAAGAAGGGATGCTGGAGATCGGGGTGCCCCGCCCCGGTCTCCAGGATGATCCCGATCACGTGGCTCCGGCCGGTGACCAGGCTCCGGGCCGTTCGATCCGGAAGGAAGTTCGCTTCCCGGATGCCCTCCTGGACCCGTTCGCGTGTTTCGGGGGAGACGTCCGGATAGTCGTTCAGCACGCGGGAGACGGTGGCCACGGAGACGCCGAGGCGGTCGGCGAGCTCACGGATGTTGGGGTTTGGGGCCGTGACCTGTTCTCCGAAAACGGTTTCGGAAAGACTAGGCTCCCGATGGCGAATGTGTCAAGTTGAAGGGGTCAGCCGTCCCCGTAGATGCCCAGCCCGCTCTCCGGGTCGAAGAAGTGGAGCCGGGTGACGTCGGTGACCAGCTCGATCGGCTCTCCCTCCCGGGCGCCGGTCTTGGGGTTCAGCCGGGCCAAGAACGTCGACTGGCCTGCACGGATGGTCTCCTCGACTGCCTCGAGCGCCTCCTGACCGACGTCGTGGGCGATGTCCCTGACGTCCTCGGTGAGCACCGCCGGTGCCCGGACGGTGATGTGAACCAGCACGTCGGCGCCGAGTGACTCGCGCAGAACCACGGTCGATCGGATCCGCCGGCCTTGTGGCGCATCAGAGACCAGCGACACGTCTTCCATATCCTCGGGTCGAATGCCCACGATCACCCGTTTCCCCTCGTAGGCCTTCAGGTCCGGCCTGGCGCCGAACACTTCCTCCGGAATCTCCAGCCGAATACCTCCGAACTCCACGACCCCCGAACCGTCGGACCGAGACAGGCCGGCCTCCACCATGTTCATCGCCGGAGAGCCGATGAAGCCGGCCACGAACAGGTTCGTGGGGTGGTCGTACAGGTACTGGGGCGTGGCGGCCTGTTGGAGCACACCCCTCCGGATCACCGCGACCCGGTCGCCCATGGTCATGGCCTCGATCTGGTCGTGGGTGACGTACAGGGTGGTGACCTTGAGCTCGTCCTGGATCCGGGAGATCTCCGAGCGCATCTGGACCCGCAGCTTGGCGTCGAGGTTCGAGAGGGGCTCGTCCATGAGGAAGGCCTTCGGCTCCCGGACGATGGCCCGGCCCATGGCCACCCGCTGGCGCTGTCCACCGGACAGCGCTTTGGGCTTCCGCTCCAGTAACTCTTCGAGGCCCAGAATGCCCGCCGCCTCCCGAACCCGGCGGTCGATCTCGTCCTTGGGAACCTTGCGGAGCTTGAGGCCGAACGCCATGTTGTCGTACACGGTCATGTGGGGGTACAGGGCGTAGTCCTGGAACACCATGGCGATGTCCCGCTCCTTCGGAGGGACGTTGTTGACCACCCGCTCACCGATCCGGATGTTCCCTCGGCTGATGCTCTCCAGGCCCGCGACCATGCGGAGCGCGGTGGTCTTCCCGCAGCCCGAGGGTCCCACCAGGACGACGAACTCTCCGTCGCCCACGTCGAGGTTCAGGTCGGAGATTGCCGTGGTGCCGTCTCCGTAGACCTTGGAGACTTCCTCCAGCGCGATCTCGGCCATCCCCGGATATTCAACCTCAGGCGGCGGGTAGGAGCCACCCGGCGGCGGGAGGGCCTTCAGCTATGCGAGAGGGCGGGCTCGACTTCCACCTCCAACCGCCGCGGCACGGCCACGCCGAGCCGCGATTCCCAGCAGTCGCGGGCTCCCCGGTACTCGCGGACCGCCGCCCTGATCGACCGGGGAACTCCTTCGACGCCCACGGGCCCCAGGAGATGGCGGCTCATCTTGCCGAGCTCTCGCCTCACCAGGTGGTCCTTGCCGGCGACCTGCTTGGACGCGATCCACAAGATCCAGTCCCAGAAATGCTCGTCGATCCGGGGGAGCGTGTCGGCCGTGACCGTCCAGGGCGCCTCGTCCTGGTGCGGCTGGTCGAAGATCAGGTCGATCTTGGCCGGCCCGGCCAGCATGAGCATGTAACAGCTCTCCGGGTTGAGCCTGTCCCATTGCTGCGCGAGGGGCTCGAGCGGAGTGACCAACGCGGGGAGATCGGCCGCCACGGCGGCAAAGTCGTCGACGCGGACGCGGAAGTCCCAGTCGGACAGGGCCGTCGGGCTGCCGGCAGCCCGTGACCCCGCCAGCTCCACCGCACGGACGTGCGGGTGCGGAAGCAGCGCGGCGATGACGGAGCCCACGATGTCTCGCTGGTCCGGGTCGATCACCTGGCAGCGGACGCGCCCGCGGCATCGGAGGCCAGGATCAGCGCTTCCCACGGCTCGAGCCGGACCGTGCCGTGGACCCCCTCCCCATCCCGTTCCCGCCGGGTCCCCAGGAGAACCCGGCCCTCGCCGAGCGCCGCGCTCACCCGCGCCTCGGAGAGGTTCACCGCGACCACGGTGTGGGCTCCTCGTCGCCAGGCCCACACGTCCTCCCTCTGGTCCATGGTGGCGTACCCGCCCCCGTGCAGGTCGGGGCGCTTCCGCCGGAGCTCGATCAGATCGCGACACAGGTGGAGCACGGATCCCGGGTCCTCGCGCTGATCTGCGACGTTGCAGGCCGCCACGTCCCCCATGGGGAGCCACGGCTCCACCCCCGGCCGGGTGAATCCTCCACCCGGCTCACCGGTCCACTGCATCGGGGTCCGGGCGCCGTCCCGGCCGGGGTCGTCCGGCCAACCCCGGATCCCCACAGGATCCCTGAGCCGGTGACGAGGCACCTCGACGTCCTCCATGCCGATCTCGTCGCCGTAATACAGAAGCGGCGTGCCTCGAAGGGTCAGCAGCAGGAGCAGGGCAGCCCGGATCTTTCGAGGGTCACCGCCGCACCATCGGGTGGGGAACCTCCCCACGTCGTGGTTCGAGCCCCCCCAGGAAGGCCACGCCGAGGGATGGATCAGCGCCTCCTCTGACTCAACGATCGCTCGCATCTCCGGTCCGAACTCCGCGAACAGGAAAGGGAAGTTGATGGCCAGATGCAGCTCATCCGACCCGCTCCCGTAGAAGCGCATGAGGGACTCAAGCTCCAGGACCCAGGTCTCCCCCAGGAGCACCCGGGTGGGCTCGTAGGAGTCGGCGATCCTTCGCCACCGGGACAGCACCTCGTGCACCTCGGGCCGATTCATGTTGTAAACGGGGCGCTGCCCCAGGGCCCGGATCCGCGGGGGGTCCTCGGCGGTGATTGGCGGGTTATCTCGGAGCTCCCGGTCTTTCACCAGGCCGTTGGCCACGTCGATGCGAAAACCGGCGACGCCCCGGTCGAGCCAGAACCGCAGGATGTCGTCGAAGGTCTCCCGAACCTCCTCGTTCCACCAGTTCAGGTCCGGTTGCTCGGGGAGGAAGTTGTGCAGGTAGTACTGACCCGATCCGTGGTCCAGGGTCCATGCCGGCCCCCCGAACACCGACAGCCAGTTGTTGGGCGGCGAGCCGTCGGGCTTCGGGTCGGTCCACACGTACCAGTCCCGATGGCGGGCGGACCGGCTGGAGCGGGCGTCGACGAACCAGGGATGCTGGTCGCTGGTGTGGTTGGGGACCAGGTCGAGGAGCACCCGGACCCCCCGGTCGCCGGCCTCGGCGACCAGGCGATCGAGCACCTCGAGGTCGCCGAACTCGGGATCGACCGAGGTGAAATCGGAGACGTCGTAGCCCCAGTCGGCGTCGGGCGACGGGGTGACGGGGTTCAGCCAGATGCCGTCGATCCCCAGCCAGGCCAGATGATCGAGGTGGTCGATCACCCCCTGGAGGTCTCCGGACCCGTCACCGGTGGTATCGGCGAACGAGCGGGGGTAGATCTGGTACAGAACTCCGGAACGCCACCAGGCCCCCACCCGCGTCGTTAGTGGCCCGAGCCGTTACCGGCAACACCCTCCGGGATCACGCCCGGAGCGCTCCAGCCCTGCGGCATCTCCTCGTCGGGCCACCGGGTCCGCTGGCGGGCGGCCAGCTTCTCCATCAGGGCCACGGCCGCGGGATCCTCGCTGGCCGGCCGATCCTCCACGATCTTCTCCTGGAGGGCCCGGCGCCAGATGTCCTCGCCCAGGTCGGTGCGGATCACGGTGAGGGTCCAGCCGTCGTTCTGACCGAGTCCCCCGAACGAGATGTCGGCGTGCTCCGCGGCGAAGTCGGGGCACTTGAGGCAGCCCGGCCGGGTGAACCGTTGGGCCTTCTTCAGGGAATACGTGTGCTCCTCGCCGTCGCGGGTGTAGAAGAGGAGCTTGCCCTTGACGTTGACGCGCACGACGTCGTCCAGGGACAGCCCCAGCTCCTCCTGGGCGATCTCCTCCATCAGCCCCTCGTAGGTGAACGTCTTCGAGCACAGCAGGCCGAAGGTCCAGGCGATCTTGCGGCGCCACTTGTTGACCCGATTCACCTCGAGCATGCCGGTGACCGAGGCCTGGCAGGACATCCCCACCAGGGCCACCTTCTTCAGGCCCATCCGGGCCGCTTCCATCAGGGCGATGGGGTTCGCCGAGTAGGTGTACCGCGAGCCCGCGGTGGCCAGGACGTCCTCCGGGGTGGTGACCACGGCCGGCTCGGCGTCCCACTGGCGCCCCTCCGAGAGCTTGGAGGTCAGGGCCCCGTCGATCTCGCCGGTCACCAGGCCCCAGATCAGGAGTGCGGATACCACCCCTCCGTCCTGGCCGGCGGCCAGCTCCGGCCCGGTGGACCGGGCCAGCCGGATGTCCCGGTACACGCCGACGATCTCCTCGGGAAGCCGGGTCCGGCCGAAGAACAGCTTCTCGATCTCCGGCTCCCAGTCCCGGAACCGGGGGCACGCCCTGGTGCACAGGTCACAGCCGCGGTCCCCGTGGGTGCACTTGTCGGGAGGGCCGTCCTCGAGCTGCACGGGCTCGTCGTTCTCGTAGCCCAGCACGTTGAACGGACACACCACCACGCACGCGGAACAGCCGGTGCACAGACCGGTGGCCACCACCTCGTTGTGAAGGTCGCGCCACTGGGTCTTGTCCTCGGAGATCGGCATCGGCAGCAGTATAGGTGGGCCCGGACGAACCCCCCCGAACCCCCCGGGAGAGCGGGACGAATACCCTTGGGAACCCTCGAGGGGGAGGAGATCGCCATGCCGCGAGCAAGGGGAGCACCCGTCGTCATGGCCCTGGCCCTGTCACTCGGTCTGGTGGCCGCGGCGTGCGCCGAAGACCAGCCCGCCATCAGCGCCGGGGGTGAAGGCCAGGAAGACCAGGGCGAAGGTCACGAGGAGGAAGGCACCGTGACCGTGGCCGGCCAGGAGGCCACGAACCACGGCTCCGAAGACGTCTCCGGGGCCTCCGAGGCGGAGGTGGAGGTCGACGACTTCTACTTCGCGCCCACCATCCTCGAGGGGGAGGCCGGCCAGACCCTCACGATCTCGCTGCACAACGAGGGCTCAGCCCCGCACACCTTCACCATCGAGGATCAGAACGTCGACGAGGAGCTCCAGCCCGGCGACGAGGGCGTGACGGTCGACGTCACGTTCCCGGAGTCCGGCGCGGTCACGTACATCTGCCGGTTCCACTCAGGAAGCGGGATGGCCGGCGGCCTGTCGGTCGGCGGAGATCTGGAGGCCGGGTCGGGGAGCACCGGAACGTCCGATGAGACCTCGGACGACTCGGGCTCGGGAGGCGGCTACTGAGCGGGTCCGTCGGCCGGCGAGGATCCCGGCCGGGCGGCTAGACCGAGAAGGAGTCCCCGCACGCGCATTCGTTGGTGGCGTTGGGGTTCCGCACCCTGAGCCCTCCCCCCAGGAGGGCGTCGTTGAAGTCGAGGATCGACCCCTTCACCAGGGGAACCGATCGCGGGTCGATGAGAACTCGGACCCCGTGGCCCTCCACGACCAGGTCGTCGTCGGAGGGGGTGTTCTCCAGCGACAGCTTGTAAGCGAAGCCGGAGCACCCGCCGGCGGTGACCCGGAGGCGGAGCGTGGCCTCCGGTCGTCCCTCGCGATCGGCGAGGACCTGGACCCGGCCGGCCGCCTTCTCCGTGATCTTGATCACGTCACGGGTGGCTTCCATGGCTACAGGAATGGTATCAGGAGAGTGATGGAACTCGGCCTGAGGGACAGACCGGCCCTGGTGTCCGCCGCCAGCAGGGGGTTGGGGAAGGCATGCGCCACCTCGCTGGCCGCCGAGGGAGCCCCGGTGGCCATCTGCGCCCGGGACCGGGGCGAGCTGGACGCCGCCCGGGACGAGATCGCGGAGACGACGGGAAGCACGGTGGTGGCCATCCCGGCGGACGTGTCGGAGGCCAGTGGTGCGGTGGGGTTCCTCCGGCAGGGAGTGGAGGCCCTGGGCGGCTGTCAGATCCTGGTGCCGAACGCCGGAGGGCCGCGGTTCGGGCGCTTCGAGGAGCTCACCGACGAGGACTTCCAGACGGCCGCCGAGCTGAACCTGTTCTCCACGCTCCGGATGGCCCGGGAGGCCATCCCGTCCATGCGAGAGGCGGGGTACGGACGGATCGTGATCATCTCCTCGATCGCGGTGAAGCAGCCGGTCTCCGGCCTGATGCTCTCGAACTCCATCCGGGCCGCGGTGATCGGGTGGGCCCGCACTCTCGTGGACGAGGTGGGCCCTCACGGCATCACGGTGAACGCGGTGATGCCGCACGGGGTGATGACCGATCGGGTCCGGGCCCTGCTGGAGCGGGAGGCCGGCGAGGCCGGAGTGAGCGTCGAGGAGCACACCCGGCGGGAGGCCCAGCGGATCCCGGTGGGCCGTTACGGTCAGCCCGAAGATGTCGGGGACCTGGTGGCGTTCCTGGCCTCCGAGCGGGCCGCCTACCTGTCCGGGTGCTTCATCCAGGTAGACGGCGGCGCGTACCGCGGGCTGTTGTAGACGGGTTCCCGGTCTCGCCCGAACGGTTATGCTCTGCGCCCAATGAGCCCGTTCGTCCGGCGTGCCGCTCTCACGATGGTTGTGGCATTGGCTTCCGGCGCCGCCTGGCCGGCCTCGGGCGTCGAACGGACCGGCGGCACCTCCCGATCCGCGCGGTTTCGAAGCGCGGAGGATCTCGTCCTCAAGGAGGTCTCCCGCCGCGGTCAGGGGCCGGTGACCATGTCCCGGACCGGGATGCCCGGACGCAGCCTCCTGGCGCCGGTCGAGGAGCAGGAGTTCGACGCCATCGGAAGCGACGGCAAGATCTCGCCCTCCGACACCGTCGGGGCCGCAGGGCCGGCCCACGTGCTCACCGCGGTGAACATCAGCTACGCGCTGTGGGACAAGGCCGCCACCGGCACGCCGATCCCGGCGTTGTCCGGGACCCTCCAGTCCCTGTTCCCGTCGCTCCCGGGGAACACCTTGGTGTTCGACCCCAAGGTGGTCTACGACCGGTACGCGGGCCAGTTCGTGCTGATCTTCCTGGCCGGCCACGGCCCTCCGTTCAGCAGGGGCAAGAAGTTCTCGAGGGTCATGGTGGTCACCATGCCGGCGACCACCGTCGCGGACCCCGGGACATGGTGTGCGCGGTCGATCAACGGGGACCGGGTGCACGGAGACGGGAAGCAGCTGGCGGACTACCCCGGCCTGGGATACGACGCCGAGCGCGTGTATATCACCACGAACCAGTTCGAGTTCTCCGTGGCCGAGGAATACGAGTACGCGCAGATCCTGTCGATCGGCAAGGACCGCCTGTACAACTGCTCGGGCAAGCTGAACATGGACGTTTTCGGGGGAGAGGACACCCTTGACCCGGGCGGCAAGAAGGCCACCAGAGCGTTCACGATCATGCCGGCGGTGACCGAGACGGAGATCGGTATCGCCCCTCCGGGGTTCATGCTCAGCTTCCAGGACCGCTCCTGCGGCCCCGGCTGCGGGGACCGCCTGACCCTGTGGCGGGTGGCGCAGCGGAAGGGAAGGAGCACTCTGGCCAAACGGGGGGTCAAGGTGCCCAGGGGCCTGTTCGCCCCCCTGGGCACCCAGAAGGACGGGTCCCCCCAGTGCATCCCTCTGGACCACTGCTGGGACACCGGGGACCTCCGGGTGATCTGGACGTTCTACGACGCCGATCGCGAGCGCCTGTACACGGCGCATGCCGTGCGGTTCGACGTGAACCCGGGTGATGGGTACGTCGAGGCGGCGATCCGGTGGTACGAGATCGATCCCATCCCCCTCAAGCGCCCCATCCTGGTTCGTCATGGGACGCTCGCCTTCCCGGGCCTGGATTCCGGCTGGCCGGTGATGACCACCGACGCGGCGGGCAACCTGTTCATCACGTTCAGCCGAGCGGGGGCGCCCGCCGGCGAGTACCTCTCCGCGGTGGTGGCCACGATCCCGCCGGGTGCGGTGGTACCGGACTCGGTGGTGGTGCTTCGCGCCGGAGAGGCCCTGTTCGTCCAGGACGCCGGCCGGTTCCAGCGGTGGGGCGACTTCAACGGGATCAACCGGGATCCAGTCGACCCCTTCACCGTGTGGACGGTCAACCAGTACGCCAAGTCCGACGGGACCTTCCCGGATACCCCGCTGTGGCAGCAGGTGGTGAACAAGGTCCGGTACGTCTGACCGAGCCACATCCGTGGCTCGGCTACCATGGCCGGGTGAGCCTCGCCGACCGGCTGCGGGGCGCCCTGGCCCCCGCCCGACCCGATCCGCGCCTCCCGCCCGGGACCCCGGCGGCCGTGATGATCCCCCTCCTGACCGGTCCCCCGGCCACTCTGCTGTTCACCAGGCGCACCGATCTGGTCCGTGACCACAAGGGGGAGATCTCCTTCCCCGGCGGGGTGCGCCACGACGACGACCCCGACCTCCTGTTCACCGCCCTCCGGGAGACCGACGAGGAGCTGGGCATCGCGCCGGAGTGGTTCGAAGTCCTCGGTGGACTGCCGCCAACCTCGACCGTGGTGACCGGGTACGTCATCCAACCGTTCGTCGGCCTCCTGAAGGAGCGTCCGGTCATGACTCCCAGCCCCGTGGAGATCGACGAGGTCCTCGAGCTCGAGGTGGCCCGCCTGGCCGCCGTGGAGGAGCCGGTGGTTCCCGGTGGACCGCGCAGCCCGTGGTTCGCGTACGAGGTCGACGGCCATACTGTGTGGGGCGCCACCGGGAGGATCGTCAACCAGCTCCTGGAGACGCTCCGAAGCACCGGCTGGACAGGCGAGGAGGACTGACGTGCAGAAATGGGAGTACGCCACCGTGCCGCTGATCGAGCACGCCACGCAGGAGATCCTCAATCAGTGGGGGGAGGACGGCTGGGAGCTGATCTCGGTGCTCCAGGGTCCGCAGGGCATCGTGGCGTACATGAAGCGGCCCAAGGCGTGAGCTCGCCGGAAGGGCGGGAGCCGGCGAGTGCGCGCCGGCCCCCGTTCCTCCGGTTCCCTGGGTCTACGCGGCGCCTCCCGGCGGACAGGGGGTGCCGATCAGGTAGGCCATCGACCGGCACATCACGTCGTTCCGATCGGCCTCGTCGGTGATGCCCTCGAAGCCGAAGCCGAAGTACAGCGTGTCCTCGGTGGAAACGACCGCGCCCTCTTCGAACCCGACGTCCGTGGTCTGGAACCAGTCGTTGGGGTTGTAGTTCGTGTCCGGCTCACCCGGGTCCTCAGGAGATCCGGGGATCGTCCAGCCATCGAGGCCCGCCTCGAACCCGGTGGAACCCTCGCCGGTGGACACCGTGATGTCGTCGACGAAGGCCCCGACCCCCTGGATCGCCCAGTCGCTCACGTACGTGATGGACACCTCGATCTGGCTGCCGGAGTATGCGGATAGATCCACCTCCCATTCCTCCCAGCCTGCGGACCGGCCGGACGAGGCGTGCCAGTCGCCGGTGGATCCGGTCGGCGAGCAGCTGCCGTCGGCGTTGAGGGTCTGATAGTGAGCGAGGAACGGGTGGATGTCGTGCCAACCCGCCGGACAGCTGTCCCCGGTGTCCTGCGTCGTGTGGCCATTGGCGTCCGGGAGCGTGGTCCAGTCGTTCTGCCCCGCCGTATGGACCTCCACGAACACGTGGTCCCAGAACGGCTCGGTGTCGTAGGAGGTGAAGAACGACAGGCTGGCCGGGCTCCCCGGCGACAACGAGGTCAGGTCCAGCGGGCGAAGCAGCCGCTTGTAGGAGATGTCCGCGCGGTCGGAATACATGTACTGGACCGGGCCATGGGGCTGGTAGGGCCCCGCCACTCCCGTTTCCCACACCGCCGGAGCGTCGCTGCTGAACTGGGGGTAGTCGGCGGGCTTCAGGATGCTGCTGGTGGTGAGGAACGACGCGGTGTGCACCTGGTTGTCGGCGCCGGTCCCGCCATTGAGGGTCAGGTCGGCCCCGGTGAACGGGTCCTCCAGCCCTTGCACCGGGAAGGGGTTTCCAACGTCGTCGGTCCCGCCACCGTCGACGTACAGGTAGGCCCCCAGCCAGTACTGCAGGAAGTCGTCGAAATGGAAGTCGCAGTCGTCGTCCACCGTCTGGTCGACGTTGTCGCAGAATTCCAACGCCGGCGGGGGGAGCGGGTTCGGCGTCCCCGAACGGTTGTAGTCGAACTGGGAGACGTACTGGAGGCCCGCCCACTGGCCGTTGTACAGGAGCTTGCCGCCCTCGTTGAGATAGGAGCGGACCTGCAACATCTCCTGGTTGGCCAGCGCGGAGGTGCCAGTGCCGGGCGGCTGCCCCGGCTCCCGGGTCAGGAAGTCGTTGCCGGTGTACCAGATCACCCCGTCGTAATGGGAGAGCACTCCCAGGTGGCTGGGGGCCGTCCGGTTCGTCCCGTCGACGTCATAGACGTCATGGGAGATGCCGTTGGCGTCCAGGGCGTCGGTGAACTGCTGGACGTAGTTGAGCGAGGTGGTGGAGGCGTACGGGGGATCGTTGGTGGGCCCGGTGTAATCCTCGGCCGCCAGGATGAGGACCTGGGCGGGGGCGGTCTCCCTCACCTCGAAGGTGAAGTGGTCGCTCTCCTCTCCGCCACCGGTGAACCACACCTCCACCTGGTTCCCGACGTCGAACCCGGAGACCTGGCCCTCCATGTAACGGTAGTGGGTGTCGTAGTCGCCCCCGAACCGCTCCCCGCCGTCCCACTCGGACGTGGGGGCGGTCTGCTCGGCGCCGCCGTTCACACTCCAGTGCACGGTCACCGGTCCCAGGGACCGCTTGGCCAGCACCCGGACGGGCTGCGGGTCGCCGTATGAGTACGGGAACCGAAAGTCCGACAGCGGGTTCTGGTTGCGGGTGGAGTCGATGCTCGCGGTCTCCAGGTAGAACGGCTTCGTGTCGATGCCCCAGTGGGACTTGGGATCGTCGGGGTCGGCCGCCGACATGGCCACATTGAGGGCGAACTGCCGGTTCTCACCGGTGTGCTTCCTGATCAGCCCCTCCTTGTCCGGAAACACGAACCCCGCGCCGGGACGCCCCTCTCCCAGCTCGGGAGTCCAGGCCAGGGCTCCGCGCTCGCCATGTGCCCAATCGGTGGTCTCTCCGTTGGTGACGTACAGGTCCGAGGAGAGATCGGGGTCGAAGTTGGGGATCGCGGGAGCGTCGTCCGTGCCGGTGAGGGCCAGGTAGATCGGGTCGTCCGCAGTGGGGGTCTGGTCCTGCCACCCCTGGGGATAGAGGAGGAGCTCCCCGAACGAGTGGTAGTTGACCAGGAACCGGAACGGGACCCGGTTGAACAGATCGATCAGCGCCTGGGTCTCGGGTTCGGAGGCCGGCGCCGGTCCCCGGTAGGTCTCGCTGGTGAGCAGAGACGACGAGCCCTCGTCGTCGTAGTTCCAGTGCTCGGGGAAGTTCCGGTTCGGGTCCACCCCGTCGAAGTTGTTGATGATCCCGTTGGCGTCGTTGTCCCGGAGGTTCTTCCTCCACAAGCGGTCGTGGTCGAACGTGTACTCGTAGCCGTCGGGGTTGGCCACCAGGACGAACCACAGCTCGGTGGTGGTCAGAAGGTTCCGGATCGCGGTGTTGCCGTCCTTGAAGCGATCGATCCACCGGTGGAGGAGTCGCCGGTTCACCTCGACGCTGATCCACTCCCGGGCGTGCTGGAGAGAGGTGTACAGCACGGCGGGGCGGCTTCCGTCGGGGACGTTCTTGGCGTTCCGGGTGAGCTTCAGGGCGAGGATGTCCCGGCCCTGATGGGAGTCGCCCAGATCCACCAGCTTGACCAGGCCCGGGTGCCTCCGAGCGATCCTCCGGATCTCGTCCTCGATGCCACCGGGCTCGTCCCATGACCGCCACACGTTGTATCCCTGGAGCGCCTGAAGCCGGGCCAGCTGCCTGGCCGTCCGCCCCCTGCGATCCCTGGACAGTGCGACGTCGACGGACTTCTTCTCCAGGGCGATGCGCTGCGCCGGATAAAGGACCATCGTGAGCTTGATCAGCCCCTCACCCGCGGACTCGATCTCCACGATGTCCAGGCCTTCCTGGACCAGGGCTCTCGCCGTGGTGGCTTCCACCACGACCTCGTACATGTTGCGCGCTCCCCGGAAGCCCTTTTTGCCGCCCGTGCCCTTGCCACCCTTCTTGCCCTTGCCCTTGGCTGCGTCGGCGGGGAGGCCGAGTGCCGCCACGAGGACGACGAGGAGGATGAGGAGAAAAGCGCGGGTCCACCGGGAGTTCGTCATCGAACCCTCCTTTCAGGTCGACCCCGGGGGCCGGGGGCGGGTGGACGCAACCCGAGAGGTGAACATACGACCAGCCGGAACGCGGAATCAAATCCGCAAATCCGGACAACCGCAGATACCGGTCAGCGGCGCCCGATCAGGAGAAACAGCCCGGCCACGGCCGCGACCCCCGCGCCTCCCAGGACCCAGGGAAGGGCGCCGCCTCCATCGTCTGCGGGGGGCTGGGGGACGGGGGTGGCCGCCGTGGCTGTCGGTGCCACGGAAGGACTGGGTGAGGGTGCCGGGGACGGTGACGGCTCCGTCTCCTGGGGTCCCGCCAGGACGGACACCGTGGTGGCCACGTACAGGCGTCCGTCGGGGCCGCGGTGCACGTCGATGATCGGTGACAAACCGGTGAGCAACGCGTCGTCGGCCTTCACTCGGGTTCGGTCGCCGGACAGGGTGACCCGGTGGAGCGTGCCGCGGTAGTCGCCGAAGTACAGGGCGTCGGTCAGCTCCGAGCCGGGGCCCGCCCCTCCGAAGAAGGCGCATCCGGTGGGAACGATGATCTCCGGGATCGGGAGGACGGGGTCGATGAACCCCTCATCGCTTCCCGGGCCCAGGAACAGGGGCCAGCCGTAGTTCCCTCCCGGCTCGATCCGGTTGACCTCGTCGTCGGAGCTGGGGCCGTTCTCCGTCTCCCACAGGGTCCCGGTCTGGGGATCCACGCAGAGCCCGAAGGAGTTGCGATGCCCCATGGAGTACGCGGGGTTGGACCCGCCGAACGGGTTGTCGTCGGGGATGGACCCGTCCGGGTTGAAGCGAAGGATCTTGCCGCCGGTGGAGTCCGGATCCTGGGCCAGCGACTCGTCGGTCCGGTCCCCGAGCACCAGGAACAGCGTCCCATCCAGCCCGAAGGCCAGGTCGCCGCCATTGTGGAACGAGGCCGTGGGAATCCCGTCGAGGAGGGTCTCCATCCTCCCAGCCTCGTTCCCTTCGGCGCGGACCCGCACCAGCCGTCCGTCTTCCGGGGTGGTGTAGTACAGGTACACCCACGGCTCGTCGGGGAACTCCGGGTGAAGGGCCAGGCCGAGCATCCCGGCCTCGCCGCCGGCGTACACGGGAATCGTGGCGAACGGCCGGGGGCGCAGCCGACCGTTCTCGATGATCCGGACCCGGCCGGTGTTCTTCTCGGTGAAGAAGATGCGCCCATCCGGAGCGACCGCCACGTTCGTGGGGAACTCCAGGTCGGAGGCCACCACCTCGAACTCGCCGGCCGCCTGGCCCTTCGCCGCTTCGCAATGCACCAGAAACATGCAGAGGGCGGCAAACGCGAGCGCCCGCCTCATGACCGGTATACGTGGCGGCTACGGGGCCAGGGTCTTGTGCACCAGCTCTCGGGCCGCGGCCACCAGGCGGCCGCGGTCTATGTCCTGCTCGTACAGCACGGCGTGGGTCATGGCCCCGTCCAGAGCGTGGTGGAGGAGCCGCCCCGTCAGCTCCGGGTCGGTGACCCGGAACGCGCCGGCCTCGTTCCCAGCTCTGATGGCCGCGGCGAACATGATGTCGATCTTCTGCTCGGCCACCGAGAAGATGGCCGAGGTCTCGGGGGTGATCCCCTCCTGGATGAGGACGTGGACCTGGTCCCGGCGGGCCAGGATGAAGTCGACGAAGCTCTCCACCGTCTCGTCCACCAGGGCCCACCAGTCCTCCTTGCCCACCTGCTCGTAGAGGGACGTGGCATGCTCCATCATCTCGTCCACGAACCGTTCCTTGAGGGCGCCCAGGAGGTGCTCCTTCGAGGAGTAGTACAGATAGAAGGTCCCCTTGGCCACGCCGGCGGCCTTGGCGATGTCGGAGACGGTGGCCGCGGACACCCCCTTCTTGGCGAACACCCTGACGGCGGCGTCCAGCAGGTCCCGGCGCCGCTCGTCGGGGCGCTTGGTGACCCGTCTCCCGTCCGCCTTGACCGTTGTCACTGACCCAGGGTCACTATACCCCCGCCGATCCGGGCTTCGGCATCGAGCGCGGAGACCGTTCGGTCGTAGAGCTCATCGGCCTGCGCGTGGGACTCGCCGATGGCGGTCAGCCCCACACGCCCGTGCTCGGGGAGCGCGCTCATCATGTGGAACACCACGCCTGTCTGACGGGCCTGATCGAAATGGAGGCCGTGGCGCACCACGATGTCGAACAGGTCGTCCGGTGTCAGCCCCCGGTAGGCCGGGGACTCCAGGTGGTCGCTGGCCACGAAGCTCTTCTGCCGGCCGCTCGGAGCGGTGAATGCTCCGGCTTCGGGGTCGTAGGTGCCGTCGGTCAGGAACTGAAGCGTGAGGAACGGATGGGTGGTCCCGCCTTTTCGGAGGTTCAGCTCGATGGCGTAGGGATCCCAGCGGCCGCCCTTGCGAACCACCACGAAGTCGAGAGCGAACCTTCCGATCACGCCCTCCCTGGCCAGTCGGTTGCCGATCTTGGCCGCCTCGCGGGTGATGGTGGCGGCGTATTCGGTGTCCGCGGGGAACCGGGCACCGAGATAGGACTGCCCGCTGGGCCCGCCGAGGATCTGGTCGTGGGTCGACAACAGCTCGACCTCGCCGAGCGGCGTGACCCGGAGCTGCACGCTGGGGCTCCGGAACTCCTCCCCGGTGATCCGCTCTTCCACCACTCCGCCATGCTCGGTGAACGCGGACAGGTATCCGTCCAGGGTCACCGTGTCGAGCTCGAACCGCATGGTCTTGAGACGGTCCTCGAGGGCCGCCCGTTCGTCGGCATCTCCGGGATCGGGGAGCCCCGAGAGGTCCACGACGGCGTTCCCTTCTCCGGAGACCCCTTCGTTGAGCTTCACCATGGCCTGCTCGACGTGGGGCTTCCGTGCCCGCATGGTGGCCAGGGCCTCCACGACCTGGTCCGGGGTGCGCAGGTCCTCGACGCCGATCGGGTGCGGGATGTCTTCCTCCGCGAACAGGCGGCGGCACCCGCTCTTGGTTCCGAAGTGGAAGAACCTGGGGTCGGCCCCGTACATCGGGATCCCCAGGGCCACGGCAAGGTCGCGCTCCAGCTCGGTGGTGTTGTAGGGAACCAGGTGGGCGCGGCTTGGGTCCGGGATCAGCGCGCGGATCTGCTCCAGGAGCCTGGGCCGCTCGAGAAGCTTGTCCGTCAGCGGCCGGGCCGAGCCGTCGAGCGGGGAAGGTAGGAACAGGCGCCTTCGCGCGTGGCTGGGGATGACCCCGGGGAGGAGATCGAGGTAGTAGTCGATCACGCTCGGCAGGATCATCTGAGAAGTCACGTAGACCACCCGGGCCCGTGGCTGGCGGAGCAACAGGAGCAAGAACAGGAACCGCTCCTCGTAGGCCTGCATCTGCGAGCCGGCCAGTCCCTCGCTGTCGATGGTCATCGAGGGGACCACCACGATGGTCTGCTCGTCCTGGTTCATGGCCCTGATCGACTTCCATAGAGGAACGAGCTTGCCCTGGAGCTCCTCGAATCGCGTCTGGACTTCTCCGGTGACCACGGCCGCTACCTCCCCTGCCCTCGGACGGCACATCATGGCACGGGTGGGCAAGCGGCCCATCTGGAAGCGTCCGACCGTGTCCGCGTTGTCGCTTTCGCCGCGGTGTCGCCAAGGCGGGGTGGGGCGAAAAATAGGGCACTGACAGACCTGACTCACCCAGACCGGAATGCCAAAGATTCGGGGTGGTTCCTACGGGCAGAGCCCCTAGAATGAGGGCGTGGAGGAGCGCCAGCAGGACCCGGACAAACAGGAGTCTCAGGAGGCCAAGCGGTTCCGGGACTTGACTCGTCGCCTCCTGGCCGTTCCCAAGAAGGAGATCAACGGCCAGCCGGAGGGCGAGAAGAAGGCTAGGCCTTCCCGATCAACTCGGCGTAAGTAAGCCTCCGGCCCGATACCGCCGCCAACACCGCAGCGAACCGTCCCAGGTCCGTGATCCCCCGCATGTTGAAGGTGAAGACCCGCTCGTCCAGGTACCGGAACAGGTGGAACGGCTCGACGCTGACGTAGGTGCCCTTCAGTCCACGCTTCAGGAGTGACCAGAAGTTCTCCATCCCGTTCGTGTGCACCTTGCCGTCCACGTATCGCTCGGCGTGGTTCACGACTGCGTGGTCATAGTCGCCTTCCAAGCCGATGTAGGAGTGGTGGTCATCGGTGTAGAGGGCTGATCCGGGCTGGACGTGCTCCCGGACTCTTGGCTGTAGGGCCACCCTCCTGGTGCTTGGCACCGTTATGGCCCTCACTTCGCCACCCCGCTCAAGCATTCCTAGGACGGGAGTCTTGTCCTTGATGCCTGCGCCTCTGATCTTCCGTCGCCTCACGTCCCGGTGCATGTTCCGGGCCAGCCCTCCGACGTAGGTTTCGTCGGCCTCGACCTCGCCTTCCAATCTCGCGAAGGTCTTGGTCTGCATGGCGAGCCGGATTCGATGCAAGACGAACCATGACGACTTCTGCGAAAGGCCGATGCTCCGGCCCAACTCATGGGAGCTGATCCCGTTCTTAGCGTTGGCGATGAGCCAGATCGAGGCCAGCCACTTGTCCAGGGAGATCGGGGAGTCCTCGAAGATGGTCCCCACCTTGACCGAGTACTGACGCTTGCAGGCCTTGCACTTCCAGAGCCGCCGGGTCTTCAGGTAGGAGTAGTCCTTCCCTCCGCAGGAAGGGCACTCGGGGCCGTCGGGCCACCGGAGGGAGGCCACGAAGTCCTGAGCCACGTCCGGGTCCGCGAAGTACCGGATCGCCTCCATGAGCGTGGTGGGTGGCCTCATGGGGTGAGTCTACTACTCACGCAGCAGACGTGTCAAGTCCCTTGGAATCAGCCCTCAGGTTCGTTGAAGGTCTACCGTCACAAGGTCGCCGTCGTCCACCCACTGAACTCCGCGAGCCTGAAGGGCCGGCTCAAGGGTCTGACCTGCTATGAGTCCCCGGCACCAGGCCTCCAGGATACGGCGTAGCGCCACCAAAGCGGCCTCTTCCGTCTGGCCCCCTCCGGCCAGGTCTATACCCTCCGCGTGTGCCAGGACGTGGTCCCGGACCGGGGTGATTCGAGCGCCTACGATGATCCTCACCAGACCTCCTCTCATTTGGCCTGGTCAGAGGCTACAACCGCAAACGTCCAGGGTGGGGGGAATCTCGCCAATCAGAAAGGCGTGAAGCAGGGGCTGGACAAGCCCTGAGGTACCTGCTACGTTCCCTAGGCCACATATCCGAACGGAGGGTTAGGTCATGGCAATGAACGCAGAGGACCTCACGGTCCAGAGTCGGCCCTACGCCGCCCCGTCCAACCTCGTCTCCATCTTCCACCGAGTGCGGACCCGCAATCTCCCGGACGTGATCGACGATGAGTTCCTGCACCTGGCGGGAATCCCAGAAGGGGCCGGGCACCGGGTGCTCACAGCCCTGCGGTTCCTGGGATTTATCGACGAAGACGGTCGGGTCACGGATGACCTGCGCTCGCTCGCCTCCTCGACGGACGAGGACTACCCCACCATCTTGGAGGGCATCATCCGCCGCGCATACGCTGCCGACTTCCAGCGGGGCGTGGACCCGGCGCAGGACACCCAGGCCCAGATCGTCGGTGCGTTCCGCCCGTATCAGCCTCGATCCCAGACCAACCGCATGGTGATCCTGTTCCTCGGCCTCTGCCGTGAAGCCGAGATGCCCATCCAGGACGCTCCCCGCGAGCGGCAGCAGACCTCCGCCCCTCGTCCCGCTCGGCCGACTCCGCGTCCCCCCCGACGGAAGAAGAAAAAGGAGGACGAGGAGGAGGATCAGACCAAGGGAGCCGAGTTCGTCCTCACCAACGAGGACGTGAAGTCCCTCTCCGACGAGGAGTTCAGGGAAGTCTGGACGGCGCTGGGCAAGGTCGTCCGGGCCAGGTCTAAGGAAGCCGAACCGAAGCCTCCCGCCGACGAGGCGGGAGAGGAGGCCGACGAGGACGGAGGGGGTGGCCGGTGAAAACGGCAAGCCCCGCCGGATCAGGACCTCGGTAGCACCGGGTACCGGCGGGGCGTAAAGCCGCAGTTCAGAGGGGGTCGGGGTGCATCCCGGCCCCCTCACTTATTGTACGGCCCCCATCAACCCCCCCTAGGTGAGCCAGCGATATCAGTGCCAAAAATAGTCCCTTATGACTATTCCGGCCCGCCGGTCCCCGCCCATACACTGGCTTCTCTATGGCTGCGTTCTCACGGCGCAAAGGTCTTGTCGCCTTGCTCGCAGTGGTGGTGGCCGGCGCCCTCATCGCTGTACTTCTGCTACTCGTGGCTGGACCGGCCACAGCGAAGGAGTTCGCCACCCTCCACCTCCTCGAGGGGACCGTGGAGGTCAAGCGGGCCGACCAGCAGGACTTCGGTACCGGCGCAGAGGGGGACACCCTGCGATCCGGCGACACCGTGCGGACCGGCCCCGACGGACGAGCGGAGATCGAGTACTTCGACGGGAGCTTCACCCGCCTGGACTTCGACACGACCTTCGTGCTGACCGAGCTGGCGTCGATCCCGGACGAGCCGAACAGCAAGATCATCGAGACCAGACAGGACTCCGGCAGGACGTTCCAGCGGGTGCTGGAGATCACCGGCGCCGAGAGCCGGTTCGACGTGGAGACCCCCACGGCCACGGCTTCCGTGCGAGGCACCGACTTCGTGGTCTTCGAGAACCCGGACGGCACCATCGAGGTCTGGGTCCTCCCCGACGACGACCCCACCACCACCTCCACCGTGGTGATCATCCTGGCGGACGGCATCGAGGTGGTCGTGGAGGAGGGCGAGGGAGCCCGGATCACCGACGAAGGCGTGGACACGTTCACGCTCACCGAGGAGCAGCTCTCCGACCCCTGGCTGGACTTCAACTGCGACGTCCTGGGCGTGGACATCCCCGCCTGTGAGGAGCCCGAGGTCCTCGGCGAGGTCATCGAGGAGGAGGAGCCGGAAGAGGAAGAGCCGCCGAAGGACAAGGACGAATCCCCGCCTCCGGACGACGAGACCGAGGTGCTGGGCGGAACCACCACGCCCTCGCCCTCTCCTCCAAAGCCCAAGAAGGACCAGGACCCCCAGCCGCCGCCCTCCGACGGCACGCCGGTGACCATCACGCTCGGCTGGAGCACGGGACCGGCGGACCTGGACCTTCACGTCCTGACGCCCGACACCGACGAGGCGGAGGGCGGAGAGGCCTGGTCGGGGAACCCCTGTGTGGAGAAGCCCGGCGGCGGCTGCCACGCCACCGCCAGCGGCAATGCGTCGGGCGGCGGATCCGAGACCGTAACCCTCAAGCCGATCGACCAGCCGGATCCGAACAACTGGCCTCCGGGCGCGTACCAGGTGTGGGTGGAGAACGTGTCCTGCGTGGACAACACCTTCGAGACCAGCGATGCCACGGTGACGATCACCCGACGCGGGTCCGGCTCCGTCAACCTGGCCGTCGCCGGGGCGACCGGAGACAAGAAGGGTCAGACCTGGAACGTGGCCTCGGTGTTCATGACCCAGCGAGGCACTATGGCCACCACGGGGACCCAGCAGGTGGTCGGCGATCCGTGCGGGCCTCCGCCCAGCCCCAGGACCATGACCACCACCCCTCCGGGCATTGAACGACTGATGAACGGCCCGCCCCCGGCGGAGGGGGCCTCTTCCTCGGGGACGGACGGCGCACCCGCCCAGAACGGGACCGGCTCGACGGACGGTCCGGGCGACCGGAGCGGCAACAATGGCGGTGGCCAGGCCGGTTCGCCGCCCGAGCCCCCGATGCCCGAGCCTCCGGCGCCTCCACCGACGTCTCCCGAGCCCGAGGAGCCGGTGACCCCCGAGGAGCCGCCAGTGCCACCGGAGCCGCCCGCTCCACCTCCGCTTCCCGACCCGCCGCCTACTCCTGATCCCGGCGGGGAGCCCTTGACGTGAAGCGCCCCTCTGTCCTCATCGCACTGACCGTGGGGCTGGTGCTGGGCACCTCAGGGCCAGCGTCAGCCACCATCACGCCGACGTCCACCTCCTCTGATATCGCGACCGCCATCGAAAGCCTCCCGGCTCTGGTGACCGGGTCGGCGTTCGTCTCCCTCCCACCCAGCGGAACGCCGAACGCGGTGTCCGATACCGCGCTCGTCGGATTCCCCACCGACGGAGCGACGTACGGGATCATGACCAGCGGAAATCCGACCCTGGCCGACGACGCCAACACCTCTGGGAGCAGCGGTGCCAGCCTAGGGGGCGGTTCCGTTCGCGGGGGTGCGGGATCCGACCGGGACGTGTCGGTCCTGCGTGTCGACGTCCTCGTACCTGCGGGCATGAACTGCCTGACGATCGACTTCCGATTCCTCTCGGAGGAGTTTCCGGAGTACGTAGGCAGCAGCGTGAACGACGGGTTCATCGCCGAACTGGACACATCGGACTGGACCACTGAAGACGACGCGTCGATCAGCGCCCCGAACAACTTCGCCTTCGACCCAAACGGGGACGTCATCAGTGTCAACACGTCCGGGGCCACCAGCATGTCGAGCGCGGAGGCAGCGGGGACCACCTACGACGGGGCCACTCCGCTCCTACAGGCCAGGACCCCCATCACGCCGGGGGCCCACTCCGTGTACCTGTCGATCTTCGACCAGGGCGACCAGATCTACGACTCCGCTGCCTTTATTGACAACCTGACCGCCGGCGTGGCGGGCGAAGGGGCGTGCGAACCCGGCGCACAGCCCTTGGAGCTGTCGATCAGCAAGGGAGCGGACGAGGACGTGTCCGAGCCGGGAGCTCAGAACGGGTACACGATCACGATCGACAATCCGAACGACGAGCCGGTCGACATCGATTCGATCACCGACGACCTGCCCGAAGATTTCGGTTACGTCGACGATTCCACAACGGGTGATGTGACGGGTAATCCGACGGAGACGAATTCCGGGAGCACCCTGACTTGGCAGGGTGACCCACTGATCACGGTCGACGCCAACGACAGCGTCTCATTCCACTTCGATGTGCTGGTCTCCGACACGCCCGGGGAGTACCAGAACCAGGCCTCGGCTCAGGTCGGCGAGGGTTCGTTCTCCACGGGTCCTACGGCGACCATCGAGGTGCAGGAACCGGAGGAGCCGCCCTCCATCGAGAAGACCGCGGACAGCTCGACAACTGAGGTCGGTGGCCAGAACGGCTACACCATCACCATCACCAATCCCACGGAAGTCGCCTTGGGCTCGATCACAGACACGCTTCCGAGCGGTTTCTCCTACGTTCCCGGGTCGACGACAGGGCTGACCATCGACGACCCCGCCATCGACGGGCAAACGCTGACGTGGGACGGGCCGTTCTCGCAGAATGAGGGATCGTTGCTCTTCGACGTCACCGTTTCCAACACCCCCGGCGACTACGACAACGAGGCGTCGGCGCAGTTCGGAGAAAGCACGCTCGATACCGGACCAACCGCCACGATCACCGTTACAGCCGCACCGGTGCCGCCGCTGCCGCCTCCGCCTCCCGGACCCGTGAGCCTGCCGTGCGACCCGATCACCGCGGAGGGCGGGCCCGGTGGTGACCGGATGATCGGCGGGATCGGTGCGGATCGGATCCGGGCTCTGGCCGGCAGGGACATCGTGGATACCGGGGCGGGGGACGACGAGATCTGCGGCGGCGATGGCGGGGACTTCCTGTACGGCCGGTCCGGTTTCGACATCATCCGGGGCGAGGGTGGGAACGACCGGCTGTTCGGCGGGCTCCACGCCGACACGCTCTACGGCGACGCCGGGCACGATGCCCTGATCGGGGGCAAGGGCCCCGACACGTTCTTCACCCAGGACGGCGTCAAGGACTGCATCCAGACCGGGAAGGGCCGGGACACGGTGACCGGGGACGTGGGGCTCGACCTGGTCGATCCCAAGGGCGGGTGCCCGCCCGGATTCTGGCTGTAGGGTCCCCGCTCATGAGGCGAACCGCCTGGTTCAAAGCAGTCGTCACGGTGCTCATCGCGCTGGCCGTCACGGGTGCGGCTTCGGTGGCGTTGGGGGCCGGACTCTTCGAGGTCACCCAGCTGCGGCTGGCCGATGCGTTGCACGGGTCGGCAGGGGTGGATCCGCGCATCGTGGTGGTGGGCATCGACGACACCAGCCTGGCGAAGATCGGCCGCTGGCCCTTCGACCGCATCCGTCACGCGGACCTGATCGAGGAGCTCAACAAGAGAGGCGCCGCGCTGATCGGCTACGACGTGGCGTTCTCGGAGCCCAGTCCCACTGCGGCCCACGACGAGGCCCTGGCCCAGGCGGCGGCGGAGGCCGGGAACGTGGTGTTCGTGGCCACGGCCACGTTCTCCGGCAGGCTTGGCGAGGTCCCCCGGGCGGACTCCATCGCCCTGCCGATCGAGGAGATCACCGACCAGGCGGGCATGGCCCACGCGAACATCATCCCCGACCCCGATGGCATCGTCCGGGCCCTCCCGCCGGTCATCGAGACACCACAGGGCGAGTTCTTCCCCGGGTTGTCCTTCCTCCTGTACCAAGCCGCCGAGGGGGTCACGGGTCCGATCACGGTGCGGCCGGACGGCGTGCAGGTTGGTTCGCAGCTTGTCCCCACGGGCCGGGGGCACCTCATGGACATCAACTTCGCCGACGCGAAGGTGTTTCCGCCCGAATACTCGTTCGTGGACGTGCTCGAGGGCCGGGTCCCCGATGATGCGTTCGAGGGCAAGATCGTCCTGGTGGGGGCCACGGCTCCCGGTCTTGGCGACGTCAGGCAGACGCCGGAAGACAAGGCCGAAGGCCAGCCGGGTGTGGCCGTCCACGCCAACGCCCTGAACACCATGCTCACCGGGCAGTTCCTTAACCAGGAAGGCCAGACCACCGCATTGCTCTGGGTGTTCGGGCTGTCGCTGCTGGTCGCGCTGGCGGTCTCGTACCTGCGGATCTCCGTGTCGGCGATCGTGGCCATCGGCCTGGGAGTCGGCTATTTCCTCCTGGTGTTCTTCCGGTTCGACGGCGGGACCGTGATGAATACGGTGTATCCGCCGGTGGCCATCCTGCTGACCTACCTGGCCACCCTGGCATTCCGGTACTTCACCGAGGAGCGCGAGCGCCGCCGGGTGACCAGGGTGTTCGGCCGATACGTGGCCGGGGACGTGGTGGAGGAGGTGCTGTCTTCTCCGGAGAACGCCCTGGCCACCCTGGAGGGCGCTTCCCGGCCCCTGTCGGTCCTGTTCGCCGACCTCCGCGGGTTCACCGCAGCCTCCGAGGGGGCCGAGCCCACCGACGTGGTCAAGGCCCTGAACGTGTACCTCGACGCCATGACCAGGGCGGTGAACGAGGAGCGGGGGACCATCGACAAGTTCATGGGCGACTGCGTGATGGCCTTCTGGGGCGCTCCCAGGCAGGACTCGGAGCACGCCCGGAATTCGGTACGCGCGGGGATGAAGATGCTCGACTACATCGACGAGGCCGTGGCCCGGGGGGAGACCGCCGGGCTCAACGTCAAGGGATGCGGCGTGGGGATCTCCACCGGCGAGGCTGTGGTGGGGAACATCGGCTCACACGAGCGGCTGGACTACACGGCCATCGGCGACACCGTGAACACCTCCAGTCGCCTGTGCGGCGTGGCCGGCGCGGGGATGGTGGTGGTCACCGAGGAGTGCGCCCGCCGGCTCGGGGACGGTTTCCGAGTCGCGGACCTCCCGCCGCTGACGGTGAAGGGGAAGGCCGAGGTCCTGAAGGTGTACCAGGTGCTCCGGGAGGGCCAGGACGCGGCCTCCTTCGAGGAAGACGCCCAGATCGAGGCCACCGAGGAGAAGGGCCACTTCGAGGCTCCCCGCGCCAAGGCCGCCGGGTACGCGCCCATCGAGCCCGCGACCCCCGCTCCCGACGCCGAGTCCTGAGCCCAGGGCCATCCGGGCCCGCCGACGGACGAATCACGATTTGACACCTATCGTGGACAGGTCCGACAATCCCTTCTGGATACCCGCCCGGCTCGCCGGTCGAAGGAGATCTTAGCCCGCCGAAAGCCCGCCGCCCTCGAGCGGTCGCGCCCTGAGCTCGGAGGTGGCCATTGAAGCGCCGCTCGATCCTCGCCCTCGTCGTCACGGTCGGTGTTCTCGCCGCCCTTCCCCTCCCCGCAGGCGCCGTTCGCGACGCCGGTGGCCGGACCGCCCTTCGCCGGGAGGGAGGCCTGCCCAAGGGCTACCGGCCCGCCGCCACCGTCGATGGCGTGGGACGGTACTTCGTGCTGGTCCAGGGGAAATCGGTGGCAGAGCGCCGTGGCCTTCGGACCCCCAAGGCGGAGCGGAAGGCGGCCCGGAAGGTCCTGGCCAGCCAGGAGGCCGCGGTGAGCGCCGCCGACTCCATGGGCGACGTGGTGTTCCGCTACCGGGTACTGATCAACGGGTTCTCCGCCGAGCTGTCCCCGAACGAGGCGGCCCAGATGGCCGCCCGCCCCGACGTGGTCGCCGTCCAGCCGGTGTCGATCGTCCGCCGGCTCAACGAGACCAGCGTCCCGTTCATCGGGGCTCCCGACGTGTGGAACAACCTCGACGTCCAGGGCGAGAACATGCGGGTGGCCGTGGTCGATACCGGCATCGACTACACGCATGCGAACTTCGGCGGCCCGGGGACGGTGGCCGCGTATACGTCGAACGATCCCACGGTCATCGAGCCGGGAACGTTCCCCACCGACAAGGTGATCGGGGGAACCGACATCGTGGGCGAGAACTACGACGTCCTGGACGACGACACCTCCAACGACACCCCGGTGCCCGACCCCGACCCGCTCGACGTGGACGGACACGGGTCTCACACGGCGGGGACCTGCTGTGGCGATGGCGTTCCCGGACAGATCGGCAAGGGCGTGGCCCCCGAGGCCCTCCTGTACGCGATCAAGGTGTGGGACGAGGGCAACTCCACCGACGACGTGCTGGTGGCCGGTTACGAGTTCGCCGTGGACCCCAACCAGAACGGAAGCCCCCGGGACGCCGTCGACGTGCTGTCGTTCTCCGGAGGGGTCTCCTACGGGACGCAGAACTCCGTCGAGGCCGTGGCCGCCCAGGAGGTCGTGGACCTGGGGACGGTGTTCGTGGCCTCCGCGGGCAACTCCGGGAACCAGCCGTCGGGGTTCTCCGCCTACATCACCGGCACGCCCGCCAACGCTCCCGGGGTTGTCTCCGCGGCAGCGTCGATCGACGAGTTCCTGGCCACCACCATCATCGTCAACAGCCCGCCGATCACCCTGCCCGACCAGGGCATCATGGTCCACCAGCCTTGGTCGGCACCGCTGCCGGCCGGTGGGATCACCACGAACCTGTTCGACGGACGGGCCGTCGACGACGCCACCACCAACCCCGCCGACCGGATGTTCTGTGACCCGCTCCCCGCCGGCTCCCTCACCGGCCAGACCGTCCTGGTGTTCAAGGGGTCCACGGGAGCGGGCGACTGCGACGGCTCGCTGAAGGTCAACAACGCCGCGGCGGCAGGCGCTTCCGCGGTGGTGCTGGTCTCGCTGTTCGGCGGGCTCCCCTTCGCTCTGGGCGGCGACCCCGCTCCAATCCCGGCGGTGATGATTTCGGGGGCGGACGGCACGGCGATCCTCGACGCGCTCAGCCCGTCGCCCAACCCGCCATACAACGACAACACGGTCAACGCCACGCTCACGGACACTCTCCAGCCGGTCCTGGGATTCGACGACGCTATGACCGACTTCACCTCCGAGGGTCCTGCGCGGCTGACCAGCGCGCTGAAGCCGGACATCTCCGCGCCGGGGTTCAACATCACCTCGACAGCCGTGGGGACCGGGAACCAGGGGACCGAATTCTCCGGGACCTCGATGGCCGCTCCCCACGTCTCCGGCGTGGCCACCCTGCTCCGGCAGCTCCACCCCCGATGGTCGCCGGCCCGGATCAAGGCCCTGCTGATGAACCAGGCCACCCCCGAGATGAAGAACAACGACCTGTCCACCCCCGTGCCGGCCACGGTGATGGGCGCCGGCCGGGTGCAGGCCTTCGAGTCGGCCAAGGCCGTCAGCCTGGCCTCGCCGGCGAGCCTGTCGTTCGGCCTCGAGCACGCCACCGGGGTGATCACCCGGGAGCGGTCCTTCCGGGTGCAGAACTTCGACGACGAACGGCACCGATACCGGCTCACCGGCGACGTCCGGTACTCGGACTACGACCCCGCGGTGGCCCACATGCAGCTGTCCACGGGGGGCAGGTTCCGGGGCGTCGTCCGGTTCAGGCTCGACCCGGGGGAGCGCCAGCGGGTAACCGCTCGCCTCAGCCTTGATCCCGGCCTGATCACCGAAGCCGAGCAGCAGTTTGGCTGGTACTACTTCAACCCCGGAGTGGACGGCTCGGTCCAGGTCCACCAGAGCCGCAAGGGAGCGGATGACTTCCGGGTTCCGTGGCACGTGGTGCCCTTCGCGGCGTCACAAGACCGGATGTCCGATGACCACCTGGACCTGCGGTTCGGACCGGACACCATGCGGCTGGTTCACGACGGGGTGGGAACCGGGTACGCGGACCTGTACCTGCTGGGCGGCACGGATGCCATCGAGACCGGAGGGGAGGAGGACGTGACCGCTTTCGGGGCCCGATCCTTCACCGGGTCGACGATCGACGGCACCCCGGAGGGCGTACCGGCCGGGCTCGACGAGCTCGCGGGGCTCTCCTGGCAGGACTTCCTGACCAACGCCGATACGCCGGCGGAGCCCGTGGAGTTCGGAGTCCAGACGGCCTTCGTCCACAACGTCACCGAGACCAAGGAGGTGACGGTGTTCGTGGACGCCGGGAACGACGGCACGTTCGCCGACCCGGCCCTGGAGGCCGACTACCTGGTGGTGAAGCTGGGCGGCTTCGGCGGGCAGGTGTGCGTGTTCGACCTCTCGCTGCCGGATCCGTTCGCGGACTGTACCGCCCTGTACTTCGCCGACTACAGCAACTACAACAGCAACCTGGTCGGCCTGGTGGTGGACGCGGCGGACATCGGGCTCACCGATGCCAGCCCGGAGATCGGGTATCGGGTGGAGGCGTGCACCGGCGTGTTCTCCGGTGACGTCCCCGCGTTTGTCTGCGACGAGACCGGAGCAGCGACGCTCAACGCCACCGCGCCCGCGTTGTCGATCCAGCCGCTGGTGTGCCTGGGGTTCTGGGACGGACCCGCGTGTGACGGGTCCGGGCCGGTGACCGTGGAGAATGGCTCGGCGGCGGCTGGGAGCGATCGATCGATCCTGGCTCTGTTCCCGAACAACCGTCTGTCCGCCACGCCAGAGGTGATCACCACCAACAACGGATAGCGGAGGAGGGCGCGCCGGGCGACCCACGGGTAGCCCGACCGCGCTCCCCCAGGGCCGCCCGGCCGCGCCCCCTCCGGCCTACGGGACTCAGCCCAGGGCCCCGTCCAGGTCTGCGATCAGGTCGTCGGGGTGCTCGATCCCCACCGACAGGCGGATCAGGGAGGGAGACACCTCGAGTGGTGAGCCGGCCACGCTGGCGTGGGTCATGGGGCCGGGGACCTCGATCAGGGACTCCACCCCGCCCAGCGACTCGCCCAGGAAGAACAGGCTGGTGGACTCGGCCACCCGGACGGCCTCTTCGGGCGTCTCCATCTCGAACGAGACCATGCCTCCGAACATCGACATCTGGCGTTCCGCAAGTTCGTGTCCGGGATGGTCGGGAAGACCGGGGTAGTGCACCCGTCGGACCCGCGGATGGGTCGACAGGAAGTGGGCCACCATCCCGGCACCCCGGCAGTGGGCGTCCATCCGGACCGCCAGGGTCTTGACCCCTCGCAGCGCCAGGTAGCAGTCCATCGGCCCGGGCACCGCCCCGACCGCGTTCTGGAGGAACCGCAACCGTTCGGCGAGCTCGAGGTCGTTGAGGACCAGCGCTCCGCCGATCAGGTCCGAATGCCCGCCCAGGTACTTCGTCACCGAGTGGACCACCACGTCGGCTCCCAGCTCCAGTGGCCGCTGGAGGTACGGGGTGGCGAACGTGTTGTCCACCACGCAGAGGGCCTCGCCCTGGTGGGCGATCTCGGACACGCGAGCGATGTCCACGATCTTGAGACGGGGGTTGGTGGGGGACTCCACCCACACCACCCGGGTGTCCGTTCCCATGGCCCGGCGAACGGCCTGCTCGTCGGTGAGGTCCACGGTGGCCACGGTGGCGCCCCATCCGTCCAGGACCTGCGCCAGGAGCCTGTACGTCCCTCCGTACACGTCGTCCCCCATCACCACCCGATCACCGGGGCGAAGCGTCGCCAGGAGCAGGGTGGTCTCCGCGGCCATGCCGGAGGCGAAGGCCAGGCTCGCGGCCCCCCCTTCGAGCGAGGCCAGCACGGACTGGAGGGCCTCGCGGGTGGGGTTCCCGCCGCGGGCGTAGTCGTAGCGCTTCGGCTTGCCCACGGCGTCCTGGGCGTACGTGGACGTCTGGTAGATCGGGACGTTGACGGATCCGTACATCGGCTCCGGGTCCTGGCCCGCGTGGATCGCGCGGGTCTCGAACCGTTCGGTCATCGGATCTCCGGCGGCAGCTGCCATTCTCGTCTCCTCAGCTCACGGGCCGCCTCGTCTCCGAGGCGGACCTGTCTCCACAGCGCGGACTTCCGCTTGGCGTCGTGCCTCCTGGCGAACTCCGCGCGGGTGAACGCGGTGCAGCCGGGCACTCCACTCCACAGGGGGTCAGGCCGGGCAGGTGGGGCTGGGAGCTGGGGCGGACCGGACGCTCGCACAGGCGGTACCGGCCCCGCGGCAGGGTCTTGGCGGGGACCACGATGACCCCCTCGTCCGGGTCGCCCACCGCGGTGAACCGGCCCTGGAGGGCGAAGTGGCCCGTCAGGGCGGCCAGGGCGGCGTCGATCTGGTCCAGGCTCCGGAGTCCCTCCGTGGCCACTCGCTTGGACCCCAGCACCGACCGGCGCCACACGTTCTTGGTCACGCCTCGGGGGGGCAGGCAGCCGGCCAGGACCACCGCAGTGGCGTGGGGGAATACCTCCATGGCCGTCCGGTGCACCGTCCCCTCCCGGTACCGGGGGAACCGCCCATCCAGAGCCTCGAATGCTCTGAACCCCACCCGCATCCAGTCATAGAAGGGGTTGTCCCCGGCGCGAGGCTTTGTCGGCGTGCCGAAGGAGTGGATTCCGATCCCGGCCAGGCGGCGCTCGGCCGCCCTGGACCCCCCTCCCACACCCCACGACGGCGGGGAGTCGATGGCGACCACCTCCGGCTCGAGGTCCTGGACCACTTCGGGCAGCGAGTCGACCGCCACGGCCCGGTGGACCTCCACCGGCACCCGCCGCTCGTCGATGGCCACCAGGTCCAGGCCCCGACCGGCGGACACGTCGACGCCCAGGGCCAGCAAACTACGAGGAGGTGCGCTGCCGGTGGGCCAGGAACTCCAGCAGGTCGGACCGGGTGAGCACCCCGAGCGACCGCCCGTCCCTGCTGACCACCAGCGCCGGGGCGCTCTGCAGCCGCTCGAAGGCCACGTCGATCGGGTCGGCGGACTCCACCAGGGGAAGGGGCGGGCCCATGACCTCGGCCACGTCGGCCTGGAGCGAGTCGGGGTCCCGGAACACCCGGTCGAGGAGGGCCCGTTCCCGGATGCTTCCCACGATCGAGGTGACCTCACCGTCGTCCTCGCGGGACACGGGAGCCTGGGAGATCCCGTACTGCTGCAAGGTGTCGACGGCGTGGCGGACCTTCTCGTGGGCGCCAACCGACACCACCGGAGGGAGGTCGCCATGCTTGGCCACAAGCACGTCCTCGACCCGGACCACCTCCGGGCGCTCCGCGAACCCGTACTGGAGCATCCACGACTCCGAGTACAGCTTGGAAAGATAGTTTCGGCCGGTGTCGGGGAAGATCACCACGATCGTGGCCTCCTCGTCGAGCTCGCGGGCCACCTCGAGCGCCGCGAACAGCGCCGTCCCGCTGGACCCGCCCACCAGGATCCCTTCCTGCCTGGTGATGGCCCGAGCGGTGACGAAGGAATCCCGGTCGGAGACCCGGATGTACCGGTCCACCACCTTGGGGTCGAAGGTCTGGGGCCAGAAGTCCTCGCCGATCCCCTCGACCAGGTATGGGCGGGGCTCGTCACCGGAGAACACCGAGCCCTCCGGGTCGGCCCCCACCACCATCAGGTCGGGCTTCCGTTCCTTGAGGTAGTGGGATACGCCGGTGATGGTGCCGCCGGTACCGATGCCGGCCACCAACACGTCGATGCGTCCCTCGGTCTGTTCCCAGATCTCCGGTCCCGTGGTCTGGAGGTGGGTCGCCGGGTTCACCTGGTTGAAGTACTGGTTCGGCTGGAACGCGCCGGGGATCTCCTCGGTGAGGCGGTCGGCTACCCGGTAGTAGGACTCGGGTGATTCCGGCGGCACCGCGGTGGGGGTGATGACCACCTCCGATCCGTACGCGCGGAGGAGGGCCACCTTCTCCTGGCTCATCTTGTCGGGCATCACGAAGATGCACCGGTATCCCTTGATCGCGGCGGCGATGGCCAGCCCGTGGCCGGTATTGCCGCTGGTGGGCTCGACGATGGTCCCCCCGGGCTTCAGGTGCCCGGCCCGCTCGGCGGCCTCGATCATCCGCAGCCCGATGCGGTCCTTCACGCTCCCGCCAGGGTTCAGCATCTCCAGCTTGGCCAGGATCGTGGGCTTGACCCCCCTGGCCACCCGGCCGAGCCGGACCATGGGGGTGTGCCCCACCGCGTCCAGGAAGTTCTCCATGATGTCCATCGCTTACCTATTGTCGGCCCCGAGAGGCGCGGAGCCAACCCCCGCCGAAACCCCCTGGCTGTCCCCCCGGGGGGGCCTGGTACTTAGTACGAGCGTGCCGTACTTAGTACGGGCACAATCCGTGCTCTAACGGGGTGGGTCGTACTAAGTACCAGCTTGGTGAGGGACCATGCGCCTGACTCACATGCTCAGACCAGGCGGTAGATGCCCCGGTTGTCGCTGAAGTAGACCCGGCCGTCCGGCGCCGCCTCCACAGCCAGCACCGCCCGGGGGTTGTTCAGCACCACGCCCTGACCGCTGATGCCGGTCCGATTCGCGTTCAGGTCAAGGTTGCGGATCCGACCGTCGAGGTACGCCCCCACCAGGAGGTCCCCCTCCAGTGCGGGGCCCAGCCCGCACCCGTCGCAGAACGCCGCGCCGGTGGGGGCGATCAGGGGGTTCCACCGAAGCTCGGGGGCCTGAGGGCTGGGGCCGCTGTCGTTGGTGTTCGGGCACGCCGACGATCCGCCCCACCCGTAGTTTTCGCCCGGGAGCACCAGGTTGATCTCGTCGTCACAGGTGGGACCGTTCTCCGTCTGCCACAGCTTCCCGGTCCGCGGGTCGAACGCGAACCCGAACGAGTTGCGATGGCCGAACGAGAACGCCTTGCTCCCGGCCATCGGGTTGTCGGAAGGGCGGGCCCCGGTCTCCTCCAGCCGCAGCACCTTCCCGCCGAGGTTCTTCCGCTGCTGGGACCTCCCCGGTTTGCCGGCGTCGCCGGTCACCGCGTACAGCTTCCCGTCCGGTCCGAAGTGGATCACCCCGCCGTCGTGGAAGCTGTTGGCGGGGATCCGGACCAGCTGGTCCTTCTGCAGGCCGCCTCCCTGCTTGCGCAGCCGGATGATCCGGTTCACCTCAGGGTGGGCGTCCGTGTAGTACACGTACACCCACTGGTGGTCCGGGCCCATGGACCAGTCGGGGTCCACCGCCAGGCCCAGTGCCCCTCGCTCGCCGCCGCCGGCCACCCCCTTGATCTTCCCCCACCGCTGATCGGGGCCTCCGGCCACGGGGACGTGGCGGATCTCGCCCGAGAACCGCTCCACGTAGAACAGCTCGGATCCGTCGGGTGTGAAGGCGAACGCCGCCGGCCAGCAGGTCCTCGGGTTGCGGCACCGAACCACTCGCTGCTTCCCCGCCGCCGCCGCCGGCGCCGGGGCCAGCGGGATGGTCGCCAGCAGGACGGCGATCAACAGCGCCACGCGGGTGATGGCTTTCACGCAGCCACCAGCCGGTAGATCCCATCGTCGTCGCTGAAGTACAACTGACCGCTTCGCCGCGCCGCCATGGCCAGGACCCCCTCGTCGTGCTGGTACAGCACCGTGTCGTCCACGACATCGTCCCGGGAGGCCGACAGGCTGAGGTCGCGGACCTGGCCCCCGAAGGTCGCCACCAGGAGGTCCCCTTCGACTGCCGGATCCAGGCCGCATCGCTCGCAGAAGACCGCTCCGGTGGGCACGAGCACCGACCCGTAGTTCACCTCGGGCAGGATCTTGGGGTCGGGGCCGCTCCGGTTCGTCTCGGCCACGTCGGGAGTTCCGGAGCAGGACGTGCCATCCGGCCCCCAGGCGTGGTTGCCGCCCCGCACCACCAGGTTGACCTCGTCGTTGCAGTTGGGCCCGTTCTCCGTCTGCCACAGGCGATCGGTTCGAGGGTCGAACGTGAACCCGAACGAGTTCCGATGGCCGAAGGAGTACGCCAGGCTCCCGGGGATCGGGTTGTCGGCAGGGCGGCCTCCGTTCCGGTTCAGCCGCAGCACCTTGCCGCCGGGATCCGCGAGGTCCTGGGACCGCTCCGGGAACCGTCCCTGGTCTCCGGTGACCACGTAGAGCTTCCTGTCGGGCCCGAAGTGGATCGGCCCGCCGTTGTGGTTCGAGTTCGGAGGATCCACCCGGATCGACAGGAGCTCCTGACGAACGAACCCCGGCTTCTTCGGTTTCTTCCGGAGCCGGACGATCTTGTTCTCCAACGGCTGCGCCTGGGTGAAGAACACGTACACCCATCGCTGCCTGGGTCCCTTGTTCCACCGGGGGTCCAGGGCGATGCCCAGGGTTCCTCGCTCCCCGTCGCCGTCCACGGGCCCCACCGATCCCCACCGGCCGTCTCTCCGTCCCTTGAACGTGAACCGCCGGATCTGTCCGGTGAACCGCTCCACGTAGAACACCTGCTTGCCGTTGGGGGTGAACACGAACGCCGTCGGCCAGCACTCCTCGAGCGAGGGCCGGCAATCGATCACCAGCCGGGCTGAGGTGGACGCCGACGCGGGAGGGACTCCACCGGGCGGCGTCGCCACCAGGAAGGCCGCCAGCACGGCCCCACGCGTCAGCCACGGTCGGCCGGCCATTGGCGGAGACTCTACCCTCTTCCTCCCGATTGAGATCGGTGGTGGAGGACACCTCCCACCACCACCTCGGCCACGGGGTTGTGGCCGGGTCGATAGGGGATCATCCGGGGGTCCGGGGCGTCCAGGACCAGCAGGTCGGCACGATTCCCCGGGACCAGGGAGCCCACCCGGTCGTGCAGCCCCAGGACCCACGCCGCGTTGACCGTGGCCGCCAGCAGGGCCTCGGCCGGTGGGAGGCGGTACAAGGCGCAGCCCAGAGTGATGGCCTCCGGCATCGACAGCACCGGCGAGGTCCCCGGGTTCAGGTCGGTGGCCACCGCGATGGCCGCGCCGGCTTCGCGGAGCTCCGCCACGGGGGGTCGGGACTCGCCGAGCAGCAGGGTAGAGGCGGGGAGAAGGACGGCCATGGTGTCGCCGCCGCCGAGTGCTCGAACGCCTCCGGTGTCGGTGTGGTTGAGATGGTCGGCGCTCCGAGCCCCCAATCGGGCCGCCGCCTCCGCGGCGCCGGAGGGTCCCAGCTGGTCGGCGTGGCACCGGAGGGGGAGCCCGTGCGTCGCGGCCGCTTCGGCCACTCGCTCCAGATCCGCCACGGTGAACGCGATGTCCTCCACGTACACGTCCACGGCGTCGGCCAGGCCTCCCGCGGCCGCGGCGGGGATCAGCTCCGTGCATACGGCGTCGACCCATTCCTCGGATGTGCCACCGGACGGCACCGCGTGGCACCCGAGGAGCGTCACCGTGACGGTCTGGGGAACTTCGTCGGCCAGCCGACGGGCCAGGCGCGCCTGTCGCAGCTCGGTCTCCACCGAAAGCCCGTAGCCGGTCTTCATCTCCACGGCGGTGGTGCCGTGGGTCAGCATCTCCTCGAGCAGTGGTCTGCAGAACGCCAGCACGTCATCGTCGGAGGCTTCGGCCAGCATCCGGGCGCTCCGAAGGATGCCGCCCTGCTCGCCGTACCGGGCGCCGCCCAGCCGGTCCTCGTACTCGTCGTCCCGCCACCCGAAGAACGGGAGGTGAGTGTGGCAGTCGACGAAGCCCGGCACCACGGCTCGCCCGGAGGCGTCCTCGTCGATGGGGCCGTCCCAGCCGGCGCGGTGGCCCGCGTACGTGATCGTTTCGTCCTCCCACGCCACCACCGCGTCGCGAACGATCTCCGGTGTGGCCGGAGACCGGACCGGGAGATCGGCCGATCGGGCGGTGACCAGGGTCGAACAGCCCAGTGCCGGCATCGAGAACTAGTCCTTTCGGGCTACCTGGAAATGACCCCGCCGGGCCATTCCCTTCCCTCGCTGTTCCGGCAATGATAGGGGCGAAAAGAAGCCCGCCGACTTAGGCGGGAGAAGCGGCACCTCGAGAGGGCGCTCGGGTGCTGCATGCGCCAGGAGGGGGATTCGCGGGCAGTCCCCCTCTGGCTTTTCCCGAAGCTTTTCCCACCTGCACTACACTCCCTTGTCCGTGGACCTCCACGTGATCGACCGGATCGTGGAGCGGCTATCCAGGGAAGAGCGCTTCGACTGGGTAGGCGTGTACCTGATCGAGGGCGACACCCTGGTTCTGGGCCCGTTCCGGGGCCCGAACCCCGTGGGCCACGAGCGGATCCCCGTGGGCGAGGGGGTCTGCGGGACGGTGGCGGTCTCCCGGTCCACCGAAGTGGTGCCCGACGTCTCCCGGCGCGAGGGCCACATCCAATGCTTCATCGGCACTCGCTCGGAGGTGGTCGCACCCATCGAGCGGGACGGCTCCGTCCTGGGCGTCCTGGACGTCGACTCCGACACGCTCGACGCGTTCGGGGAACGGGAGGTCGAGCTGGTGCAGGAGGCTGCCGCCGAGATCGCCGCCCGGGCTTAGGGCGGCGTGGCCGCCCCCCCGCCGGGATCGCTGCGCGAGGTGATCGGAGACCCGGCCGTCCGAGTGGCGGTGGGGGTCACGGTGATCGTCATGCTGGGGTTCGGGCTCATCGTCCCCACCCTCCCGTTGTTCGCCCGATCGTTCGGGGTCGGACGGACGGAAGTCGGCCTGCTCAACGCGGCGTTCGGTGTGGCCCGGCTGATCACCGACCTGGGGGCCGGACCGATGGTCGGACGTCTGGGTGAGCGCCACTCGGCCACCCTGGGTACGGTCGTGGTGGGGGTCTCATCCGCGCTCTCCGCTGTGGCTCCTTCGTTCGGCTTCCTGGTCCTGTTTCGGAGCCTGGGAGGGGCGGGCTCCTCGCTCCTGTTCGTGGCGCTGATGAGCTACCTGCTGCGATCGGTCGATCCGGGGCGGATGGCCAGGGCCATGAGCCTGTTCGTGTCCTCGTTCCTCCTGGGGACGGTTCTGGGGCAGCCCATCGGCGGGCTGATCGCCGAGTGGTTCGGGCTGGCCGCCCCGCTGTGGTTCTACGCGGGGGCCTGTGGGATCTCCGCCCTCCTGATGCTCCGTTACCTCACCGGCGCCGGGGGAAGGGCATCCCCCCCGCCGCCCACCGACACCGCCGATGAGGTCCTCGCGGAGTCGGAGGGACCGGTCGCGGCCGGCTGGCGGCGAGCCCGGAAGCTTCTCCGAAGCCGTCCGTTCGTCACCGCGTTGGTGGCCAACGGCGTGATGTTCTGGCTCCTGGCGTCCGTCCGCCTGACGCTGGTCCCGCTGTTCGCCGGGGAGGAGGCTCACCTCTCGGAGTTCGGCATCGGGGTGGTCCTCGGAGCCGCGGCCGTGGGTCAGTTCGCGGTCGTTGGCTGGGCGGGGCGAGTGGCCGATCGGCGAGGACGGAAAACGGCGTTGGTCCCGGGGCTGGCCGGGCTCCTGGTGACCGTGGCGGTGATGGGGTGGGCGGTGGAGCCGTGGCTCCTGGCGGCCACTCTGGTGGCCATGGGGCTGTCCACGGGGTTCGCCGCGGTGGTGCCCGCCGCGGTGGTGGCCGACGTCACGCCGGGGCGGTCTTCGGCGTCTGCCGTGGGGGTGTTCAGGTTCGCGGGCGACGTGGGGTTCGTCCTCGGCCCCGCGATCACCGGGCTGGCCGCCGACGTGTTGGGGTTCCGGGGGGCTTTCCTGCTGGCCGCTCTGCCGCTGGCCGGGGTGTTGGCCCTGGCGCTGCGCATGCCGGAGACGCTCGCGCGACATAGTTGACGGCAGGCGGCGCGCGAATACGATTGCTTCGAACCCGTCCCGAGCCCGGCCCCGCGGGCGACCGGAGGATCGAGAGACCGAGGCCCGCATGGACCCGACAAAGCCGGATGGACCTGAGGAGGAGGACCTCCGCGGCGCACGGCCGGAGCGGGTCATCGACCTGCGGGATGAAGCGGCCATCCCCCCCGAGATCGTCTTCGAAACAATCGGGCCCACGGCCCTCCCGCATGAGATCCGCATCGCCGCCCGCGAGGGAGCCGTGCCCCGGGACACCCTCGAGAACCTCCGGCAGGTATGGCCGTGGATCTGGGTCCTGCCCCACGCGGACATCCGGCGTATCCAACGGCTCCTGACCGAGTTCCCGGCGCACGTTCTGGTGCTGCCCCCTGAGCCGGACTCGGCTCCCCTGGCGGATGCGGCCCGCGGGGTGGCCTCCTCGATCCGGATCCTGGCCGCCACCGAGCCGGCGGTGGAGGTCCGGCGCGCCCCCGAGTGGGCCGCCCTGGCGATCCCCTCGGATGCGGCGCCTCCCCTGTGGGTTCTGGCCGTCCTGGCCCTGCGCGCCGTCCCGGAGGGCTCCGCTCGGTGGGGGTGGGTCCAGACGCTCCTGGGCGTGGTGGACAGTGCCCACCGTGGGCTACGGGGCGGCGGGCCCCCGGAGCGGGGCCACGTGGCGGGGTCCTTCGAGCTCGTGCTTCGGTTGGCCCTGGACGAGGCCGACCGGTCGCTGGAAGGGTTCGCCGGGCGTTCCTTCCGCGTGGCGGAGCTGTCGCGGAGGATCGCCGAGGCCATGCAGCTTCCTTCGCGCGAGGTGGAGGCGGCTCGCCTGGCCGGGCTGTTTCACGACCTGGGCATGCACCTGGTGACCTCGCCGGACATCCTGGGTCGCCCGGGACCGTTGGGCGAAGACGAGTGGAGCCTAGTCCGGTCCCACCCCGGCGCCTCGATGGTCGCGGCAGCCCCCCTGGGGAACCCCTCCGCGGGCGTGGCCATCCTCGACCACCACGAGCGCCTCGACGGCAGCGGCTATCCGCGGGGCAAGCGGGGCGACGCGGTCACTCCGGCCACCCGGGTGGTGGCCGTGGCCGACGCGTTCGAAGCCATGACCCACCCGCGACCGCACCGTGCCGCCCTCGGATCCGGGGAGGCCGTTGAGGCCCTCCGCACGCAGGTCACCGAGGGCCGGCTGGACCGGGCCGCGGTGGAATCGCTGGCCACCCTGAACCGGTGAAGGTCAGGGTCCGGAAGTAGTCGTCTCCTGGCTCACCCTCTGGGGAGCAGGGTGTCCCACCAGGGGTGCTTGTCCCGGCCGCCGGCGAGGTCCACATGGATGTGCTTGGCCTCGCGGTACTCGTTGAAGCCGATGGTCCCGTGCTCCCGTCCAATCCCCGACTGCTTGTAGCCCCCGAACGGGTAGCGCGGGTTGATCATGTGGTAGTCGTTGATCCACACGGTCCCTGTGCGCAGCCGTTCGGCGATCGATACCGCTCGGGGCACGTCCGCGGACCACACCGCCCCGGCCAGCCCGTAGATCGAGTCGTTGGCCAGACGCACCGCCTCGTCGTCGTCCTCGAACGGGATCACCACCAGGAGCGGGCCGAAGATCTCCTCCTGGGCCACCTTCATTCGGTTGTCCACGCCGGTGAGGATCGTGGGCCGGTAGTAGTAGCCGCCTTCGTGGCCCTCGACCACGGCCCGTTCTCCCCCCGTGGCCACCTCGGCGCTTTCGGAGCGGCCGATCTCCACGTATCGCTCCACGGTCTCCAGCTGGCTCTGGGCCACCACCGGGCCCAGGTCCGAGCCGGGGTCCAGCGCGGGGCCGACGGTCAGGTCGCCGGCTCGCTTGATCAGCGCGGCCAGGAATTCGTCCTCCAGCCCGCGCTGGAGGAACAGCCGGGTGCCGGCCGAGCACACCTGGCCCTGGTGGAAGAACACCCCCCACAGGACTCCGTCCACCGCGTAGTCGAAGTCCGCCGCGTCGGTGACGATCGACGGGGACTTCCCTCCCAGTTCCAGGGTGACCTTCTTCACGGTCCCCGAGGCCAGCTGCATGATCCGCCGTCCCACCTCGGTGGAGCCCGTGAACGCCACCTTGTCGACCAGGGGGGAGTTCACCAGCTCTTCCCCGGCCGCCGCTCCCGGCCCCGGGAGGACGTTGACCACGCCTTCGGGGAGGCCCGCCTCCGAGCAGATGCGGCCGAGAGCGATCGAGGACAGCGGAGTATAGGAAGCGGGCTTCAGGATGACGGTGTTGCCCGCGGCGATGGCCGGAGCGATCTTCCACGCGGCCATCTGAAGCGGGAAGTTCCACGGGGTGATCCCCGCGCACACTCCGATGGGCTCGCGGCGGAGGTAGTTGTAGGAGATCGGCGAACGGGGGAGTGGCTCCTCGTTTTCCTCCCGAGCGGCCATGTCGGCGAATACCCGGAACGTGGAGATGGCCATCCCGATGTCCGCGTTCTTGGCCTTGCGGATGGTGCCTCCGGAATCCCGGGACTCCATCTCCGCCAGCTCGCCGGCGGCCTTCTTGATCCCGTCGGCCACGGCCAGGAGGTGCCCGGCCCGCTCCCGCCCCTTCATCCCGGGCCACGGCCCTTCGTCGAAGGCTTTCCGAGCTGCTTCACCGGCCCGTCGCACGTCCTCGGCTCCGGCCCTGGCCACGGTGGCGAAGGCCTGGCCGCTGGAGGGGTCGATCGATTCGAACGTCTCGCCGGAGGCGGCGTCCACCAGGTCGCCGCCGATCACCAGTTGATGGGTCTCGGTCACCACGGTCCTCCTTCGGGAATTCCACTCAACTCTATACGTGGAGCCCGGCAGTGCTCGCTCTGGTGTAGACTTCGCCGGCGCCTGGGTCCTTACGCCCGAGGGCCGGCGTCGGGGGATCGGTCGGGCCCGACACGAGGAGGTGCCGTGAGACGGATCCGTTACGCCTCGTTGCTCATCTCTGCCGTGCTGCTGGCCGGGTTCTTCACCGCCGGGCCGGTGCGCGCGGGAGCGCTCTCCGGAGTGGGGGGATCGAAGTGGACCCTGGGAGGTGTCCCCTGCCGCCTCATCGCGGTTCAGACTCAGGCCCCGCCCATCGGAGTGCTGGAGTCCTGCGACGGGGTTCGCCCTGGAGCCGTGGTCCAGAGCGACGCGGGTCAGTGCACGTTCAACTTCCTGTTCACGGGTAGCGACGGCCGGCGATACATCGGGACCGCGGGCCACTGCATCCTGGGAGCCGATGGTGAGCAGAGCTGGGCTCCCGGCTCGGGACCGGAGGCTCGAGACGCCAACGACCAGCGGATCGGCGAGTTCGCCTACGCGGTCCTCCAGGATCCCAAGGACTTCTCCCTGATCCGTCTCGACGCGAGCGTGCCGGCCAGCCCCCAGATGTGCCACTTCGGCGGACCGACAGGCATCAACCAAGACACCCCGGCGACCCCAGTGGTCCTGAACCACTTCGGCCAGGGCCTCGGCCTGGGGGCCACGGTCCCGGCCCGGACGGCGGTGGCCACCGCGATGCCGGACCCCGACCACGTGTACGCGGACGGGGCGATCATCTTCGGTGACTCCGGCAGCGGGATCATCAGCGCCGACGGCCGCGCCGTGGGAGTCATCGTCACGGTGGGGCTTCACGCCGCCTCGATCGGCACCTCGGGCGTGGATGCCGGGGTGATGGGGATCACCCGCCTGGCGCCTCAGGTGGCCCGGGCCGAGCAGGTGCTGGGGATCGGCCTGACCTTGCAGACTGCGGCGCTCCTCTAAGGGACGGCGGGGTTCTTCCTACGCGGGCGGCCCTTCGGGGCCGCCCGCGGCGCTTCGGAGGCCGGCCAGGAGCAGGTCGAGGCCGTGCTCGAACTCCGCCGCCGGGTCGCACTCGTGGAGGGCGGGGAGCATCTCGATCAGGTTGGCGAAGCGCTCCATCTCCTGGGCGGGGATGGCCCGGAGCATCTGCTCCATGTGGTCGGGGTCCTCGGCTTCGCGGCTCAGGAACCCGGCCACCTCGAGCATCACGTTCCCGACCACGAACCCCACAAGGGCGTGATAGCCGTGGATGGTGTCCTCCTGGGAGAGCCCTCCTCGGCGGAGGGTCTCCAGGGCTACCTCGAGGGGCCGGAGGGCGCGGAGATCGGTGATCGGCCCGGCCTTCTCACTGAACAGCGGGATGGACCCCGGATGGCGGAGCAAGAGGTCCCGGAACCGGTGGGCCAGCTCGCGGGACCGCTCGATCCAGTCGCCCGGCGGCCCCTCGGGAAGCTCGAACTCGGCCAGCACCCGTTCCAGGACACCGGTGAGGATGGCTTCCTTCCCCTCGACGTGGTTGTACAGGGACATGGCCTCCACGCCGAGCTCCCGGCCCAGCCGGCGCATGGTCACCGCCTCCAGACCCTCGGCATCGGATAGCCGCAAGGCCGCCTCGATGATCCGTTCCCGGGTGAGCGGCGCCCTTGCCGGCGCTTCGTTCACAGCCTGTTCCACGGCCCTCCCTTGACAGGACTTACAGCGTACGTGTAGTCTCCCGTACACCGTAAGCATACACCGTAAACCGCTCCATGGCCCGTGGGGCGGTCGAGCGAGGAGGAGCGATGAGGCTCAACACCGAAAGCCTGGCACGGGCCAGCGCCCGGCGACCCTGGATCACCATCGCCACCTGGGTGGTTCTCCTGCTGAGTGCGGGGTTCATCACCTCCCGGCTGCTGGGCGGAGTGCTGACCACCGAGTTCGACTTCACCAACGAGCCGGAGTCCGTCAGGGCGAATCAGCTCCTGGAGCGAGTTCGGGGACCGGAGAAGCTCGTGGAGCTGTTCATCGTCCGCTCCAGGGACCTCACCGTGGAGGATCGGGCGTTCGAGGCCCGGGTCCGCGAGGTCCAGCGCGACGTCGCCGGGATCGACGGCGGAGTGGAGCAGGTGGTGACCTATTACGACACCCAGGATCCCACTCTGGTGTCCCAGGACGGCCACGCCACCCTGGTGAACGCGGTGATGGCCGGTTCGCTCGATGAGGCCGCCGAGTTCGCCGACGAGCTGCGAGCGGTGGCCGACGAGCACACCGGGGAGGGGGCCGAGGTCCTGGTCGCCGGGCCGGTGACCATCAACGACGACTTCAGTGCCATCGCCGAGGAGGATCTTCGGACCGGGGAGTCGATCGGCATCGTCGCCGCGCTGATCGTGCTCCTAGTGGTGTTCGGCGCCGTGGTGGCCGCCGTGGTGCCCATCCTGCTGGCGGTGGTGGCCATCGTGGTGGCCGTGGGGGCCGTGGCTCTCCTCGGCCAGGCCTTCGACTTCTCCTACTTCGTCACCAACATGATCACGATGATGGGACTGGCCGTGGGGATCGACTACTCCCTGTTCATCGTGTCTCGCTACCGGGAGGAGCGCGGCCGGGGCCACGACAAGCTCGAGGCCATCCGGCTGTCGGGAGCCACCGCCAGCCGAGCCGTGTTCTTCAGCGGGATGACCGTGGTCCTGGCGCTGGTGGGCATGCTGCTGGTGCCCACCACCATCTTCCGCAGCCTGGCCCTGGGAGCCATCCTGGTGGTCCTGTTCGCCATCCTGGCGTCCATGACGCTGTTGCCCGCGGTGCTCTCCCTGCTTGGGGACCGAGTTAACGCCATCCGGGTCCTTCGCCGCAGGCGGCCCGTGGAGGCGGGGGAGCGGCGGGGCGGCTTCTGGGACCAGGTTACCCGGAGAGTCATGCGCCGCCCGGTGACCAGCCTGGTTCTCGCCTCCGGGCTCCTGATCGCGGCGGGAGTCTCCTATTTCGGCATCGAGACCGGATTCGGAGGGGTCAGCACGCTCCCGAACGACATTCAGTCCAAGCGAGCGTTCAACATCCTGGCCACGGAGTTCGCCGGAGGGATCACTTCGCCGGTGGCGGTCGTGGTGGACGGCGACCCCGATGGGGTACAGGCTGCCGTTGAAGATCTCCAGCGGGCCCTGGCCCAGGACGACGGATTCGGCCCCAGCCTGGTCGAGACGGGGGCGGGGCTGACCGTGGTCTCCGCGGCGCCGGTCGGCGATCCTTCCGGGAAGCAGGCCGTGGCCTCGGTCGAGCGGCTGCGAGAGAGCATCGTCCCGGAGGCGTTCGCGGGTGTCGACGCCGACGTCCTGGTCGGGGGGGAGACGGCCCAGTTCGCGGACTTCTTCGACGTGACCGATCGGTACACGCCGATCGTGTTCGTGTTCGTCCTGGGACTGTCGTTCCTCCTGCTGACCGTGGTGTTCCGGTCGATCGTGGTCCCCATCAAGGCCATCATCATGAACCTGCTGTCGGTAGGAGCCGCGTACGGGCTCCTGGTCCTGGTATTCCAGGAAGGGGTGGGAGCCGACCTGCTGGGGTTCCAGCAGGTGGAAGCGATCGAGGCGTGGCTGCCCCTGTTCCTGTTCGCGGTCCTGTTCGGCCTGTCGATGGACTATCACGTGTTCCTATTGACCCGAATCCGGGAGCGGTTCGATCAGACCGGCGACAACGGCGAGTCCGTGGCGTTCGGGCTGCGGACCACCGCCGGGATCATCACGGGAGCCGCCCTGATCATGGTGGCGGTGTTCGCGGGCTTCGCGGCCGGCAAGCTGGTGATGTTCCAGCAGATGGGCTTCGGGCTGGCCGTGGCGGTGTTCCTGGACGCCACGATCGTCCGCTCGGTTCTGGTGCCGGCCACCATGAAGCTCCTCGGCGACCGGAACTGGTACCTACCCGGGTGGCTCCGATGGCTCCCCGACCTCAAGGTCGAGGGGATCCATGCCCGGGAGGCCGCCGCTACGCGGGACCTGGAGCGCCCCCGAGCGCCCGTGGGGGCCTGACCCGCGCGACCGGCGGCCGGGCAGGGGCGGCCCCTCGGAGGGCCGCCCCTGCCAGCTCTCGGACTCCTTCCTCGAACGGGACCCGGGCCCGGAAGCCGAGCATCCGGTGGGCACGCTCCGTGGAGGCGAACACGTGCCGGACGTCGCCGAGGCGAAACCGGCCGGTGATCTCTGGGGCCGGACCTCCGAACGCCGCGGCCAGGCCCCCGGCCATGTCTCCCACCGTGCGAGGGTCACCGGTGGCCACGTTGAAGGTCCCTCGTGCGGCTGCCTCGAGCGCCAACACGTTGGCCAGGGCCACGTCGCGCACGTGGACGAAGTCCCTGGTCTGTCGCCCGTCCTCGAACACCGGAGGCGGGTGACCGGCCTCGAGGGCGCTGCGGAAGATGGCCGCCACGCCCGAGTACTGGGTATCCCGGGGCATCCGGGGACCGTAGACGTTGTGGTAGCGAAGCACCGTCAACGGGACGCCGTGCTCCCGGGCGAAGACCGTGCACAGGTGCTCCTGGTGGAGCTTCGTGGCGGCGTAGACGCTGCGGGGGTCGGTTGGCGCCTCCTCGGTGACCGGTTCCGGTACCAGCCGGCGCCTGCACGAGGGGCACCGAGGCTCGAAGTCGCCTCCGGCCAGCCTGGCCGGATCTCGGGGGCCCGGCCGGACCGCTCCGTGGCGAGGGCACCGGTAGCCTCCCTCGCCGTACACCACCATGCTGCCGGCCAGGACCAGGGGACCCTGGAACCGGGCCCGGTGGAGGGCGAGCAGCAACCCCGCGGTCCCCAGGTCGTTGTGGGCGACGTACGCCGCCACGTCTCCGAAGTTGGACCCCAGCCCCACCATTCCCCCCTGATGGCTCACCGCGGTGGCGCCCCGGACGGCGGCGGCGGTCTCCTCCGGGTCCCGGAGGTCCCCCCACAGGTACTCGGCCGCCGGATTGAGGTAGCCGGGCGTCTCCCGATGGGCTCCCGGGTGGAGGTTGTCCAGCACCACGACCTGGTGGCCCCGCTCCACCAGGGCGTCGACGAGGTGCGAACCGACGAAGCCGGCCCCACCGGTGACCAGGACGCGGTCAGCCATCCGCCACCAGGATCGCGTCGCGTCGCGCGTAGACCAGGTGGTCGTCGGCCAGGAGGGCCACGCCGGTCTCGCAATCCTCAGCCAGCGGTGGACCGGCGGGCTCCGCGCGGCCGTCCACTACCCGGTACGGAAGAAGGGCCTTCGATCGAAACCCGCACACCACCAGGCCGTCGGGAGTGACGGCCAGGCCCGAGGGCGCGGTGTCCGCCGGCAGCTCCGTCTCGAACGCCATAGCTCCGTCGGGGCCCACCCTGACCAGCCGCTCGGGGACGTCGCCGGGATCGTTGTCCGCCACCCACAGCTCCCCCTCGAGCGTCACATCGAAAGCGAAGGGATTGTTCCATCCCCCGGAGACCACCTCCGGCTGCTGGTTCTGGCCCCCGGCCGGGTCGAGACGGAGGATCTTTCCGTTAGGTGCACGGGGGTCGTCGACCCGCTCCGGTTGCTGCAGGTCCCCGATCCCCACCAACAGGGAGCCGTCGGGCGTCCCTGCGAGGTGGCCGCCGTTGGCCAGCTCGGCCGACCGGGGCCCCCGCCACACGATTCGCACCGGGCCCGGAGCCACCCGCCCCACGACCAGGTCACCGAGCGGCCTGGTCCACGCGGCGAAGATCTCCCGGCCCACCGCGGCCAGGCCCACCAGGCCTCGCTGTCCCTTCGTGGCCACCTCGACCTGGGCCACCGGCCGGGGATCGAGGGCCCCGCTCGACGCCACCCGGCGAACCCGCCCGGTGAGCCGCTCCGCGTAGAGCAGGTCTCCGTCCGGGAGGGGGGTGAGGGCCACCGGGAAGTCCGCGCCGGGGACCAGGATCCGGCCGGACCGGGTGCCCTCGGTCTCGGGTCGGAGCAACACGGTCACGCCGACGGCCACGGCGATCCCGGCGGTGAGCACGGCAGCGACCCCGAGGCTCCTGGTCACCGCTTCCCGGAGACCAGCAGGAACGCGGCCGCGGCGGCCAGGATGGCCCCCGTCGACGGTGCCGCCGACACCACGTTGACCGGGGACCCGTACGTGGCCACGGCCGCCAGCGCCAGGATGATCAGGCCCCAGCCCAGGGGCCGGGCGGCCGGGCGTCCGGCGGTGAGCCACACCGCGGCCGCCAGGACCAGGTAGAGAGCGCCGAGCACCACCGTGCCCTGGATCCCGTGGACGCCGCTGAAGGGGTTGGCATCGGTGAGCGCCGGGCGGTCCGCCTGGAGGGCCACGACGGCCACGCCGGTGGCCGCCAGGACTCCGGCGACCGTGGCCCGGCCCGCCCGTACGGCGCGCTCGAGGCCGGCATCCCCCGCCCGGCGCCGGGCCCGGAGGGCGTCCACCCCCCATACCGTGCCGGCGTCCAGGGCGAAGACCGCCAGGTGGAGGGCGATCATCATGTAGTAGGCGAATGCCCATTCGCCGGGGACCCGGGACACCGTGAGGGTGATCACCAGGGCGTTGCCCGCCCCCACGAGCGCCGCCGTCCTGGTGAACGCTCCCGCCAGGAGCGAGGCCGCCAGGGCCGTCTCCACGACCAGGATCACCCAGCCGAAGAACCCCAGGTTCGGCAGGAGGACCTCGCGCACCAGCCAGGTGAATGGTGCGAGCACCGGATGCTCGACGCCGTTCATGGTGAACCGAGCGAGCCCCTGGCCGGTGTCCGCGCCGAAGTCGGGGGGCATCTTCCAGTCGGTGTTGGACAGCCACACCAGTCCCGCCGTGATCCGGGCAGCGAAGGTGGCGGTCCGGACGGCCGGTTCCCGCCAGCGGGTGGCCAGCGACCGAATGGGCTGGGCCGTCAGGCGCACGGGAACACGCTCGCCGCGGCGTCCTGTCGGCTGCGATGCTCGACGAACCGCTTCCGGACCTGCTCGATCGCCCGGGCCAGGGGGAACACCTCCCTGGTCACCAGGGTGTCCTCGTCGTCGGCGGCCACGGGGTGCCAGTACACGCCGTCGGCCGACACCGTCACCTCCGGGATCAGGGTCTCCTCGGTGACCGCCACCCCCTCCTCGGCGGCGCCCCGGCGGGCGATCCGCCGGATCACCCGGTCGTGCCGGGGGATCCCCAGCTCGCCGAGCCACGCGTGGAACGCCTCCTCGCCCGCGGGGTCGCGGGCGCCGACGGTGGCGGCCACCCGGACCCGGAACCCTTCGGCCAGGGCGACCCGGACGCCCTCGACGGCCCGCCTCCACGTCCCGGCGCCCCGGTGGCGATCGTGCTCCCCGGGCGTCGGCGAGTCGATGCTGATCTGAAGGGCCAGCCCTTCCCGGGGCAGCGAGCGCAGCGCGTCCAGGCGCCGCCCCCGGAACAGCATCCCGTTCGTCAGCAGGGTCGTGGGGAGGGCGGCCACGCACGCCCCCACGATGTCGGCGATGTCCGGCAGGAGGAACGGCTCGCCGCCGGTGAGGAACACCTCCCCGACGCCCGCGGCCGGGGCCTCGTCCATCAACCTCCGGATGCGATCCAGGCCCAGCGCCCGCCGCGCGGTCTGCGGTGACGACCGAACGCAGCAGTAGTCGCAGGCCAGGTTGCAGTCGTAGTTCGTGTAGAGCCACAACCTCCAGCCCGGGCGGTGCCCGGCCGGCAGCCCCGCGAGCGGGTCGGCGAGGCCCTTGCGTCGGACGATCACGACATCGGGGCGGCGCTCCACGAGATCGTGCCCGTGCCGTGCGCACCACGTCTCGACGAGGCGGACGTCCTCCGGCGAGCGGACCGGCACCGGACCGGCAAGCCCGGGAGGCAGCCCTCCCACCACCTCCACGAGGTCGAGCAGCACCGCCGTGCTCATTCGATGGGGATCCGCTGCTCCTCAACCGCTTCGAACAGGGGGCGATAGCCGTCGAGCTCCGGCCGGACCCAGCGGCGAAGTCCCTCGAGCTCCAGGATCGGCCGGTGGCGGGGGTCGTTCCAGTCCATGTCCAGCAGCCTGGACACCCAGGCCCCGGCGCGTTCATCGTCCAGAGTCCCCAGCGCGGTGAAGTTGCAGTGGCAATACGGCGGGGAGGCCCACATGGCTTCCAGGGCGCCGGGGGCCAGGTCGTCGCGTCCGATGGCCTCCCAGGTGGAGATGCCGATGGCCGCGGCATCGGCCCGGTCGTCGAGGACCGCCCGGATCGCGTCGAGCTCGCTCCGGCCCGTGTCACCGTGCTTCCCCACGTCAGAGTCGAACCGCAGGACGTCGAGGTCCTCCTGGGGGACCCCTTCTCGAGCGAGGAAGTGGAGGGGCAGGATCGCGGCCTGGGGTGAGTCCCGGGATCCCAGGGCCAGGCGCAGCCCGCGGAGGCTCCGAGGGCCGGTGAGTCCCGACCCCTCTCGGGACACGAACACGGTGCGGAACGCCACGTCCGTGTCCCGCATGGCCAGGGCCCGGCAGGCGCCGCCCGTCCGCCGGACCGTTCGGACGTACGCGAGGTTCGTGTTCCACGCCACGTCGACGTGCCCGCCCAGGAGGTCGTCGACCTGCCGCTCGTAGTTCGAGTACAGGACGAAGTCCATCTCCACCGGCTGGCCGCGGAAGTGCTCCCGGATCCCCTCCCAGATCGGCACGACGTTGGGCGTGTAGGCCACCGCGCCGATCAGGATCGTGTCGGCCATTCAGAACAGCTCCTGCCCGGTGATGGCCTTGCCGTAGAAGTCGTATAGGACGTCGGCGGTGGGAGCCATCACGTGGCCCGCCCGGGCGTCGCGGAACGGCCGCTCGACCCCCACGTGGCTGGCGAACGCCGCGCCACCGCACACTCGCATGGCCTCGTCCGTGATGGTCACCGCGGCGTCGTTGGCCGAGGCCTTCACCCCCAGGACGTGCAGCAGGGTCTCATCGCTTGGAGCCGCCATGCTCGCCGCCGCGTGCCGGAGGTACGCCCGCTGGGCGTCCAGGGCGATCCGCATCCGGGCCAGCCGGGCCCGCACGGCGGGGATCTCCGCCAGGGACTGGCCGAGATGCTCCAAGCGGCTCCCGATGACGTGCCGGGTGGCTCCCTCGACCGCCGCGGAGGCCAGCCCCACGGACACCGCCGCGTTCCCCAGGTTGAACCACGGCAGGACGACGTCCATCATCAGCTGGAACCCCTGGCCCTCGCTTCCCAGGCGAAGGTCCCCATCGATCACCGAGTCCACGGCCATCGGCGAGGAGGCGTTCCCTCGCATGCCCAGACCTCGCCACGGCCCCGCGACCTCGAGACCGGCGACGTCACCGGGCAACGCGTACAGGTCCACGGCGCCGTTCCCGGTGGAAGCCCCGGTGGAGACCACGTACAGGCCGGCGTGGCCCGCCGAGGTGACGAAGCTCTTCTCTGCCCGGAGCCGCATCCCCCCGTTCTCGGCGACGGCCCGGGACACCGGCGCCCAGAAGTGGCTGCGCGAGCCACGCTCGCTGAACGCCAGCGTCCCCAGCAGATCGCCTGCGGCCAGACGGCGAAGCGCCTCTGGGGTCCGTGGAGGTGGTGCCGCGGCGACCACCATCGCCGCGCTCACGTGCATCAGGTAGATCAGCGAGGTCGAGCCGCACGCCGCCGCCAGGGCCGAGGTGACCTCCACGAACTCCGGGGGCCCGGCCCCCAGACCGCCGTCGGCCCGGGGGAGGGTGAGCCCCATCAGCCCCGACGCCACCAGCGCCTCGAGCGCTTCAGCCGGGAACCGCCCTTCGGTGTCCACCTGGGCGGCGTGACGCTCCGCCACCTCCAGCACCGGTTCGAGCCGATCGCGCATGGTGTGCCTGGGATGCTAGGGAGCGGTTCCTTTCCGAACGCTTACCGTCACCACGGGGTCATCACCCCCGCCTGAACGGCCAGGCCCACCGCGGCCTGGGCGGCGAGCCATCCGCGCCGGCCGGCTGCAGGGAGGGCACAGGTGGCCACGGCGACCCAGGGGACGAACGGGAGCCAGATCCGCTCGACCTCGCCCTTCGACAGGCCGGTGAGGTCGGCGATGACCACGGCGGCACATCCCCCGGCCACCAGAACCATCACCCGCCGGTCGCGGAGACGGGCCAGGCCGGCGGCCACCGCGGGGCCGGTGGCCACCGCGAAGGCGGCGAGGTTGCCGATCAGGAAGTAGCCGTACGGACGCAACCTGGCGATGCTCTCGGCGTACTCGCGACGAGTGGCGGCAAGCCCGTCCGGCCACCAGAACCCCGCCAGGCCAAAGGCGGCGGCCACCACGGTCGCCCCCGCCGCGGCCACGATCAGCGGACGCACTCGACGACGCCGGGTCGCCACCGCCATCGGGACCGACGCCACCAGCACCATGCCGTACGAGAGAAACGCGCTCAGGCCCAGAAGCACCCCTCCCCCCGTGGCGAACGCATCAGATCGGGGCGTCCGTCCGGAGGCCAGAACCACCAGGGCGGCCCCCCACGCGCTGACCCCCGCGAACAGGGCGTCGGCGGAGGTGGCCACCCACACGGCCGCGGGGGCCAGGACCAGAAACGGCGCGATGCTCCGAGCTCTGGCCTCGCCGGCCACCTCTCGAAGGGCCACCAGGGTGGCCGGGACCGCCGCGGCGCCACCGGTGACCAGCAGCGCGGCCGCAGGCCAGGGCCCGGAAAGTCCCACGCGGTCCATCCCCCAGAGCGTCAGCAGCAGGCCGGGAGGATGGGCCCGGACGTGCGTGGTGTGGTCATCGATCCGATCGACGAACGACGAAAGGAACGAGCCCGGCGAGCCGACCAGGGGAACGTCCCTCAGATACTCGTGGGGCGAGCCCAGGGGGCGGATCAGCCCCTCCGGTCCCTCGCCAAGGGCCAGGGCCACCGCCCATGCAGCCGCGGTGGCGAACGAGATCAGGACCATCGGGCGCCACCCGAGGCGGTCCGCCAGCGCCGGCCCCCCCGCAACCGTCGCGGCGGCCAGTACCACGGCGATGGCCATCCACGGTTCGACGCGGAATCCCGGCGTCCCCACCAGCGGGGGTGCCCCCAGGTGGATCGCCCGGCCGCCGGCTTGGATCGCTCGGGCCCACACGTACGCGACGGCGATCAGTCCGCCCCACGCTGCCAGCGCGAGGATCGCTCTCGTTGGAACGGCGTGTGTCTCCAGCGAGGGAGGGTTCCCCACGCTCGCGGTCCGGGCCACGGGCACCCGGGCGGCCCCGGTCATCGGATGGCGGCCGGTTCCAGGAGGGCGGCCAGTCGCGTGTCCGGAGCCTCGCGAGCGACGGCGATGGCGTCCTCGTACGTGTCGACGTCTCTGAGCCGGGGCAGGTGGGCCACCGAGAGCCCCAGGGCCCGTAGACGATGGCGCTGCGCCTCGGCCGTCCTCGAGGTGCTCATGGGGACCCCGAGGATGGCCCGTGGGTCCGGCCGGCGAAGTCCGATGGCCCAATAGCCACCGTCCACCGCTTCGGCGAGCACCGCATCCGCCGTCTCCAGCGCTCGGGTCGCGCGGGCCAGCATCGCCGGGGTGACCTGGGGGGTGTCCATGCCGATCATCACCGCGGGCTCACCCACGTCGGCGAACCCGGCGGCCAGGCGCTCGTCCAGGCCGCGGCCGCGTTGCGGAAGCAGGTCGACGTCCGAGGGGAACCACGGAGGGCGCGGCCCATCCAGCAGGAGGACCGGTTGCGCGCCGTGGACCGCGCACGCCGCGTCGAGCGTGTCGCGGAGACAGGCTTCCGCGATGGCCGCCGCCTCATCGGGTGTACAGGGGGGCGACAGGCGGGTCTTCGAACGCCCGGGTACCGGAGACTTGGCGATGACCACCAGGGCGGTCATGCCATCACCCGCCGCATGTCGCGGACCGCCTGGAGCGTTCCCTGGAGCGTCCCGGTCACCTTCGACCGGCCCGCCCTCGCCCGGTATGGAACCGGAACCCCCTCGATGCGCCACCCGGCAGCCGCGGCCCGGAGGACCATCTCCAGGGGCCAGCCGCTTCGGCGATCCCGGATCCCCAGCGACAGGAGGGCCTCACGGCGGCCGGCGCGCATCGGCCCCAGATCGAGAAGCGAAAGGCCCGTTCGGCGGCGAAGCCAGCGCGCCAGGGCCCGGTTCGCCAGCCTGGCGTGCCCGGGCCAGGCTCCCGGGTCCGGCACTCGCTCGCCGAGCACCAGGTCGCAGCGGTCCAGCCGCCGGGCGACGACCGGCAGATGAACGGGGTCGAGTGAGGAGTCCGCGTCCATGAAGCACACGACGTCCGCCCCGGCGGCCACCAGACCGGCCCAGCACGCGGCCCCGAAGCCGCGCCGCGGCTCCGGCACCACCAACGCGCCCAGGCTCTCGGCCAGCTGGGCCGAGCCGTCGGTGGAGCCGTTGTCCACGACGATGGGTCGATACCCGGCGGGCATCCGCCCCAGGACCCAGGGCAGGGCCTCGGCCTCGTTCAGAACCGGCAACACCACGTCGGGCACGACCGGAGCATCCCCGGGGCTCGGTTACGAGATGCTTACGACCTGACCTGGGGAGGAATGCCAAACGAGCGTTTGTTTGGTAGGATGGGGAACGCCATGGCGGTCCGAACTCCCACCCAATCTCCCACCCAGTCCGGAATCGCTCGCCGGGAGCAGATCCTGGCGGAGGCCGCCCGCCTGTTCGGACAGCGCGGCTATCACGCCACCACCATGCGGGAGATCGGCGAGGCCAGCGGCCTTCTGGCCGGCAGCCTGTACGCCCACTTCTCCAGCAAGGAGGAGATCCTCCACCAGGTGGTCCTCCACGCCGCCCACCAGTTTCTCGACGGTCTGGAACCACTCCGTGCCGAGCGGATCGATCCCCGGGACGGGCTCCGCCGGGCCATGCGAGCCCACATCTCGGTGGTGGCCGACAATCTGGACGCGGCCTGGGTCTTCCATCACGAATGGAAGGCGCTGACCGGGTCCCGCCGGGCAGAGATCCGCCGCCTCCGGGACCGGTACGAAGCCGTGTGGGACGAGATCGTCCGGGACCTTCCGGGGGACGCCGACCCGCGGTTCGCCCGGCTCCTGGTGCTGTCCGCGGCCAACTGGACGTACACCTGGTTCCGGCCCTCGGGCCCGCTGTCTCCGGACGAGGTGGCCGACCGGTTCACCACGCTGTTGCTCGAAGGCCTCACCGCCAAGGAGGGTTCCGCATGAGCTACGAGGAGCGCGTCGCCGAGTTCAAGACCAAGATCGACTCCGGGCAGAAGGTCGAGGCCGGAGACTGGATGCCCGATGAGTACCGGCGGGCCCTGCTGAAGTTCATCGAGATGCACGCCAACTCCGAGGTGATGGGATGCCTGCCGGAGCGGGAGTGGATCCCCAGGGCTCCTTCCCTCCGCCGCAAGCTGTCGCTCACGGCCAAGGTCCAGGACGAGGCCGGGCACGCCCAGATCCTGTATCGGGTGGCCGAGGACCTGGGGAAGTCCCGGGAGCAGATGTGGCACGACCTGGTCAACGGCAGGACGAAGTTTCACAACGTGTTCCACTACCCCACCGAGTCGTGGGGCGACGTGGCCGTCATCGGCTGGCTGATCGACGGCGCCGCGCTGGTGACCCAGAAGGCCCTCCTCGAGTGCTCGTACGCCCCGTACGTCCGGGCCATGAGACGGATCTGCGCGGAAGAATCGCTCCACCTCCGCCACGGCGAAGACCTCACGCTCGAGCTGGTGTCCGGCACCGATGACCAGCGGGAGATGTTCCAGGACGCGGTGAACCGGTGGTGGCGGCCGATCATGCACTTCTTCGGGCCGCCGTCGAAGCCCGACAAGGACGTCCTGCTGTACTGGGGGATCAAGACCAGGACGAACGAGGATCTGCGGCAGGAGTTCTTCTCCACGTACGTCCCCAAGCTGTGGGACCTGGGCATCTCGGTCCCCGACCCCGACCTGGAATGGAACCAGGAGAAGGGGGAGTGGGACTGGGGCGACCCCGGCTGGGACGAGTTCTGGCAGGTGGTTAAGGGCAACGGCCCCATGACCAAGACTCGGCTCATGTACCGGCGAGCGATGTGGGATCAGCACGACTGGGTCCGTGAGGCGGTCGCCGGGCCACGCGCCGCGGCGGTCTGAGCGGGAGGGCCCTGGTGGAGGTGTGGGACGTGCTGGCCCGCCGCCGGGAAGGGGACGAGTGGCAGGTGTCCGGCTCCGTGAACGCCCCGGACCTGGACCTGGCCATGATGCTGGTCCGGGAGACCCACTTCCGTCATGGCGAGGGGAAGACTTTCGCGTTGCGACTGCGTGGGGACACCGAGATCCGGGAGTGTCCCGACCCCACGGGGATCGGCGGGGTGATCGACCGGGAGTATCGCCGCCAGGACGGGTACGTCGGCGTGGGCGCCAAGCTCAAGCGGGTCCACGCCCTGATGGCCGACCGCGGCGCGGTGATCGACCGGCCCCGGCCTCCGGCCCGGCGGGTGGGGCGTGACCGGGAGCGAGCCCATGGCTGATCCCCGGCTCGGTCTCCTCCTGGCCCTGGCCGACGACGAGATGGTGATCGGCCATCGCCACTCCGAGTGGACGGGGTGGGCCCCGTACCTGGAGGAGGACCTGGCGTTCTCCTCGATCGGGCAGGACGAGATGGGGCACGCCCGCCTCCTGTACGAGCTGGCCGAGCCACTGGCCGGCCGGAGCGCCGACGCGCTGGCCCTGGGACGCCGACCGGAGGAGTACCACCACGCGGTGATCTGCGAGCGGCCCAACCGGGACTGGGGGTATACGATCGCCCGCCAGTACCTGTACGACACCGCCGACGACATCCGACTGTCCGCCCTGGAGGGGTCGGCGTTCGGCGAGCTGTCCGGGGCCATCGCCACGCTACGCCTGGAGGAGCGCTACCACCTCGAGCACGCCCGGCAGTGGTTCGAACGGCTGGCCGGCGGGCCGGTGGAGGCCCGGGACCGGTTCGCGGCCGGGCTCGAGGCGGCCATCGGCGAAGCCCTGGCCCTGTTCGAGGCCCTTCCGGAGGAAGAGGCCCTGGTATCGGATGGCGTGCTCCCCCGTTCCAGCGAGGGTCTCCTGGCCGAGTGGCTGGAGCGTGTGGGGACCGACCTGGAACGTGCGTCGTTGGACTGGGTCCTCACCGAGCACACCAAGGCGGCGGGGGAGCTGGTGCCCACCTCGTCAGGAGAGATCGAGACCGGCCCCACGCTGTCGGTGCCGGGGATCGAGCGACGGGAGGGACGGTGGATGCATCTGGGCGGGTTCGCCGGCGACGGTGGCCGCCGGGGCCGGCACACCGAAGACTTCACGGCGCTTTGGGAAGAGATGACCGAGCTGTATCGCCGGGTCCCCGGAGCGACCTGGTGAACGAGACCGAGCGGCGGGTCCACCAGGCGATGACTGAGGTCATGGACCCCGAGATCCCGGCCTGTTCGGTGGTGGACCTGGGGATGGTGGAGCGGATCGAGGCCCAGGACGGGGTGGTGGAGATCGACCTCCTTCCCACGTTCGTGGGCTGTCCGGCCATCGAGATGATCGGTCGCGACGTGGAAGCCGCAGCCTTGAAGGCCGTGCCGGACCGGACGGTGCGGGTCCGGTTCCTGTACGACCCGCCGTGGACCACCGACCGGATCACCGAGGAGGGGCGCCACCGCCTCACCGAGTTCGGCATCGCCCCCGAGTGGCAGGGCGGCCCGCCGGCCAGGACGGTGGTTCCGTTGATGACGGTTGCCGCCGCCCCGTGTCCGTACTGCGGCTCAGCCAACACCGTGAAGGAGTCGTCCTGGGGTCCCACGCCCTGCCGGACGCAGCACTGGTGCCGGGCCTGCCGAAACCCCTTCGAGGGATTCAAGGAGAAGACAAGCCAGGGCTCAGGCGGCTGAGGCGGTGGCCGGCAGGGCGGTCCTGGCCACGGTTCTCATCCCCACGTTCGACCACGGACCGACCCTGCGCTGCTCCATCCCCACCGCGCTCAACCAGACGGTCGAGGACATCGAGGTCTTCGTCATCGGCGACGGGGTGCCCGACATCACTCGTGAGATCGTTCGGGACTTCAGCCGTCAGGATGGAAGGATTCGATTCTTCGACAATCCGAAGGGGCCCCGGCACGGTGAGATCCACCGGCACGCCGCTCTTCAGGAAGCCCGAGGGGAGCTCATCTGTTACCTCTCCGACGACGACCTGTGGCTTCCGGACCACATCGAGCACCTGGCGGTCTTGCTGGGAGACGCCGACTTCGCTCATGCGTGTCCCGCCAGGATCGATCCGGACGGCGGGGTTGCCATCTATCCGGGCGACCTGTCGATGGCACACTTCCGCCGGTCGATCATGGAGGGATTCAATTTCATCCCCCTCTCTCACGCCGCTCACAGGCTGACCATGTATCGGCGGCTGCCGTACGGCTGGCGCACCACTCCACCGGGCATCCCCACCGACCTGTACATGTGGCAGCAGTTCCTGGCGGAGCCGTCCTGCCGGGTCGTGAGCGGGGGCCGTCCCACGGTCCTGAACTTTCCCCAGTCGGTGCGAGGTGAGATGACGCATCAGGAGCGCCTGGCGGAGCTGCAGCGGTGGGCCGAGCGGACGGCGACGGAGGAAGGCCGGCAGGAGTACGTGTCCGCCGTGCTCGACAATCTCCTCCGGGACCGTGCACGTCTGTGGGCGGAGAAGGAGCGACTCGAACCGCGAGAGGCCGAGCTCGCCGCGGTCTACCGCTCCCGGACGTGGCGGCTGCGGTCCCGGCTCCTCAGGATCCCCGGTGCCGGCACGGTGGCGCGGGCCGCGGCCGCCCGGCGCCGTCGCCGATCGTCCCTGTAGTACTCTCGAGCCCTTCACTCATCGGCAAGGAGGCTTCCCCAAATGGCCCACGGGTCCCGTGACGTCCAGACCGTAACTCCCGAGGGTGAGCGCACCCAGCCCGTCCCGGACGGCGTGCGGTTCCACGACGTGGTGACCCATGTGGACGAACGGGGGACGGTCTGCGAGCTGTTCGACCCCCGATGGGGGTGGCACGCCGACCCTCTGGTCTTCGCGTACACGTTCACGATCCGTCCGGGGATGACCAAGGGCTGGGGGATGCACAAGGAGCACGAAGACCGGTACTTCATCCTCGAAGGTGAGATGCTCGTCGTCCTGTTCGACGACCGCCCAAGCTCACCGACCAACGGGATGGTGTCCGAGATCGTGCTCTCCGAGCATCGGCGTCGCCTGATGAACATCCCGGCGGGTGTGTGGCACGCCGATCGCAATATCGGCGCCAAGGACGTGCGGGTGGTGAACTTCCCCACCATCCAGTACGCACATGAGAACCCAGACAAGTACCGACTTCCTCTCAACAACGACCACATCCCGTACCGCTTCGAGGACGTTCGCGGCTGGTAGGGGGGTCGCCTCTGCGGTCAGAGGGTGGGCTTGGCGACCATCAGGAACACGATGGCCACCACGTCGACGGCCAGGACGATCCCCACCACCCGCCCCCGGGCGGCGAGCCGCCGGAACGTGGGAGATGCCGGGCCCTCGGACTCCAGCACGGCGATCTGTTTCCGGAGCGTCGGCGTGTACGCCGCCGCCCCCAGCCCCACGGCCACCGCGTAGAGCACCAGCGCGGCCAGGATCCAGAACTCGGTGATCTCGAACGGGCTGATGGCCACCATCCAGATCCCGGTGACCAACAGGAGGCCGTAGGCCGGGTTGGCGAACCGGTCGTCGAGGACCTTGACGCCCCTGAGCACGTGGAGCTCGTGGTCCGGTTCCCTACCCGCCCGGGCCAGCCAGATCCCGTACGAGGCGTTGAACCCGACCGCGACGATGGCCATCAGGATGTGGATCCACTTCACGATCTCGAACCCGGAGATCACGACCCCTCCTCCGCCATCCACCACTCGATGAACTCGGAAGCGCGGCCGTCCGGGTCCAGGCGGATCACCCACAGGTTGCTGTAGTCGGAATCGGTGCGGTAGGTGGTCCACCCCCGGACGAAGGCCAGGTCGCCGTCGATCCCCTGGACCTCGAACCGGAACGTCCAGTCTCCGGACTCGTCTTTCCGGTCCAGCCACCCGTCCACGATGGCCTGCCGTCCCGTCCACGGCTCCCGGAACGGAGCGGTGTAGTACGTGGCGTCGTCGGTGAACAGCGATCCGATGTCCTGGGGGTCGTTGGTCTCCCAGGCCCGGACGTATCGCTCCACCCAGCCCCGGACGCCGTTCCGGCCCACCGTTCAATCATGACGGGCCGGCCACGGAGAAGACAAACGACAGAGGGGCCGGCCTGGTGCCGGCCCCTCTGCATGTACCCGTCAGGTCAGAACTTCTTCGGTCCCCTGGCCTCGACCTGGCCGCGGATCTCGCCGCTGGCCATGTCGCCGGCCCCGGTGTCCGGGGGAGCCACGCCGTCGTCGGTGTGGACGTTGACGTAGGTGTTGCCCGACTTCATGGACTGGATCAGGGGCACCCCGTTGCACAGCGGGATCGTGGGGTCGCCGGTCGGGTCGAACGATCCCGAGGCCAGCCGGCCGTTCGACGCGCCCCCTGCAGGGGCCGCGGTGTACAGGGTCACCATGATCGGCCCGTTCACTCCCACCGCTCCGCAGTGGATGTGCGCGCCGACGACGTTCGAGATGTTGGAGACGTTGAGCTTCCAGCCCATCGTCTCCCTATCCCGGCTGAGGTGGAACTTGACCTGTCCCTGGGCCTGCGTGGCCACCGGGGGCACCTCTTCCGCCCCCGTCAGGTGGGTTCCGAAGTTCTGGCCCCGCCGCTTCTGTTTCGCCGTCACCGGGTTCGGCACCAGGAGCAACAGCAGCAGTGGAACCACCAGCCATCCGATGCGCCTCATAGCGCACCACCTCCTTTCCCCGCAGCCACGGTACCAAGGGTGGCTCGATTTGTCAGGTCGGTGGCGGTCTGTGTTGAGACGCGCAGGCCACCGCGACCGCGGCCAGCAGGAGGGCGCGGCCGAACCCGACCGCGAGCACTACCGCCCGGTGAACCGGGGCTCTCGCTTCTCCGCGAAGGCCATCACCCCCTCCAGATGGTCCTCGGTCTCCCCCATACGGGTCTGGGCCGATCCCTCATCGTCCAGGGCGGCCCGCAAGGAACGTCCCGGGGCCTCCCGGATCAGGGTCTTGGTCTCGGCCAGTGCCGCCGTGGGGAGCGCCGCCAGCCGCCCGGCGAACGCCGACACCTCGTCCGCGAAGGACTCCGCAGGGATCACCCGACTCGCCAGGCCGATCCGCAGGGCTTCCCGGGCATCGACCGGGTCGCCGGTCATCGACAGCTCCAGGGCCTTGGCCACCCCCACCGCCCGGGGCAGCAGCCAGGTGCTTCCGGAGTCCGGCACCAGCCCGATCTTCACGAAGGCCTGGATGAACCGAGCGTCCTCGCTGGCCAGCCGGATGTCGGCGGCCAGCGCGAGTGAGACGCCCGCGCCCGCCGCCACCCCGTTCACCGCGGCGACCACCGGCTTGGGGGACTCCACGATGATGGGGATCAGCCGGTGGTACGTGGCCGCCAGGTGCTCCTCGATGTCCGGCCGCTGTCCGGACCGATAGGCGTCCTCGAACTCCGTGAGGTCCTGGCCGGCGCAGAAGCCGCGCCCCGCGCCGGTGAGGACCACGGCCCGAACCTCGGGGTCCTTCCCTGCCCGGGTGAACGCGTCGAGGAGCTCGTCGCTCATGGTGCCCGTCAGCGCGTTCAGCTTGTCCGGCCGGTTCATGGTGAACGTGGCGACCGCGCCATCACGATCGGCGGTGATCTGCTGGTAGGTCATCCCGTGGCTCCCTCCTCCGTGAGCCGGCCCGCGGCGATGTATCGCTGTACCAGGGTTCCCCGGCCGACCCGTCCCTTCGCTCCCACGACCTCCACCGCTGCCTCGCACTCTCGTTCGTCCACCCGGATGGCCCGGGCCACGGCCGTCAATCGGTCTCCCACCCTGGCAGGTTGCTCGTGCTCGATGGACACGGCCACGCCGGTGGCGTCCTCGCCGGGACGGAGGTGCGGCTCGATCAGCGCCCTTCCGGCCTCCTCCACGTGCCGGACCATCCATGCGGTGGCATAGACGGGATGGATCCGTCTTCCGCCCAGGTCGACGAGCATCTCCTCGGTGACCGTCACCTCCACGCGGGCTTCCTCTCCGACGGCGGGCCGTTCCCGGGCCACGCGAGGGATTCTATCGACGAGGCTCGGTGTCAGACCCTCCGATGAGGTTCGAGGGTGCGGCCCCTGTGGGTCGAAGGATAGAATCACGGGACTCAAAGAGGTAGCTAGGACCAGAGAGGAAGCAGGGGAGCTCGGTGGCACCGGGCTGAGAGGCCGGCTCGAGAGCCGGCGACCCTTCGAACCTGATCCGGGTAATGCCGGCGAAGGGAGGACAGGGCGCCACCGAGTGTGGCGCCCTTTTCGCTTTCCGGAGGTGAGGATGGCCACGGTCACGGAGCGGCTCGAGCGAGTGATCGAGCGCGAGGCCCCAGCCTGGGGTGTCCGGGCCACCCCGGACGGCGTGCGCCGGCTCTCCGAGCGGGACTTCGCCGTGCTGTGGGGCGACCTGGGGATTGGGCTCCTGGTCCTGGTGACCGGAGCCCTCCTGGTCCCGGCTCTTGGGCTTCCGCAGGCGCTCCTGGCCATCCTGGTCGGCTCGGCCATCGGATGCGTCCCGCTGGCCCTGGTCGGCCGGGCCGGGGCCAGAGAGGGGCTCCCCGGAATGGTGCTGCTCCGTCCGGCGCTGGGGACCCGGGGGTCCTATGCCCCCACCGTTCTCAACATCCTGCAGCTGGTGGGGTGGACGGCGTTCGAGCTGTGGGCCATGGCCCTGGTGGCCAGCCGGGTGACCGGGCCGGTGTTCGGGCTCGACCCTTTCTATCCGTGGCTGGCGGTGGCAGCCCTGGTGTGCCTGGGCCTCTCCCTGGGGGGACCCGTGGTGGTGGTCCGCCGGTGGATGGCCCGGTTCGGAGTGTGGGTGGTGGCCGCTGTCGCCGTGTGGCTCACGGTGCGCCTGCTCTTGGCCGGCGACCTCGGGACGTTGTGGTCGCGGCCCGGCGCCGGCGGGTTCCCCACGTTCTGGGGCGGGGTGGACCTGGTGATCGCCCTGCCGGTGTCGTGGATCCCCTTGGTGGCGGACTACAGCCGCTTTGCCCGTCGGGGAGTCTCCTCGGCCAGAGGCACCTACCTGGGCTACTTCACCGCAAACGTGTGGTTCTACTCGCTGGGGGCGCTGTTGGTGCTGTCGGCGGGCGCTCCCGCTCCTTCGGTGACCGGGATCGCCGACGGGATCGTGGCGGTGGGCGGAGGCGCGCTCCTGCTGGTGGCGCTCCTGGTGGGGGAGACCGACGAGGCGTTTGCCGACATCTACTCGGCCGCGGTGTCCTCTCAGAATCTGGTCCCCGGCCTGAACCAGCGGGTTGGGGTGGTCGCCGTGTCCGCCATCGGGGTGGCCCTGGCGGCGTGGCTCTTCGGCCTGCCCGACGAGGGGGTCCTGACCTACGAGTTCTTCCTGCTGCTCATCGGCTCGATCTTCGTCCCCCTGTTCGGGGTGTTCCTGGCCGACCACGAGGCGCTCCGGCGGCGGTACCGGGGAGACGCCCTGTTCGACCACCACGGCCCGTACCGGTACCTCGGGGGGTTCAACCCCACGGCGGTGGGAGCGTGGCTGCTCGGGTTCGTCGTGTATCACTGGATCGCCCCCACATCCCTCCCGGGATGGTCCTCGTTCGTCGAGCGGCTGTTCTCGGAGTGGCTGAGGCTGCCCTTCCCGCTGTTCGAAGGAGCCGTCCCCGCCAGCGTGTTCGCCTTCGGGGCCGCGTTCCTTGGTTACCTGGCGCTCAGCCTGGTCCGGCGCCGGGAGGTGGCGCCGTAATCACCAGCAGCACCAGGGGGTCTGGGGAGGCGTTGGTGGCGGTGGCCTGGGCCCCGGCGGGAACCAGCACAGCGCCCCATTGGCCCATGCGCTTCCGCCGACGGTCCACCATCAGCACCGTCTCACCGGCGATCACCACGAACACGGCGTCGGCGTTCTGATCCGACACCGGGCCGTACGAGCGGTTCACGTCCACGCACACCAGCTGGGCCCACAGCCGCTCCGACTCGAGCACCGTGCTCCGGACGACCTCGCCCTCCTCGAAACGCACCAGGGCCCGAAGGTCGGCGGTCTCCATCCCGACCGAGACTAGGCGACCGGGGCGGAGCCGGTAAACTCCCTCGGGTCACGAGGAGGTGACCGTGCCCAATCTGGAGTTCGCCACGACGTCGCCGGCCGAGACCCCGGCCGATCTGCTGATCCTTCCCTTCTTCGACGGGCCCGTGGTGGGCCCCGGGATGAGCGAGGTGGGCCGGGCCCTGGGATCGGACCTGACCAAGCTGCTGGACAGGAACGGGATCCGCGGTCGGCTCGGCGAGACGTTCACGATCCCCACCCTCGGCAAGGCCGGACCGGACAGCGTCATGCTCGTCGGTCTGGGCCGAAAGGACGAGGCCACCCCGGACCGGATCCGGCGGGCCACCGGGCGGGTGGCTTCCAGGGCCGCTCGGTATCGCCGGGTGACGTCCACGCTTCCGCAGGCCGTGCGGAGCGGGTGGGACCAGGCCGTCCAGGGCTTCGTGGAAGGCATGCTCCTGGGCTCGTACCGGTTCGATCGGTACAAGGTCCGGCCGATCGAGGAGGACGGTCAGAAGCCCCGGCTGGAGTCCCTGACCGTGATCGGCACGCGCAGGTGGGATGCCCGCAGGGCCCGGGAGGCGCTTCGCCGGGCGGAGATCTTCGCGGAAGCCGCCGCGTGGGCCCGTGACCTGGTGAACACTCCCGCCCTCGACGCCACGCCCGAGTACCTGGCGAAGGAAGCCCAGCGGATGGCCCGGCAGGTGGGCCTGCGGTGCAAGGTGTGGACCAAGGCGGCGCTGGAGCGCGGCGGGTTCGGGGGGATCCTCGGCGTGGGACGGGGGAGCGAGAACCAGCCGCGGATGATCGAGCTCCGGTACGAGGGAGGCCGGGGCAAGCCCGTGGCCCTGACCGGCAAGGGAGTGACCTTCGATTCCGGCGGCCTGTCGATCAAGGACGCCCAGGGCATGGAGTGGATGAAGGCCGACATGGCCGGGGCCGCCACCGTGATGGCGGCCATGCAGGCCGTCGGCCGACTCAAACCCCGGCTCAACGTGGTGGCGGCCATCCCCAGCGCCGAGAACCTCCCGGGCGGCTCGGCCATCCGCCCCGGCGACGTCCTCACCCACCGGGGCGGCAAGACGTCCGAGGTCCTGAATACCGACGCCGAGGGCCGGCTGATCCTGGCGGACGCCCTGGCATTCCTCTCGGAGCAGAAGCCCAGGGCCATCGTGGACATGGCCACCCTCACGGGGGCGTGCATGATCGCCCTCGGCGACGACATCTGGGGGGTCATGGGGAGCGACCGAGGGGTGATCAGCGACCTCCTGGCGGCGGGCGAGGACGCCGGTGAGCCCGGATGGGAGCTCCCGCTGTGGAAGGGCTACCGCAAGCAGATCGAGTCCACCGTGGCCGATGTGAAGAACATCGGGAACCGATACGGCGGAGCGATCACCGCCGCCCTGTTCCTCAAGGAGTTCGTGGGTGACGTTCCCTGGGCCCACATGGACATCGCCGGGACCGCCTATTCGGAGAGGGCCGGTGACTACTGGCCCAAGGGCGCGACCGGCAATCCGGTCCGCACGATCATCCGGTTCGTGGAGCGCCAGGCGTCGAAGGGTAGAACGCCCCGGAAATAGCCGCCCCGGGGTCTTGCAAAGCTTCCGCCATCCAGCCTAGATTCGGCTGTCGAGAGAGGAGGCCTTCGATGGCCCATCCGAACGAGGAGCTGGTCAGGAAGGGATACGGCGCCTTTGCCAAGGGCGATCTGAACACGCTCGGTGAGCTGTTCGCCGACGACATCCAGTGGCACACCCCGGGCCAGAACCAGCTGGCCGGGGATCTCAAGGGCAAGGACGAGGTGTTCGGCCAGTTCGCCAAGATCGCCGAGCTGACGGGGGGCAACTTCAGCCTGGAGATCCACGCCGTCCTGGCCGACGACGAGCACGCCGTGGCGCTGGTCGTGGCTCGAGGCGAGCGAGATGGAAAGAAGATCGAGGACCAGCAGGTCCACGTCTTCCACGTCAAGGGAGGCAAGGTCACGGAGTTCTGGGGCCACCCCATGGACCAGCGCGCCATCGACGACTTCTGGAGCTAGCAGTCCGGCCGCGGGGGGGGGCCGTTTCCAGCCCCCCGCGGTGTTCGGCCTGCGGGCTTTCTAGGGCCTGTTGTAGAAAGCCAACGCGACCTCGTCGTCCACGGGGGCTCCCGTTCCATCGAACACGTTGACCTCGATGTAGTCGTTTCCGTCCGTGCTCTCGTACGTGGCGTAACGCGCTTCGTCGTTCCCCACGGACAACGTGGCCACGATGCTGTCGCTCTGGGTGAGGGCGGGGGTGGTGATCCCCGGGACCCGAACGTCGTAGTCACCGATAGAGTTTCGTCGGGCCTCGATCGCGGATCCCGCACAGTTGAACGAGTGGGTGACGCCCGAGGTGCTGAAGTCAGCGGCGAGGTCAAGGTTCTGGATGTACAGGGACGCGAGCACGGTACCGTTTGCACAGCTGTCCTGCTTGTTGGCCCCGCTGATGGCCGAATTGAACGATGCCGGGAACATCGAATTGAACGACGCCGGGAACAGGGTATTGAATGTGTTCGTTGCGATCGTCTTGGCCTTCCTTCTGGTGACGCCCTTCTTGGCCGCGCCGACCGGCGAGGCGATCACGGCGATGGTCAACGCTCCGAGCACCGCGAGCGCGACCACGGCGCGAAGCCAGGGTCTCCCCTTCCGCATGGTGTCCCTCCTTCCCCACCGGGCCCTGTGCCCGGTACTCCCGGAGGCTACCGCTCCTTCGTGCCCACAGCGATGAGGACGTCGTTGGTGTCGCCGATCGGATCGCGGAACCGGGTGCGGAACTCCTCTTCGACCTGGGCTCGGAACCGTTCCCACAGAGCCTCGCCGAGGATCGCCCGCAGGAACCGCCCGGTGGCGCTGACCTCCCGGCCGGCCAGGTAGTCCTCCAGGGTCGTCGTCGAGCGGTACTGCCGCCGGTTGACCTCCACACTGCGGAGCCCGGTGTCCCGAAGCGTCTCCTCCAGTCGGGTGGGGTCGGAGAACCGCTCCTGCCACGGTGCGGCCCGGTTCACCGCGTCCCGAAGCATCTCCTTGGTGGTGTAGCGCTCGGCCACCGCGCGCCACGCCCGGGTGAACTCGTCGTCGGACTCGCCCCAGGTGGCCACCGCCATTCGCCCACCCGCCCGGAGGACCCTGCGCATGTCGAACAGCGCGGTGTCGTACCTGGTGAACGTGTGGATGACGAATGCGGCACCGACGGCCTGGAACGTGGAGTCCCGGAACGGAAGGTCGATGGCGTCGGCGACGGCCAGCCGCCGAACCCCGCGCCCGCCGGCGATAACGAGCATGGGCAGCGAACGGTCGATCCCTGCCACTTTCTTCCACCCCGCCTCTTCGGCCGCGGTGGCCAACACGCCGGTACCGGTTCCCACGTCCAGGAATCCCTCCGGGCCCGGGGACCCGAGGGCCTGGACCAGGTCGTGGGCCGCGGGGCGGTGCACCGGGAAGCGCACCCGGTCGTAGGTCTCCGCGATGGTGTCGAAGGACCTCCAGTCACGCTCGGCGCGGGCCGTGGCCTGAGGCTGGCTCCTCTTCCGGAACATGACCCCTGATGCTACCGACTTCGCCAGATTGAGAACCAAGTTCGGCGGGTAAACGTCTCACATCGGGGAAGGAGGCCACCATGGCCCAAGCCGTTCGGGAGATGGACCGGGACTACGACCTGGTTCTCCGCGACTACCTGCGGCTCCTGGCGCGACGTGGATCGCCGGGCTTCGCCACCCGGGCTCCGGGACACCAGGTTCGCACCTGTCCGTCCTGCGGCCACCGGGCGGTGTTCCGGCTCGACCCAGCGGGTACCTGGTTCCGCTGCAGCCGCTGCGGCCAGTACAGCTGAACCCGGCGTAGCCCCTGGGCGCGTGCATCGCGGCGGGTGGGTCGGTCGCGTACCATGCGGTCCGAACCGGTCCGACCTGACCAGGAGCCGCTCGCATGGACAAGCCCCGCCACGGTGGCCACCTGCTGGCCAAGGCCCTGACCAACGAGGGGGTAAAGAATCTGTTCACGCTGTCCGGCGGTCACATCGCGCCGATCTACGACGGGTGCGTGGACGAGGGGATCCGGATCGTGGACTTTCGTCACGAGCAGGCCGCCGCCCACGCCGCCGACGGCTGGGCTCGGGTCACCGGCCGGGTCGGTGTGGCTGCGGTGACCGCCGGTCCGGGAGTCACCGACGCGGTAACCGGGATCACCAACGGGTTCTACGCCAACTCCCCGATGCTGGTCATCGGGGGGAAGAGCCCCCTGGGCGAGCTGGAGATGGGATCGCTCCAGGAGATGGATCACGTGACGCTGGTGCGGTCGATCACCAAGTGGGCCAGGACCTGCTGGGAGACCCGGCGGATCGCCGACTACGTCACCGAGGCCTTCCGCCACGCCACCTCGGGCCGCCAGGGCCCGGTGTTCCTGGATATCCCCCTCGACGTGCAGTTCAACGTGTGGCCGCCGGGCCTCGAGGTTCCGGAGCACTACCGCACCGAGGCGCGGCCGCTGGGGGATCCGGACCTCGTCAAGCGGTCGGCCCGGCTTCTCGGCGAGGCAGAGCACCCGGTGATCTTCGCCGGCGCCGGGGTCCGGTGGTCCGAAGCGCACCAGGCCCTGGCCGCGCTGGCCGACGCCATGAAGGCTCCGGTGTTCCTCAACTCCCTGGGCCGTGGGTGCCTGCCACCCGACCACCCTTCGTTCTTCTCCGCCGCCCGGAAGTACGCCCTGGGCAAGGCCGACGTGATCCTGGCCCTGGGCGTGGACTGGGACTTCCGGCTGGGCTTCGGCCGGCGAAGCATGCCGGAGGGCGTGCAGGTGATCCAGGTCGACGTGGACGGCAGGCACATCGGGCGAAACCGTCCGGTGGACGTGGGGATCGTGGGGGACCCGGGGGCCGTGATCGAGCAGCTCCTGGCGGAGGGGGCCGGGAACACCGACGAGCCCTCGTGGACCACCGAGGTCCGCGACGAGGAGGACCGCCTCACCGAGGAGGCCCGGGCGGGGATGGAGTCCGACGCCGTGCCCATCCACCCGCTCCGCTACGCCAGGGAGATCCGGGACTTCCTGGATCCCGACGCCATCGTGGTCGGTGACGGCGGCGACATCGTGGGGATCAGCGCGTCGGTCATCAATGCCCGCCAGCCGGGACACTGGCTGGATCCCGGGCCGTTCGGATGCCTGGGCGTGGGGCCTTCCTTCGCCATCGCCGCCAAGCTGGCCAAGCCCGACAAGCAGGTGCTGATCGTGTACGGGGACGGTTCGTTCGGGCTGAACGGCATGGAGTACGAGAGCGCCATCCGCCAGGACATCCCGTTCGTGGGGATCATCGGGAACGATGGAGCGTGGGGCCAGATCAGGGTGGCCCAGGAGGCTCTGTACGGCGAGGGGAACGCGCCGGCGGCGTTCCTCTCCCAGGACGTGGGCTACGAGAAGATGGTCGAGGGGCTGGGAGGCTACGGAGAGCGGGTCACCGAGCCGGGAGGCATCCGCCCGGCCCTGGAGCGGGCATTCGACGCCGGCGTCCCGGCGTGCATCAACGTCATCGTGGATGCGTCGTTGATGCGGCGAGCCTCGTACCTCGGGTAGTCTTCCCCCGACGCGCCCGCTGCCCGCAGCGCTTTTGCTCGTGGTTCTCCTGTCCGGAGACGTCGCCACCGCCGCGGTGCCGCCGGTCCCCATCCCTCAGGACCCCAGCTCGGATTCGGCGCAGCCGTTCTTCGGCGCTCCCGCAGACCCGCAGGCGGTCCGGGCCCCGCGGGTGCCGGAGCACCCGTTCATGGCGCCCAACGGGCGCAGCAACATCCACGGCGATGCCTACATGACCGACACGTACACCGGCCCCGGACCGCTCGGCCGGGACGTGATGGTTCAGTCGACGTTCCACGTGGCCGAGTGCGCATCGGTGACGTTCGACCGAGAGGGGCGGATCCTGACGATCTGCGTCGGGGTGGAGGGTCCGCGACTGGTGTTGATGGACCCTCATTCCCTGGCCACCGAGGCGGTGCTCCCGCTGCCTCCCCGGCAGGTTGGCTCCTCGGTGTTCACCGACTTCTCGGGTGGCGGGTACTTCTACCTCGACCACCACGACCGTGCCGTGATCCCCACCAACGACCGCCGGATCCTGGTGGTCGGCGCGACCGGGGGACCGCTCGGACCGGGCCTGGAGGTGGTCGGCAGCTACGACCTGTCGGGGGCCGTTGCCCTCGGCGACGGGATCGTCTCCGTCCTTCCGGACTGGCACGGGCTGTTGTGGTTCGTCACCACCCGAGGTGTGGTGGGCACGGTGGACCCCCAGGACGGAGAGGTCCGCGCGCTGACTCTCGAAGGTGAGGCCATCACGAACTCGTTCGCGGTCGACGATACGGGTGGGGTGTTCATCGTCTCCGACCACGCCCTGTATCGGTTCGACGCGGATCCTGAGGGAGCACCGGGGGTGACGTGGCGGGAGCCCTACGATCGTGGCGCGCGCCAGAAGCCCGGCCAGGTCGGCCAGGGCTCGGGGACCACCCCCACGCTGATGGGAAGGCGGTACGTGGCCATCACCGACAACGCCGACCCCCGGATGCACGTGCTCATACCGGCGGGAAGCCGGCGCCCCCCGCGGGCCGGTATGCACCCAGGCCGTGTTCCCTGCGGGCGAGGGCGCCACCGACAACACTCTGATCGGCACGGGCCGATCCATGATCGTGGAGAACAACTACGGATACGCGGGCCCCGCCACCACGACCAGGGGGGCCTCGACGACCCCCGGGCTGGCGCGCGTGGACCTCGATCGCGACGGGCGCGGATGCCGTGTGGTGTGGACCAGCGAGGAGCGGGCGCCGTCCGTGGTCCCCAAGCTCTCCCTGGAGACCGGCCTGGTGTACACGTACACAAAGGAGCCCGACCCCGAAGGCGAGGACCGCTGGTACCTCACGGCGATCAGCTTTCGCACGGGACGCACCTTGTGGGAGCGGTTGAGCGGGAAAGGGCTGGGCTACAACAACCACTACGCCCCGGTGAGCCTGGGCCCGGATGGGTCCGCATACGTGGGCGCGCTCGGCGGCCTGGTCCTCCTCCAGGACGGCTAGGCCCGCTTCCGGGCGCTTTCGAGGAATCGTTCGCGGTCCACCACCACCCGTTCGTGAGTTCCGCGGGCGACGGGGCCGGCGGGGTCGGTGACCTCGAAGGCGAACGTGATCTTCCGCCCGTCGACGTCACGAACCCCGGTGGTGGCGGTGACCGTCGCGCCGACCGGTGTGGGAGCCAGGTGCTCGAGCTCCGCGCCGGAACCGACGGTGGTGGTGCCCGGCTCCAGGGCGTCGGCCACGGCGGCCACCGCAGCCGCTTCCACCAGGGCCAGGACCGCGGGCGTCCCCAGGACCGGTACGTCGCCGGAGCCCAGCCGGCCGGCGGTCATGTCCTCGGTGACCGTCTCCTCCACGGTCGCCTGGAGCCCCGGCTCGATCATCGCTGCCTCCCTCCGCGTGGTGGTCGGTAGGCTATCGCCCGGCCCATGGAAGGACCTCCCGGAGTCATCGCCCTGGTGCTGGCCGAGACCGCGGCCGGCGCCACCGCATTTCTGTGGCTGGGGCGGGTGTGGGGCACCGTCCGAAGAGGCTTCTTCGTCCTCACCGGGGCCTCCGCGCTGGCCTGCTCGTTGCTCGCCACGCTGGCGGCCTCGTCGGCCGTCACCACCCCCCCGTCCTCCGACGCCCGCGTCGCCGTCCTCCTGGCGGCGGCGACCTCCACCCTGCTGGGCCTGTCGCTGGTGGCCCTGATCCTGCGACTGGACGCCGCGGGACGGGTACTCGGGGTGCTCTCGATCCCCGTCGCGGCCGGCATGCTGGTGGGGTTCGCATCCGTCGCGGGCCCTTCGTTCGTCCCTGCCTTGCTCCAGGTGGTGGCGGGTGCCGTGTTCATGGGAGCGGTGGCAGACGGGCTTCTCCTGGGACACTGGTACCTGGTCGACCGGGGGCTCTCTCGCGAGCCGATCAATCGGTTCGCGCTGCTCCTCATCGTGGCGGTGGTGCTGGAGGCGGCCGCCGTGGCCGTGCTCGGCACCGGCAGTCCCCCCGACCCCTCCGCCGGGTTCAGCCCCTACCTGGGGATCGCCGGCCTGGCCGCCTGGCTGGCCCTGGGAATGGTGGCCTGCACGGCGTTGATCGCCCTGCTGATCCGGGCCAGCCTGAAGGGGACCCGAGCCAGGGCGGTCCAGGCGGCCACCGGGTTCTTCTATCTCGCCGTGATCACCGCGTTCACCGCGGAGATGGCGGCAAAGATCGGGTTCCTCGGATAGTGCCGGCCGGCGTCGTCGCCCTGGCGGTGGGTGGGCCGCTGGCCGTGGCCGCGGCGTGGGTCACGGTCGGCGCCCGGAAGCTGTCGGTGTGGGCGGCCATGGGAATCCTCATGCCGGTGCTGGGCGGACTGTCGCTGGCCACCGGGTGGGTCACATCAGTGGGCCCCGGGCGGTCGGCCGCGGGTTGGGCGGTGCTGGGCCTGGGCGCCGGGGTGGCGCTGTACGCGGCCACCGCCGGGTTCATGTCGTTGGCCGGCCGGTGGCCTCCCCTGGCCCGGCACACCGAGTCGCTGTACGGGGAACGGCGGTCGATCTCCCTCCCCGGCGCCCTGTCGGTGTCGGTACTCCTGGTGGTGCCGGGGGAAGAGCTTCTGTGGCGAGGGGTGGTCATGTCGTCACTCGAGCACGCCCTGGAGGCATCCATCCTTGCCGCGGTGCTTCAGTGGAGCGCCTACGTCACCGCCAGCCTGTTCAGCCGGAGCATCCCCATCGTGCTGAGCGCCGTGGTGGGCGGTGCGGCGTGGACCGCGCTGGCGTGGTGGTCCGGCGGCGTGGTGGCCGCCCTTTCCTGCCACGGGGTGTGGACCGCGCTGATGGTGGCCCGCCCGCCGGTTCCCAGGAGGATCTCGTGAGCGCGATCCCGGCCGCGGCGCGAGAGATCCTTCGCCACGGGACCCTGTGCTACCTGGCCGCGCCCTCGCCGGTGGGGCCGCACGTGACGCCGGTCGTGTTCGTCCTCGAGGGTGACCGGGTGTGGGGCACCACGGGCCGGCGGACCACCAAGGCCCGCCGGTGGCGGGAACGGCCGGTGGCCGGCGGGCTGGTCCGTCTGGGGGACCGGGCGCTGACGTTTCGAGGCCCGGTGACGCTTTACGATGCGCTGAACCCGGCGACCTGGCCGGTCTCCGTTCTGCGAGGCCCCCAGCTGGCGCTGGTCTCCACCCTGTTCACGGTGAAGAACGCCCGGTTCTTCGCCGGCTACGCCAGGGACGCGTACAGAGTCCCGTTGGGGTGGACGCCACCGGGCCGGGTGATCTTCTCGGTAGATCTCGAGGATGGTGGGGTGCTCGAGGACGAGCGCGTCTCCATCCGGTGGGGGACGTGGGGCTCCGAGGTCGGGGGCCACGAGGAGCTTCGGCCCGATCGGGGCGGTCTGCGCCCGAATCACATCCCCGAGGACCTCCGCGGACTCCTGGAGAAGAGCGGCGAAGGGACGCTGGGTGTGGACGGCGCCCGGGGGCCGGTGGTGCTCCCCGCTCGGTGGGCCCGGTGGGGTGGGGCCTACGACGTGGTCCTGCCCCGGCCGTTCCTGGCACTGGCGGCTCCGGATCCCCACGGACCGGGTGCGTTGGTGGTGGACCGGGCCTCGGCGTGGAGGGCCGCCAAGATGCGGGGCCTGTTGCTTCGGGGGGACGGCATCGTGTACGTCCCGGACGGGCCGAGCACGGGGGGGCTTCGCTCACGACTGGCGGCCGCCGGCGAGCCTCCGGGGGACCCCGCCCTGTTGCGACTCCTGCCGAAGACCGTTGTTTGGTGGCGGGGGTGGTCCAGCGGTACGGTGAAGCGCCGATGACCAAGATCCGGGAGTGGATCACCATCGACGCCACCCCCGAAGAGGTGTGGCAAGTGGTCGCCGATCCTCGCCACCTCCCGCAGTGGAACTTCTACATCCGCTCCGTCCACGACGTTCCCGAGAATGGTCTCGGGCCGGGGGACAAGTACTGGACCCAGATGTCGGTGCTCGGTGTCCAGTTCCGGGTCGACGCGGAGGTTGAGGAGCTCGACCCGCCCCGCTACGCCCGGGTCCGGCTCCGCGGTCCGCTCGAAGCGGTGGTCAGGACATGGGTCCGCCCCGCCGGACGCCGTCGCTCCAGGCTGGAGCACGAAGTGGACTACCGGCTCCGGGGAGGGCCCGTCGGAGCGTTGGTGGCTCGGGGGCTTCGCCTGTTCGGCGCTTCCACGGTGCTGAAGCGAGGGATGAAGGCCCAGCGGCGGCAGGTGGAGGGCCGCTAGCCCCGCTCTTCGATCCGACGTTCGAGCTCGCGGATGTACCGTTTCGTTGCTCTCCGGCGCTCCCGGCCCAGGAGCCATCCCCCGACCATCCCGATCACGATGGACGCGGCGGCCACGATGATCAGCGGGACGTCGTCCACCTCGGCGAACACGAAGCTGATATCGACCGGGTCGGAGTTGCCGGTGATGAACAGGAGGAGCAGCACCACGATGGCCAGCGCCACCACGATCCTGGCGATCCGGCGGCGGTCGGGGCCTGCCTTGGCCTCGGGGGCCAGGTCCTCCCGGCGGCGTTCTTCCTGAGGTTCCTGCATGGGTGTGAAGGTCGCGCCCATTATGATTGCTCGGCCGTGAAGCCGGGGAGTCGCGTGGCGTTGCTGAGCGGGGGGGCCGTGCTCCTGGCGATGGCCACGACCCGGGGGCGGGGCCGGCGGCTCGACGACCGTTTGTTCGGGGTGGCCAACTCCGGTCTCCGGCACCCGGTCCTGGACGGTCTGTTCCGCGGCATCACCGAGCTGGGCTCGATCTGGGCCTCGGGGGCCGCGGCGCTGACCCTGGCCGCGGCAGGCCGGCGGAAGACGGCGGCCGATGCCCTGGGAGCCGCGGCCACGATGTGGGTCGTGGGCCAGGGCCTGAAGCGAGTCTTCGGCCGAATGCGGCCCTACGACGCTGGTCTGCCGGCGGCCCGCCGCCTGATCGGGAAGCCCAGTGGTGCCTCCTGGCCCAGCAGCCATCCCGCCGTCCTCCTGTCGTTCGTCACGGTTGCCGGACGGGACCTGGAGCTGTCCATTTCTGTGCGCCGTGCCCTCACGGGCGTTGCCGCAGTGGTGGGGGCGTCACGCGTGTACCTCGGCGTGCACTACCCGTCGGACGTGGTGGGTGGGCTGTTGCTGGGGCGAGCGGTTGCGGACCTGTGGACCCACACCACACCCCCACCTGGTCCGGGGAATTCCTCTCTGCTCGGCTAGACTGGCTCGCCGTGGATCTCCCCTCCCTGGTGGCCGTGGTCGGCTGGCCGGTTCTCGATCGGATCCGTCTGGGGCCCCTGGCGGTGTCGCCCCACGGGATCGGGATCGCCTTGGGCTACCTGGCGGGTTCGTGGGTGATGGTCCGTGAGGGCAAGAAGAGGGGGATCGCCGAGGAGCACGCGGGCTCGATCCTCCTTTGGGCCCTGATCGGGGCCATCGTCGGAGCGCGGTTCTTCTACGTGGTCGGACACTTCGACGAGTTCGACTCGTTCACCGAGATGCTGGCGATCTGGCGAGGGGGGATCAGCCTGATCGGCGGGATCACCGGGGCCATGATCTTCGCCTACCCGGTGATGCGACGGAACGGCTACCGCTTCCTCCAGGTCATGGACTCGGCGGCCGTCGGCCTGGCTCTGGGCATCATGGTGGGGCGGATCGGCGACCTGATCATCGGCGACCACCTCGGCAAGCCGACCTCCTTCTTCCTTGGGTGGGCCTATCGAGGGGGCAACCTTCCGGGGCCGTGGTTCGAGACGGGGTCCGGGGAATGGCAGGCCACCCTTCCCAATGACCTCATCGAGACCTTCAGCCGAGAGGGCGCCCGGCTCCTGGACGGGTCAGGGCTGGCGCAGGGTCCGGGCGTCCATCAGACGGCCCTGTACGACTTCCTCATCGCCATCGGGTTGTTCGCCCTACTGTGGTGGATGAACCGCTCCCCCCGCCGGGAGGGCGTCCTGATCATGACGTTCGCGATCGTCTACGGCGCTGGCCGGATCGTTACCGACCTCCTCCGGGTCGACAAGACGTGGTTCGGGCTCACCGGCAGCCAGTGGGCGTCGATCGCGGCGATCGCCATCTCCTTGTTCGTGCTCCTCCGGTACGCCAGGCGCCCCCTGGCCGGGGAGAAGGAGGCCGACGGCGTGGGCGAGCCGGATGAAGACGACGAGGACTGGCGCACCACCCTGTTCGTGCCGCCGGAAGAGCCGGGGTCCACCTCGCCGAGGGAGCGCGAGCGCCCTTAGCGGGGAGCCACCATCAGCGGCAGCGTCTTGCCGACCTTGGTGGTCGACCGCTTGGCCAGCCCGCGGGCCACATCCCGAAGGGCCCGGCCGGCCGGGGAGTCGGGCTCCGTGAGGACGATCGGCGAACCGGTATCGGCGCCCTGGCGCAGGGAGACCTGCATCGGCACGGCGCCCAGGGTGGGAACCCCCAGCGCCTCGGCGGTCTTCGCTCCGCCGCCGATGCCGAACAGGTCGGTGATCTCCCCGCAGTGCGGGCACACGAACCCGGCCATGTTCTCGACCACCCCGAGGAGCTTCAGCTTGACGTTGGGGTGCTGGGCCATCCGCCCCGCTCGCTCCGCGACCTTGCTGGCCGCGTCCTGGGGGGTGGTGACGACCACCATCGACCCGGCAGGCAGGAAGGTGGCCAGCGACAGGGCCACGTCTCCGGTGCCCGGAGGCATGTCGACCAGGAGGAAATCGAGATCGCCCCAGTACACGTCGCCGAGGAACTGCTGCAAGGCCTTGTGCAGCATGGGGCCCCGCCAGATCACCGGGGTGTCGTCGGAGACGAAGAACCCCATCGAGATGATCTTCACTCCGTGGGACTCCAGGGGCAGGATCATGTCGTTGAATCCCACCGGCCGCCCGGAGATCCCCATCATCCGAGGCACCGAGAACCCCCACACGTCCGCATCCAGCACGCCGACCCGGTGACCCTCCGCGGCCATGGCGGCGGCCAAGTTGACGGTCACGCTGGACTTGCCCACGCCGCCCTTCCCGGAGGCCACGGCGATGACATCGGTATCGCTCTCGGTGAAGAACACCGGCTGCTCCTGAGCCTGCGCGCCCCGGAGGCCGTGGACCAGGCTCTCCCGCTGATCTCCGGTCATCTCGCCCAAGACCACCTCTACTCCGGAAACGCCCTCCAGCGGAGCGACGGCCCCGGTGACGTCCGTGTTGATGCGGTCCTTGAGCGGGCATCCGGCGATCGTCAGGAGCACGTGGACCCGGACGTGGCCATCCGGTGAGATGTCGATGCCCGAGAGCATGCCGAGATCCTCGATCGGCTTGCCGATCTCCGGGTCCAGCACCTGCCGCAGCGCCTCGCGAACCTTCGCTTCGGTGACCAAAAGAGGGATACGCTCCTCCCGGGACGGGGTCCCGGCAACTCCCCCATATTATCCTGTTTGGGACCGTGCAAATTGGCGAAATTCGCCGGGGGTGGACGGTGGCCGTCAAGCCGATCGAGATCCACAAGGCCCTGGCGGACGACACCCGGTTCCGTCTGTACCGGTACCTCCGGCTGGTCGACCGCCCGGTCTCCGTGCGGGAGATGTCCCGCCGGCTCTCGTTGCATCCGAACACCCTCCGCCCACACCTCCGCCGCCTGGAGGAGGCGGGGTTGGTGTCCCACCAGGTCCGCAAGACCCCCGGGGTGGGCCGTCCCCAGACCCAGTACCGGGCCGTCGAGCCTCTGGGGGACGAGGGGCGCGACTTCAGGCTGCTGGCGGAGATGCTGAGCGGCCTCCTGCGAACCAGCCGGGACGTGGAGCGGGCCACGGCCCTGGCCCGGGAGTGGGGCGAGTACCTGGTGGCCCAGGGAGGACCGAAACCCGGGGTTCGCCTCCCGGCCCGGCAGAACATGGCCCGCCTCCAGGAGGCCATGTCCAAGGCGGGGTTCGAGCCGCGGTTCCGCCGGGCCCGCGGCTCGGTGGAGGTGAACCTCCGCGACTGCCCCTTCCGCGAGCTGGTCGACGACCACCGCGAGCTGGTGTGTTCCCTCCACCGGGGCCTGGTCGAGGGGATGCTCGGAGGACTGAAGCCTCCGCTGGCGCTCCGGGAGTTCCGGCCGTTCGCCGAGCGTGGGGTGTGCCGGCTCCGAGCCGGACCCCGGCGGGCCGAGGCATGAGCGGCCCGACAATCCCCTGCCCGCGGCCCGCCGTACTAGATACATGGAAGGCGGGTCCGTGATCGAGCCTCGGGGGGGCCCGCTGACCCCGCAGGCAGAACGGGAGCTCATGGATCGGTTGATCGCAGGGGACCAGGAAGCCGTCCGCACGTTGTACGCGCGGTTCTCCCGGCCCGTCTACGGCATGGGGATGCGGATCCTGGGGAACCCGGGGGCCGCGGAGGAGCTGACCCAGGACGTGTTCCTGGCGGCCTGGAGGAAGGCGGCTCGGTACGACCCCGCCCGGGGCCGGCTGTCGACGTGGCTGATGACCATCGCCCACAACCTTGCCGTGGACCGGCTCCGGCGGGAGGCGGGGCGGGCCCCCGTCCTCTCCGACGACCTCGACGAGGTGCTGTCCCTGGCGGTGACCGAAGAGGACGCCGTCCTGGACCGGGAGGACGTCCGGCGGGTCCTGGCCGACCTGTCGGCGGGGGAGCGGCGCCTCCTGCACCTGTCGTATTTCCGGGGATGGACCGCCCGGGAGATCGCGGAAGCGGATGGGATCCCCCTGGGGACGGTGAAGACGCGGCTGCGGGCCACCCTGATCAAGCTGCGCCGGGCACACGGGAAGGCCGGCTGATGGACTGCGTGGCGGTCCGCGACCTCCTGGCGGAGAACGCCGTCGGCATCCTTCCAGCCGACCGGCGCGACCTGTTGGACCAGCACCTGGCGTGGTGTGCGGGCTGCCGCAAGGAGTCGGCCCACCTGGCCGACGGCGCCTCCGCACTGGGGCTCTCTCTGTCCGCGGACCCCCCGCCGGACCTCGAGGATCGAACGGTCTCCGCGGTGACGGCGGCAGCCGGACGCCGCCGCCGCCGGGGGCCGCTCACCGCCGCGGCGGTCGCAGCGGCGATCGCGGTCGGGTCGCTGGGGTGGGCGGTGGCCATGGCCGGCCGGCTGGAACGACTGGAGGACCAGGCAGCGTCCGCCAGGAACCGGGCGGAGGGCACGGCCCGCGAGTTCGAGTCGGTCCTCCAGGAGCTGGGTGGGGACGCCCCCCTGGTTTCCGCCGCGCTGGAACCCGAGGGCGCCGGGATCGCCGGAGGCCGGGCCATCCTGTACCACTCGGATACCGGCAAGGACTTCGCGGTGGTCATCGTGGGCGGCCTTCTGGACGACGCCGGACCCTACCAGGCCTATCTTCTTTCACCGTCCGAGGACCGGGCCGAGGTGGGCCGCCTGGAGCCCACCGGGGAAGGACAGCTCGCGGGCTACCGGTTCCTGGCGGAGGACGTCTCCCGGTACCGGGAGGTCGTGGTGGTCGACGGCGCGGGTAGCGCCGTCCTGCGAGGCGTTCTGGCGGCCAGCGCCGGGACACCCCCGGGGGGGTAGGAGCCCGTCTCGAGCCACGGTAGCCAACTGGCTACCCCGGCCCGGGTATGCCCCACCCCCATCACTCCAAGTGTTTACTCTCTCCGGGAGTTGGACGCGGCAGGCGCCGTGCGGGACGAGCTCGACGCTCGACGTATCATCCGCTGAATGCGGATCGGCCTGGCACTGCCTCACTACGACTTCTCCGCACCCGACGGGTCTCCGGTGACCTGGGAACGGCTGGCGGCCTGGGCCCGGAGAGCCGAGGCCGGGGGCTTCGACTCCGTGTGGATCTCCGACCACTTCTTCCTGTCACTGGCCAGATACGGTGGCTCGGGACTGGCCTTCGGTTCTGCGGAACCCATCACCACCCTTGCCGCCCTGGCCGCGGTCACCGAACGGGTCCGGCTGGGAACGTTGGTGCTGAGCGCGGGCTTCCGCCATCCCGCGCTGGTGGCCAAGGCCGCCACCACCATCGATCTCCTGTCCTCCGGGCGGTTGGACCTGGGCGTGGGCGCCGGTTGGTACGAGGAGGAGTATCGGGCCTTCGGCTACCCGTTCGGCACCGTGGGAGATCGCTTCGAGATCCTCGAGGAGTCCGTCGAGGTTCTGGCCCGCCTTCTGGGTGGGGGAGATCCGGTCACCTGGGAGGGACGGTGGTTCCGTCTGGAGGGGGCCTACTGTCGACCCGAGCCCGCGCAACGGCCCCGGCCGCCGCTGTGGGTGGGGGGGAAAGGAGGGCCCCGGCTGCTCCGCCTGGCGGCCCGCCTGGCAGACGGATGGAACACCGTGTGGTCGTGGACGCCAGAAGACTACGGAGAGCGGGTCGGGACATTGCGCGAGGTGTGTGAGCGCGTGGGCAGGGACCCGGCCACCATGCGTTTGTCCGTCGGCCTGTACATGCTGGTTGGTGAGGACCGGCGGGATCTGGAGGCTCGCTACGCCGCCCTGCGGGGGTGGCATCCCGGCGGGGGTCTCGATCCGCTGGACGTGTGGACGCGCGGCGCGTTGGCCGGAACGCCGGAGATGGTCCTCGATCGGCTGGCCGCGTTCGCCGGCCTGGGGGTGGAAGAGGTCATCGTCTCGGCGGCGTCGGTCCCGTTCGCCGTCTACGACGATGAGATCGTGGACCTGTTCGCGGAATCCGTGATCCCCGCCGCGCGGACGCTCTAGTGGACGAGCTGGAGGCGGCCGTGACGGTCCTCCGGGAACAGGACAAGCCGCTTCACTGGACGGTGATCCAGGACATCGCCTTGCAGCAGGGCTATCTGGATCCCTTCACCCAGAAGGACATCCGGCGACGCCTCCTGGCGGCGCTGGCGGAGGCGGCGCGCCGTCCGGATGGACCGGTAGTCAAGGCAGGACGAGGAATCTACGCCCTGCGTCAGGACTAGGTATTACCCGGACGTGCGCCGTCTGTTCGGTCGACCGGTTGCTAGGCCTCGGACCCGTGGGCCCGCCGGCGACCGGCGGCGTACAGCACCACTCCGCCGAGAACCAGTCCACCCAGCACGATCAGCAGCACGGTCAGCTCAGCACCCGTGAAAGCCAGCTCGGCCTGGGGCGCCGCAGGCTGTCCCTGTCCTCCTCCTCCGCCGCCGCCGCCGGCTCCCACCACTGCGGGAGACACCTCGGCCGGGGCCACCGTGGCAGGTGGGTTGGTGGGAGGTGGATACGTGGTCTGGGCCGAAGCGGCGAGGCCGCCCACGACCAGCACGGTTAGCGCAACAGCCAGAATCGTGGCGATCCGGGCTGCCCGTCCTCTGAAACTCGTCAATGCAAGCATTGTCCCTTTCCTCCGTTCGCGGGCGAGTTGCTACCAGTGATGGTAAGAATACCCGCCCATCCTGGCGATACGCGACGCTGCGTAAATCTTCGCCTAACTCGGATTCCCCCGCAACCCCCATAGCCGCAGGTCAAGGGGTCGCCCACCCCGCCTCTACGATCGGTGACGTAGGCCCCACTGACCGTGTCCTCGCCGGTGTTCGCCTCCGTTCACGTTCCTGCCAGCGGGCGGATGCCCAGCGCGAGGCGCCAGGCTCGATCCGCAAGGGGCCGGAAGAAGGTCAGATCGATGGTCACGAGGTCGGTGGGAGTACCACTCCACGTGGCCACCCGGCCCTCCAGGTTGACACCCTCCGCAGCCTCGGCGATGCGCAAGCCGGGAGGGGTATGGACCACCACTTCGAGTGCGGTTGGCTGGATCGTGGGCTGGTTCTTGAACGTGAGGTGGTACGAGCCGGCGCCGGGCCCGCCCCACGCATCGGCCACCGTCCATTCCATCCCCAGCTCCTGGGACTCGCCGCTGTGCAGGAGGCTGGCCATGAAGATCACCGGATGTCCGAGCTCCTGGGCCACGACCGCGTCCGTGGGCTCGCCGTTTCGAGTCACCCCTCCCACTGTGCACGTGGTGGCACAGTACGTGTACACGTTCATGATGTTGTCTCCGGGCAGGGCTTCGGGGAGCCGGGGGTTGGGCCCGATGACGTAGGGCGGTTGTCCTCGGTCGGGTGCCCCATTCCGGAACGTGATCGAGGTTCGCCCGGTAGCCGAGCCGTCGGGCTCCAGCCATACCTCGTACCGGACCCGGCGCTCGGCGTAGAAATCGATCTTGTTCCCTCCCGCGTTCACCACCGACACCTCCAGGAGATCCCCCGATGGATCGGGGAGCTCGCCCGAGACACCGGCTTCCACGAATGCCGTCTGGAGGCCGGGATCGGCGGCGTGGAAGAGGAGATGACCCTCCCCGGCGGCCTGCACCACGGCCAGCCCGGCGCCGGCCGGGTTTGACGCCGCACCGGAGCCCAGGAAGTAGTCGATCACCTCGCCGGCCACTTCGCTGAGCACGTCCTTCCGGGCGGTACCCGCCGGGAGGACGCTGTACGCCTCGTTGGTGACGAACGCCACGACGTTGCTCTGGTCCACGGTGGTGCCCAGACGGCTGACCTCGGCCGGACCGGTCACTCCCAGAAGCGTGGCGAACGCGGCAGGATCCGCCAGAACGGTGCCGTCGAGCCGTTCTCCGCGCACCAGCTCGTACAGCCGCTCGATGGCCAAGGCGGCGGAGGGAAAGTCCGGGGTCATGTTGATGTTCGACCAGTCCCCGTGGGCCGCTGCGGGACCGTACAGGTTCCCGTAATCGGGATTGGGCGGCTCGATCAGATCGGGGTTGGCCACCGGCAAGCCCAGGATGTCTTGGAAGGGACCGAACTCCAGACGGCCCCGATCGATGGTGAGGATGGCGTACGAGCCGATCAGCCCCCCGGTCCCCCGCAGCTCCGCCGGGTTCTGGGCCCCGAAGAAGTACCGCCGGCGGCTGTCCTCTCCCAGGAACGACGGGAGCACCTGGACCACGGCGTCGGCGGTGACCAGCGCTTGCCGGGCGTCGGTCACTTCTCGCCCGAAGTCCTCCAGCGGACCGGCGACCGGCTCGGGCACCAGGTCGGTCGGCGCCGCCAGCAGCGTCTGGTCGGCCTGGACCATGAGGTCTCGGGCGTCGGAGACGGCCGGGGCGACCTGCCGGAACGGCTCGATGTCCACCACGCCGTCGAGAGGAGCCAGGGACGCCAGGCCCCCGGGCAGGTTCTGGGCCGCGCCGGCCAGTCGCTCGGCGGCCCCGGCCACCAGGGATCCGGCATCCGCCACGGCGATCACCGCGTCCGGCGTGCGGCCGACGACCGGCATGGCCGCGGCCAGCCGGACGAACGGGTTCCCCAAGCTGCCCCTCGCCTCCTCGAACGCCGTGCGGGCCTGGGTGAACGAGGCCAGTGCCGCCGTGGTGTCCCCGCCCAGCAGATGGTCCCTGCCCACGAGCATGGCCCGCCGCCCCTCGACCAGCGAGGTGCGGGCCGTGAGCATCCAAATCAGGCCGAAGCCCGTTCCTCCGATCAGCACCAGGATGGTCAAGCCGACGAGCCTTCGTCGCCACCGCCGCCGGGGCGGGCGGCGGGCTCGCCTCGACCCGCGGACGGGGTCGTGTTCGGTGTGATCCGGCACGTCCGCCATGGTAAGCGGCCGGGACTAGGAGCGATCCGTGGAGCCGCGGCGGCGAACCGCCGGCCCCAGACGGTCCAGCAGGAGCTGGGGAGAGATCCTGGCCGCGGAGGCGATGGCCTGGATGTCGCCGGACCGGAGCGTCATCACCTCGCTGGTTGGATCACCGCGCCACCGTCGCACCCGGGAGACGTGCTCGGCGGCGGCGCCTCGCTCCGGCCCCTCCAGGAGCTCGAGCTGGGAGAGGTCCAGCACCACCTCGACGCGTTCTCCGGGGGCCAGCCGGTCCAGTGCCCGCGCCAGCAGCTGATCGGCGGGGATGCCGTACACCGCAGCCAGCTGGATGAATCGCTCCAGGGAGATGGACCGGTCACCCCGCTCGTAGCTGCCCAGGGAGGACGGCCTGAAGGACGGAGAACGCCGCTCCACTTCGTGGAGCGTGAGCCCCAATCCTCGCCTGGCGTTTCGGAGCGCTCCCCCGAGCGCCCTTCGGAACCGCCGGGCGGACGCTCTCATCTCCGTATCGCCGATGCGTTCGAGGGTAGGTCATCGGCGTGGTCTCTGCAAAGGGAGCTCGGTCAGAAGCGGTAGCGGACCTGGAACCCGTCGGGAACCGCGACGTAGTCCGTCGGCCACCGTCCCTGGTCCCCGGGAGCCCCCGGGACGTGCCGCCTTCGGCCAAGGGGGCTCAGGAACAGGGCTCAGGTAGCGAGCGGAATCGAACGATATAGAGGTCAAGAGGCGCCCAATCGGCGCGTTCCGGGGGATACGAGGTGACGAATGACGGCGGCAGTGGAGCCGCTCAGGCTCGATCGGCGCGCGGTCGTGTGTCCAAGACAGACGAGATCACTGAGGTGGCCGCATTGACCAGGAGCCTGCTCCAGGCTGAGACGGGGCAGGACGCCGTTCGGGCCGCGGCGGGGTTCTGTCACGGCCGGTTCGGGCAGCCGGTGGCCGGATGGATGGTCCGCACCGATCCCGCTCGCCTCGAGCTGGTGAGCGCTCACGGCCTCGGGCCCCCAGAAAGGAAGGACCTCCAGACCCGATTGGGGACCATCCGGCGCGGGGATCTCCTGACCGAGACCGGCCGCCGACGGGCCGCGAGTGGTTTTGCCGCCACCTCCGGCCTCCACCGGGCCGAGGTGGTGGTCGCGGGCGAGGTCGCGGCGCTGGCGGGAGCCGCCAAGCAGCCTTCGTTCCCGGCGGTGGGATCGCTGCTGGCCAACGTGCTGGAGCACCTCGAGGTCGTCCACACCGCGGCGCGACGGAACGAACGGCTCGACCTGGGGATCGCCCTGACGGCTCACGAAGTCAGGAGCCCCCTGCTGGGAGCGATGGCCATCATGGACCGGCTGCTGATGACCGGTCAGCAGAGCGACGAGGACCGGGGCCTGATCAGGCGATCCCGTGACCAGCTGCGCGATCTGTCCCGCCTGGTCGATGGGATGCTCCGATGGGCGGTGGCCGGGGAGCCGCTTCGGAAGCGGCGCACGGATCTCGTCCGGCTGGTGCGCGAGGCTGTGGCCACCCTCACCACCGAGGCGACTGCCCATCGGGTAGAGGTCAGCGCACCCGCCCGTCTGGTCGTTCCGGCGGCCGGCACCCATCTGCGCTCGGCCGTCGTCAACGTGGTGCAGAACGCGCTCGAGTACTCGCCGCCGGAGTCTCTCGTTTCGGTAAACGTGGAGCCGGTGGACGGGCTGGCCACGGTGACCGTGAAGGACAGAGGACGAGGAGTTCCCCCCGAAGAAGGTGACTCGATCTTCGACCCGTTCATGCGAGGCTCCGCCGCGGAGGCCACCCGAGGAGGCAAGGGTCTCGGGCTCTTCATCGCTCGCCGGGTGATGACGGCCCACGGGGGGTCGGTGTATCTGAGCCCGGGCGGCGGGGGCGCCACGTTCGTGCTCCAGCTCCCGCTGGCCGCCGAGAGGAGGTCCCCATCCGCGTCCTGATCGTCGACGACCACGCACTGTTCTCCGATGCGATCCAGCCTCTCCTCCGGAGCATGGGCATGGACATCGTGGGGGTGGCGGCCTCCGGAGAGGAGGCCCTCGAGGTGGTCCGGCGGGAGGAGCCCGAGCTGGCGCTCGTGGACCTCGGCCTGCCCGACATGGGCGGCATCGCGGTGGGGAAACGCATCCTCGAGGAGCATCCGAAGACCATCGTGCTTGCGGTCACCGGATTGCGGGACCCGAGCACGGTCAAGGAAGCCCTCCGGGCGGGCTTCCACGGATACGTGACCAAGGACACCCCCCTCTCCCAGTTCGCCACGGCGATCCAGGCCACCCTGGAGGGCCAGATCGTGGTCCCCAAGCGAGCGGCCCCCAGCGCCGAGGGGCCCTCGCGGACGCCGGAGGAACGCGACGCCGCTCTGATGGCCAGACAGCTCACCCCCAGAGAGCTCGAGGTCCTGGCCCTGCTGGTGGGGGGAGGGGACAACGCCCAGATCGCTCGGGCTCTCCATCTCAGCTCCAACACGGTCCGGACCCATGTCCAGAGCATCCTCACCAAGCTTCAGGTGAGGTCTCGGCTTCAGGCGGCCGCCTTCGCCGTGAGGCACCAGGTCGTCGCGGTACCTGGCCAGCGTCGGTACGCTTAGGTAGCCCGTGTTCCGTAGGAGGTCTACGTTCCGAGAGCCTAGCGAGTATCAGAAACGTCCCGTAAACTGGTCGGCCAGGCAACCGGGGAGAGGGTAGCGATGGCAGACCGGGACGGCGAGATCCGCATCCTCCTGGCCGACGCTCACTCGCTCTTCCGCGAAGCCCTGGCCACGGCCCTGGGGAAGGAAGCCGATCTCCGGGTTGTGGGGGAGGCCCGCGACGGGCTCCAGGCGGTGGAAGAGGCCATCCGGGCTCGCCCCGACGTCGCTCTTCTGGAAGAGGACCTCCCCAACTGCGAAGGGGTGCGAGCGACCCGCCTGATCGGTGAGCGGGTTCCCGACTGCCGGGTCATCCTGCTGGCCGCGGAGGAGAACCAGGACACCCTGGCCGCTGCGGTAGAGGCCGGAGTGAGTGGCTACTTGACGAAGTCCAGTCCCCTGACGGAGCTGATCGGGGCCGCGCGAGCGGTCCACCGGGGCGAGATGCTGGTGCCTCCTCGGATGCTCGGGGGACTCCTGTCCCGGCTGATCCACCGCCGCCGGGAGCAGGACGAAGCGATGCGCCGGCTCGCTCGGCTCACCCGGAGGGAACGCCAGGTCCTGATGCTGTTGGCCGATGGTGGTGACAACGACTCCATCGCCCAGGCCCTGGTGATCAGTCCTCAGACCGCTCGGACCCACATCCAGAACGTCCTCGGCAAGCTCGAAGTGCACTCCCGTCTGGAAGCCGCCGCTCTGGCACTCCAGAGCGGGGTCGGCGACGATCTGACGAGCGCCGAACGGTAGGTTCAGCCGGCATGGTCCTTCGCTCCCGCGCTCACCAGCCCGTGCTCCGCCGCGAAGCGCACCACGTCCAGCCGGCTGTGACAACCGAGCTTGGCGTACAGGTTCTGCATGTGGGTCCGAACGGTGTGAAGGCTGACTCCCAGACGTCTGGCGATGTCGCCGGTGACCAGCCCTTCGCCCAGCAACCCGAGGATCAGCCGCTCTCGGGGGGTCAGGCTTCCCAGGAGGTCCACGCTGGAAGGACGGACCTCGGCCTCTTCCACGGGACGAGCCGGGGGAGCCGGCGCGGCGAGAGCGTCGAGCACCCGGCGACCACCGGCGTTCGGGTTGACCACGATGGCGTCCTCGGCCTCGATATCCCCGACGATCACCACGTTCACGCCCGGCCAACGGTGCCTGATCTGTCGCGCCACGGCCGCTGGGCCCAGGCGTGGGAGGTCATGGAGCATCAGGAGCGCCTGGGGAGGCTCCCGGTTCACCGCAGCCAGGGCCTGAAGCCCGTCGTGGACCACGCCCACGACTCGCCACCCGGCCCGTTCGTCGAGGAAGGCTCGTGCCGCGCCGGCGAACAGCCGGTCTCCCGAGGCCACCAGCACCGTCCTGGCCCCGGCCATCAATCCGTCCCCAGGTCCGGTCCATGGATCCGCAGCACGTTGGCGTCGGCATGGGAGAGGTGTTCCTGGAGGGCCACCCAGGCCGCGTCCGCCCTGCTGTGGACCCCCAGCTTCCGGAGGATGTTTCCCACGTGGGTACGCGCGGTGTGCGGCGACAGGTGGAGCTGGCGGGCGATGGCCCGATTGTCCAGTCCTCGGGCCAGGAGCTGGAGGACCTCCCGCTCTCGTGTCGTGAGCCGGCCCAGCCACGGTGCGCCGGGCATCGTCGGGCCCCGCCCCCCGCTGGCTCGCTTGAGGATCTCGTGCAGGCGCCCGTCCTCCACCACGAACTGGTCGTCGGCCGCCCGTTCCAGGAAGGGGAGGAGCTGGGAGGGTTCGAGGTGGTGGCCCAGACAGCCCTGGGCGCCCGCGGCCACCGCGTCGAGGAGAACGTCCCCCTCGTGGCCCCTGGTTAGGACGATGGTTCGCACGCCGTCGCCGAGCCGCCGGATGAGGCTGAGCCCCGACCCCGCCGCCAGCCCGACCTCCGACAGCACGACGTCGGGGGCGTGGGCCGAAGCCAGCTTGACGGCCTCCAGCTCGTCGGTGGTGTGCCCGACGACCTCCATCCCATCAGAGAGAGCCACGCTCAGCGCTTCTCCGAAGAACGGTTCCGGGTCGGCGATCAGGACGCGCAGGGCCACGGCATTTGGCTCATGCGGGCTTTTCGATCGGCGCGACGGCGTCGTCCACCAGACCCAGGGTGTCGAACTCGGCGATCACCGAGGCCACCTGGCGCTCCACCTCGGCGCGGTCGAGGCCGTGATGGGCCGCGATATCGCGGGCCAGGTCGAGCGTGCTCGTCGTGCCGTCGCATCGCCGCCACAGGATGGCCGCGGAAGCGTTGAGGTGATGCACCAGCCCGAGATCGCGGTGGTAGAGGATCAGCCGGTCCCCCATGTCCAGCTGAAGGACATCGGTGCGGCGGAGGGGAACATATTCGGGGGGCACGGTCAGCCCGAGCTCCCGGCCGGGCCGGAGGTCGAGGTCGATGCGCAACTCGGGAACTCGCTCGTTCATGGATTCCCAGTGTCCCCTACCGGGCGTATCCGTGCATACGTATGCGCCCGTAAAGAAGATACGTGGAGCGTGTGATGGGTGTCGGAAGGGACCTCTCATACCATGCAGATGACGAGGGTCGCCCTACACACGGAGGAGGAATCCTGAACCGCAAGCGAAACGGCTGGGACCAGGAACGCCCGTCTGGCCTGCCCGCCCGGATCGCCGCCCGGGTGCGGCGGGACGTCCCCCTGGTCCTGCTGGACGCCGCCGTCTCCGTGGGCGCCTACCTCATTCCTCTGGTGCTCCGATTCGAGGGGCTGGTCCCCACGCAGTACTGGGTCAATTTCTGGACCGTCATCCCCTTCGCCATCCTCCTGTACCTGTTGATCAACCGGCTGTTCGGCCTGTACGGGCACATGTGGCGCTACGCCAGCATTGAGGAGGCCCGGCGGGTCATCGTGGCCGGCCTTCTGGCCGGAGGCTTTCTGGTCCTGGCCAACGAGCTGGCCGGGCTGGGCACCCGGTTGCTTCCCCTCTCCGTGGTGGTGCCCGGGGCCCTCATGGCCCTCCTTGGATTCGGGGCCATCCGGTTCCAGAGCCGGCTGTTTGCCCTCCGCCGCCGCAGCGAGGTCTCCGAGACCAAGCGGGTCCTCATCGCGGGTGCCGGTGACGCGGGTGAGATGGTCCTTCGGGACGTGGTCCGGAATCCCGCCCTGGCCCTGCACGCCGTGGGCCTGGTGGACGACGACCCCCGCAAGCTCGGGCGGACCCTGCACGGCGTCCCGATCCTGGGCGACAGCGGGGACATCCCCGACCTGGTGGCCCGGCTCCGGGTGGACCAGGTGATCCTGGCCATCCCATCCGCCACCGGAGACCTGGTCCGGGACATCGTGGCGTGCTGCGAACAGGCGAACGTGTTGCTGAAGGTGCTCCCTTCGGTGCGGGAGCTGGTGGGCGGGCGGGTGAGCGTCCGGGACGTGCGGGACCTTCGGATCGACGACTTCCTGGGCCGGGAGCCGGTGGAGACGGACCTGGAATCGGTCGCCGAGATCATCCGGGGACGACGGGTGCTCATCACCGGCGCGGGCGGCTCCATCGGATCGGAGATCACCCACCAGGTGGCCTCATTCGAGCCCTCGGCGTTGATGCTCCTGGACCATGACGAGACCCACCTCCACGATGTGTCCAAGACGCTGCGCGGAGATGTCGAGCCGGAGCTGCTGCTCGCCGACATCCGGAGCAGCGACCGGGTCCAGGCCATCTTCGCCAGGTACCGGCCCGAAGTCGTGTTTCACGCGGCCGCGCACAAGCACGTGCCGTTCCTGGAGAAGCATCCCGAAGAGGCCGTGCTGACGAACATCATCGGCACCGCGAACCTCGCCGACGCCGCCCGGGCCAACGGGACGAAGCGCTTCGTGTTCATCTCCACCGACAAGGCCATCCGCCCCACGAGCGTGATGGGCGCATCGAAGTGGTTCGCGGAGCAGATCCTATGGACCCTTCAGGGCCGCACCGGCTGCGAGTTCTCCGCGGTCCGGTTCGGGAACGTGCTGGGAAGCAGGGGGAGCGTGATCCCCACCTTCTTCAAGCAGATCGCCCGGGGCGAACCGCTCACGATCACCGATCCCGCCATGACCAGGTACTTCATGAGCGTCCGGGAGGCCGTCCAGCTGGTGCTGCAGGCCTCCGCGCTCTCGGACGGCGGCGAGGTGTTCACCCTGGCCATGGGCGACCCGGTGACCATCCTGGATCTGGCCCGGAAGGTGATCCGGATGTCGGGCCGGGTGCCGGACAAGGACGTGGAGATCTCCATCGTGGGCGCCCGGCCCGGAGAGAAGCTGGCCGAGGAGATCGTGGGCGTCGGCGAGGAGAGCGTGCCGAGCCAGCACCCCTCGATCGTGGTGTCCCGGCCCCCGTCTCCGGATCCCGTGCAGCTGCGCAAGGCCATCCGGGAGCTGGAGCTGCTGGCCGTTGCGGGTGACGGCGAGAACATCGCAAAGCGGATCAAGGGTCTGGCCCGCGAGGGCGGGGCTCCCGTAGCTGCCGAGGAGATGTCGTGAACCAGAGAACGAGTGGACGAGTCGAGAGGAGCCCGTAGTGGACGCAACAGAGCTCGCGAGGGCGGTTCGCCGGAGGTGGGCCGTCGCGGTCGTCACCGTGGTCGTGGCACTGGGGGCGGCCCTGGCGACCATCCTGGTCGTGCCGGCCGGTCCACCCGTGCGCCGGTACGGCGCCACCGCCGTGCTGCTGGCCGCCGAGGGCTCCACCGAGGGCTCCTACGGCGCCGGCTCGTACAACATGTCCACGCTGGCTGGCCTGGCCACCGTGGGCGACGTCCCCCGGCGGGTGGCGGAGGTACTGGCTGCCCCCGACCCCGTGGAGATGTCCCGGAAGGTCCGGGCGTTCGGCGACGAGAACACGGGGTTCTTGCGAATCACCGCGAAGTCGACCGACCCGGAGGAGGCCAGGGTGCTGGCGGACACGTACGCCACCGAGCTGGTCGTGTTCATCGACACCCGTTTGGCGGAGACCAACGCCCGGGAGGCCGATGCCCTCAAGGGGCAGATCGACGCGCTGAAGGCTCAGGTCGCGGACCTGGACCGCCAGATCGATCTGCAGGACGGGATCGACAACGACAACCCGCCGGCGAACCTGGTCGCGGAGCGCGACGCCAAGGTGGCCCAGTACACCTTGCTGTTCCAGCGATACCAGGAGCTGATCGGAGCCTCCGGCGGCTCCGGGCTCCAGATCGTCCAGAACGCCACGCCTCGGGTCCTGCCCGAGGAGGGCTTCGTCCAGGTGCGGAGCTGGCCCGGACGGGTGATCATCGGCGTGGTTCTGGGCCTGCTTGCCGGTCTTGGCATCGTCCTGCTCCTGGAGCGGTTCGACACCAGGATCCACACCAAGGAGCGAGCCGAGCAGGTCTTCGACCTCCCGGTGCTGGCAGAGGTCCCGCTGGTCCGGAAGTGGAAGCGCGGTAAGCCCGGCGTCACCGTGGCCACTCAGCCTCGGTCCCCGGCTGCCGACGCCTTCCGGCTCCTGGCCGCCGCGATCATGCGCCGGCCCCCCGAGCCCCCCCGATGCATCCTGGTCACCGGACCGGGGCCCGAAGAGGGCAAGACCACGGTGGTGGCCAACCTGGCGGGGAACTTCGCGGAGGTGGGGAAGAAGGTCCTGGTCCTTTCCGCGGACCTTCACCGCCCCCGGATCCACACCCTATTCGGGATCCCCAACATGTCCGGTCTCACGGAGGCCCTGGAGGATGAGAGCGGCAACAGCTCCATCCTTGATTCCTCGCGGTGGCGGACCGCGCTGGCCAACGTGCGCGTGGTCCCCAGTGGGGGTCCCGCAGACAGCACGGACAAGCTGCTCTCCTCCCCCAACATGCGGCGGATCATCGCCGAGGCCCGGGAGGTCGCGGACGTGGTGCTGATCGACACGCCACCCATCCTGGCCTCCAGCGACGCGGCCCACCTGTTCCCGCACGTGGATGTGGTGCTGCTCGTCGCTCGTGCGGGGAGGACCACGACCCAGGCCGCCCAAAGGACCACCGAGCTGCTCCGTCGTCTCGGTGCTCCCGTGGTCGGCGCGGTCCTGAACGCGGTTACCGAGGCCGCGCTTCCACGTGGCTACTACAACTACTACGCCTCATCTCAATCCCGGAAGGGCGGCCGGCGTCGGCCCGCCCGCCCCTCGGGGCGCCGGGTGCGGACGGGGCTCTGAGAGAGGGCATCGACATGAAGACCACCGCTTCCCTAAGACGCAGCATCCTGTCCGCGCGGGCTTCGGTCAGCGTGATCGGGCAGGGGTACGTGGGACTGACCCTGGCCAGCACGGCCGCGGACGCGGGGTTCCCGGTCACGGGGATCGACGTCGACGAGTCCCGGGTCCAGGACCTCAGCCGGGGGATCCTGTCGGTCCCCGGCGTCTCGGAGGAGGTATTCCGGGCCGGGGCGGCCAGCGGGAACCTTCGGTTCACCTCGTCCCTGGAGCCCCTTCGCAGCAGCGACGTGATCTGCATCTGCGTCCCCACCCCGGTCCGGGACCACAGCCCGGACCTGTCCTACGTCGAGTCGGCCGCCAGGATGGTGGCGGAGAACCTGTCGCCCGGCCGTCTGGTGATCCTGGAGTCGAGCACCTACCCCGGGACCACGGACAGCCTGGTCCGGGAGATCCTGGAGACCAGCGGACTGGTCGCCGGCCGGGACTTCCTGCTGGCCTACTCGCCGGAGCGGATCGACCCGGGGAACGCGGAGTACGGGTTTCGCAACACTCCCCGGATCGTCGGGGGGATGACTCCCGAGGCCACCGGGGTGACCGCCCTGTTCTACGGACAGCTCGTGGACAAGGTCGTGGTGGTGGGCTCCTCGCGAGCGGCGGAGTTGGCCAAGCTCCTGGAGAACACCTTCCGCCACGTGAACATCGCCCTGGTGAACGAGCTGGCCATGGTGTGCCAGGAGATGGGGATCGACACCTGGGAGGTCCTGGACGCCGCGGCCACCAAGCCGTTCGGGTTCATGCCGTTCTACCCCGGCCCCGGGGTCGGAGGGAACTGCATCCCCGTGGATCCCACCTATCTCGCCTGGCAGGTCCGCCGAGACGCCGGCTACCGGTTCCGCATCCTGGAGCAGGCGCAGGAGATCAACGACCAGATGCCGGCCTACACGGCGACGCGGATCGGAGATGCCCTCAACGAGGCCGGGAAGGCGGTGAAGGGCGCCCGCATCGTGGTCCTGGGGGTCGCGTACAAGCCCGAGGTCGGCGACGGACGGGAGTCCCCCGCGATCAAGGTGATCGCCGCGTTGCAGCGGCGGGGAGCCAACGTCACGTTCCATGACCCCTACGTGGAGTCGGTGGTCGTCGGCGGACGGGTTCTGGAGCGTGTGGACATCACCCAGCGCGTGCTGTCGGAGGCCGACGCCGTGGCCATCCTGACCCCGCACCGGGCCTTCGACCTGGAATGGATCGCCGAACACGCCCCGCTCGTCTTCGACGCCCGGAACGCGTTCGGGCAGGACCGCCGGTCCAACGTCATCCGGCTATGACCCAAGCGGTTCAAACGCCGGCGAGCTCGGAGCCGGCCGAGAGTCGATCGGCTCCTGACCGAGCGCCATGAGCACCGCCGCCTGGGCTCCCCACGGCGCCCGGGTCCTGGTGACCCTGGGCATCGCCACCGCCGCGGTGGTGACGGGCGGCGTGGTCTTCGGCCTGGCCTCCGGCAGCGCCGACCTCTCCGGGGCCATGCTGGTGACCCCGATCCTGGTCCTGGTCACGCTCCCATTGCTGTGGAGACAGGCAGAGCGGGAGGGAAATCGCCGGCTATTCTGGGTCCTGTTCGTCGCCCTGATGGCCAAGCTGGCCGGGGCGGTGGCCAACTACCTGGTGGCCTTCGACCTGTACGGCGGCGTTGCCGACGCCCGCCTGTACCAGGAGCAGGGAACCCTGCTGGCGGGGCAGTTCCGCGCCGGTGACTTCGACACCGGCCTCCCGTCGCTCACCGGAACTCACTTCATGTTCGTCCTGGCGGGGACGGTGTTCACCCTCATCGGGACCTCGCCGCTGGGAGGGTTCCTGGTGTTCTCCTGGATCGGGTTCCTCGGGTTGTTCTTCTTCTATCGAGCCTTTGTCATAGCCGTGCCCGAGGGAAAGACCCGGGCCTATCTGCCGTTCGTGTTCTTCCTCCCATCCCTCCTGTTCTGGCCCTCGAGCATCGGGAAGGAGGCATGGATGCTCCTGTCTTTGGGGGTCATCGCGCTTGGGGCCGCCCACCTGTTCAGCCACCGTGGGTGGCGGGGAGTGGGACTGTCTGCCCTGGGGCTGTGGATGGCCCTGACCATGCGTCCCCACGTCGCGGCGCTGGCGGCCATCGCCCTGGCGGTGGGCTACCTGGTGGGCCGGCCCCGGCGGAGCGGCAACCCCCTGGCCCCCGTGGGGAGGCTATTGGTCGCCGCGGGCCTGGTGGCGGTGTCGTTCCTGGCGGTGTCCGAGGCCCAGACGTTCCTGGAGCAGTCCGCCGTGGAGACCGAACAGGGAGTCGTCAGCGTCCTGGAGCAGACCACCGAGCGCACCCAGATCGGCGGCTCCGAGTTCAGTCCCTCGATCCTGGAGTCGCCGGGCCGGGCCCCGATCGCGGTGATCACGGTCCTGTACCGGCCCCTGATCATGGAGGCTCACAACCTCCAGTCGGCCGCGGCGGCCCTGGAGGGCACGCTCCTCCTGGTGCTCACCGTGATCCGGTTCCGGTGGGTGCTGACCGCGATCCGAAGCATTCGCCGGCAGCCGTATGTGGCCATGGCCGTGGCGTACACGGGGCTTTTCATCCTGGCCTTCTCGAGCTTTGCCAACTTCGGGCTCCTGGCCCGGGAGCGGGTCCAGCTTCTGCCGTTCTTCATCGTCCTGCTGTCCATGCCGCCGCGGACCGAGGCCCAGGAGCTCGAGCTGCGGGCCGGTCCCCAGTCCCCGTCGGCCGACGTGGAGCAGCTGTGACCCGGCGTCCTCGCGTCGCCCACCTGGCCACGGTGGATCTCACCCACCGGTTCTTGCTCCTCGGCCAGCTTCGGCGACTGCGGGACGAGGGGTTCGACGTCACCGCCATCAGCGCCCCGGGCCCGTGGACCGCGGACCTGGAAAAGGAGGGGATCCTGCACATCCCCTGGCCCCATGCCACCCGGGCGTGGTCACCGGGAGATGACCTTCGAGCCCTGGGGGAGCTGGTGGGGATCCTTCGCCGGATGCGGTTCGACGTGGTGCACACCCACACGCCCAAGCCGGGGCTCATCGGCCGGGTGGCCGCCCGGATGGTGGGGGTGCCGTGCGTGGTCAACACCGTTCATGGTTTCTTCGCCACTCCGGAGGATCGTTTCCCCAAACGATCCGCGGTGCTCGGCCTCGAGTGGGTGGCATCCCGGTTCTCCGATCTCGAGCTGTACCAGAGCGAGGAGGACCTCCGGTGGGCTCGGCGCACCGGGGTGGCCCGGCGGGGAAGGAGCGTCCTGCTGGGCAACGGTACCGACCTGTCCAGGTTCGACCCGGACGGTCTTCCGGCCGGCGATCCCCTGAGCCTCAGGGCATCCCTCGGGATCCCTCCGGACGCTCCGGTGGTGGGGACGATCGGGCGGCTGGTTGAGGAGAAGGGGTACCGGGAGCTGTTCGTTGCCGCCAGGGAAGTCCGGGCCCGGATGCCGGATGCATGGTTCGTGGCTCTGGGAGACAGCGATACCGACAAGGATGGAGCGATCGGCGCCGAGGAGATGGCGGCCCAGGGGGACCGGTTCCTGTTCCCCGGGTGGCAGGAGGACGTTCGTCCGTACCTGGCCATGATGGACCTGTTCGTCCTTCCGTCGTGGCGTGAGGGGCTTCCCCGATCGGCCGTGGAGGCGGCGGCCATGGGGCGGCCGCTGGTCCTCACCGACATCCGGGGCTGCCGAGAGGTGGTCAGCGACGGGGTGGAGGGGGTGCTGGTCCCGCCCCGAAACGCCGCCTCGCTCACCGAGGCGATCGTCCGCCTGCTTGAGGATCCCGACCTCCGGGAGAAGATGGGAGCGGCGGCCCGGGCCACCGCTCTGGAGCGCTTCGACGAGCGCCGGGTGGCCGACACCGTGGTCCGGTCGTACCGGGAGCTGCTGGGGAGCCGGGGGCTCCTCGTCGAGCGGGCCGGCGAAGTCCTGATTCGCCGGGCCGGGCCCGGGGACCTGTCCGACCTGGCCCGCCTCCACCGGGAGATCCCGGGCTCCTTCCTGCCCACCCTGGGGGATGCCTTCCTCCGGCGGCTGTACCGGGGGATGCTGGCCGACCCCAACGCCGTGGTACTGGTAGCCGGGGTTCCCGGCGGGAAGACGGTCGGCTTCGTGTCAGGGGTTCGGTCGGTCGGTCCGTTCTACCGGCGGTTCTTCCTGCGCCACGGCATCCAGGCGGCGGTGGCCGCGGCGCCCCGGCTTGTCCGCCGGGGGGTCCTGCGCCGGGCCCGGGAGTCGGCCTCGTATCCCGAGGGGGTCAGCGCCCTGCCAGAGGCGGAGCTGCTGTCGATCGCCGTTGATCCGGCGTGGCGAAGCAAGGCCGTTGGAGCGGCCCTGGTGGTTCGGCTCCTGGACGCCATGAAGGACCGCGGGGTTCCCGAGGTCAAGGTGGTGGTGGCCGGAGCGAACGACGGGGCCAACCGATTCTACGAGCGGCTGGGATTCCGGCGCCGGGCCACCACCGCGGTGCACCGCGGTGAGCAGAGCAACGTCCTGGTCATCGAGACGAACGGCCGGCAAGCCGTCGGTACAGGGACACCAGCCGGTCGATCCCCCGGTCGAGGCTGAAATGACGCTCGGCCAACGTCCTGCACCGCTCCGGGGTCTCAGGGTCCTCCAGGAGGGACTGGAGCCTCCCGGCGGCCTCGTCCAGCCCGTCGTCGTCCACGGACCCGACGACCACACCGGCTCTCGCCGGGGGAAGGAGCTCATCCAGGTCCCCCAGCCCCCGGTTGACCACCACGGGGCGGCCGGCCGCCAGGAACTCGGCGATCTTGGTGGGCATGGCGGCCCGAAGGCTGATGCCCGCATCCAGCCGGCACACGCTGAGGCCGGCGTGGACCGATGCCACCAGCGAGGCCATTTCCTGCGGCCCCACCGCTCGGCGGGTGACTCCCGCCCCGGCCAGAACCCCGTCCCAGGCCGTGGAGCCCGGCGTGGCCACCAGCACCTCGACCGGCCTCCGGGCCCGGAGCCGCTCGGCCAGCCGGAGCATGGCCGGCAGGTCGTAAAAGGCATTCAGGGTCCCGCTGAACAGCAGCCGCACCTCGTCGCCCTCTGGCAAGGGGGCGGGCGCGAACCGCGCCAGGTCCACGCACGTGGTGATCACCTCGGCCTTGTCCCGGATGGACTCACCGTGTCGCTCGGCCAGTACCTCGACGGCCGCGCCCGTCAGGGTGACGATCCCGGCGCTCCGGCGGGCCGCGGCGGCCTCCACCCGACGGAGGATCCGTTCCGCGGCGGAGCCGGGAGCGAGGTCTCCCAGCGCGATGCGCTGGTCGGCCCACAGAGACCGGACGTCCCACACCCACCGGGGGACCCGAGCCAGCATCGCGGACGCGGCGGGAAGGTCGCTGCGAGCGTGGACCAGGTTTGCTCCCCGGACCAGAGGGATGCCCCGAAGGACCCGCAGGGCGCCCCCCGCGGACCCGGGACGCCCGAACGTCCGGGCGACCCAGCGGACCCCCTTCCCCCGGAGCTTGCGGACGGTGTCGGGATCCGGGGCCTCCTTCTCGTAGGAATGGAGGGTCACCGCCACGCCCCGAGCCGCCAGTCCCTCGATGTAGGGGAGGACCTGCGACGCTCCCACGCCCTCCCGGACCGAGTCGAACGTCAGATAGACGAGTGGTGGAAGGTCCATGCCTCAGCGGGCCGAGAGCCTACGGCATTCCGCCAGGAGCGACCCGCGGGGGTTGGCCATGGCTCCTGATAGCCGGGGCCACCCGGGCAAGGGCGGCGCGCCGAAGGTCAGCGTCCTGATCACCTCCCGGAACCACGAGGCGTACGTCACCGACGCGGTGGCCAGCGTCCTGAACCAGACGTTCCGGGACTTCGAGCTGATCCTGATCGACGACGGATCGACCGACGACTCCCCCGACGTCATCCGCCGGTTCATGGACCAGCAGCACCCCGACGTCCCCTTTCGGCTGCTCCTTCGGGAGCGCCGGGGAAGGATGCCCACGCTCAACGAAGGCCTCCGCCTGTCCACGGGCACCTACTTCGCCCCCCTGGTCTCCGACGACACGTGGGCCCCGGATCGGCTGGAGCGCCAGGTTCCGGTGCTGGACGAAGCGGGACCCGGCGTGTCCTCGTGCTACGCGGACTGCTGGGTCATCGACGAGGAGGGCGTCACCCGGGACCGCCTGGGCGCGTGGGAGCCGTTCCGGGGTGGAGACATCTATCGGGACCTGGTGACGCTGCGGTACTTCCCGCCCGCGCAGACCGGCCTGTTCCGTCGCTCGGTGATGCTGGAGGTCGGCGGGTTCAACGAGCGGCTGGTGTTCGTCGACGACTGGGATCTGTGGCTCAAGGTGGCTCGGTGCCACCGGGTTCTGTACCTCCCCGAGCCCCTGGGCTCGTACCGGATCCACGGCGGGAACGCCACCAAGGGGGCCGTCGACGAGTTCTTCGCCGATGCCCGGACCACGTTCGACGACCTGATCGCCAGGGACCCGGACCTCCCGGTGAGCACGCGGCGGGTGCGAGCCAACCTCGACGCGTGGCACGCCGGCCACCTGTACAACCTCCTGATGTTCCCCGAGGCGCGTAGGGCCGCCCTGGTCGCGCTGCGGCGGATCCCGTCGCAGCGGAAGGCTTGGACGGTCCTGCTCCGATCGATGCTCGGGACGCGGGTGGTGCGCTGGGTTCGGGACCGGCGCCGCGAGGCTCGGTTCCGAGGGCTGAGGGCGGCAGGCTGATGGGCCGGTCCTCGACCGGTAGGTCCGCCCCCGACGGGGCTCCCGCGGTGACGGTGGCCATCCCCTCCAACAACAACCGGCGGTTCGTCACCGAGGCGATCGACAGCGTCCTGGGCCAGACCCTGTCGGACATCGAGCTCCTGATCATCGACGATGGCTCCACCGACGGGTCGCCCGATGCGATCCGCCGCCATCTGGACGATCGTTCTCCCTCCATCCCGGTGACGTTCGAGGCCCGCGCGGAGAACCTCGGTTCCCATCGGACGTTGAGTCAGGCGCTGGAGCAGGCCTCCGGCGAATACTTCGCCATCCTTGACTCCGACGACCTGTGGGATCCCCGGATGCTCGAGCGCCAGGTGCCCCTCCTCCGGGATGCGGGGCCCGGGTTCGGGGCGTCCTTCAGCGACGCGTGGGTGATCGACGAGGTAGGGGTCCGCCACGACCGTCTGGCCCGCCACGGGGGATACCGGGGAGGCGACCTGTACCGCGACTTCGTGCGACTCCGGTTCTTCCCGCTGCCCTCCGCCTCGGTGTTCCGGCGGAGCGTCCTCCAGGACGTCGGGGGGTTCAGCCCTCGCTACCGGATCCTGTACGACTGGAACGTGTGGCTCAGGATCGCCACGGGCCACCGGCTGGTGTACGTGCCCGAGCCGCTGACGTCCTATCGGGTCCACGGGGGCAACACCTCGCTGCGGTACCCGGTGGAGTTCTTCGAGGATGCCCGGGCGCTGTACCGGGACCTGCTCCTCCGGGATCCCTCCCTGCTCCCCCTTAGGGAGAAGATCGAGGGCCGGATCGAGGCCCGCTTCGCGGCGCACCTGTACAACCTCCTGAAGATGGGACCGGCGCGGCGAGCCGCCCTGGTCGCACTCCGGAAGTCGCCCACCGAACGGCTGGCGTGGACCGTCCTGCTCCGCTCGTTGGCCGGCAAGGAGCTGGTGCGGCGGGTCCGCGATGAGCGGCGGGCCCGCCGGGAGCGGACCCTCGCTGCGGCCCGGCCACTGGTCCTTCGCCGGGTGAGCGCACCGGGGCCGGGGGACGGCCGGGCCGACCAGGAGGTCCCGGAGAACGGCGGAACGCGGCAGGGGCCGGATGAGCGGCTCGCCACGTTCGGGCCCCGGATGAACGCGGCGCCGAAGGTCAGCGTGGCCATCCCATCGTTCAACCACGCGGGCTACGTCGAGGAAGCCATCGACAGCGTCCTGGGACAGACCTACCGGCACCTCGAGCTGCTGATCATCGACGACGGATCGACCGATGGCTCGCCGGAAGCCATCACCCGGTTCCTGGATGCCCGGAACCCCGAGGTGCCGGTGCGCCTGGTGACCCGCGAGAACCGCGGCCAGGCCCACACCTTGAACCAGGCCCTGAGGATGGCCACCGGCGAGTACCTGGCCACCCTGGACTCGGACGATGCCTGGGAGCCGGCGAAGCTGGAGAAGCAAGTGGCCACGATGGAGGCGGCGGCGGATGACGTGGCCGCGTGCTTCAGCGACTGCTGGATCACCGATGGGAGGGGCCGGAGGTTCGACCGGCTGGGACGCCCCGTCAACTTCCGCAGCGGCAACATCTACGAGGACCTGGTGAGGCTCCGGTACTTCCCCCTGGCCCAGGCCGCCCTGTTCCGTCGCCGCGCGGTCCTGGAGGCCGGCGGGTACGACGAGCGCCTCAAGGTCATCCCCGACTGGGACCTGTGGCTCCGCCTGGCAAAGGACCGCACGTTCCTGTACACGCCGGAGCCACTGGCCTCCTATCGGATCCACGGCACCAACATGTCCTACGATCAGGTCGCCCGGTTCTTCGACGAGGCCCGTCTGATCTTCGAGGAGCTGTTCACCCGGGACCCGGACCTCCGGCCGCTCCAGCGGCGGATCCGCGCCCGGATCGAAGCCCGTCACGCGGGTCAGCTCTACAACATGGTTCGGTTGCGTGAAGCCCGGCGCGCGGCCCGACACGCACTGGCGCTGGCCCCGATCGACCGGCTGGCGTGGACCGTGCTCCTCCGTTCCTTGCTCGGCTCCCGGCTCGTCGGACGCCTGCGCGGCATCCGGCAGAATCGCCGCCTCCAGAGCCTGGGCCTAGCCGCCGATCCGAAGAGCGTGAGCCGGTGAGCGAGACGGGCCGGGCGCTGACGGACGCCCTGGACACCGCCCGGCGGGAGGCGGCCCAGCCACCCGCGCCGGTGCCCAGCATGGCCCGGCGCGTCCTGGGCGGCGGCGGGTGGAACATGGCCGGGCAGGTTCTCACGCTGGCGGCCTCCCTGGTGGCCACCCCGTTCGTCATCCGGCTCCTGGGACCCCAGTTCTACGGGCTGTTCGCCCTCATCAACACGCTGGTGGGATACGTGGCCTTCGCCGACCTGGGGATGAGCGTGGCCTCCTCCAAGTTCGGGGCCGACGCCCACGCCAAGGGAGACCACGGTCAGGAGGCGTCCGTGGTATGGACCTCGCTGGTCCTGGCCGCGGTCCCGTCGGGGGTCATCGCTGCGGCCCTGTCCATCTGGGCCAGAGAGATCGCCACGGACTTCCTCGGCCTGGGTCCGGACCTGGTCGGTCCGGCCACCACCGCGCTCCGGGTGGCCAGCATCGGGTTCGTGGCCCGGGCCATCTCCGGAGTCCTCAACACCCCGCAGATCGTCCGGATGCGCTGGGACCTCAGCGTGAGCATCACCTCGGGGGGAACGATCCTTCAGATCCTCCTGGCCCCGGTGGTCCTGTGGCTGGGAGGCGGGCTGGTCACCGCCGTGGCGGTGTCTACCGTCGTCGCGGTTCTCACGGCGTTCGCCAACCTGGTGGTGTCCACCCGGCTCCAGCGGAAGCTGTGGCCCCCCAGCATCCGTCGCTCCATGGTCCGCCCCCTGATGGTGTTCGGGGGGGCCATGCTCCTGGCGTACGGCGCTCACATCGTGCTGTCGAACGGCGATCGGGTTGTGGTGGCCCGGCTGGAGACCATCAGCCACGTGGGGTTCTATGCGGTGTCCGCCGCCGCGGCGGCTCTGCTGCACATCGTGCCGTACGCCCTGGCCGGACCGATGCTCCCGGCGTTCTCGATCCTCCGGACGGGAGGGCGGGCCGATGAGGCCCGGGACCTCTACGTCCGCTTGCTGCGCCTGCTCCTCATCACCCTGACGCCGGCGGTGGTGATGATCGTGGTGCTCGCCCGGCCGTTTTTCGTGTTTTGGGCCGGACCCCTTTATGCCGATAACAGCACCGTGCCGTTCTACATCCTGGCCGTGGGGGTGGCGTTCGACGCGTTCACCACCGTGCCGGCGAACGTCATGCTTGCCGCCCACCGAGCCGGTTCCGCGGCCAAGTACCAGCTCGCCCAGATCGTGCCGTACTTCGCCCTGTCCATCGTTCTGGTGATCTGGTTCGGGATCGTGGGTGCGGCGGTGGCCTGGACGTTGCGATGCGTGGTGAACGCGGGGCTGTTCTTCTGGGGTGTGAGGACGGAGTTCCCCGGCGCCCGGGGCCCGGCAGGGGTCTTCTCCGGCGGCTACGTGGCCGCCGCGATCTTGCTCGTCGTTCCCGTGGCCGCGGTTATGCTTCTCCCGGTGCCGCTCCCGGTAACCGCCGCGGTTTGTCTGATCGCCTTGGGGGGCTACGCATTCGTCGTGTGGCGCCGGGTGCTGGCTCCGGATGAGCGGTCGCTGGTGGCCGAGATCGGTGGCCGGGTCCGCTCGACCTTCTCGCGAGGCTGACGATGTGCGGGATCTTCGCAACGACCAGGCCGGACCTTTGGGGCTCGAAGATGGACGAGGTCCTCGAGAGCCTGAGCCACCGGGGCCCCGACGGCAGCGGTTCGTGGACCGACCCTCGGGGATCCGTTCTCCTGGCCCACACCCGGCTGGCCATCATCGGCCTGGGTCCCCAGGCCGCCCAGCCTTTGGCCAGCTCGGACGGCTCGGTGCGGGTGACCTACAACGGGGAGATCTGCAACTACCGGAGGGTGGCCGTGGATGTCGGACTGGAGAACCCCCACTCCGACACCAACGTCCTGGCGGAGCTCCTTCGGGATCGCGGCGTCGAGGGCCTGTCCGGGCTCCGGGGGATGTACGCCTTCGCCGCCTGGGACGAGCGGAGAAGGAGCCTGGTGGCCGCCCGGGACCCCTACGGCATCAAGCCCCTGTACGTCCTGCACCACCAGACCGGCGGGGTGACCCTCAGCTCGGTGATTCCTCCGCTTCTGCTCCTGCCCGAGGCCCGGCGGATCGACCCCATCGGGCTGGCTCACTACATGGCCTTCGGACACACCGGCCCCACGCTCACGATGTTCGAGCCGATCCGCAAGCTGGCTCCGGGGGCAGCATGGGAGTGGCGCCTGGAGGACGACGGGCGGTGGACCTCGTCGGTCCGGCGGCTGCCGACCAAGCGGCCGGAGTACGAGCCCATGGCTCTGGGCCAGGCCGTGGCCGACTCGGTGGGCGCCCACATGGTCGCCGACGTGGAGGTCGGGGTGTTCCTCTCCGGAGGCACCGACTCCACGTTGCTGGCCACCCTGGCCGCGGAGATCAACCCGGACCTTCGGACCTTCACCCTGTCCTTTCCCGGCGTCCCGGCCATCGACGAGAGCGACCGGGCCTCGGCCAACGCCACCCTCATCGGCACGAAGCACGAGACCATCCCCGTGTTCCCGGAGGACATGCACGAGGCCGCCCGGCTGGTCACCGCGGTCCAGGGAGAGCCCTTCGGTGACGCCGGGGCCCTCCCGCTGGCCGTGCTGGCCCGGGAGGCTAGACGGGAGATCAAGGTGGCCCTCTCGGGTGAGGGAGCCGACGAGCTGTTCGGCGGGTACAAGCGGTACCGGGTGTCCCGGTGGCTCCAGAACCCCATGTTCTGGGCCACCCGCCAGGCCACCAAGCCCCTGGCCAGGATATGGGCCGGCAGGCGCGGCGAATCGCCGGGGGAGCGGGCCGTGGAGGCCCTGCTGTGGGGAGGCGGCGTCAGGAGCCACGCCGCACTGCTGGTCGGCGAGCTGAACGTCCTGCCGGAAGAAGGGCCGGCGTCGGAGGCGGCCATCCTGGCACGTTCGGACTGGGCGGCCGTCCAGAACGGCGACGGCGAGCGAGTCACCGCCAGGGACTTCGACCTCCAGCGGTGGTTGCCCAACGTGTACATGGAGAAGACCGACCGGGCCACCATGGCCAGCGGCCTGGAGGCCAGGGTCCCGTACCTGGACCCCGCGGTGGCCGCGGTGGCCGAGCGCAGCGTCCGCCGCTCGTTCGGCAAGGGCGCGCTCCGCGCGGAGCTCGAACGCAGGCTCCCGGGGGTCAGCCTCCCCGAGCAGAAGAAGGGAATGGCCGTCCCATACGAGCCCCTCCTGGCCGGGCTGCGAGAGCACGCCCGCAAGGAGCTCCGGTCCCGGGACTCCGTCCTGTACCGGTTCCTGGGCGTCGAGGGCGTCCGAGCCCTTCGGGCCCGGTGCGCCCGTTCGGTGACCACCGAGTACCGGGTGGCGACCGTGGGGCTGTGGGACGAGGTGTTCTCCGGGACATCGTTCACGTGATCGACCCACTGCACGTGTTCATGCCCTACGGTCGGGAGGGGCCGAGTGCCCGCGTTCGGGTATACGCCTGGCTCCGGCGCCTCCACCTGGAGGCCAAGGTCCACCCCTACCTGGGAATGGCCACCGCGGGAGCGGATTCGCTCCTCAGGCGACCGATGGCCACGCTGCGGGCCGAAGCGGGCCTGTGGCGGGCGGGCCGCCGCCGGGGGGTCCGGGTACTGGTCCACCGGGAAGTGTCGCCGCTTTCCAATGGGGAGGTCGAGGTCCGGATCATGGAGGGAGCCCGCTTCTCGGTGTACGACCTCGACGATGCCCTGCAGTGGGACTGGGCCGACGAGGGCGGGTTCCGGCGCCTGATCCCCAAGGCCAAGAAGACCATCACCTGCGTCCGACAGGCCGACCGAGTCATTGCGGCCAACGACGTACTGGCGGAATGGGCATCGGCGTGGGCCCGGGACGTGGTGATCATCCCCAGCTGCGTGGACCCCGCGGCCTACCCGGCCAAGGAAACGTACGAGCTGTCGGATCCGCCCCGGCTGGGGTGGATCGGGACCCCCGCCACCGAGCAGTACCTGCGGCGGATCGAGGGGCCCCTGTTGGAGGTCCACCGGCGGACCGGGGCTCGGCTCGAGCTGGTGAGCCGGGACCGGGGTTCGCTGAATTCCCTGGAGGCCATCACCGATCGGGTGGATTGGTCCGAGGAGGCCGGGCCGGCGGCTCTGGCCCGGTGGGACGTGGGGCTGATGCCTCTGGCTCCGGGACTCCTGGAACGGGGGAAGTCGGGGTACAAGCTGCTCCAGTACGGGGCCGTCGGGCTGCCGGCGGTGGGCAGCCCGGTGGGCGTCAACACCGAGATCCTGGGCCAGATGGAGGCCCCGGCGCCCCGCTCCAACTCGGAGTGGGTCGACGCGCTCGTGGACCTCCTGGAGTCTCCGGCCCAGCGACGAAGGGAGCTCGGCCTTCGGGGCCGACGGTTGGTGACCGAGCGATACTCCTACGATGCATGGGCGCCGCGGTGGAGCGAAGCCGTGGCCGGATGACCGTGGACCGCAGCGTCATCGTTTCGATCGACACGGAGGTGGACAAGTCCCCGGACTGGTCGATCAGTGATCCGGCCACCTTCCGCTCGGTGACCGAGGGCATCCCCGAGGTGTTCACCCCGTTGTTCGAGCGCCTGGGGGTGATCCCCACCTATCTCCTGAGCCCCGAGGTCATCGAGGACCCCGCCTCCGTGGAGACCCTGCGGGAGCTGGACGGACGGGCCGAGCTCGGCATGCACCTCCACGGCGAGTTCGTCGAGCCGGACCGACGGCTGTTCCCCTCGGGGATGGCCGGTGCCCAGGCGGGGGCCATCCAGAGGCAGTGGCCCCGGGAGATCGAGGCGCGGAAGCTCGCCAACGCGACCGCGCTGTTCGAGGACGCGTTCGGCCGCCGGCCCACGTCGTTCCGGGCCGGCAGGTTCGGCCTCAGCGACAACACCCTGGAGCTCCTGGCCGGCCTGGGCTACCGGGTGGACTCCAGCGTTACCCCGGGGCTCCGGTGGAACCTCGACGAGGGGGTGCTGGACTTCCGATCGTGGACCACCGAGCCGCGCTGGTTCCGGTTCCCCGCGGGAGAGATCCTGGAGGCCCCGGTGAGCATCTGGCCCGGGTCGCGGCTGGCCCGAAGGGTGGACGATCTCCCGCCCCGGCTGGCCCGGGTGGCCCGGGGGGTGCTGAGGGGACGGGGGAGGTTCCACTGGCTCAGGCCCAGTTGGGACTCCGCCCGGGCCCTGGTTCGCTCCATCGAGAGCCGGGACGACCGCATCCTGGTGGTCATGCTCCACAGCATGGAGGTGATCTCCGGAGCCAGCCCGTACGCCACCGGGCCGGAGCAGGTGGCCCGCCTGGTCGGGAGCCTGGAGACGCTTCTGAGGGCCTGCCTGGCCCGGGGATTCACCTCGATCGGACTGAGCGAGGCCGCCGATCGGTTCCAGGATGCGCATCCTCCACGTCATCGAGTCACTTGAGCTCGGGGGGGCCGAGCGGGCCCTCCTCAACGTCCTGCCGGCTCTCGCCCGGGCGGGGAACGACGTGGAGGTGGCAGCCCTGTGGGGCCCCTATCCACTCGCGGCGGACCTGGAGGCCGGAGGGTTCACGGTCCACCGCCTGAACATCGGGCATCGGTGGAACGTCCCCAGTGGGACGGCCAAGGTGGCCCGGCTGCTCCGTCGGGGACGGTACGAAGTGGTCCATGCCCACCTGTTCTTCTCCACGCTGTACGTGGCGGCATCAAAGCCCTGGGCGCCCGAGGCCCGGCGGGTGGCCACCTTTCACAACCTGGGGTTCGACAGCTATCCACACACCGGGACCTGGCGCCGTGCCCGGAAGTCGCTCCAGCGGTGGTTCACCCGGCGCGGCTTCGACGCCACCACCGCGGTCAGCGACGCGGTGGCCCTGCACTACGACGGCCACCTCCGGCTGCCTCCGTCGGTGGTCATCCCCAACGCGGTGGTGGTGGAGGCGGGCCGGAACGGCGATCGGAACGAGGCCACCCGGGCTCGCTTCGGCCTGAGTCCAGAGGCGTTCGTGGCTGTGATGCCGGCCCGGTTCGTTCCGGAGAAGGGCCACCGCTTTATCCTCGACGCGTTGGCTGAGCTGCGCCGGCGGAACCTCCGGCCGAACGTGCTCCTGCTGGGCACCGGCCCGGTACGGGGGGCTGTGAGCAGGCGGATCGAGGAGCTGGGCCTGTCCGACCAAGCACGGATCCACCCCACCGTGCCCCACCAGGAGCTGGTCGAGCTCCTCCGGGCCGCGGACGCCTTCGTCTCCTCCTCGACGTTCGAGGGATCCCCGCTATCGATCGCGGAGGCCCTGTCGCTGGAGACCCCGGTGCTGGCCACCTCGGTGGGCGGGGTTCCCGAGCTCGTGGAGGACGGCGTCTCGGGGATCCTGGTGGCCCCCGGGGACGCATCCGCCCTGGGGGACGGCCTGGCCCGGCTCATGACCGACGAACCCCTCCGGCGCCGGCTGGCCGCCGCCGGACGGGAGCGGATCCAGCGGCGCCAGGCCCCCGATGTCGTCGCTCGAGAGCTGGTCGAGCTCTACCAGCGGCTGGGACCCTGATCCGACTCGAACGGGCGGACCTCAAGGTCCGGGCCCCGGGACCGATGAACCACCTGTGGGCGTCCAGGTGGTGGTCCGACCACGGCTCGATGACCTCGCCGAGCGGTGGGGCCTTTGTTCGCGGCGATTTGGCTCGCCGGTGGGTGGGGTGGCGGGTCCGTCCTCTCCGTTCTGTCAGGCGGCCTGCCGCTCGAACTCCGTGACCGCCTCGATCACCGAGCCCGCGTCCCACTCGTCGAGGTGGGGCCCCATCGGAAGGGACAGCGCCTCTCGATGGATGGCCTCGGAGATCGGCAGGCTTCCCTCGCCCAGACCCAGCATGCCGTACGCGGCCTGACGATGCGGGGGGATGGGGTAATGGATCAGGGTCTCGACGCCGGCACGGGCCAGGTGGGCCTGGAGCTCTGCCCGCTGCGGCGACCGCACCACGAACAGGTGCCACACCGGATCGGCCCACTCCGGGACCACCGGAAGCATCACGCCGGACCCTCGGAGCTCGGCGAGATACCGGTCGGCGACGGCCCGCCGCCGCTTATTCCACGCCTCCAGGTGGCGGAGCTTGACCCCCAGGACGGCCGCCTGGATCTCGTCCATCCGGCTGTTGAAGCCGGGCACCTCGTTCACGTACTTCTCCAGCGAGCCGTAGTTGCGCAGGAGCCGGACGCGCTCGGCGATCCCGTCGTCGTTCGTGGTCACCGCCCCGGCATCCCCGAACGCCCCGAGGTTCTTCCCCGGATAGAAGCTCCACGCCGCCGCGTGGCCCAGGCTCCCGACGGGACGTCCCCGGTACCGGGCCCCGTGGGCCTGGGCGGCGTCCTCCAGGACCGGGAGCCCATGACGGCCGGCGATCTCCATGATCGGGTCCATGTCCGCCGGCTGTCCGTACAGGTGCACCGGAACGATGGCCCGGGTCCTCGGGGTGATCATGGCCTCCAGCCCGGCCGGGTCCAGGTTGAAGGTGCGGTGGTCTGGCTCCACCGGTACCGGCGTGGCGCCCAGATGGGTCGGAGCCAACCACGTGGCGATGTAGGTGTTGGAGGGAACGATGACCTCGGTTCCGGGATCGACCCCCATGGCCCGGAGTCCGAGATGGAGCGCGTCGAGCCCGCTTCCCACCCCGACGCAGTGCTTCACCCCCACGAACTCGGCGAAGGCTCGCTCGAATGACTCCAGCTCCCGCCCCAGGAGGTACCACCCGCTCTCAAGGACCCGGGCCAGGGCCTCGTCGATCTCGTCTTGCAGCTCCCGGTACCCCGCGCCGACGTCCAGGAACGGAACCTTCATGGACGGTGCGCCGCGGCCGCCAGGAACTCGCCGTACTCCCGGTAGTAATCCGATTCGTCGAAGACCTCGGAAGCCAGCACCAGGCAGACGGAGCCCGACGAGAAGTTCTCCATCTCCCGCCACACCATCGGCGGGATGTACAGGCCGTAGTAGGACCGGTTCAGGAAGAAGCGCCTGGTATCCCGTCCGTCCTTGACCACGACATCGAAGCTGCCCGACGCGGCGATCATGAACTGCTCGAGGTCTCGGTGGGCGTGTCCTCCCCGCGACTCGCCGCCGGGCACGTCGTACAGGTAGAAGGCCCGTTTGATGTCGAATGGGATGTGCCTGGTGCCCTCGATGAACGTGATGTTTCCTCGCGGATCGGCGATCTTGGGCAGCTCGACGATCCGGCAGCCATCCACGCCCGCCGGGTCGGCCGGGACCAGCTTGGCTGCCGACCCCCCGTTGGGATCCACTCTGGCCATCGGTCTGGAGTAGTCGACCACCGCATCGCTCCCAGTTCCTCTGGGGCCTCGGCGCCCCCACGAGGGATCGCCGCAGCCCGCCTCGGGCCCGGAGAGGGCCTACCCGGCGTATCGGTACACGGGGGAGGGCCCTTGAGCGCGGATCGAGTCCCATGACTCCGCTGGTCAGCGTGGTCATCCCGTCGTTCAACCACGCCGCGTTCGTCACCCAGGCGATCGACAGCGTCCTGGATCAGACGATCACCAGCGTCGAGCTCATCGTGGTGGACGACGGCTCCACGGATGGCTCCCCGGACATCATCCGAGGGCACCTGGAGGCGCGCGACGGCTCCATCCCGGTGCGCTTCGAGGCCCGGGAGAACCGGGGGATCATCAGGACCCTGAACGAGGCCCTGGCCGGGGTCAACGGGAAGTACTTCGCGGTGCTCGGCTCCGACGACCTGTGGGCTCCGAGCAAGCTGGAGCGGCAGGTGCAAGCCATGGAGTCCGCAGGTGACCACGTGGCTGCCGGCTTCAGCGACTGCTGGGTGATCGACGGGCAGGGCCGCCGGCGAGGGCGGATGGGCCTCCAGTTCCCGTTCCGGGGAGGGGACATCTACCGGGACCTCGTCCTCCTGAGGTTCTTCCCACCCGCCCCCACCAGCGTCTTTCTCCGCCAGGCCATCGTGGACGTGGGCGGGTACAACGAGCGGGCCACGGTGACCGAGGATGTCGACCTGTGGTACCGGGTGGCCCGCTCGCACGAGGTGGCCTACGTGGACGAGCCCCTGGCCTCCTACCGGGTGCACCTGGATAACGTGTCGGTTCGGGACCCGGTGGCTTTGTACCGGGACAAGATGGTGATCTTGGAGGAGCTCATCCTTCGAGACATGGACCTCCAGCCCGTGGCCTCCCGGCTCCGGGCCCGGGTGCAGGCAAACCATGCCGGTCACCTGTACACCCTTCTGAGGCTCCCGGACGCCCGCCGGGCCGCGCTGTCGTCGCTGAGAACATCGCCGCGAGAGCGGCTGGCCTGGCGGGTGCTGATCCGCTCGTTGCTCGGAACACGGATGGTCGGGTGGCTCCGGGGGAAACGCGACGTTCGGCGGCGACGTGTGGTGGAGGCGGAGGATCGGTGAGTCTGGACCCGGAGTTCGTGACGGACGAGGACCTCGACGATCTGTCTTCGTTCACTGGCATGGATCGGGAGGCGTGCCTGGAACGCCTTCGCGCGTACCGCTTCGACGAGCTGGCCGAGGCCTTCCGACGCGCCGACCCGAAGACGGCGGAGGAGCGGATCGAGTTCTATGGGTCCACCGACCTGGAGATCTGGGAGCTCATGCAGTGGCACGCCAGCCGTTCTCGGCAGCCGTACCGGGAGGCCCTGGAGGCGTTCGCTCGCGACCATTCCGCGGAGGGGTGGCCCCGGGTCCTGGACTTCGGCAGCGGGGTGGGCACCGACGCCCTGTTCCTCGCGGAACGTGGGTATGAGGTCACGCTGGTCGACGTGGAGGGCCCGGCGTTCCGGTTCGCCCGCCACCGGTTCGATCGCCGAGGGATCGCCGCCCGTTTACTGGAGTCTCGCTCACCGCTGCCCCGGCCCGACGGGATCTACGACGCCGTGGTGTGCTTCGACGTGTTCTCCCACCTCCCCGACCCTCTGGGGGCCGCCCGCCGGCTCATCTCCGCACTGCGCGAGGGAGGGATCATGCTCCAGCGGGGCGCCTTCGGAGCCGAGGACGTCCACCCGGACAAGGTGGAGGAGCACGTCCGGCGGTTCGCCGGGATGAAGTGGCACATCCATCTGGCGGGCCTTGGACTCCGAACCCTGGACGAGTTCACCTACCAGAAGGTCACCGGTGCCGCCCGAGCCGGCCAGCGGCTCCGGTACGCGCTGTGGAAGGCCACGGGGCTGTGGCTGATCAAGGTGGAGCGCTGACCGCCCCGTACCTGCCTACAGGGTGTTCCCGGACTCCGCGATCGCGGTGCTGGCGGCGTCGCTGCGAACCACCCGGTCGGCTCCGGTGAACGCGTTGCCGGTGATCGTGACGTTGTGGGAGTCCGTGACCCCCACCCCATCGAACCGCCCGCATCCTCCCCACTGGAGGTACTGAACCGAGTTGTTGGCCACCGTGACCGAGCGAGCCCCGTCCAGGAGAACGGTGTCGCTGAGGGTGATGAACTGGTTCCCGGTGATGGTCCAGTCGGTCCGGTAGGTTCCGTTCGGCGCGGCGGAGAAGATGGTCGGCTCGCAGGTGACCGGCTGGGCGACCTCCCGGTTCCCGGCGATCACCACGTCGTCGAGGTTGGGGGAGCTCCCCGCGCCGCCGTTGGCGAACAGCGCGAACCGGTGCTTGCCGAACGTGTTGCTCAGGATGTTGATGTTGCGGCCGAGGGCCGAACTGAAGTCCAGCTCCAGGTCCACGGCCGCCATGTTGACCTCTCCGACGTAGGAGTCGCGCAGCGCGAACCCGTCCACCCCGGTGAGGCCGAACCCCATCCTCCCGTTGCGCTCGAACCGGGAGTTCTTGACGGTGATGTTCTTGGCCATGGGAGCCTGGGACACGTTGCCGTACCGCCAGTCCCACATGGCCTCCACGAAGTCCCCGTACACGTCGTAGACCTGAACGTTGTCGAGCATGGCGGTGTTGGTGCCGGCGAACCGGAAGCCGTGCTGCCACTCCCGGGTGCCGTCGTAGGCGTTGTTGTTGACCCCCGCGGAAGGATTCGCACCCCGAACGACCATGTTCTTGATGGTGATGTTGGTCCCGCCCTCGATCCGCCAGTTGTCCCGGTTTCCGGTGCCCGGGGTGAGCGCCTTGAACGTGGACCCGTTCCCGTCGATCCACAGGCCCACCCTGTCCTCCAGGGTGATGGTGTCGTCCAGGCCGTAGCAGGCACCCGGGGGGAACTGGACGATGGAGTTGTCGGGGACCGTGTTGAGCCACGCCATGAGCTGGTCCTCCACGGGGAGCGTGCAGTTGCTGGCGATGGAGGCCGGAGGACTGTAGACCGGAGCCCCGGGAGGGGGCGGCGGGGGCTCGGGGATCGGCGAGCCGGGAACGGAGACGCCGGGCGCCGGGCCGCCGGGCTGCCCCACTCGCCGGAACAGGAACGTGGCCCAGTACGTGCCTCGGCTGCCGCGGACGATCCCCACGCCCACCCCATCCCATTGGGGGGCCACCAGGTTCCTGCCGATCTCCGGGAGCCGAAGGGCCGCTCGGGCCAGCCGGGCCGGCGTGGAGGCCACGATGACGTTCTCCGCCGCTTCCCCGCTTTGTGGCGGGTCCAGGCGGCGGGTTCTGGCCATCAGCCTGCTGTGCTTCCGGGCCTTTCGGGAGAGGTCCTTGTCCACCGGGAGCCGCACCGCCCCCGCGGCCTCCCGGGCCTTGTTGACGATGGCCACCACGGTGCGCTTGGGGGAGCGCCGGCGGGCCAGCGCGGGCTGGGCTCCCAGCGTTCCGAGGACCAGTAGGCAGCCGAGGGCGATTGTGAGGACCCGTCGGGGGTGCAGGCGAGCAGTGGGCATCCAGGACTCCCGTCTTCTCGGTCCCGGGGGCCAGGAACCGTATGGAGTCCTGGTTCTTCGGCAGCTCGGCCGCCTTCGCTCCCGGAGGAGCGGTCAGGCCCGGAGCTTTGCGTCCCGCCGTTTCCGACGAGTTGCCCGTTCGGGACCACCGATCTGACTTCCCTTATATCGGCAGGAAGAGGGAGGGGCCTTAGATTCCCTTGCCGGGCGGCCCGGGGGGCCCGCTCGGCTCGCTGGTACTTTGTACGAGTGCTCCAGCCGATCCCGAGTCCCGCCCCGTACTAAGTACGGTGACCTCGTACTTAGTACCAGCAGTCCGAGGGAGGGGTCCCAGCGCCGGACCCCGGGCCATTCTCGCTACGTCAGATTGGCGGCCTCGACGACCGCCACGCTGCTGGAGTCCGAGCGGACCGGCTGGTCGGCTCCGGTGAACTGGTTGCCCACCACCACCACGCCTCGGGAGTCCTCCAGCCCCACGCCGGCGAACCGGCCGCAGCCGCCCCACGCCTGGTAGTCGACCGTGTTCCCGGCGACCGAGACCCCCTCGGCTCCGTCGAGGAGCAGGGTGTCGCTGAGGGTGATGAACTCGTTGTCGGTGACCGTCCAGCCCGTCCGGTAGGTGCCATCGGGGGAGCTGGTGAAGATCGTGGGCTCGCAGGTCACCGGGGCGGCGGTCTCCCGGTTCCCGGAGATCAGGATGTTCCCCACGTTGGGGGCGCTGCCGGCCCCGCCATTGGCGAACAGGGCGAACCGGTGGGGGCCGAAGGTGTTGTTCAGGATCCGGATGTTCCGGCCCAGCGCGGTGTCGAAGTCCAGCTCCAGGTCGACCGCGGCCATGTTTACTTCACCGACGTAGGAGTTCAGGAGCGTGAAGCCGTCCACCCCGGTGAGCCCGAAGCCCATCCGACCGTTCCGCTCGAACTGGGAGTTCTGGACCGTGATGTTGGTGGACATGGGCGCGGAGTAGGGATCCGGAAGGCGCCAGTCCCACATGGCCTCCACGAAGTCCCCGTACACGTGGGAGACCCTGACGTTGTCCAGCAGGGCGGTCTGGGTCCCCGCGAACCGGAAGCCGTGCTGCCATTCCAAAGACGGCACGTACGCGTTGTCGTTGAGGCCGCCGTTTGCGTTGGCGCCCCGGACGGTCATGTTCCTCAGGGTGATGTTGGCCCCGCCCTCGATGCGCCAGACGTCCCGGTTGCCGTCGCCGGTGGTCAACGCCCTGAACGTGGACCCGTTCCCGTCGATGGTCAGGCCCACGCGGTCCTGGAGGACGATTGTTCGGTTGATCCCGTAGCACTTGTTGGCTCCGAACTGGAGAACGGAGCCGTCGGGCACCCCGGCGATCCAGTTCATGATCTGCTGCTCGACCGACGTGGAGCAGTTGTCGGCGATCGATAGGGGAACCGTGGCCACGGGCGGCTGAACGGGGGGGACCTGGGCCACGGCGGGCGCACCGGTGAGCAGAGCGAGGGCCGCGGCAAGGGAGAGAGCCGTCCGAATCATGGGTCGGGCCATTGTCCGTGCTCGGTGCCCCGAGGTCCAGGCCAGATTGCGGGCCCTCCACCTTTTGGCAGTCCGGGCCACCTTCGCCCCTTTCTGTCGTGGGGGCGGGCGCCCCGCGTTGCCGCTTGGGTAGGTAATACGACGCCGGAACTCCGGATTCCTCCCAGGCTCTTCAGGAGGACCCCCTCTGCAGCTGAGTCCCAAGACCTCCGGACTACAAAGGCCTTGTAGTACAAGGGCCTTGTAGTAAGATGTGGCCATGGAGCGTCTCCTGGATCGGGACGAGGAGCGGAGTCAGCTCGAGGTAGCGTGGAAGCACGCGGCCTCGGGAGACCCCCAGCTCCTGGTGCTCTGGGGGCGCAGGCGGGTGGGGAAGACCTTCCTCCTGGCCCACTTCGTCCAAAAGAAGCGGGCCGTCTTTTTCGGAGCTACCGAGCAGTCTGAAGCGGTTGAGCTCGATCGTCTGCAGGAAGCGGTGGAGCGGGATCTGGGCACCGGTGCCAGGGACCTGACCGGAGGTGGCTTCTCCTCTTGGGAAGCTGCTCTCCGGTTCTTCGCCGCCCAGGCGCGAGAGGAGCCGCTCGCGGTGGTCTTGGACGAAGTTCCGTACCTGATTCGCTCCACTCGCGGCTTTGCCAGCGTGGTCCAGGCCGTGTGGGACCACCTCAGCAAGGGGACCAGGCTGATGCTTGTGCTCACCGGATCAGCGGTTAGCGCGGTGGAAAAGATGCTCGGCCCCGGCGGAGCGCTTCGCGGCCGGCCAACCCTGGCCCTGCGAATGGACCCTCTGGATCTCGTTCAGGCCCGGAGATTCCTGCCGGGCCTGGATCCTGTGGCATTCCTGGAGGCCTACGCAGCGTGCGGTGGTTACCCGCTTCATCTACGTCGTTGGGATCCCTCCGAGAGCACCTGGAACAACCTGGTGCGTTTGGCCGCCACCCCAGGCGAAATCCTGCTCGAGGACGCGGGTGGCATCTTGCGCGAGGAGCTCCCCGAGGTCGGCGGGTACTCGAGAGTCCTGGCGGCGATCGGCCGAGGGCGGACCCGGATGTCTGAGATCGCCAACGAGGCGCAGCAACGCGTGGAGCATCCGATCGAAGTCCTGACCCGGGCGGGCTTCGTCCGTCGAAGTGTTCCTCTGGGTGCCCCACGCAGGACGCGGCCCCTGTACGAGATTGCTGATCCCTATCTGGCCTTCTGGTTTGGCGTGCTGTACTCGGACCTCTCACAGATCGAGGCGGGGCAAGGGAGAGCGGCGCTCCGCCGAAGGCGACCTGGGTGGCAGCGACACCTTGGTTGGGTCTTCGAGGAGGCCGCCCGGGAGCATGCAGCACGCATGGTTCGGCGAGGTGAACTCCCCGAAGACTTGGTGGTGGGCCGCTGGTGGACCACAGCCGGGGAACCCTACGAGGTTGACGTTCTGGGCCTCCGTGGCTCGCGGACCCATCTGATCGGCGAGGCACGATGGCAAGAACGCCCGCTGGGTCGACCGGAACTCCGAGAGCTGACCGCCAAGGCGACCAGGGTTCCGCGCCCGATCGAGGATCCGACGCTGGCTCTTTGGGGCCGGGGGGGAGTGGATCCCGAGATAGCGGCGACGGGGGTCCTGGGGTTCGATGCCCGCGCGGTGATCGAGGGATAGGAACTGAGAGCGGGACCGTACCAAGAGCCAACACCGACCTGGCCTATGTCTACCTCTTAGGGGAACCGTCTTCTCAGGCGACCGTCCGAGCGGGCCGATGAACCCGGAAGGATATCCTCATGCTGATGCCCCTTCTTATCGCGCTGGGGCTCGCCCTGGTGAGCACCCCGCTGGCCGCGCTCGCCGGTCAAGCTCTCGGGCTGGTCGACCGGCCCGCCGGCGGCGATCTCAAGATCCACCGGGCCCCGGTGTCTGTCCTCGGCGGGTTCGCCGTGGTGATCTCGTTCCTGGGGGCGACGACGATCTCCGGCCGGCTCACCTCCTGGCCGCTGGTGGTGGCCGGGGTGGCGGCCCTCACCGTGGGGGTCCTCGACGACGCCTGGGATCTCCATCCGGGGATCCGGGTCCTGCTCCTGACCGTCTCGGGCGGCGTTCTGCTGGCGACCCCGCTCCTCGAGCTGCGGTCCTGGGTAGGGGTCGTGGTGATCCTCCTGGTCCTGGCGTGCGCCAACGCCGTCAACATCACCGACGGGCAAGACGGCCTGGCCGGGGGCCTCGCCGCGCTTGCGGCGATGGGCCTGGCGGCGGTTGGTGCCGACTTGGATGACCGGGTCACGGTGGCCCTGGCCCTGGCCCTGGCCGGGGCGCTCCTGGGGTTCGTGGTATGGAACCTGATCCCCGGCCGGATCTTCCTGGGGAACGGGGGAGCCTATGCGGTGGGCCTCTTGCTGGCCTACCTGTCGGCCCGGGCCGCCACTACGGGCGGGTTCCAGGGCCTGGTGGCTGCGGGGGCGTGCATGGGGGTGTTCGTCTTCGAGCTGGTCTTCACCCTGGCTCGCCGGGCGGTGTCCAGAGACGTGCTGTCGGCGGGAGATCGAGACCACTCCTACGACCTGCTGTCCCGCTCCACGGGGAGACGGGGGTCGACCGCGGTGTTCTGGGTCCTCGGGGCGCTGTGTGCAGGACTGGGCGTCCTGGTGGTCCGGGTGTCCTTGCCCCTGGGGGCCGGGGCGGTCGCCCTGGCCGCCGCCGCGGGGGGGATCTGGGCGATGCGGCTGTGGGGCCGGCGATCGGCCCCCGTATGACCGCAGGCCGAACCATGACCCCTACGCGATCGGAGGGACGGAACCTACGCTTGGTGACCGATTACCAACCTGGGCTCGTGCCGTACCCTGAATGACGTAGCAGGCGGTAACACATATGAGGGTGATGCCCGAGCCCTCAAGTCGACCCAAACAGGAGGCATGCGTGAAGGTTCTGGTCACCGGAGGAGCCGGGTTCATCGGATCCTCCCTGGTCAACGCGCTGGTGAACCAGGGCGACCAGGTGATGGTCCTGGACGATCTGTCGACAGGAAACCCCGACAACCTGGAGCGGAGCCCGGCCGAGCTGCGGACCGGGGACATCCGCGATCCCCATGACGTGGGGGAGGCCGTTCGCGGAGCGGAGGTCGTCTACCATCTGGCCGCCCTCCCGTCGGTGGCCCGGTCGGTGGCCGATCCCATCCGGTCCCATGAGGTGAACGCCTCGGGAACACTCGGGGTTCTGGTGGCTGCCAGGGACGCCGGCGCCCGCCGCGTGGTGTACGCTTCGTCCTCCTCCGTATACGGCGACACACCGACGCTCCCCAAACACGAGGCCATGCCCCCCGCCCCCCAATCTCCGTACGCCGCCGCCAAGTTGGCCGGCGAGTCGTACTGCCGGGCGTTCGCCCGGACTTATGGCCTGGAGACGGTGGCCCTTCGGTTCTTCAACGTGTTCGGCCCCCGTCAGGACCCTCGGTCTGAGTACGCCGCCGTGATCCCCCGATTCATCACCAGGATGATGGCCGGCGAGCGGCCCATGATCTTCGGAGACGGCCATCAGAGCCGGGACTTCACGTTCGTGGGAAATGTGGTCCGAGCATGCATCGACGCGGCCGTCGCCGACCGGGCATCGGGAGAGGTCATGAACGTGGGGTTCGGAGGCCGCACCTCCTTGCTGGACCTGGTGGCCATGATCAACGACATCCTGAACTCCGGACTGGAGCCAGAGTTCGGGCCCCCCCGCCCCGGCGACGTCCGCCACTCCGAGGCCTCGATCGATCGAGCTCGAGAGCTCATCGACTACCGCCCCGCCGTGGGACTGGAGGAAGGGCTCCGGGAGACCGCGACCTGGTTCGCGGCCCTGCCGGGCCTGGAACGGAGCGGGGTATGAGGACCACCTCTGGCACCGGCCGCTCCGCGATGCACGGCGGAACCCCCGCGTTCCCCGACGGCCTCCCCCTGGCCCGGCCGACCGTGCCGAACCCGGCGGCCGTGGCCGAGGAGCTCCGCAAAGTCCTGGAGTCCGAAGTGCTCACCAACGGGCCGAAGGTCGAGGAGCTGGAGCACCAGGTGGCCGAGTACACCGGTGTCCGGCACGCTGTGGCCGTGTCCTCCTGCACCGCCGGCCTGATGCTGGTCCTTCGAGTGTCGGATCTCTCCGGCGACGTGGTGGTTCCCTCGTTCACCTTCGCCGCCACCGCGCATGCGGTGGCGTGGAACGATCTCCGGCCGGCGTTCACGGACATCAACTCGGAAACCCTGACGCTCTCGGTCGACTGCACGGCTCGGGCCATCGGGGTTCGGACCGCGGCGATCATGGCCACCCACACCTACGGCACCCCCGCCGACGTCGACCGGCTCACGGACGTGGCCCGGCGGGCGGGGATCAAGCTGTTCTTCGACGCCGCACACGCCCTGGGCTCCCGACACCAGGACAGGTCGGTGGGAGGCTTCGGCGACGCCGAGGTCTTCAGCCTCACCCCCACCAAGCCGGTCGTCGCCGGCGAGGGAGGGATCATCACCACGAACGACGACGCGATGGCCGAGGGTTGCCGGCTGGGTCGCGACTACGCCAAGGAGCCCGACTACGACTGCCGATTCGTAGGCCTCAACGCCCGGATGTCCGAGCTCCACGCCACCGTGGGCCTGGCCTCGTTCCAGGGCATCGAGGAACGGATCGCGGAGCGGAACCAGATCGCGGAGCTGTACATGGACGCCCTGGCGGCCGTCCCGGGGATCTCGTTCCCACTGATCCGGGAGGGTGACCGAAGCACCTACAAGGACTTCACGATCCTGGTCGACGCCGACGCGTTCGGCATGGCCGCGTCGAGGCTGGCCGACGCGCTGGGCCTCGAGGGCGTGGAGACCCGCAGGTACTACTCGCCCCCCGTCCACCGGATGAAGCCCTACCGGGGGTTCCCCGCCACCAACGGCGGGCTCTCTCACACGGAGGCCGCGGCCGACCGGGTCCTCACTCTCCCCCTGTGGGTGGGGATGACGGAGGAGCACGTGGCCCGCCTGGCGGACGCGGTGACCCGGATCCGCGCCAGGCCGGTCGGAAGGCCCCGCCGACCTAGGGCGTAGGGCCTATCGCTTCCCGGTCGGAACGGCCGGACCGGAGCGCCGGCCGGAGACGCTCCAGGAGCCGGCTGGGCGACAGTCCCGTCTCGTGGGCCAGGACCTCGAGGTCCCCGGCTCGGAGGCTGACCACCTCGCCCAGGAAATCCCCTCGCCGCCCCCGGAGCCGGTGGACGTACCCGGCCACCCGGCGGCCCTCCCCCGGCCCCAGGAGCGACATCCGGTTGAGGTCGATGACCAGGTGCTGACGACGCTCCGGATAGAGGAGGTCCAGCGCCTCGCTCAGGAGGTGGTCCGGTGCCGCTCCGTACAGGCTGGCCAGCTGGCAGAACCGGTCCAGGGAGATGGCTCGGGCTCCGCGTTCGTACGCCCCCACGGCGGACGGCTTGAACCGCCCCCCTGAGACGCTCGGGAGATCGCGGAGCGATAGCCCCCTGCGCCGTCGGGCTCGGCGAAGGGCCTCGCCGGTCGCGGCGGACAGGCGATCGGCAGCCAACAAGACCCATCCTCATCATTCCGTCCCTCCCGTGTGTGTCACGGGCCGGGAGGGGTATACATCTCGAGCGTTGCTCTGTAGTCGTCAAGTACAAGGAGCGGATCTTTTTGTCGAGCTCACGCAGGAATGCCCTCCTTTGGCCGCGAAGTAGTCTGGGTATGGGTCTTGACCGGGCCACCCTGCGTGCGTAGTCTTGCCCGACATGGTTTTGACTGCGTGGGCAGTCGGCAAGCACTGGGATTTCACGCAGGGTGACCGAAAAGGGAACGCAAAGTGCACGCAGCGCGTCCATTGGCCCGCGAGTGAGGAGGACGGTGAGCTGAGCCAGCAATCCGCTGCCCGCATGGGGCCCGTGGAGCACGCGCGGGGCCCGAGACTCCGGGTCGTCATCGTCGACCACCACACCTTGTTCGCAGAGGCCATCGCCCGAACGCTCGAGCAGAACGGGATGGAGATCCTGGCCACGGCGGCCACGGGCCGTGCGGCCCTGGACGCCGTGGACCGCGAGCGTCCCGACATGGTGCTCATCGACCCCGCCTTGCCGGACATGCCCGGCCGGGAGGTAGCCGAGAGGATCCTCGAACGCCACCCGGAGACCCGGCTAGTGCTGGTTACCTCGCTCATCAACCCGGAGCTGATCCAGGAGACGATGGACGCAGGGTGCTCCGGCTGTATCAGCAAGAACATGCCGGTCGAGGAATTCATGGCCTCCATCCACGCGGTGGCGGAGAACGGAACGGTGGAGACCCCGGACATGGTCATCGATCTGACCGACGACCGGTCGCCGGAAGACGCGGAGGCGTCCCTCCTGGCGGACCAGCTCACCAGGAGGGAGCGTGAGGTGCTGGCCCTCCTGGTGAAGGGAGCAGAGAACGCGGTCATCGCCCAGGAGCTGGAGATGAGCACGAACACGGTCCGTACACACATGGAGAACATCCGAACCAAGCTCCAGGTCCATTCGCGGCTCGAAGCCGCTGCCTTTGCTGTCCGCCATGGGCTGGTGGCCATCCCAGTACGTCGCGCCCGGTAGGCGGAATACCTCAGCAGGCCCACCCGTGGGGGAGTCGCCCGGCCTACGCTCTCCCGAAGCGCTCTGAGGGATGGCCCATTGGGCAATGATCACGACATGGTGCGGATCCTTCTCGCGGATTCACATTCCCTTTTCCGCGAGGCGGTCAAGGGCGTCCTGCAGAGCGAGCCCGACCTCAAGGTGGTGGCGGAGGCCGACGACGGGCTCCAGGCCGTGGCCGAGGCGGTACGCGCCGAACCGGATGTGGCCATCGTGAATGCGGACCTCCCCAACTACGACGGACTCCGGGCTGCGGAGCAGATCGCCGTCCGCGCTCCCGGCTGCCGGGTCCTGCTGCTCTCTGACGAGGAGGACGACCGGATCCTCCAGGAAGCGTTCGAGGCCGGAGCCAGCGGCTATCTGACGAAGAAGACCCCCCTGGCCGACCTGATCGATGCGACGCGTGCGGTGAGTAAGGGGGAGCCGGTGATCCCTCGCCACATGCTGGGTCCCCTGCTTGCCGCGCTCATCCGGCGCCGGCGGCAGGAGGACGACGCCCGCCGCCGGGCCTCCAAGCTGACCAGGCGGGAGCGCGAGGTCCTCGCGTTGCTGACGAACGGAGCCGACAACGACGCCATCGTTCGAAAGCTGGTGATCAGCCCCCAGACCGCCCGGACCCACATCCGAAACGTGCTGGGCAAGCTGGGGGTGCACTCGAGGCTTCAGGCCGCGGCTTTCGTTCTGGAGAACGGCATCCTCGAAGACCTGGTGGAGGTGGACGGGTGAGCATCGCCGTGGAAGGGCGGCCACTACGGAAGCCGGAAGTGTGGCTCCGGCGGGCCGGCGAGGAGAACGCCGTGTACCACCGGGAGACGGCCACGGTTCACCTGCTCAACGACACCGCCATGGCCATCTGGTACCTGTGCGACGGGGAGACCACGCTCGAGGAGATGGTCGCGGCCGTATGCGACGTGTCCGGGCTCCATGCCGACCTGGTGACCGAGGACGTCCACCGGATCCTGGGGGAGTTCGACCAGGCGGGCCTGCTCATCTGGCGGGAGTGAGTCGAAGTCCAACCTCAGCCGGTGGGGGGGAGTAGGCCGCACGGGGTACCCAAGATTACCCTCCGTGACCCATGAGTGAGGGAGTCTTCCTCTCTAGCCTTGCAGTGGGGCCGATCATCTGTCGGCCAGACGGCGGCCCGGCGTGGAGGGGGGGTGGAGAGGACACGATCCGTAGACACAAGCGTCCCCCGGGCGAGCTCGGGTGGCCCGACCGCATCGTGACTCACCTGTGGCGGGACGTCCCTCTGGTGATCCTGGACCTGGCCGTGGTGGTCGTTGCTTACATGGCCATCCTGGTCCTGCGGTTCGATGGGGCGGTCCCGCAGCACTGGTGGGTGAGGTTCTGGAAGTTCATCCCGGTGGCGGCGTTCCTCCACCTGGTGAGCAACTACCTGTTCCGTCTGTACGGTCCGATGTGGCGGTACGCCAGTGTGCTGGAGGCACGTCGGCTGGTGCTGGCGGAGGCGACGGCGGCGTTGCTGGTCCTCGCGGCGGCTGCGCTCCTGGCCGGCGATGTCCGGCCGGTGCCCCTCTCCGTGATCATCCTGGGCTCCGCGCTCTCGTTGATGGCCTTCGGTGCCATCCGGTTCCGGGCGCGCCTGTTCACATTCCCTCGTCGCACCATGGGAGACCGCCGCCGTCGGGTCCTCCTTGTGGGAGCCGGTGACGCGGGGGAGATGGTCCTCAAGGACCTCCACCGGAATGCCTCGCTTGGACTGGACCCGGTGGGTGTGGTGGACGACGACCCCAGGAAGCTGGGGCGATCCCTCCATGGGGTCCGTGTCCTCGGCAGCCGTACATCGATCCCCTCATTGGCTCGGAATCTGGAGGTGGATCAGGTCCTTCTGACGATTCCTTCGGCCACCGGGGACCTGGTCCGCGACGTGGCTGCGAAGTGCGAGGAGGCCGAGCTTCCGTTGCGAGTTCTGCCTTCGGTGCGAGAGGTGATGGGGGGCAAGGTCACCGCCCGAGACATCCGAGACCTGAAGATCGATGACCTTCTGGGGCGGCAGCAGGTCGAGATCGATCCGGAAGCTGTGGGAGGCCTTCTCCGAGGACGCCGGGTCATGATCACGGGCGCCGGGGGTTCCATCGGGTCGGAGATCGCCCGCCAGGCGTCGGCGTTCGGCCCCTCCAGCCTCGTCCTCGTGGATCACGACGAGACCCACCTTCACGACGTGATGTCGGACGTGGGGCAAGATGCCACGGGAGTCCTCGCCGACATCCGGGACCGAGGCCGCATCCTGGAGGTCTTCCTCCGGCATCACCCGGAAGTGGTGTTCCACGCGGCGGCGCACAAGCACGTCCCGATCCTCGAGGCCCAGCCGGAGGAGGCCATCCGGACCAACGTCCTGGGAACGGCCAACGTGGCCGACGCCGCGGTGGCCGCCGGGGCGGAGAGATTCGTCCTGATCTCCACGGACAAGGCCATCAGTCCGGTCAGTGTCATGGGCGCTTCGAAGCTGCTGTCCGAGCAGATCGTCCGGAGCCTGGACGGCCGAGGGTGTGTCTTCTGCGCCGTGCGGTTCGGCAACGTCCTGGGGAGTCGAGGAAGCGTGATCCCCACGTTCCTTCGCCAGATCGCCCACGGCGGCCCGGTCACCGTCACCGATCCCTCCATGACCCGCTACTTCATGAGCGCCCAGGAGGCAGTGCAACTTGTGCTCCAGGCCGCTGCGCTGTCCCAGGGCGGGGAAGTCTTCACCCTGGATATGGGGGAGCCGGTGAACATCCTGGCCCTGGCTCGGAAGCTGATCCACCTGGCCGGCCGAGTGCCGGATCGAGACGTCCCCATCGTCATCGTGGGGGCCCGGCCCGGAGAGAAGCTCACGGAGGACATGCTGGACGTCGACGAGGAACGGCTGCCCAGCGACCACCCGTCGATCATGGTCTCCCGGCCGTCGAGGCCGGATCAGGCCCGGGTTCGGTGGACGCTTCGCCGGCTGGAGGCGCTGGACGGCGGAGGCCGAACCGAGGACCTCGCCGAACGGATGATCGACCTGGTGTTCCCGGCTCCGGTGGCCGCCGGGCGGAGGGCATGATGCGCTGGACCGTGGTCGTAGCGCACCGCAAGGCCATGGTCGCCGAGGCGATCGGGGCGGCCCTGGACCGCTATGACGCCATCGTCCCCGTGGCCGCCGTGGCCACGGCCCTCGAAGCAGAGCAGCGTGGGGAACGGGTTGACGCCGCCGCCCTCGACGTGGGCCTCCCCGGGGTCAGGCAGGCGGCGTCCCGGCTCCGCCGGCGAGGGGTCCGGGTGGTGTTCATCACCGATGAGAGAGATGAGCCCCCACGGAAGCGTGAAGCGGAGCGGCGGGTGTCCCTGCGGGCACCGGTTGCCGCCCTGGCCTCGGCCCTGGTCCCCGGGATAAGGGGCGGAGACGGCAGCTCCCAGCTCACCAACCGGGAGCGAGAGATCCTGGGCCTCCTGGCTCAGGGGCTGGCAGCCAAGCAAGTAGCAAGGTCACTCGGTATCAGCCCGAAGACCGTGGAGCACCACAAGGCCCGGATCTTCCGCAAGCTCAGGGTGTCGAACCAGACGGCGGCGGTTTCGGTGGCCTTAGGGGGTCGCGGAGGAAGCCGGCTGACGGCCTAGGGGTTCTCCCCCTCTCGTATGTCACCGTCGCGGCGTCTATCGTCTAACATTAGGAGGAGTCTGCGTGCTTAGTACCCCCAACGATGTGATCCGTTGCCTGGTCACGTATACGGACTGGTGGCAGCCGGTCACCACGTCGGTTCTGCAGATCGCCGCCAGCGGGCGTAAGCGGGACGCTCCCGATGGCCTGCGACCGGGGCTGGTTGAGCACCTGGAGGAGCGCACCGAGCTCTGCCGGCGCATGGAACAGCTCAAGGCTCGAGAGCGCCTCCTCCTGTACCTGTGGTACGTGAAGGAGGCGGAGATCCCCCAGATCGCCCGCCGCGTCGGCGTCTCACAGCGCCACGTGTTCCGCGTACGGGCGGCCGCCGTCAAGAAGATCGTCGACCTCGGCGAAGACGAGCACGCCGCCTAGCCGCATCAAGCGCGTCCAGCGCTCCCCCCTCTGAGCCTTCCCCTGGAACGGAGGCAGCCACATGAAGAGCACCGCCGCCCTGCGGCGACGAATCCTGGCACACCAGGCGCGGGTGGCCGTGGTGGGTCAGGGCTATGTAGGCCTCTCCCTCTCCTGCGAGGCGGCTGCGACGGGATTCCCGGTCACGGCCCTCGACGTGGACGAGGCCCGGATCCGGGACCTGGCCGGGGGTGTCCTCTCGGTCCCCGGTGTCCGAGAGGCGACCTACGCGTCGGCGTTGGCCTCGGGCCGGATCACGTTCGCCACCGATGCCGCGGCCATCGCGGAGAGCGATGTCGTGTGCGTGTGTGTCCCCACACCCGTTCGGGACCATCAGCCCGACCTTGCGTACATCCAGGCCGCGTGCCGGGAGGTGGCCGGGTTCCTGACACCGGGCACCCTGGTGGTGCTGGAGTCGACCACCTACCCGGGTACCACCGAGGAGCTCGTACGACCCTTGCTGGAAACCTCCGGACTCCGAGCGGACAGGGACTTCCTTCTGTCGTATTCGCCCGAGCGCATCGATCCCGGGAACCAGGAGTACGGGCTCCGGAACACGCCCAGGATCGTTGGGGGGATGACCGCCGAAGCCGCCGGCATCGCCGCGGTGTTCTTCGAGCAGCTGGTGGAGAAGGTCGTGGTGGTCTCGTCCTGTCAGGCTGCGGAGCTGGCCAAGCTTCTGGAGAACACGTTCCGCCATGTGAACATCGCGTTGGTGAACGAGCTTGCCATGCTGTGCTCGGAGACGGGCATCGACGTGTGGGAAGTGATCGACGCAACGGCCACCAAGCCGTTCGGTTTCATGTC
>JBOGVS010000002.1:0-150441 GCA_050692555.1 Actinomycetota bacterium
TGCTGGCCGGGTTGAACCCGGTGGGATTGGAGCCCGGCGGGTTCCCGAACCACGACCCGCCGGCCATGATGTCCCAGTCCCCCGTCCCCTCCGACGTGTAGCTGGGGTTGTAGTAGTCCGGCTCCCCAAGGGCGTGGGCCATCTCGTGGGCGGCCACCCCGATCTGGAGGTCGATCTCCGGCATGGTGAACAGGCGGTCGAGCGTCACCCCGTCACTGGTGGGGATGCCGCCGGGGATCCCGGTGGTGTCCAGGGTCCCCAGGGTGGCCTGGATGGCGTGCGACCACGTGTGGCAGGGGTCCCCGGTGGCCGCCATGTCCGGGCCGGAGTGGACGATCCCGGTGAAGTCCACCTTCCCGTCGCCGTCGTTGTCGTACTGGGAGAAGTCGACGGTTGGGTCCGCCTGGGGGGTGGCCTCCAGGGCCATCCCGATGGCCCCGCCGCCGCCGACACCAATGATGCTGTCGGTGGGGTCGAGATCTCCGTCGTCGATCGGCGTGGGCTCGATCCCTCCGTAATAGCACCGGTCCTCACGGGAGCGCTGGGAGACGAACGGACCGTACACGTCGACCTGGACCACGAACTGGCCGAAGGAGTTCTCGAAGTAGAACTCGGTCACCGTTCCCCTGGGATTTCCTCCGAACCCGTCAAGGATCGACTTGAAGTGCTGCGGAGTGTCGCTGCCCGGCTGGAACTGCGGCGAGGTCTGGCCCGCGTCCTCGTCCCACCACGTGGCCAGCATGAGGACCGGGAACTTGAACAGCACCGGCTCTGCGGCGATCCGGGCCTGCTCCTGCGCCTGGTAGGCGGCGATCTGGAGCTGCCGAAACGCCGCGGTCCGGATGTCGGTTCCGGTCGCCGCGGTCCATACATTGGGAGTCCGGCCCAGCCCCGGGGCCAGGCTCGGGGGGCGGGGGTCGAGGCCCAGCCGGGCGCCGGACGCCACCAGCTGATTCTGGTCATCTTTGCCGGAGGCGTAGACCCACCAGCCGTCGCTTCGCTTCATAACGGTGAACCCATTGACCTCCAGGTTCCCGCCGATCTCCGCGTTCGTGAGGCGAGCCTTGAACTTCGACCCATCGGGCTGGCTTACCGTGAGATCGGCCGGGATGGCCGGATAGAGGTCGCCCCACACCTTCGGTGACTGGCCCCCCTTCTGCGTTGTGGAGTCTTTGGCTCCCGCTCCGGTCGGGATCACGATCGCCCAGGCGAGCGCAATGGCCGTCAGAGCGGAGAGCAGTCGGATCGGGTGGTTCTTCACGTTCGGCCCTCCGTTGTCGCCGTTGACGGGGGCCGGCAGACGTGCGGGCACCCCTCGATCCGGATTTCTTCGACAACGAGGAGAGGGACTCCTGCTCTAGCGCTCGAGGGGACGGAAGATGCGGACCCGGACCTCGGTGCCTGCCGGGACCGGCCCGTCGCCGGGCGGGATCACCGCCAGCCCGTTGGCCTCCACCACCTGGCCCAGGAGCGAAGGACTCCCCGAGCCCGTGGGGCGGGCCCGCCAGGCACCCTCCCGGTGGGACACCCTGGCCGGCACGAACAGGGTCACCCCTTGAGGGCCGGCGACCCCCTCCTCGAGGACCGCGGCAACCGAGGGGCGGTCGAGGTCTCGCCGGCCCATCATCTTGAGGACGGCGGGGCGAACGAGGACCTCAAAGGACACGAACGCGGCCAGCGGTTTCGCCGACACGGTGAAGAACGGCATGCCCTCGACGACCCCGTACCCGTAGGCCTCTGCGGGGTGAGCGGCCACGCGGTACGGGTGGATCTCGCCGAGGCCCGAGAGCGCCTCGCCCAGGGCCCCACCTGGCCCCACGGGGCCCGCGCACACGCAGGCGTCGGCCCGGGAGAGGTCGGAAAGCAACGCCTCACGGAGGGCGGCCACCGTCTCCCGGACGATCCCGATGCGGTAGGGCACCGCCCCCACGTCGCGGATGGCCCCGAGGAGCGCATACGACGTGGCGTCGCGCACCTGGCCCAGCCCAGTGGGGCGCCCCGGCTCCACGAAGTCTCCGACGGCGATCACCCCCACCCGGAGCTTCGGATGGGCCAGGACGGTGCCGTAGCCGGCCGCTGCCAGGATGCCCAGCTCCGCGCCGGACAGCCGTCGCCCCGCGGGGACCAGCACCGAGCCGGCCTTGAGATCCCCTCCGGCCGGATTGATGTTGGCGCCGGGAGCCGCGGCTTCCATGACCCCGACCTGCTCGCCCTGCACCGCGACCACGTTTGCGGGAACCACGCAGTCGGCTCCCGTCGGCACCGGGGCTCCGGCCTCGATCCGAACCGCCTCGCCCCATCCCACCGTGACCTCCGGGGGACGGCCCGCGACCACCCGTCCCGCCAACCGAAGCTCGACGGGCGCCTCGGCGGTGGCCGCGGCGATGTCGGCCGACCGGACGGCCACGCCTTCGACCTCGGCTGCCGAGAACGGGGGAATGTCGTACTCCGTGGCGACCTCGGTGGCGGCCACGCAGCCGAACGCTTCGGCCAACGGAAGCTCGATGGGAGCCGGCGGCTCGACCGCGTCCAGGATGCGCCGGCGCGCGTCGTCCATCGTCATTGGCTCGGTCACAGGCGGCATCGTATCGCGAGGACCGCGGCTCTCCGCCGGGTTGGGAGGATCTACAGGAGCTTCTCGCGCTGAACCAGGTCGGCGAGGAAGGCCTTGAACTCCGGGCCGAGGTCGTCTCGCTCCACGGCCAGCTCCACGGTGGCTCGGAGGTAGTCCAGCTTCTTCCCGATGTCGTATCGCGCGCCGTCGAACAGGTGCGCGTACACGGCCTGCTCTCGGGCCAGGAGCCCGATGGCGTCGGTGAGCTGGACCTCCCCTCCGGCGCCGGGAGGCGTCTCCCGGATGGCGTCGAAGATCTCCGGCGTAAGGACGTACCGTCCGATGGCCGCCAGGTTCGAGGGCGCGTCCTCGGGGCTGGGCTTCTCCACGATGTCCACCACCCGGGCCAGGTCATCCTCAACGAACTCCGGCTCCACCGCGCCGTACAGGTGGATCTCCTCCCGGCGAACCTCCTGCACCGCGATGACGCTCCGCCCGTAACGTTCGTACACCGCGATCATGCGCTCGAGGAGCGGGTCGGACGTGGCGATGATGTCGTCACCGAGCAGCACGGCGAACGGCTCGCCGCCCACATGGGGCTCCGCGGCGGCCACGGCGTGGCCGAGCCCAAGGGGATCCCGCTGCCGGACGTACTGCACCACGGCCATCTCGGTGATCTCCCGGACCTGCTTGAGCTCGTCGTGCTTTCCCCCGCTCTCCAGGTAGTGCTCGAGCTCGAACGACCGGTCGAAGTGATCCTCGAGGGTGCGCTTGCCCCGGCCGGTGACGATGAGGATGTCCTGGATCCCCGCCCGTACGGCCTCCTCCACCACGTACTGGATGGCCGGCTTGTCGACGAGAGGGAGCATCTCCTTGGGCTGCGACTTGGTTGCGGGCAGGAATCGGGTGCCCAATCCTGCCGCGGGAATGACCGCCTTCCGGACCTTCACCGACTCCCCTCCCAGGCTGGAGCCGTGAGTCTATTCCCCTGCCGCAGAAGGGGCGAAACTCTTCAACTGGCCGAAACCACCTGGTCACGGCCCGCCCGCTTGGCCCGGTACAGGGCTCGGTCCGCGGCCTCGATCAGCTCGGCGGAGGTGGACCCGTCGAGCGGGAAGGCCGCCACCCCGACGCTGATGGTCACCGGGATCTTCGGTTCGGCGCCGTCGAACGCAACGTCCCGGATGGCCGCCCGGACCTTCTCACCCACGACAATGGCGCCCTCGCACGGGGTCTCCGGGAGGACGATGACGAACTCCTCGCCGCCGTACCGGGCCACGGAGTCGATCTGGCTGCGGATGTTCCCCATCACCCTCCGGGTCAGCTCGACCAGCACCTCGTCTCCCCGCTGATGGCCGTGGCGGTCATTCACGCCCTTGAACCGATCGATGTCCAGCATGAGGATCGACAGGGGGCGGCCGAATCGCTGGGCTCGCTCGATCTCCTTCCGGAGGGTGAGCTCCAGGTACCGCCGGTTCCACACCCCGGTAAGGCCGTCGGTGATCGACAGCTGCTGGGTCTCCTGGTGGAGCAGGACGTTCTCGATGGCCACCGAGGCCTGAGCCCCGAACGAGGCCAGCGTCTCCGCGTCATCCTCGGTGAACGGCTCGAGGGTGGACCGGCCGTACAGGGCGATCACCCCCATGGTCCGATCGCGTCGTACCAACGGCACCGCGACGGCGGTGTCGGTGCGGGGCTCTACCGGCACAGAGGCCATCGCGGACCGATCGTGGGGCACCAGCACCGCGTCGCCGGCGGCGGCTCGACCGGCGATCCCCAGGCCCATCGAGAGCTTGGCCTGCTCCGGGGGGTCGTACCCCCGGGCCACCTCGAGCCGCAGCTCCCGCCCCGCCCCGGTCAGAAGGAACAGCGCGCTGGAACGGGCCCCCAGCGTCACCGAGGCCGTGTCCAGGATCACCTCCAGCATCCCCTGGAGGTTCAGCGTGGTCTGGAGCGTGGCCCCCATCCGCTCCAGGCTTCGCCGGAGCTCGTCGCGCGACTCCTCCAGCTCGCCGACGTAGGTGCGCAGGTACTCCGTCATGGTGTTGAACGACTCGGCCACGTTCGCCAGATCCCCGCGTTCGCCTGCCTCCACCCGTGCATCCAGGTTCCCCGCCGTCACGGCCCGCGCTCCCTCGGCCAGTCGCTCCAACGGCCGGGCGATCACCCGGGCCAGCACATACCCGAGGGTCGTGGCGATCACCAGACCGGCCGCGGCGATCAGCCAGAAACCCCAGGTGTCGATCCGCTCGGTGGGAGCCGCCAGCAGGATCCCGTTTCCCGGGCTGCCCACGGGGACCAACAGGGTTCGGTGATCGCCGTCCGTCCCTCCCCCGGGGTCGGCGGGGGGCCCGGCGGGAGCGCTGGTGGCCAGCACCTCCCCGCCCTGCACGATGGACACGTCGAGACCTCCGGCGGCCGCCAGCTCCATGGCGAAGAGCTCGTCGGTGTAACGCCCCCCGGTAACCAGGAACCTCAGGTCGCCGGCAACCACGTCCACCCGGGCCCGAAGCACGCCGGCGGGCTCGTCCTGGCCGGCGATCAGCTCGGCGGTGGGGGAGGCTGAGTCGGCGGAGAACTCGGCCGGACTCAAAGAGGCTTCGACCACCCGGCCTGCCTCGTCGCTCATCACCAGGAAGTCCAGGCCCAGGTCGCCGTGCACGTCCTCGACCAGGGTCCCCAGGTCGTTGTCATCGAGGGATGGGGCCAGCCGCTCGGCGGCGAACCCAACTTCCCGCTGCACGATCCGGAGCCGTTCCTCCCACAGCGCGGACACGGCGCTTGCCGCGGCCTCGAGCCTAGTATTCGTGCGAGCTTCGGCCTGCCGGGCGTCCAGGATCTGAAAGGCCAGCGTCGCGGCCACCAAGGGAAGGACCACGATGCCGACGAAGAACAGCGTGAGCCGGGCGCGCAGCGTCAAGGTCTCTCCACGGGCATTCGGCTTTCGACGGGCTGGGCGTGCCCGTCGACCTCCCTGCCCCACACTGTATCGGCATGAGTGGCAAAACGCTTGATTCGGACGCACAGAAGGGCGAGCTGCGGGCTCACCTTCGGCGGGTGCGCTCGGCCATCCCGGCCGGTGAGAGGGCCAGGCTGGCCGAGCTGGCCGAGGAGGCCCTGTTCGGCCTCCCGGAGGTGGCCACCGCCCACACGGTCCTGCTGTTCTACGCGTTCGGGACGGAGGTCCCCACGGCCGGCATGGCGGAACGGGTCCTCCGCTCGGGCAAACGCCTGCTGCTCCCCTACCTGGAGGAGGAAGGGATGGAGGCCGCCGAGGTTCGGCCCGGCGAGGCCCTGGCTCCCTCGGGGTACGGGCCCCGCGAACCTCACCGGCGGATCCCCGTCGACCCCACCACCGTGGACCTGGTGGTGACCCCCGGCCTGGGCTTCGACCGGGCCGGCCGGCGGTTGGGCTGGGGAGGCGGCCACTACGACCGTTACCTGGCCAGGCTTCGGCCCAGGGCCCTCCGGGTAGGGGTGGGGTTCTCGGTCCAGGTGATCGAGGAGGTTCCCACCGGTCCGGAGGACCAGCACGTGGACCTGCTCGTCACCGATGCGGGGGTGATCGACTGCCGGCCATCAGAGCATCCCGGGGCCTGACGTAGCGCGGTCCTATAATCGGCGGGAATGCCCACCTACGAGTACGTCTGCACGAACTGCGGCAACCGCATCGAGGTCTTCCGACGCATCGACGAGGAAGCGGTCACGATCTGCGACCAATGCGGCGGTGAGCTCCGCAAGGTGTTCCATCCGGCCGGCATTGTGTTCAAGGGCTCGGGGTTCTACGCCACCGACTCCCGGAAGTCCTCGCAGCGGGCCGGAGACAAGGGAGACAAGAAGGAAGATGCCGGCTCGGGCACCGCAAAGAAGGACGCCAAGGGCGACACGAAGGGCGAGGCGAAGAAGAAGGGCGACGCCTCCACGTCCTCGGAGAAGGCCGGATGACCAACGCGGAGATCGGGATCTTCGGCGGGTCGGGGTTCTACTCGTTCCTCGAGGACCGCGAGGAGGTCGAGGTCGACACGCCGTACGGCAAGCCATCGGCGCCGTTCTCGGTTGCGGAGATCGAAGGACGCCGGGTGGCCTTCCTCCCCCGCCACGGCACCGAGCACCAGTACCCTCCGCATCGGGTCCCCTATCGGGCCAACCTGTGGGCCATGAAGGAGCTCGGGGTGCAGCGGGTCATCGGTCCCTGTGCCGCGGGCTCCCTCCAGCCTCAAGTCCGCCCCGGCCACTTCGTGATCTGCGACCAGCTGGTCGACCGGACCTGGGGGCGGCAGGACACCTACTACGACGGGCCCGAGACCACCCACGTGAGCTTCGCCGACCCCTACTGTCCCACGATGCGCGAGGTGGCCATCAAGACCGCCACGGAGCAGGGGATCGACGTGCACGAGCGGGGCACGGTGGTAGTGATCCAGGGCCCCAGGTTCTCCACGCGCTCCGAGTCGCTGTCGTTCCGAAACCAGGGGTGGGAGGTCATCAACATGACCCAGTACCCCGAAGCGATCCTGGCCCGTGAGCTCGAGCTCTGCTACCTGAACATCTCCCTGATCACCGACTTCGACGTCGGGGTGGAAGGGGAGGACGTGGAGCCGGTCAGCCACGCGTCCGTGATCCGAGTGTTCCAGGAGAACAACCAGCGGCTGCGCGATCTGCTCTTGCGGGCGGTGCCCGACCTCCCCGCCGATCGGGACTGCCCCTGCGCCACCGCGCTGGAGGGGGCGCGCTTCGAGGTCCACTAGGGCGCCCGTCCCGGGCGTTCTTGTCACCACCGCCGGGTAGCCTCCGGGTCACTGTCCAACGGTCCTCCCCCGGAAGGAGCGTTCGATGCGACGCCGGCGCCCCCCGGCTTCCCGGGTCCTCATGTTGCTGTCCGTCCTCCTTGCCGCGGTCGCCACCTTGTTGCTCAGAGGTCACCTGGCCCGGGTGGAGGCCCGCGCCGCGGCGGCCGGGCCCGGGCGCCCGGTAGTGGTGGCCGACGTCCCGCTGGAACGCGGGCATACGCTCGCTCTCTCGGATCTCTCGACCGAGCGCATCCCGGACCGGTACGTGCCGCCCGGAGCCCTGGCGGAACCGGGTGAGGCGGCGGGACGGATGCTGGCCGCGGACGTGGCAGCGGGCGAGCCGATCACCACGGTTCGTCTCGCGGCTCGGGGTGGTCCGGTTGCCGCTTTGATCCCCGCCGGACTGCGCGCCGTTCCCGTAGCGGTGGCCCTCCCCGGTGGAGCGGTGGCATCCGGGGACCGGGTCGACGTGCTGGCCACGTATTCCACGGGTCGGCCTCACACCGAGACCGTGGTCACCGGTGCGGAAGTGCTGGCGGTCCTCGAGGTCCCGGAGGCCGGCGACTTCGGCGCCGCCACGAACCTGGTGGTGCTGGTGGGACCGGAGGACGCCGAGCGACTGGCGTACGCCCGTGCGTTCGCCGACCTCGCCGTGGCCATCGCCCCTCCCGTCTCGTGACACCGCCGCAGCGATGAAGTCCCCAGGAGGCCCGGCACTCGATCCCCGCCGGTACACTCCCCCGGATGCTCCAGCCGCTCTTCCTCGGCGCGGTCCAGGGCCTCACCGAGTTCGTACCGATCTCCTCCTCGGCTCACCTGATCCTGGTGCCGTTCCTGTTGCGGTGGCCGGTTCCGGACCTGTCGTTCGACGTGGCCGTCCATCTCGGCACCCTGCTTGCGGTGCTCGTGTACTTCGCGGGCGACCTGTCCCGGCTCCTGACTTCCGCGGTTCGCACGATCACGGGCCGGGGGAGCGAACACGACCGGGGCACGGCCCGGGTGCTGATGCTGCTCCTGGTGGGCTCGATCCCCGCCGGGATCGCCGGGGTCCTGGTCGAGGGGCTGTTCGAGGACCTGTTTACCACCAGCGCCGACGTCGACCGGATCGGCGCCCCCATCACCGCGATCGGCCTGGTGGGCACCGCGGTGCTCCTGTCGTCCGCGGAGCTCGTCTACCGCAGGCGGGCCGCCACGGCTCGGGGGCTGGAGCAGCTGGGGATCGTGGACGCGCTGGTGATCGGCCTGTCCCAGGCGATGGCCATCGTCCCGGGGATCTCCCGGTCGGGCGCCACGATCGGCGCGGGGGTGTTCCGGGGCCTGTCCCGGGAGACCGCGGCACGGTTCTCGTTCCTGCTGAGCATCCCGGCGATCCTGGGGGCCGCCCTGGTGGCTCTCCCGGACCTGCCGCCCGACGCGCCGGTCGAACGGCTGGTGGGCAGCGCCGTCGCCGCCGCAGTCGTGGGGTTCGCGTCGATCGCGTTCCTGATGCGGTACCTGCGAACCCGGACCATGTGGCCGTTCGCCGCGTACTGCGTGGCCCTGGGTGCCGTGGCCGTGGGGTTCTGGCTGGCCCTCCCGTAGCGGTCAGCTTCCCGCCACGGTCATCTCGGAGACCAGAAGGGTCGGGGTGCCGATGGCCCCGGCGCCGGGGAAGAACCGGAGGTCGGAGCCGACCCCGTCCACGCCCCGGAGCACCTCGGGCAGGGTGCTGGCGATGGTCATCTCCCGGAGCGGCTCGCCGAGCGCTCCTCCCTCGATGCGCAAGCCCGTGGCCCCCACGGAGAACTCCCCACTGATCGGGTTCGCTCCCGAGTGCACTCCGGACACGTCCTGCACGTACACCGCCCGTCCGGCCCGTGCCAAGAGGGCCGCGGGGTCGTCCGGGCCCGGCTGAAGCACGAGGTTCGAGGGCGAGATCCCGGGCACTCCGCGATAGGAGGGACGGGAGGCGTTGCCCGTCGAGATGGCGCCACCGCGGCGCGCCGTGGTGGTGTTGTGGAGGTAGCCGCGGAGCACACCGTCCTCGATCAACGGGGTGCGACCGGTGGGCACGCCCTCGTCGTCGACCGGCGCGGTGGCCGGGCCGTCAGGGAGGCGGCCGTCATCGACGATCGAAACGGCCTCCGAGCCCACCCGTTCGCCTACCAGCCCGGCGAGCAGCGACCGGCCTTTCTGAACCTCTTCCGCGGACAGGGAACCAGCCAGCACGCCCAGGAACGAGGCCGCGGCCCAGGGGTCGAGCACGACCGGAAGCCGCTCGGTCCCGGGCTTCGAGGCCCCCAGCAACCTGGCCCCACGGCGAGCTGCCTCCCGGGCAGCCTCCTCCCATTCGAGCTCGTCGAGCTCTCGGGCCACGCGGAACGCGAACCCGGACTGGGTCTCACCGTTCCGTTCGGCCAGCGCCGACACCACGCACCAGCAGTCGGTACGCCGGTACTCGACGGAAAGACCCTCCGTGCTGGCCACGGCCGCCCGGGAAACCGCGTCGCCGTACACGACGTCCTCGACTTTCCTCACCTCGGGATGGGCGCCGATCGCCGCCCGCTCCAGGTCCAGTGCCAGCCGGACCTTCCCGCCTCGGCCTGCCCCAGGCGGAACAGGCCGGGAAGGTCCTCGGCGGGCACGTCCGGCGGCAGCCCATTGGCCTCGTCGGGCTCGGCGTGGCCGGCGGCGGTGCGGGCCTGCTCGAGCAGCTCCGCGGCCTCGCCCGGGTCGGGATCCGCGGCCCACGCGTAGCCCAGCCGGCCGCGGGCGATGACCCGGACGCCCAGGCCGCGGGTCTCCGCGGAGGTCAGCGCCTCCACCTCCCCGCGGCGGGCCCGGACCTCGGTTCGCCGGCTCTGGGCGGCGTACGCCTCCGCCTGCTCGCCATCGGCAGCCCGGGACAGAGCCGCGGTGCACAGCTCGGCGAGGTCAGCCACCGGTTCCCCCCACGGTCATCCGGGCGATCCGGAGGGTGGGGCTCCCGGTGGTCACCGGGGCGCCCTGTCCGTCCTTGCCGCAGGTGCCCGGACGGGAGTCGAAGTCGGAGGCCACCGCGTCGATGGCCTGAAGGATGCCGATGCCGTTGCCGATCAGGTTGGCGCCCCGCACCGGTCGAGTGATCTCCCCGTTCTCGATCAGGTACCCCTCCGACACTCCGAACACGAAGTCGCCGGTCGCGGGGTTCACCTGACCTCCACCCAGAACCTTGGCATACAGCCCGTTCGCGGTGGAACCGATCACGTCGCCGGGAGCCGTGGCACCGGGGAGGATCGACGTGTTCGTCATCCGGGGGATCGGCAGGTGGGCGTACGACTGACGCCGCCCGTTCCCCGTCGACTCGGCGCCATCCTTCCGCGCCCAGTACGTGTCGTACAGGTATCCGGTCAGCACCCCCTCGTTCACCAGCACGGTCCGTTGTGTCGGGGTGCCCTCGTCGTCAAAGGAAAAGGAGCCCCACGCCCCGGGGAGGGTGGCGTCGTCCACCCCGGTCACCAGCTGGGCGCCGAGCCGCTCCCCCAGCCGGCCTCGATAGATCGAGGCCTCCTTGCCGATGGTGTCGGACTCCAGCCCGTGGCCACAGGCCTCGTGGAACAGGACACCGCCGCCTCCCGGTCCGACCACCACCGGCATCTCCCCCGCTGGCGCCGAGACCCCGTCGAGCATCGTGACCGCCCGCCGGGCGGCGATGCGCCCGACCTCGGCGGGTGGGTGTTGGGCCAACAGCTCCACGCCTCCCAGTCCGGCCGGTCCCTCGAAGCCAGTCTGCCGGACACCGTCCCGGCCGGCGACCACGCTGGCCATGAGGCGGACCCGTGGCCGCTCCTCCTCCACCCACAGCCCTTCGGAGCTGGCCACCAGGAGCCGCTGCACCGAGTCCCCGTACCCCGCCACCACCTGATGGATCTCGGCCGCAACGGAACGGGCCGCGTCGTCCACCTCCCGGAGCCACTCAACCTTCCGCACGGTGGGGACGCCGGCCGCCGGTTCCTCGGCACCGTGGTGCACGGGCTCCTGCCGACGGAGATCGAGAACGGCGCCGGGCTGCCCTCCGCGAACGGCCGCGGCGGCCGCCCGGGCGGCCTCACGAAGAGGTGCGGCGTCGAGCCGGTTCGAGTACGCGTAGGCGGTGGTTTCACCGGCGATCACCCGAACCCCCACGCCGCGGTCCAACCCGGTGGTCAGCTCCTCGACCCGCCGGTCGTCAAGCCGGATGCTGGTGGACCGGCGCTCTTCGGCGAAGATCTCGGCGAACCGGCCTCCCGAGGCCAGGGCGATCTGGAGCACGTCGCGAACGAGCGCCTCGTCGAGCACGGAGGCGCCATTGTAGCGACGCCCCTCGGAGGCTACGGTGCTCGACATGGCGCGGACCCAGGCCCGGGCCCGCCCGCGCGCCCGATCCGGGTCGACCGGCTGGACCGGGGCGCTCGTGTTCGCCGGCGCCGCGGCGGTCGCGATCCTGTCCCTGTATCTCTCGCACATAGTCCTGTCCGGTTACCGGTTCCCGGTCGGGCCCGACGGGCCCGTGTACACCTGGGTCACCAGGTACGCGGCGGTGGCCGGGTTCCAGGACGCCCCCGGGGGCGGGCCGGGAGTCCCGGGGCTCGCCGTGGTCCTGGGGGATCTGCTGAGGATCGGGGCCCTGACCACCGTCACGATCCTGGGGCCGGTGCTGGCAACGTCCTGCGCGCTGGCCGCCGCCGGTCTCCTGGAGTCCGTGTTCGGCCCAAGCCTGGGGCGGGCTGCGGCCGCGGCGCTGTTGACCGGAGCGTTCACCGCCTACTTGGCCGGGGGGTGGCTGGCCAACGTGGCCATGGTGGCCGTGTTGCTGGCGGCGCTGGCCGCGCTGGCCCTGGCCGAACGATCGTGGCGCACGACGATCGGGGCCGCCGCCCTTCTGGCCGCCGCTGCCCTTACTCATCGGTTCTTCTTCTTGATCGCACTGGCCATCGTGGGGCTGGCCATTGCCCTCCACGCTCCACGCGCTCTCAGATCACGTCGTCAGGGGACGGGATGGTGGAACATTCCCGACGTCCGACGCGTGGCCGCCGCCACGGCCGGCGCCGGGGTGGGGCTGGGCCTGTGGGCATGGATCTCCACGGGCCTGCACATCCCCGGCGACACGTCCCAGGACGGGTTCTTCCGCCGGTTGGGTCTCCGCGATCTCCTCGCGGACCGCTACCGCGAACGGCTTGCCGGAGATGCCGCCCGGGCAGCCGTCCCGGCGAGCACCGGGCTGGGACTGGCGGCCGCCGCAGTGCCCGAGCTCCGGCGGGAAAAGGGTCGCTTCCTGTTCCTGGTCGGGGTTTCGTGGGCCGTGCTCACTGCCGGGGGGATCGCGGGCCTGGCCCTCACGGGGTGGGGACCGCCGAACCGCTTGCTCCAGTTCGCGTTCTTCGTTCCCGTATCCGCGGCGGTCGGCGCTGCCGTCCTGGCGGAGCGGGGAGCGACGGGGAGGGCCCTGGCCGGGCTGGCGACCGCAGTGTTCGTGGCGGTGTCCATCGCCGGGTGGTTCCGGCAGTCGCCGGCTTTCGGTGAGGAGCAGCTTGTGCAGGCCCGGGTGGCGGGGCGGGCAGCGGCCACGCTTCCGCCGGGGACTCCCCTGGTGTTCGTGGTGGACACCGACGAGCGCGCGGCCGCCTACCACGTCACTCAGGCGTGGAACGTGATCCGGATGGCGGTCCCGCCTGGCCGGATCCCGGACGTGCGGGTGGTGGTGGGACGCCCGGTGGACGTGCTGAGCGGGATCGTGTCCCGTACGGGGGACCGGGAGCACGATCGGATCGCCGAGGCGTACCTGCAGGAAGCCGCCTCCGTCCTTCCCTCCGCCGCGGTCTTCGTCCTCCAGTCGACCAACCCGGAGGGCTACGAGCGGGCCTCGGCCACGGGAACGCCGTTGGGTCCCGGGGTGGTGGCGGTCCAGTCGCCTCCGGGGACCGCTCTCCCCCAATCCCAGAGCGGAGTCCCCGTTTCCGGGGACGCCGGCGTCAGTCCCCTCGCGCAGATCCTTCTGTGCCTTGCGGCGGTGGCGGCCCTCGCAGCGTTGGGCGGGGGGTGGGCCTACTGGGCGACCCCCGGCGCCGGGCCCAGGGCCGTCGTCGGGCTGGCTCCCTCAGCGGGGATCGCCGTGTCGGTGCTCGGCACCGTTGGGCTCGACCGATTCGGAGTCTCCCCCGGCGAGCTTCGGGGGCTGGCCGTCGTGGTGATCCTTGGCGCCCTCGGCTACGTGGCCGCCGTCCGCGCCCACCGGCGCGAGCGCGCCCTCACGCGGACCTGACCGTCGTCCCGCACCTGGGACTTCGAGCTCTTCGATCATGAGTGGATCGAGGAAGCCGGGGCCGGGAGTCAGCGCCAGCCGGCGGCGCAGATCGATCACCAGACGGACCAGGACGATGAGCATGATGGGAGTGGCCACCCAGTGGAGCCCGAAGACCATGGCTTCCCACACCCGTGGTGCCCGGCTGGGCTCGGCGACCAGCTCTGTGATCGCCAGGGCCACCGACACCAGCACCGCTCCACCCCGCGCGGTCCGAGGAAGCAGCCACACCACCGGGATGACCCAGATCACGTACCAGGGGAGCAAGACGGGGGACGCCAGCAGCGAAAGCAGGCTGGCCCACGCCACCGCCCCCACCACCAGCACCGCGTCTATGCGGGCCGGATCCCGGGCGAGGTGTCGGAGGATCCGCCACAGCAGCCACAGGAACGTTACGGGGAACGCCAGGCGGACAACGAGTGAGGCCACTTCGCCCGCCACGTCGCCTCCCACCGCGCGGGCCATGCCGCGGAGGACCACCAGCACGAACCGCGACGGAGCGAGCCACCCCTGCCTGGTGGTCAGCTCGACCATGCCGAGCGTGGGGTCCTCCCTCTGGATGAACGGGATGACCAGCGGAAGGGCCACCGCCAGCACGACCGCCGCGTGCACTCCCAGGGCGCGAAGGCGCTCGCCCCGAGGCCGTCGGACCACCGCGGCGACGATGGCCACCAACAGCGGAACGCCGGCCGAGGCCTTGATCAGGGTTCCCGCGGCAAGGACGGCGGTGGCCCACAGCTCCCGGCGGGCCAGGATGGCCAGGGCTCCCGCGGCCACGGCCAGTCCCAGCACCGCATCGTTGTGCCCCCCGGCCACGCCGTGGAACACCACCACGGGGTTCCAGCCCACCAGCATGGCGGCGAAGGCGGCACGTTCCGGCTTCACCCGGCGGGCAGCGCTCAGCACCAGGAGCATGGTGGCCACGCTGGCCAGGGCCGCCACGAGCTTGAACCCGAGCACGGTGGCGGCGGGGGATGAAGCCGCCGAGGTGACGCCCGCGAAGATGACGTTCGAGGCCGGCCCGTACACGGATGGCGAGTCGAGCCAGTCCACGGACACCAGGGGATACACCGGATCCGAGGTGAACTCGGCGGGGATGGCCACATAGGGGTTGGCTCCGTATTCGGACACCATCCGCCCGTAGATCGCGTAGCTGTACACGTCCCGGGACAGGAACACCGGGATCACCACCGCCAGGGCGTGGAGCACCAGGCCCACGGCAACCACCCGGCGGACGGTAAGCGCTCCATCCCAGGCCTGCCGGAGCGCATATAGGAAGGCCCCCACGGCCGCGAACAGCACCACCGCGCCCACCACCGCCACGACGTCTCTGGAGAGGCCGTCCAGACCGACCGCCGAGGCGGCCTCGGCCAGGGGTGGGAGCGGTCCGGCGCCGGGAAACAGCGGCGGGGTGAACGGCGACCCGGGTCGAGAGGCCACCAGGGCCACGGCGCCCGCGGTGCCCAGCGTGGCCCACGTGGCCACCGTGCGACGCTGCATCGTCGCCGAGTCTAGAGCGAACGACGCTTACGGTGTCCTGAAGCGGATGAGGTCTTCCCGGTCGGATCCTCCGGACACCCCGAGGACCAGGACGGGCCCCACACCCTTCGCGTAGAACTTGTACTCGAGGACCTTCGGTTGGAGCGGGGTGAAGTCCTTGGTCAGGAGGACGTCGCGGAAGTGTCCTCTGGGAACCTGGGCCTGCTCGTCGAGGCTCATGACCTGCCCAGCATCTTCCGCCTCCCCGGCGTAGTACTCCTGCCGGTACGCCAAGCCGGGCTGAGGGTCGCCGGGCATGATGACCCCGGCCAGAGCGCCATCCACCCCGTGTTCCCAGGAACCCGCCGTGGTGGTGACCCTTCCGTTCTCGAACTCCTTCGTGCGTTCGCCCATATACCAGACGTTTCCGCACTCGTCCTGCGCGTACCAGTCATACGTGTTCTCGACCAGCTCGCCGTGTTCGGTGACCTCGTCGTGCACAACCGTTGCATTGATGCCGGTGATCGGCTTCCTGCGTCGAAGGACGGTAACCTCGACCCTCTGCTTGTTCCCCTCGGTGTCGGTTTCCCGGTACACCCACCTGGTGCCCGGCGCCATCGGCCAGTAGGGATTGGTGATCTGGTCGACGAAGTCCGCCGGGTCGAGGGTCACCGGCTCGCTGCCCTTGGGAAGGGTGACGGGGCACGTCCCGGCCGTGGCGCTCCCGGCTGGCCACGCCCCCAGGGTTAGAACGACCGTGGCTGCGATTCCCACCAGTCTTCGATCCATCCCATCCTCCTTTGACCACTCCATGATGCCCGAGACTGATGAGAGGAGGATGAGTCAGGAAGGCGTCGAAGGGAGGCCCTCCCGGAGGCGAGGGCCCTCGCGTGGCGAACCGGAATCGAGCTACTTACCGGCGTTCTTCTGCTTCTTCGCCACGCGCTTCTCTTTCAGGCTCTTCTGGGGCGCCTTCTTGGAGGCCTTACCCCCGCCCTTGTCCTTCGACGCCATGGGACAAGCATATCGGGTGGGAGGAACGATTCGCCTGCCTCAGGTCGTCCGGCAGGCTCACATGCATCCTCAGGCTGCGGTGGCACCGGCGGGAACATCCATCGCAACCTTACCGGCTACTGTGTACCTGCCCAGCCCCTCCGACCCCAGAGGAAGGCTCCCGTTGTGACGAACAACCCTCCCACGAAGAACGTCGGTGCCCACCTGGCGGCCGCGTCTCCGAGCGGCAGGTGAAGGCCCAGGAAATCCAGCGCACCCGCCAGAAGCAGGAGCGCCCCTGCGACCAGGATGGCGATCGGATCACGGAGGATCATACCGACACCCGCTACCAGGCCCCCGATCCCGGCCCAAGCGAGTGCCTCGCCGAACGTCTCTGGCAGCCTGATCGCGGGCCCCCAGACGTATTCGTTGGCGAGGAAGAATGCCATCCACACGACGGCCGCCCCCACAACTCCAAGGACGGCCGCCCCCACAACTCCAAGAAGGAGAGACCTCGCTCGCATACGCATGGTCAGGGCAGTTGGCAAACCGAGCAGGATTCCTTTCGAAGGCCGCGTCCAGAACAGGCGCGGCTTCCGCTACCGCCAGACACCCGGCCAGCCTACTTTGGATCGCAGCCCCGGGTTGATCATCAATTTGGAGGCTGACGAGGAGTTCAGAGTCGAAGGAATGGGGAGCCGTGCGTCTCTCTCCGCCTCCCTAGTGCCGTTTCTTGATCAAGTCCGAAGGCCTTACGACCTCCGTGCAACAGGCTTGGCACAAGTGATTCGGAAGTCCGGATCGGGAAGTGCCGTCCCTGCAGGCGGCCCCGCAAGTTCGGGGCTACCCCGGGAACGAAACCTCTTCGGGAGACGGCCTGCTGAGTCTCCCGACATCGGCAGGAAGGATCTCCAGCATGTGGATGGTGACCGGGTGGCCGGCCGGACCCAGCGTCTCCTCGAGTGCTCGCACCCCAGGCGCAGCGAGGTCAGCCACGGCCTGCTGAGATCCTTCGCATCTCCCGTGTACATGACAAAGAGGCCTTCCTGAGAGGCATCGATGCCAACCTCACGGAGGATGTCGATTCCCAACAGCGGCAAGAGGGCCCACCAGTTCCTGGGCCGAGAGCTTCCCCTCCCCTGAAAGCCGGACTGATAGGAGCTCCACTTGCCACTCCATCAGTCAGCCCCTCTCTCGAGCCGGGGCCAACGCAATCGCGATGGGGCGCCGGCGGTAGGGAGCGCAGTCACGCCCTCTCCTGCTCGGAGGGGAGCATCCGGCCGGACTCAATGGTTACCCTGATGTCGGGCACGCTGATATCCAACTCTGCATCCGAGAACGCCCGGCGGACCAAACCCAGCCCTCTCAGCGCCGCGGGGACGATGCCGGGGCCTCGACAGGCACGTCAATCCGAGGAGGCTCCTGTCTATAGCCATCGCCATCTCCGCCTTCCCGTCCTCGGAGAGATGCCGGATGATCTCGTCCCGCATGAACCAGGCCCGCTCAACCTGCTCGTCCGTCTCGAATGCCAGCTCGATCTCGTAGAGAGTCATTCCTTGGCAATCCTCAATGGGCTAGTTCGCACCGCTCCCCGCACAGTATTGCGTCGCGAAGCAGTCCGCTTCCCAGAGCGAATACCTCAGACATAACCCCGGAGTTCCAGCCGGGTTTGTCCTACCATTTAGTAAGGTTGTCGTCCTCGGCCCTTGTGGCCCTCGTAGCTCAGTGGATAGAGCACCGGTTTCCTAAACCGGGTGTCGGAGGTTCGATTCCTCCCGGGGGCACCATCTTGACCAGCCTTTTTGTCACCACCCCCCTCTAGCCTGGGAACTGTTTGGGAACAGTTTGGGAACCGATCTGTCCCCAGTTGCCAACCTACAGGGGGTCTCTGACATGGACGCTCGCTCTCTCCCACCGGGCATCGAACGGCATGGGCGAAAGTACCGGGTGGTCAAGAGATTCAAGGGACGGATCATTCGCCGAAGCTTCGATTCGCTTCATGAGGCCGTCTCCTTCATCGAAGAGCTCAGGGAGCGGTTGGCGGAACGCCGGCGGCGGGAGGAGGCTCTCGTCCCCGCTCCGCTCACGGTCGGGGACCTAGTTGATCGCTGGTACGAGGGCCACCGGCAGCGGCTCCAACCAGGGACGCAGTTCGATTACGAGTGGCGGATCCGCCACGACATCTCGAAGATCGCTCAATTCGATGCCCTCGATCTGATCCGAGACCCGAGCATCCTTCACGACTTCTACTGGAACCAGTTGGGCCCGCAGAGCGCCCGGAACGCGAGGACCATCCTGCTCCAGGCGTTCGAGGAGGCGGTCATGCGAAAAGAGCTCTCCGAGAACCCGGCCAAGGGTCAGAAACTTCCACCTGCCAGGAACGTTGACAAGGACATCCCCACCCCCTCGGAGGTCGAGAAGATGATCTTGGCGGCGGAGGAAGAGGACCCGCGATGGGGCCTCTTCGTAAGGATGACCGCTACCCTCGGGACCCGGCGTGGCGAGACCTGCGCGCTCCGGTGGGAGGACTTCGATGCAGTCGGCCAGCGGGTCCTGATCCGCCGGGCCGCTTGCGTATCGCGTGACGTCCTCACCGTGAAGGCTCCCAAATCGGGGCGATCCCGGACCCTTCACATCCCATCACACGGGTTCTGGCATGGACTCCAACCGTTCCGCCAGCCCGACGGGTACCTCTTTCAGGGGTGGGCCCGGGACCCGGTTCGTCGGCGTGAGCTCCAACGCCGTGGAGAGGAAAAGTGCTGGCACGTATATACCGCCAGCCGCCACTTCGGCCGCATGATCCGCCGGCTCGGCCTTCTCTCTGACAATGCCCGTCCCTACGGTCTCCACTCCCTCAGACACTTCGTGGCTACGCAGCTCTACAACCAGTCGAAGGACTGGGTGCAGGTGGCGAAGTTCTTGGGGCATCGCGATCCGGGTATCACGATGAGGCTCTACGCCAACCACGTCGTGGAGGCCGGCCAGCGAGAGCTGGGGGCGATCGCGGCCGATCCCTGGTGGCCGGCGTAGACCCCTAGGTAGCGGTGAGCGAGACCATCCCTGCCGCCACCACTGCGCACAGAGCAGCCATCCCGGGGCCCCGCCGCTCCGTCGGCGCCCGGCGGGCCAGGACGATCGCTCCGGCCAGGTGGGCCATGAGCAGCACCGCGACCTGGGCCACCAACAGGCCGGTGTCGCCAAGCGGCTCCGCGACGAAGGGATAGCCCCGGGCCAGCGGGCTACCCCTGGCCCCGAACGGGTCGAGGGCAAGTGCAGGAAGCAGCTGGACGCTGGTGAACAGCCGGTTGCGGGCCATGGCCAGGGCCACCGCAAGGCCCGCGACGGCAGGAACCACCGCGGCGGCGACGCTTCCGGGAACCTCGAGCCGATCGCTCCACCTATCCAGCAACCACAGCACGGCGGCGTACAGACCGGCGGACACCGCCACCCCCACGGTGGCCCACAGGAGCGCGTGGCGCGCGGCGTTGAGGCCGCCCCATAGCGTCGACATCCTCACGGCGCCGAACGCCAGGCCGCCGGCCAGCACACCGATGACCAGCGTGGCTCCCGCGGGAGGCCGCCACCGCACCAGCCGGCCCCGCATGCCCACCCAGCCGAACAGCATTCCGAATACCTCGTAGCGCGAAAGCCACCAGATCCTCCCCAGGGCCAGGCACCCACCCACGGTCACGATGGAGTACACGGCCAGGGCCAGTCCGACGTTGGGAGGGTCGAGCGCCTCCCGGTAAGCGCTGAGGTACCAGGCCCAGGCCGCCGCCGGGATCACCGCCCCCGCCACGCTCCCGGCTTCCGATCCGGAGGGAGCCAGTGGCCGGGCGATGGCGTCCCACGGGTCGGCCCACCGCCACACCGGGCCGAGCACCGCGCTCCCCAGCAGCAGAAGGGGCCAGCCCGCCCCCACCACCAGGGCGGAGGCGATGTTCTCCAGCTGATCCTGTGACCCTGCGCGGCCCGCCGCGATGGCCAGCACCAGCAGGCCCACGGCCAGGACCCTGGTGGCCACCTGGCCGAGGCTGAGGGTCCCGAGCCACGAGTACGAAGCGGGCAACTCCCCCGACGGCTTAACGGCGGATTCCGGCCACAGCCGGGCCACCGTGGCCACCACCAGCATCGCCACGACTGCAGCGGCAGCGGGCGGAATGGCCAGCCCGCCGGGGTCCAGGAGCGGGTGGGCCAGGAGGTGTGGATCGGCCGAGGAGGCCAGCACGGCGGCCGAATGATACCCGGGCAGGAAGGAGTGGCGGCCCCCGACGTCGAACCCCTCATCAGCGTGCGTATGCGGTTCTCCAGCCCGTGTTCCCAGGAGGTGCACCCGTGAGGCGGACAGCCCTTTCGATCCTTGGCGCAGTGGCCATCACCGCCAGCCTGACCCTGTCGGCGGTACCGGCCAGTGCCGACCATACCGACCCTCTCTCGCCCATCTCGCCGACCAGCCCGGGCGCCGAGACACTGGCGGCGGTGGCCCAGGCATCGGCCACGTTCGGGACCGGAACGTGGGAGTACGTAACGAACTTCCCGCCCAACCCGGGCACGGACCTGGAGCTATGGAAGGACGGCGGGGACATCTATGCGGCGACCGGGACCCTCGGCCAGGCGAACGAGGGGGCGGTGGGCCAACGGATCATCAGGCTGGTGGACGAAGGAGCCGTCGCTCCCGAGTGGGTGGCCGACCACGGCTCGGCCGCCTGTACGCTGGGAAGCACCAGCGTCACCGGCCTCCAGCACGACCCCCAGATCGCCGGGCTCCGGGGCGACGCCAGGAACCATCAGCTCCTGATCGACACCACGGACGCACTCGGCCGATGCCACGACCCGGACGGTGGCGGCCTGGAGCTCATCGACATCTCCGGGGTTGGCGATGAGGGCTTCGAGCCACGGGAGATCCACCTGATCCGCCACGCGGGCTTCTCCCACACCCACACGGTCGATCCCCACAGGCCGTGGATCGTCTACAACAGCTCCTCGGACTTCGCCGGCCGGCCGTGGATCGACGTGATCAACGTGCGCAGCTGCCTGAACCTCGATGGGACCCTCGATCAGAAGCGGGCGGCGTGCCGGCCGCTCGTCTATCGGATCCCCTTCCAGCCCGATTGGTCGCGCCAGCGTGACTCCCAGGACGGCCAGCTGGTGGAGGGAACCGAGGCCGCCTGCCACGACATCACCGCGACCGAGAGCCGGCTCTACTGCGCCGCCCTCAACGCAACGCTGATCATCAACGTCCACGACCTCCTAACTGAGGGTGGCAAGCACGTTCGGGGCACGCCGCTCCCGTGCACGGTGGTCGAGGTGGAGACCACGGGAGCGGACGTGACCGACTGCTCGGCGGCCATCCCCGACGCGCCGGCGGCGGCCGGATGGCGGTTCCTGGGGACCTTCAACCACCCCGGCCGTGACTGCCTCCCACGGAGCGCGACTCAGGCCCCCAACACGAGCTGCAACAGTAACCTGTTCGTGCCGCCGGACGAGGGGGTTTCCGTCTCTCACGAGGCAGACCCCGCGCCGGGCGGGCGGTTCATGTTCGTGACGGATGAGCGAGGCGGGGGTGTCGTACCGCCGGGAGCCTCCTGTCTGACCGGGCTGGACAACCCGCTGGGGAACGGCGGCATGCACGCCTTCAACATCCGGAACCCGTCCAACATCGAGTACGCGCTGACTCCGGAAGGCGAGAAGGCCGTGTTCATCAGCAACATCGCTCCCACCACACCGACGTTCTGCGACATCCACGTCATCGAGCACATCCCCGGTGAGCAACGGATCATCGCCGCCTACTACAGCGGGGGAACGAAGGTCATCGACTACTGGATCCAGAACGGGCGGATCATCTTCCGGGAGACTGCCTCCCTGATCCTCCCGGGCACCAACACCTGGGCCGTCGAGGACTTCCTGATCGAGCGGAACGAGGACGGCACCAGGACGTACCACTTCGTGGCCACCGACATCAATCGAGGGATCGACGTGTTCAGCTGGACCGGGGAGCCCAACCTCAACGGTTCCAGCCCGCCCGCCGACCTCGCTCAGACGTCGAGCAACGCCGACCTGGGCCTGCTTGGATTCGGTCTGGTGACCCTGCCGGTCGCTGCCCTGATCGGCCGGAGGCGGCGCCGCTCCGCCTAGAGACCGCCCGCAGCCCGCACGGAGGCCCCCCGCGCCGACCGGGGGGCCTCCACCGTTTCCTGGGATGTCGAACGGCCCGGCCTTAAGGCCGGGCCGTTCGCGGGGGGATCGTGCGCGATCAGCCGGAGAACACGATGGTGATCCAGATCCGGCCGTCGCCACCCGTCACCACGCCCACACCGACCTTCCTGAACTGGGGGCGCAGCACGTTCTCGCGATGTGGCGGGCTGGCCATGAACGCGTCATGCAGGATCGGGAGCGTAGGCCCCACGCCCACGTTCTCGCCGGCGATGGAGAACTGCACGCTGCTGAGGTCCTGGGCCAGGTTGGGGTTGTGGTAGAGGGAGTTCGACTCGGCCATGGCGGCGCTGTGGTGCCGGGCGATCGAAACAAGGCGGTTGCCCATGTGGAGCGTCCGGACGCCGCGTGTCACCCGTTCACCGTTGATCATTCCCCGGAACGAGGATTCCTCGTTGCTGGCCAGCCTGTTCCGGTTCCGGTGCCGCCGCGCGTGGGCGGGGTCCTGGCCTACGAACCCCACCAGCCACCCGGTCCCCAGGAGCACGGCGAGGGTCAGGCCCGCCAGGCGGGCTCCCCAGGTTCTCTGCGTGACCACCGTCATCCTGAGCCTCCGCAGCTGCTGGTCCCTCCCAGAGCCCGGTGGCTCTGATCCTTCGGAAGCTCGGCCGCCCTTCCCCCTCCCGGGGGGGTAGGCCCGAAGCTTTGCGTCCCGCTGTTTCCGGCGGTTTGCCGTTTCGGGACCTGCCGTCCCCAGAGTTATCGGCCCTGGGCCGATCGGCCTTGAGCCGTAGTGTGGAGCGGTCCGGCAGGGGGGCCGACTGCCCAAAGGCCGGGGACGGGACGGCTCAGCCGGCCACGAGCGACAGAACGACTGTTCGGGTGTTGTTCTCGCGGTTGGTGTCCACCACGACCACCCGCTGCCAGGTCCCCAGGATGGCCTCTCCGCCGGTCACCGGAACGACCAGCGACGAGGAAACGAAGGCGGGGAGGAGGTGGTCGGCGCCGTGCCCCGGGGACCCGTGGCGGTGGGCGTACCGGCCCTCGCGAGGCAGAAGCCGCTCGATGGCTTCCGCCAGGTCCTCCTCGGATCCGGCCCCGGTCTCGATCAATGCAACGCCGGCCGTGGCGTGGGGGACGAACACGTTCAGCAGCCCGTCCTCTCCCCCTTCTCGGGCGAACGCCAGCACCGGCTCCGTGATCTCCACCACCACGCGGCCCGTGGTGTCAACGGTGAACCGGGCGGTGCGCATCACCCCAAGCGAGACCCGTTCGGCACCGGGCGCTCGGGCTCCACCAGCACCACGGTCTGGCCGTCCGTGTACACCCCCAGGGTGAGGACTTCGGAGAGGAAGGGCCCCACCCGCAGCGGAGGGAAGTTCACCACTCCCAGGACCTGTCGACCCACCAGAGCTGCCGGCTCGTACAAGTCGGTGACCCGGGCGCTGGATGCCTTGACGCCGACCTGGGGCCCGAAGTCGATCCACAGCTTGAATGCCGGGGCCCGGGCCTCTGGGAACGGCTCGCATCGGACCACCGTCCCGGCTCGGATATCCAGCCGTTCGAGGTCCTCCAGGACCGCCCCGGCCATCAGAACAGGGCTCTTGCCAGGCGGGGCCGGAACTCGCGGATCAGGGGGTGATCGTTCCCGAGCACCTGGAAGATCTGAAGGATGGCCTCCCGAGCGGGGTCGCGTTCGTCTCCGCCCTCCGAGATGAGTGCCAGGAGACGGTCCAGGGCGGTGCGGTGGTCGCCCTCCGCCGCCGCTCGAGCAGCCGCGGCCACCGGGCTCCCGTCGGCTGCAGCCGCCTGAAGCTCCAGGCCCGCACGCAAGCTCGCCGCTCGCGGGTCGCCGGGGACCCGGAGCAGCAGAGCCCGAGCCTCATCCACCTCCTCCCGATCGACCAGGATGTCCGCGAGGCCCACCACCGCTTCGGGATGGTCGGGATCGAGCTCCCGAGCTCGCCGGTACAGGGCCTCCGCGTCGGAAGCCGACCCGACCAGCCGGGCCTCGGCCACCAGGTCGTCGGCCTCCGAGGGAACCACCTGGTCCAGGAACCGCCGCACGACCTCCTCCGGCTGAGCGCCGGTGAACTCCAGGACCACCTGTCCGTCTCGGAACGCCTTCACCGCGGGGATGCCCTGGATCCCATACCGAGCCGCGAGCTCCGGGTTGGCGTCCACATCGAGCTTGGCCAGCGTGAACCGGCCGCCGTGCTCTTCCGCCAGCCGCTCGAGCACCGGGCCCAGGACCAGACACGGACGGCACCAGCCGGCCCAGAAGTCGACCACCACGGGACGGTGCTCGGATGCTGCGAGCACGCGATCCTCGAACTCCGCTTCATCGACCTCGATGACGTGTGAACCTTCCACGGTTCACCAGGGTAGCAACCGTGCAGCGTCCCGTTCGGAGGGCTCAGCCGGAGAAGATCTGGGTGATCCAGACCCGCGCGCCCTTCTCGTACACCCCGATGCCGGTGACCTTCCACCGGCCGGCGAGAAGGTTGTCGCGGTGGGGCGGGCTGTTCAAGAAGGTCTGGTGGACCTGCTGGACTGAACCTCCCACGCCCACGTTCTCCCCCGCCACGTTGAGGGCGTACGAGAGGACCTTAGACAGGTTTGAGTGAGAGAGGTGGCCGGTCCGGGCCATGGAACGGCTGTGCTGCCGGGCCAGCCGGGAGAGCCGAGGGCCGAGCCGCAGGGGGTGGGCTCCTCTGGCCTCCCGGGTGGAGTTCACCGTCTCGAGGTACTCAAGGTCGAGAGCGGTGACGTCGGCCGAAGCGAGCTGAGCGGGGGCCACGCCGAGGGCCAAGCCGAGTATCAGTCCGAACGCCAAACGCCGGACGCGGGGGGTACGTCCATGTGCCACCCCCCAGGTATCGGCGCGACCGATTTTGCTCTTGAGTTGCGGTGGTCAGGCGGCGAAGATCTGAGTGACCCAGGCCCGGCCACCCTTCTGGTACACACCGATTCCGGTCTCCCGCCACTTCCCCTCGAGGAGGTTCCCGGCGTGGCCGGGGCTCTGCAGGAAGGCCTGGTGGACCTGGGCGAGCGAGCCGCCGGTGCCCACGTTCTCCCCGGCCAGGTGGATCCCCCCGCCCAGCAGCCGCTGCAGGTTCGAGTGCACCAGCCGGTGCTTGCGAGCCATCTTGCGGCTGTGCTGGCGAGCCTCTCGCATCAGCCGCGGACCGGTGGTGAGCGGCTGGAGGCCCCGGGACTGCCGCAGAGCGTTCACCGTGGCTTGATACTCGAACGCCAGGGCGAGGTCGCCGGGGGCGGCCATCGAGGGGCCGACCGACACAAGCAGGTCAGCGGGCGTGGAGGTCGCGGGCGTCGGAGTGATCGGCTTCTCCGTGGCCGAGGCTCCGGTGGCTCCTGCCAGGGCCAACCCCACGACGAGCATGAGGACGACGGCAGGAGCGCGGTGGGCGATTCTCCTGTGGTTTGCCATGGCGTGTTATTCGACAGGTCACCCTCCGTGTCCTTCTCCCTTTTTTGAATGTGACGAATCAGACACATAGGGTGTCCCGCTCCACTTGGGCTAGCCGGTTGCCCGGCAGGAAAGAGTTGGTACCGTGGTCGCGATGGCCACGCTCAGGCAGGACCCCACCACGAACGAATGGGTGATCGTGGCCCCCGACCGCTCGAACCGACCCCAGACGCAGGTGCCTCCCCGGGCTCCCGTCCCCCGGTTCGATGCCTCCTGCCCGTTCTGCCCCGGGAACGAGCACCTCACCCCGCCCGAGATCGCCCGGTTGGGGAACCAGGACGGGTGGAACCAGCGGGTGTTCCCCAATCGGTATCCGTTCCTGTCCACCCACGGGACCATCGAGCGCCGAGGCACCCAGATGGCCCGGACCATGGACGGGGTTGGAGCGCACGAGGTGGTGGTGGAATCTCCGCACCACGACGAGCGGCTCGACGAGATGTCCTCGGAGAACGTGACTTCGGTGCTGCGGATCTGGCGCGAACGCTACGTGGAGCTCTCGCGGGATCCAATCAAGGCCGTCATCGTGTTCAAGAACTTCGGCGAGCGCGCCGGAACCTCATTGGTCCACCCGCACTCACAGGTCGTGGCCATGCCGGTGTTCCCTCCCGACTACCTCCACCGGCACGCCGTGGCCACCCGGTACTACGACGACACGGGGCACAGCGTGTACCTCGACCTCCTTCACAGCGAGCTCGAGGCGAAGACCCGGATCGTAGCCGAGCGCCACGGGTTCGTGGCCCTCGCGCCGTTCGCCGCACGGCTCCCGTTCGAGACGTGGATCATGCCCCGGGAACACCAGCCCGCGTTCGACGACATCGGTGAGGACGACCTCCCGGTCCTGGCCGACCTCCTACGGGATGCCGTGAGTGCTGTGCGCCGGGCCGCCGGGGACCCCGACTACAACCTCATCGTCCACTCCACGCCCGTCGGAGAGGAGTCCCGGCACGCGTTCCTGTGGCACCTTCGGCTGCTGCCCCGCCTGACCACCGCGGCCGGGTTCGAGCTGGCCACCGGGATGTCCATCAACACCGTGGCTCCCGAGCAAGCCGCTCAACTACTCCGTGAGGCCATCGTCGGCGCCCCGCTGGGCTAAGGGGAAGGCCGTACCCTCGCGCGCCCCGGTCGTAGCGCTCGTGCTGCTGCTCCTCCCCGGCCTCCCGGACGTGGCTTCGGCCGCCGACGAGCGGCCGCTCCCACGATCGACTGCCGGACCCGGGTCACCAGAATTCTCCCAGAGCCGGTCGTTCCGTCACGTCCGTCGGCTGGCCGGCCGGATCGGACCTCGCCCTGCCGGTTCGCCGGCGTACCAGCAGGCCGTTCGGTACGTGGACAGGGTCTTCGGGCGATACGGGTACGTCACCACCCAGGTCGCTTTCGACGTTCCCGGCGTGGGCCAGTCCTGGAACGTGGTGGCTTCCTGGCCCGGCGGCGGGGAGCCCAGGGTGGTCATCGGGGCCCATCTCGATACCGTGCCCGGGTCACCTGGGGGAAACGACAACGCCAGCGGAGTGGCCACGCTGCTGGAGACGGCCCGAGTGCTGGCCCAGACCGGGGAAACCGAAGGGCTGGAGCTTGTGGCTTTCGGGGCCGAGGAGCGGCAGCCCTCGGGCGGGCACCACTACGGGTCTCAGGCGTACGTGGACGCCCTTGGCGCGAAGGAGCGACAGGACCTCGACCTGATGGTTTCCGTGGACATGATCGGCAAGGTTCGCCGGTACATCGCCGGGTGGCTGGGAACCGGACCGAGATCGGCCGTCCGTCGCCTGTCCAAGGCGGTCCGGGCGGCGGGATACAAGGTGGACGTTCGAGCGGTGGGCGACGTCTCGGACCACGGCCCCTTCGCCCTGGCCAACATCCCTGCCGCGGTGCTGTGGACGGGCCTGGAGCCCCACTGGCATTCCCCCGGTGACGTGGTCGGGAACGTGGCCCCCAAGTCACTCACCCGGGGCGGCGCCGTCCTGGCCGAGCTGCTCGCCCGGGTGTGACCGGGAGGAGCTAGGCCTCGCGGAGCCCCATCCGGTAGATCGTCCGTCCCCGCTGCTGGTCCACCAGGACGACCTCCTCCACGCCATCGGCCAGGAGATCGGACCACGCCTCGCCCATCCACGCTTCCGCGGCCTCGCGATCGGGGAACGCTGCCGATTCCCCTCGCTCGCCGCCGCCGGGCCCCAGGTAACGCCACACGAACCCCGGGGCAGGCTCCGGGGTCACTTCCGGCCCAGGACCAGCTGCACCTTCTCCAGGAGGTCACCGATGGGGAAGGGTCGCCGGAGCTCCGCGTCCACGTGGTACAGGCCAAGCTTGCCCGTCTCCCCCTGGGAGGCCATGAAGATGATGACCTTGGTGTCCTGGAGCTCCGGGTCCTCGCGGATCTCCTTGAGCGCGGCCCACCCGTCCGTCTCGGGCAGCTCCGCGTCCAGGAGGACCAGGTCGTACCGGCCGCCCCGGAGCATGGCCACGCCCTCCTGGCCGCTGGTGGCCTCGTCCACCTCGTAGCCCTCGAGCTGAAGTCGCAGCACCGGCTGGCGCATGTGCTCGGGCCGATGGTCGATCAGCAGGATCCGCTTGCTGCCCACGTGCACCTCCGGGCGCCAGCCTATCTCGGCCCGGTGACGAGTTCAGAATTCGACGCCCGGCCGGCCCGGGGGGCAGAAGCCCCGGCGGACCGGCCGGCGTGCGCGTCGGTTGGCTAGAAGTCCATGTCCCCGCCGCCGGGCATCGGCGGGGTGGCCGGGGTCTTCTCCGGCTTCTCGGCCACCACGGCCTCGGTGGTGAGGAACAGCGCCGCAATGGAGGCCGCGTTCTGGAGCGCCGACCGCGTCACCTTCGTGGCGTCGACGATCCCGGCCTTGACCATGTCGGTGTACTCACCGGTCGCCGCGTCCAGGCCCTGCCCGTCCCCCAAGCCGCGGACCTTCTCCACCACCACGCCGCCCTCCAGGCCGGCGTTCTCGGCGATCTGGTGGATCGGCCACTCCAGGGCCCGGCGAACCAGGCGGGCCCCGGTGGCCTCATCGGCCTCCAGGTCCAGCTTGTCGAGGGCCGTCTGTGCCGTGAGAAGGGCCACTCCGCCGCCGGGAACGATGCCTTCCTCGACCGCGGCCTTGGTGGTCTGCACCGCGTCCTCGATGCGGTGCTTCTTCTCCTTGAGCTCGACCTCGGTGGCCGCGCCGACCTTGATCACCGCCACGCCCCCGGCCAGCTTGGCCAGCCGCTCCTGGAGCTTCTCGCGGTCGTAGTCCGAGTCGGTCTTCTCGATCTCGGCCTTGATCTGGTTGATCCGGCCCTTGATCTCCTCCTCCGAGCCGCCGCCCTCGACGATCGTGGTCTCGTCCTTGGTGACCATGATCTTCCGGGCCTTGCCCAGCATGTCGAGGGTGACGTTCTCCAGCTTCAGGCCGACCTCCTCGGAGATGACCTGTCCGCCGGTGAGGATGGCCATGTCCTGAAGCATGGCCTTGCGCCGGTCGCCGAAGCCCGGGGCCTTCACCGCGACCGACTTGAACGTGCCGCGGACCTTGTTGACGACCAGGGTGGCCAGGGCCTCCCCCTCCAGGTCCTCGGCGATGACCACCAGTGGCTTACCGGACTGCATGACCTTCTCCAGGACGGGGAGCATGTCCTTGACTGCCGAGATCTTCGAGTCGGCCAGAAGGATGTACGGGTCCTCCAGCACGGTCTCCATCCGCTCCGGGTCGGTGATGAAGTACGCGGAGATGTAGCCCTTGTCGAAGCGCATGCCCTCGACGAGCTCCAGCTCCATCCCGAAGGTCTGGGACTCCTCCACGGTGATGACCCCGTCCTTGCCGACCTTGTCCATGGCCTCGGCGATCTGCTCGCCGATCTCGGGGTCACCGGCGGAGATCGCCGCTACGTGGGCGATCTCGTCCTTGGTCTCGATCTCCTTGGCCTGGTTCTTGATGGCCTCCACGGCCGAGTCCACGGCCTGCTCGATGCCCCGCTTGAGGGACATCGGGTTGGCCCCGGCGGCCACGTTGCGGAGGCCCTCCTTGACCATGGCGTGGGCCAGCACCGTTGCGGTGGTGGTCCCGTCGCCGGCCACGTCGTCGGTCTTCTTGGCGACCTCCTTGACCAGCTCGGCCCCGATCTTCTCCTCGGGGTCCTCGAGCTCGATCTCCTTGGCGATGGAGACGCCGTCGTTAGTGATCGTGGGGGCGCCCCACTTCTTCTCGAGGACGACGTTCCGGCCCTTGGGACCCAGGGTGATCCGGACCGCGTTGGCCAGCTGGTCCATGCCTCGCTCCAGGGCCCGCCGGGCGTCCTCCTCGAACGTGATGATCTTGGCTGCCATTCGGCTCCCTCCTGCGCTCCGTCGGCCTGCTAGCACTCTCGGATGTAGAGTGCTAACGGCAGTATAACGCGGGGGGCCGGGGTCGGCGCAAGCGGCGGGTCAGCCTCGGGACAGAGTGTTGCTAGGGAGGCGGAGGCTTCTCGAACCAGTCGCAGCCCGGTGGATCCGGGCTCTCCTGGCTCCAGGTGGCGCACGGCGCGAGCTGGCCCGTCTTGTAGACCGGGCCCGGAGTGAAGACGGGGATCCGGTCGCAATCGGGCAGGATGGGCGAGGGCGGGTCGCTGGTGATCTCCGCGCCCGGTGCGGTCACGTTGTCCTGCCAGCAGTTGCCCGCACCCTCCTCGTCCCACCAGAAGTCGAGCCCGTTCGGAAGGGCTTCCCCCTCCGGCGAGATCCCCATGTGGTTGCTCACGTGCCTGTTGAAGTGTGACGTGTCGTACTGCTTCGTGGGGTCCATCTCGTCTCGCAGGGCGGCGGGGACCCAGAAGAGCATCGAACCGTACCGCCAATTGTCGTAGATGTAGTTGTTGGCGAACGTGTTGGCGTTGCCCCCGGCGACCAGGATTCCGGTTCCGATGGGCGTTCCGAACTCCGGACACACCACGCCCTGTTCGTACCCCCGCTCCTCGATCGGCTTGTCGCAGGTGCCGTCGCGAAGGTACCCGTAGTAGTCCTGGTTGTTGGAGTAGATGTAGTTGTCCACGAACGTCGCGGAGTCCTGCGGCAGCCCGGGGTGGTCGGGGAACAGGCTGTCCATGGTCACCCCGGTGGTGTTCTCGTAGAAGTAGTTGTCGTGCACGTAGGTGGAGTTACCGGCCGTCCCCGAATACCCGATCAGGTTGTGGTGTGACCGACAGCCGGTGATCTCGATCGACGGCCGAGCGCCGTGCAGATCGGCGGCAGAGCCCGGGTAGACGCCTCCGTCCCCGTTGCCGTAGGCCTCGCAGTTCACGTACAGCCCGTGGTCCGATGAGAACGTCAGGAACCCGTATTCCTCGTTCCACCGGGCGACCATCTGATCGATCACGAAGCCATCGGTCTCGATCACGTACAGCGAGTTGAATTCCGCACGTTGCACCGTGAAGTTTCGGAAGTACACCCCATCGGCCCGGTCGGCTCGGATCCCGTTGAGCTTGGAGAAGTCGTTGTCGAGGATCACGTCTCCCGGATCGTCCCCCGTGCCTTCGATCTGGAGCCGGCACACGGGCAGGTCACACTCGTGGTCGAAGTCGCTGTCCCCGAGGATGGCGACGAGGTTCTGGACGTGCGGGCACCGGTACTGGTCCTCGTAGGACAGGATCGCGCCGGGGTCGATCGAGGCGCACTGGCCTTCCGCCGGACCGGCGTACTCGACTTCCCGATAGACGCCGGGGAGGATCATGATCCTGCTGCCCTGCACCTTCACGGCGTCGACCGCGTCCTGGAGGCTGTCGAACTGACACCGAGCAAGCAGATCTCGATTCAAGCCTCGGAGCCTCCTGGGGAGCTGGCGGATCCGGATCCTGCTGTCCTCGGCGCACACCACCAGGAGCGGCCCCGAGGTCCGGTACGTGGGGACCTCGCCGGGCTCGGCGGGGAACTGGGAGGGTCGCTCCGCGTGCCCGCCGGCGGGACCGGCGGTGATCAGGGAGGCGAGGAAGGCCAGCGTGACGAAAGCAAGCCGGCGGCGGGCCATGCCAGAGGGTTCGACGCCCGACCCCGAAGTCCCTTCCCGGGACCTACCTCCGGGACAGGCCCCGCAGGTACCCGGCCATCTTCGCCAGGTCGGTGACGACCATCAGGGCCGGGGTCCCCAGGATCGCCGCGGCCCGGTCGGCACGGCGCGGCGGGACCAGCCGCAGGGCCCGACGCACCGGACGGGCCACGTAGGCCACACTCGCCAGGCCCGCAAGGGCCAGCGGCAGCTTCCGGCGAGCCACCAGGGCCGCAGCCAACCCGGCGTACACGCCGAACCGGATCGCGTGACGACGACCATGCATCCCCGCCCGCGCGTCGGCCTCCGCGTACCCAGTGAACTGGCGCCAGTACGCGGTCAGCGAGGATCGGGGGCGTCGGAACACCACGGCCCCGGGGGCGAGATCCATGCGCAGGCCAAGGTCCCGCCACCGGTGGTCGAGGTACATGTCCTCGCCCAGATCGAGCCACTCCGGGTACCCGCCGCCCGCCTCGAATGCCTCCCGGCGGAAGGCCACAGATCGCGACGAGGGCATGTACGTCCGGGGGTCGATCTCCGAGCGCTCCTTGATCGAGATCGCCGCCGCACAGGCCTCGAACATGGTGCTGGTCAGCGGGCGGTACAGACCCATCGACACGTCGGCTCCGAGCTCCAGAGGCTCGAGGATGTGCTCCAGCCAATCGGGGGCCAAGATGCAGTCGGCGTCTGAGACGGCGATCACGTCGTGGGATGCCGCCCGGACGGCCAGGTTGCGGCCCCGGGCGATGTTGACACCCGGCTCCTCGATCAGCGTGAGCGACGTGGTCCGAAGCGCTTCGACGGTGCCGTCGGAGGAGCCGCCGTCGACGATCACCACCTCGTCGGGGAGCCGGGTCTGGGCCTCGACGGAATCCAGGAACGGCCGGATGAACGGCCCGGCGTCCTTGACCGTGGCCACCAGCGAGACCTTCACGGCCTCCAGTCCTCGTCGCGATAGAAGGCTTCCCCGACCTCCGCGGTCCCTTCCCTGATCCGTCGCTGCTCTTCCGGTGTCAGGCGTTGACGCCAGGTCCACCTGGCCGCGCGGCTGTCCCGACGCACGGTCCGATGAAGGTAGGTGGGGACCTCTCTTCGACGCTCGTCCGTGCTGGTCCGCAGGACGATCCCCTCCACGGTGTGGTCCCACCTGAGGTCAAGGCGCTCGTACAGCTCCCGGAACCCCTTCAGGGGCTCCTCCGAGAGGTCCTCATGCCGCACGAAGGACCAGTCCGGTCGACGCTCCTGGAACCGCCGGATCACGTGGTGGGTGACGTTCCACATCAGGATGGCCTGGTCGATGATGTCGTGCTCCCGAGCGGCGAACTCCGCGACCTCCGCTTCGTAGGGCCCGATCAGGTCGCGGATCAGCAGAGGCTGATCTCGCCAGTTGTCGAAGTCGAACCGCCAGTCAAGGCGCTTGACGCTGCCGGCGAACGCGGCCGGATGGCGGATCATCACCACCACCTGCATCCCGAACCGATCCGCCAGCCACTCCGAGGACATCAGCGCCAGGGGGTCCTTCATCAGGGGGCGGGCGCCCTGGAACCGAGGGAGCAGGCTCAACGGCCACTCCGCGAGGACCTGGAACAGCTGACGTCGGGTCTGTGCGGCGGTGGCGTTGAGCAGCGGGTACCGCAAGGCCAGCGCTTCCTCCAGCAGGGGCACGTACGGGGCCTCGTTCTCCGAGCAGATGTACATATACGCGTGAGGAAGCCGCCATCGGAGCCAATTCGGCCATCGGTGCACGTTGAAGGGCTCGTGCATGTACCCGATGCCCGGTGAGAGGGCCAGCACGCGCCCGGTCCAGGTCGTGCCGGAGCGGTGGGACCCCGTCACCAGGATGGGAGCGGCCACGCCCGGCATCATAGCGGCGCCTTCGGGGATGCTTGCACTTCCCCCTCACAGGCCCCACGATTGTGCTTGAAGGGCCGCTCGGGAGCGGCCCTGAAGCCTATCTGGAGACCGAATCGACGAGAGGAGGTGAGATGGCTCAGTACGAGGCGTACTGCGTGAAGTGCAAGGCTAAGCGGGAGTTCGAGGGCGAAGTGGTCACGCTGAAGAACGGGAGGCGGGCCGCCAAGGGCAAGTGCCCGGTGTGCGGCACGACAGTGATGCGGATCCTCGGCAAGAACGACTAGCTCGGCTGGTCGAACGCGCTCTCCAAGCGGTACAGGAGCTCCGCCTTCTGGAGCTCCGCCTTCCGCCGCTCCGCGAGCTGCTCGGGGCTCTGCCGCAGGGTGTCCTCGACCGCCTCGGTCAGGGCCGAGGGGTCGAAGGGCTTGGTCAGGTATTGGTCGACTCCCAAGCGCCATCCGTTCATGAAGTCGCGCTCCGAGGTCCGGGCGGTGAGCATGATCACCCTGGTGTTGCTTCGGATCCCCTTTCGGTTCATCTCCTCGAGGACGTTCCATCCCGAGACGGGGCCGAGCATCAGGTCGAGGACCACCAGCTCGTAGTGCTGGGCGGCCAGCTTCTCCAGGGCCTCGGCCCCCGAGGACGCCTCCTCGGACTCGTAGCCCCCCAGGTCCAGCACCCGGGTCACCAGGCGGCGGACTGACTCGTCGTCCTCAACAACCAGGATCTTGCTCATCCTGAGACTCCCATCGGCCGGCTGCTTCCCTCAGTTTAGGACTCCCCCTCGGGCTCCTGAAAGGAGGTCTCCAGCTTGAGAAGCAGCTGGGCCCTGGCCAGCTCCGTCTTCCGCCGCACGGCCAGCTCCTCGGGGGTCTGCTCGAGGACCTGCCGAACGGCGTTCTGCACGACTTCGGGGTCGAAGGGCTTGGTGAGGTACTCGTCGACCCCGTGGGTCCACCCCAGCACGAAGTCCCACTCCTCAGACCGCGCGGTCAGGGCCAGGACCCGGGTCCCGCCCCGAAGCCCGAGGCGCTCGACCTCCGTCAGCACGTCCCAGCCGGACATCTGCCCGAGCATGACGTCCAGGACCACGACCTCGTAGTCGTTCTCGGTCAGTCGGGCCAGGGCTTGCTCGCCGGAAGCCGCCTCGTCCACCTCGTGCCCGGCCGACCGCAGGACCGCTTCCAGAAGGCCCCGGATGGCCCCCTCGTCCTCGACCACCAGCACCCGTGCCATAGCCTTGGCATCGGCGTGATGGAAGGCCAGGTTGAGGAGGACCTGAGGGGCGGTTAGCCGGGCTGGCCGGAGGGGCGGAGGAGGTCCTCGGGGGACCACACCGGGCTTTCGGGCGCCACTCGCCGGTGTCGCTCTGCCAGTTCCGCGACCGTGGTGCGCTCGAACACCTGGCGGACCGCGAGGTGGACGTCGCCCCACAGCTCCTGGAGGCCGCACCGGCCGTCCTGGAAGCACGTGTGATCCGCGGTGTCCAAGCAGTACATCGGGTAGAAGCTGCCCTCCATGACGTCGATGACATCGGCCACCCGGATCCCGCGGGCATCCCGGGCCAGCCGGCACCCGCCCCCCGCGCCCCGGAAGGACTCCACCAGTCCCGCCTTGTGAAGAGCGGCGAGCTGCTGCTCGAGGAAACGGAGGGGCACCCCCTGGGCGGCTGCGATCTCGCGGGCGGGGACCGGCCCCTGGCCTTGCCGCAGGGCCAGCTCCACCATGGCCCGAAGGGCGTACTCGGTCTTCTGTGAAACCCTGAACATCCCGGCCTTCCCTGAGGGTACGGGGGAGCGGCGAAAGCTGCAACGACACTCCCTTGTCCTAAATCATATCTCACTGATAGGATTCAGGGTTCCGAGCGCCCGAGGAGGGATCGTGAGCCAGTCCGCCATGGTGGACCCCCGCCAGCCCCGCCTGGGGCAAGCCATCACCGGAGTCACCCTGCTGGTCGGGTTCGTCTTCGAGTGGCCGCTGGTGCTGCCGGTGATCGCGGTGGTCCTGGCCGGGGCCTCGCTCCTGGGCCCGGCCTTCAACCTGTACGCCCACCTGTTCCGGCTGGCTCGGCAGACGCTGCGCTTCGGCCCGCCGGAGGTGCTGGAAGAGGCGGCTCCTCCTCGGTTCGCCAACACGCTGGGCTTCGTGTTCCTCTCGGTGGCTTCCGTGGCGTACTTCGCCTTCGATCCGCCGCTCGCCGGTGGGTGGGTGGCCTGGGGGCTGGGGCTGCTCGTCTCCGGGCTGGCCCTCCTGTCCGCCACCACCGGGCTGTGCGTGGGCTGCGAGTTCTACGTCTGGGCGCGCCGCATCGCCACCAGGGGCCGGGTCCGCGGAAGGCTCACCGCACCGGCAGAAGGCGCCGGAGCTTCGGGATGAGCCTCCGGCTCGCACTAGCGGCCGGGGTGCTCCTGGTGCTTGCGGGGGGCCTGGCCCTGTGGCGCCGTCCGCCCCGGCGACTGGGACTGCTGGAGCTCGGCGAGCTCGGGGTCCGGGGTCCGGCGATCGTCCAGTTCACCACCCGGTCCTGCGCGCCGTGCAAGGCAGCCGTTCCCCGGCTCGAGGCCGCCGCCCAGGACACCGAGGTTCCGTTCGTTCAGATCGACGTGGGCGATCGACCAGAGGTGGCTCGGCGCTACGGGATCAGAACGGTTCCCACCATCGCGGTCACCGGGCGGGGAGGACGGGTGTTGGAGGTGTGGACTCGCCTGCCCCATGACGGACGGGTGGCCGAGACCGCCCGACGCGCGGTGGCCTCCTAGACGCCGGCCGCTTCCCGGAGCTCCTGGAGCGAGGGCGAGACCGTGAAAGCCGGGCCCACGTGCTCCTCGAGGGCCTCCACGGTCTTGAACCCGGACCCCGTCACGTAGGCCACGACCACCTCGTCCTCGCCGATCGCTCCGGACTCCCGGAGCCGCCGCAGGCACCCGATCGTCACGCCCCCGGCCGTCTCCGCGAACAGCCCTTCGGTCTCCGCCAGGAGCCGCATCGCCGTCACGATCTCTTCGTCGCTCACGTCCTCGATGGCCCCACCGGTCTCCGTGGCCACCCGAACGGCGAGGTATCCGTCCGCAGGGTTGCCGATGGCCAGGGACTTGGCCACGGTGTCCGGCTTCACCGGCCGGACCTCCTCGGTGCCGGCCTTGAACGCGGTGGCCACCGGGGAACAGCCCGTGGCCTGAGCCCCGGAGATGCGCACCGGGCGTGCCTCCACCAGCCCCACCGCGGTGAACTGATCGAACGCGCGGTGGATCTTGGTGAGCAGCGCGCCGGATGCGATGGGGACCACCACATGGTCGGGGAGCCGCCAGCCGAGCTGCTCGGCGGTCTCGAAGCCCAGGGTCTTCGAACCCTCCGCGTAGTACGGGCGGAGATTCACGTTCACGAATGCCCAGGGGAAGACCTCCGCCGCCTCCGAGCACAGCCGGTTGACGTCGTCGTAGGTCCCCTTGACCGCCACAACGGTGGCCCCGAACGCCGCGGTGGCCACGATCTTGGCCCGCTCGAGATCCCAGGGCAGGAACACGTACGCCCCCAGTCCCGCGGAGGCAGCATGCGCCGCGGTGGCGTTGGCCAGGTTCCCGGTCGACGCGCAGGCGACCACGTCGAACCCGAACGACCGGGCGTTGGTCACGGCCACCGACACCACCCGGTCCTTGAACGAGCCCGTGGGGTTGCAGGTGTCGTCCTTGAGCCACAGCTCCCGGATCCCCAGGGCCTGCCCCAGCCTTCGAGCCCGGCGCAGCGGGGTGAACCCGGCACCCAGGTCCACCGGTGGCTCGGGGGGTGCCGGAAGCAAGGGCCGGTAGCGCCACAACGTCGGAGGGCCCTCTTCGATGTCCCGGGCGGTCAGGCGGCCGGCGAGCCCCTCGAGGTCGTAGTCAACCTCGAGGGGTCCGAAGCAGGCGGCGCAGATCGACAACGGGTCCGCCGGGTATCGGCGGCCGCACTCACGACAGACGAGGCCGGTGACATTCTCCATGATGGGCGAGCCGGGCGGCGGCGGCCGGCCCGGAAATGCTACTCGGCTTGACGACCGCGTGTATCATCCCGCCTGCTGTGCTGCCGATCGAGTGGTTCGAGGGCCGCACGTTCCACCACCAGCGGTTCGGCGACCTCCGGATCCTGGCCCAGGCCAAGGAGTCGCAGGGGGTCTCCGTCTCCGTGTGCATCCCCGCGCTCAACGAGGAGGCCACCATCGGCAACATCGTGGGAGCCATCCGCAAGGTGTTGATGCGGCGCCACGGCCTGGTCGACGAGCTCGTGGTCATTGACTCCTCCTCCACCGACCGCACCGCGCGAGCGGCGGAGAAGGCCGGAGCCACGGTGATCCAGGATCGCGACGTCCTCCCCGACCTCGAGCCGTTGAGCGGCAAGGGCGAGGCCATGTGGAAGAGCCTGTTCGTCACCCGGGGGGACGTGGTCGCCTGGCTGGACGCCGACATTCAGGAGTTCCATCCGCGGTTCGTGTACGGAGTCCTGGGCCCGATCCTCACCGACCCCGGGATCGGGTTCGTGAAGGCTTTCTACGAGCGTCCCTTGCAGAACCAGGGGAAGGTGTCTGAGGCAGGCGGGGGCCGGGTGACCGAGCTCATGGCCCGCCCGGTGATCAACATGTTCTGGCCGTATCTGGCCCCGGTGATCCAGCCCCTGTCGGGAGAGTGCGCCGGGCGCCGGGCGCTCCTGGAGCAGGTCCCCTTCTTCACCGGCTACGGAGTGGATCTCGGGATGCTGATCGACGTCGGCGAGCGGTTCGGCCTGGAGGCCATGGCCCAGGTGGACCTGGACCGTCGGATCCACCGGAACCGAACCCTCGGTGAGCTGTCCCGGATGTCCTATGCCATCTTCCAAGTGGCGGTCCGGCGACTGACCTCCTCGGGACGACTGGCCCTGTCCTCCGGTCCGAGCCCGGGTCTGTACCAGTTCGAGCGCGGGCCCGCGGGGACCAGGATGGAGCCGGCGCTCATCGACGTCCGCGAGCGGCCTCCGGCGATCACCATCGCCGGATACGGTGCCGCTCGTTGAGACGAGCAGCCGACCATCTCCCCCACCTCGCCCGATCACTCCGGCCCCGGGCCCTGTACACGGATCTCGACGGGACCCTGCTCGGTCCGGGGGCGTCGCTGTTCGCCGCTCCGAGCGGCGGCGTCACCTCCCGGACCGCCGAGGCGGTGGCGGCCCTTCATGCGGCCCAGATCGACCTGATCCCGGTCTCCGGGCGAACCGAGAGCCAGGTACGCGAGGCCGCTCGGCTCCTGGGAGCCGCGGGGTTCATCGCGGAGCTGGGTGGGGTGATCGCGTTCGGGGATCGGGTGGAACGGACCCACGGATCCCACCGCGGTCGGGGAACGCCGGTCGAAGCGATGTTCCGTTCGGGAGCACCCGGATTCCTCATGGAGACCTACCGGGGGCTGCTGGAGCCACACGCACCGTGGGCCCACGCCGCCAGACGGTCCACGATCCTCCTTCGGGGACTCGTCGACCCCCAAGACGCCCGGGTCACCCTGGAGCGCGCCGGCTACGGCTGGCTGGACGTGATGGACAACGGGGTGATCCCCGGGACCTACCCGGGACTCTCGGTTCCGGAGGTCCATGCGTATCACCTGGCGCCGCGGGGCATCGACAAGGCCTCGGCGGTGGCCCGTGACCTGAAGCGTCGCGGTCTCCGGCCGCCGGAGGCGGTGGCCGTGGGGGACGCGGCGTCGGACCTGGCCCTCGCGCCACACGTCGGCGCGGTGTTCATCGTGCAGAACGCCATCGTGGACGACGGCCCGGACAACGCGTACGTCACCGAAGGCGCCTTCGGCGAGGGGTTCGCAGAGGTGGTGTTCGGGCTTCTGGGTAGCGGCTAGGAGCGGGGCGACGTCCGCTCCGGCTGGGGCGGAACCGCGGGAGGTGGCGCGGACACCCGCCGGCGGCGGGGCCCGAGGACACCTCGGAAGACGTTGTGCCACCACGACCCACGTTGTTCCGTCGCCTCGGCGGGGGCCGTGGCGGCGCCCACCTCGTTCGAGGGTCGCGGCTCGACGCCCGGGGGAACGATGGGGTGCTCGCCGCTCACCGGAGGCGGCCACTGCATCCGGGTGTCCCACGCGTGGAGCATGAGGATCTTCACCGCGGCCATCAGCGGAACGGCCAGCAGAATCCCCCACAGCCCCAGCAGCGTTCCTCCCGCCAGCAGCCCGAGCATCACGGTGACGGGGTGCAGGCGCACGGTGCGGGCCACGATGTTCGGGCTGAGGATGTGATTGTCGATCTGCTGCACGATCAGCAACGCCACGGCAGAGCCCACGGCCAGCGGCCAGCCGGGCTCCAGGCTCAGGAGGCCTTGGCCCCCGGTCTCCGTGGTGAACGCCACCAGCACCGCGACGATGCCGCCGATGAACGGACCGATCAACGGGATCAGGTTGAACAGCCCGGTCACCAGCCCCACCACCGCCCAGAAGGGCAGGCCCACGATCCACAGGGCCAGCGCCGAGGCGATCCCCACGAACAGGGCCACCAGCAGCTGGCCCCGGAAGAAGCCTCCCACGGCCTGACCGATCTTCCGGAGGACCGATTCCACCTCCGCCCTGCGGCGGGAGGGGATCATGGCCCGGAGGCCGCGACGGATCTTCGGCAGGTCCACCAGGAGGTAGAAGGCCAGGATCGGGCCGAGGATGAACACCACGGCCAGCCCGAACAGGCCCCGGGTGAAGGACAGCAGCCGGCCGAAGAAGTCCACGACGTCCTGGCCTTCGGTGGCGGTCTGGACGTCGAATCCCAGCCTGGAGGCAAGATCCCGGCCCGCGTCGGTGGCCCGCTCGATGAGATCGGGAGCGGACCGCGCGAAGGCCTCGACCTGCCGGGCCACCACCGGGATCGCCAGGGTGAGCGCGGTGCCGACGATGGCGATCCCCACGAGGTAGGTGATCAGGGTCCCCCAGACCCTGGGGATCCCCCGACGCTCCAGCCCGGAGACGATGGGGTTCAGGAGATAGACGCCGATCATGGCCACGACCAACGGAGGGAAGATCACCCGGATGGGATGGATCGCGTACCGAAACAGGAAGAACCCCAGCACCAGAACGCCGATCAGCGACCAGGCGACGATGCCCCACCTCGCGGCTCGGGCCACGAAGGGAGTCTCGAGCTGCGGGGTGCGCTCCGGGTCCAAGGGTCCGAGCCGATTATACGGGCCGTTCCGGAGACCCCCCGGAACCCAGACCAAGCGGTCGATAGACTGAACCCCATGCTCCGTGCCGTCCCCATCGTCGAGCCCAAGAGCGTCGACGACTATATCGAGCACGCCGGATCCGAGGCCGTCGACCGGCTCAGACAGGCGGCCGATCCACTCAAGGGCTCCCGCTTCGTCCACATCAGCAGCACCGCGTTTGGAGGCGGGGTGGCCGAGCTGCTCCCCACCCAGGTGGCGCTGCTCCAGGACCTGGGGATCGATGCCGAATGGCAGCTGATCGAGGGTTCGGACGAGTTCTTCACCGTCACCAAGATCATGCACAACGCGCTCCAGGGCGCCGGCGTTCCGTGGACGGAGGCGTTCGCGGAGACCTACCTGGACCGGGTGGCCGCCAACGCGGCGCGCTTCGAGGACGACGCGGACTTCGTGTTCGCCCACGACGCACAGCCGGTGGCACTTCTGTCGTTCATCGAGGAGAGGGCCCCTCGCAGGGGAAAATGGGCATGGCGGTGTCACATCGACCTGTCCTACCCCATGGAGGCGGTGTGGTCGTTGCTGGCGGTCCACGCGGCGAGGTACGACGCGGCGGTGTTCACCTTGGAGCAGTTCGTCCCTCCCCACCTCGGCCCGCGCATCGCGGTCATCCCTCCCTCCATCGACCCGCTGTCCCCGAAGAACGCATTCCTCGACCGTGAGGCGGTGCACGAGATCGTCACGGCACACGGCATCGACCCCGACCGGCCCACGATGACCCAGGTGTCCCGGTTCGACCCGTGGAAGGACCCTATCGGGGTGATCGAGGCGTACCGCCTGGCTACCCGAAAGGTCCCCGACCTTCAGCTGGTACTGGTGGGGTCCATGGCCCACGACGACCCCGAGGCGTGGCATTTCCTCGAGCTCAGCCAGGAGCACCGTCGCGACGACCCCGACGTTCACATCCTCACCAACCTCCAGGACGTGGGACCCGTGGCCGTCAACGCGTTCCAGCGAGCTGCCACCGTGGCGGTCCAGAAGTCGATCCGCGAGGGGTTCGGGCTGACCGCCTCCGAGGCCATGTGGAAGGAGCGTCCCGTGGTGGCCGGGAACGCCGGCGGGTTGACCCTCCAGATCGAGGACGGAGTATCCGGCTTCCTGGCCGACTCGGTGGAGGCGTGCGCCGACCGGGTGGTCACCCTGCTCCGTGACCCCGGTCTCCGGGAGTCGATGGGGAAGGCGGGCAAGCAACGGGTCAGGGAGCATTTCCTGACCGTCCGAGAGCTGACCGACTACCTCGAGCTCCTGGCGTCACTGTGACCGACCGCGTTCTCGTCGCGTCCAACCGGGGCCCCGTGACGTACGAGGAGGTCGACGGCGAGCTGGTCGCCAAGCGGGGCAGCGGCGGCCTGGTCACGGCCCTGGCCCCGGCGGTCCAGGAGACCGGGGGCCTGTGGGTGGCCGCGGCCATGAGCGACGGCGATCGCCGCAAGGCCGCCGAGAGTCCCGACGGTCGCATCGAGGTGGTCGTCGACGACGCCAAGTACCTCGTCCGTCTGGTGACCCTCGACCAGGACGCCTACGACCTCGCCTACAACACGGTCAGCAACCGGCTGCTGTGGTTCCTCCACCATTACCTGTGGGATCTCCCCACCGTCCCGGAGCTGGGCTTGGACACCAGGGAGGCCTGGGACGCCTACCGCAGCGTCAACGCGACCTTCGCCCAGGCCCTCACCGAAGAGGCCCACGGCGCTCCGACCGACGCCCTGGTGCAGGACTACCAGCTGTCCCTGGTTCCCGCCCAGCTCCGGGAACGGTCACCCGGGACCCGGATCGCCCACTTCAGCCACGTGCCGTTCGCCGGGGCCGACTACCTGCGGTTGCTGCCAGAGACGATCCGGGAGGATCTGCTGGCCGGGCTCCTGGGAGCCGACCTTCTGGGGTTCCAGACCGAGCGGTGGGCGGAGAACTTCCTGGGGGCGTGCCGGCTGCTGGAGGAAGCGACCGTCATGTGGCGCCGGCGGGCGGTCCGGTGGAAAGACCGCCTGGTCCGGGTGCGGGTCTATCCGATCTCCATCGACGCCGCCCAGCTCCGGTCCGCGGCGCAGGCGCCGGGGGTCCGGCGGCGCCGCAAGGCACTGGAGCGATGGAGTGGAGATCGTCGACTCCTCCTTCGGGTGGACCGGGCCGAGCTGTCCAAGAACGTGCACCGCGGCTTCCTGGCGTACGAGGACTTCCTTCGTCGGTACCCCGACTGGAAGGGCAGGGTGGTGTTCCTGGCGCTGCTCCAGCCCTCCCGGCGGAACATCGAGGAGTATCGCCGCTACACCAACCTCTGCCTGGAGACCGCGGAGCGGATCAATCGGGATCTGGGCGGCGAGGACTGGACCCCCATCGAGATCCGGTTGGGCGACAACCTCGAGGAGGTGCTGGCCGCCTACGGCATGTACGACGTCCTGATGGTGAACCCGGTGTTCGACGGCATGAACCTCGTGGCCAAGGAGGGCCCGCTCCTCAACCGGCGCCAGGGAGCTCTGATCCTGTCCCGGACCGCGGGCGCGTACGCGGAGCTGGGCCGGGCGGCCATCGGCGTCGATCCGGTCGACGTGGCCGGGACCGCCGATGCCATCGACCTGGCCCTTCGGATGCCGGAGGACGAACGGGCCAGCCGCGCCGCCGGCCTGCGCCGGGTGGCGACGGCGCGGACGCCGGCGCAATGGGCGTCCCGCCAGCTCCGAGACCTCGAGCGATTCACCGAGAGCCGGTAGCCTCGAGGTCTCGCAACAACCCCAGGAGGCCGGCAGGCCCCTCGACGACAAGGTCCGCCTCCGCCACGAGCTCCTCGGGGGTCTCCGCCGACCTCACCGCGACCTTCACGCCTTCCACGCCCTGACCCGCGAGCCGGTCCAGGGCGGCAAAGGCCTCACGATCGGCCACGTCGTCTCCGGCGTAAAGGACTTGGCGAAGACCCTCTGCCGTGGTCACCCGGGTCACCACGTCGCCCTTAGTGGGGCCTTGGGGAGGCCCGAGCTCCAGGACCATCTTGCCCTCGAGGACCCGAAGGCCGGCACCGTCGGCCAGCCGCCGTAGCGGTTCCTCCAGCGCAGCCCGGGCCGCCACCGGGTCGGTTGCGCCACGGTAGTGGACGGCCACGCCGAACCCCTTGGGCTCCACCACGGTACCGGGGACCGCCGCGGCCACCGCGCTTACCGCCGGGAGGAGCTCGGCGACCCGCCTCTCCAGCTCCACGACGTCCCGGCCCACCGGTCCCTCCTCGTCCTCCAGCCCGTAGAGCCCGAAGCACCGCACACCCGGCGGAGGGCCCAGGAGCCCGGCGACCTCCCGGGCCCGGCGGCCGGAGACCACCGCCACCACCCGATAGGTCCGGGCCAGATCGCCGAGCACTTCGGGAACCCCGGTCACCGGGCGGGCTTCCCAGGGGTTCGGAGCGATCTCGGAGAGGGTGCCGTCGAAGTCGAAGAACAGTCCAGTGTGCGCGCCCGAGAGGCGGGCCAGGTCGCCTGACACTGGGCGAAGCCTACCTTGGTACACTCGCCGGACGTTGCGGCGCCTGTTGGCCTGCCTCCTCGCCTCTCTCCTGCTCCTGGTGGCGTGCGCCGATGACCGAGTGACACTGGCCTACGAGCTCGAGCCGGGACGCCAGCTCCAGTACCAACTTCGCCTCAGGGCGGAGATCATCCGAACCATCGGCGGCGTTCGCCGGAGTGAGGACGTGGAGGCCACGTTCCTCAGCACGCAGGTGATCGGAGCTCCGCTGGCCACGGGTGGGGCGGAGGCCACCGTGACGCTGGTCCCAGAGTCCCTGGCGGTCGACGGGCGACCAGTCGACGTGGGCGCTCCGCAAGAATTCGTGGTCAACCTGGGCGAGGACGGCCGGGTCCTGGCCATTCAGAAGTCAGGAGCGGCAGATGCGGAAGCTCTCGATCCCGTGGGGATCGAGCGACTGCTGCCCCGTCTCCGGCCCGTTCTGCCGGGGACCCCCGTCACCACCGGGCAGACGTGGGCGTCGGCCACCATCCTGGACGACGAGTCTGGAAGGTTCTCGCTCAGCTCTCGGTCACGGCTGGCCCAGCTGGGACTCGCCGGAGGACGAGAAGCGGCCCTGGTCCGAACGACCTACGTGTCGCCGGTGGACCGCCAGGAGGAATTCGCAAACGCGGTCGCAGAGATGGAAGGGCGCGACATCGGCGCCCAGGAGGCCTGGTTCGCCCTGGATGGCTTCCTCATCAGCGCGGAGGGTGACTCCGTGGGGACCTATGGGGTGACCTTCACTCCGCCGGGCAGCGAAGCGGGTCTGGGGCCGGTGCAGGGGTCACTGGTGGTCCGCCTGCACACCGAGATGCTGCTGCTGTCCGGAGTCTGAGCCTACGTGGCTTCCTCGGTCGGTTCCGTCGTGGGGCTGGGCGACTCGGTCGTCTGCTCCTCACTCTGAGCGGCCGCGTAGTCGTCTCCCAGGATCACCGTGACGTCCACCTCCGCATCAGGTGCGCTCCGCTCGAGCACGGCCTCGGGGAAGAAGTTCTGCTGGAGAGACTGGGCGTCGACCTCCGCGTCGGGGTGGTAGAAGAGCGTGGTCGTCTCGTAGGCCCGGTCGGCATCCGTGATCGTGATGATGTTGTAGCCCTCCTGCTCCAGCAGCTCCGCGGTCTCTGCCGCCAGGCCGGTGACGTCGGTGCCGTTGAGAACCTGCAACGTGACCCTGGAGGCGTTACGTGGCTCCGGCGCCGCGGGGCTCTCCTCGGTGGGCGCCGCGGGGCTCTCCGTTTCCTCCACCGGCGTCGTCGGTGACTCGGTCACCGACGGAGCTTGCCCTGCTGTGGGGAACGCCCTGGACAGAACGAATACGCCGAGGATCACCGCGGCGGCGACGAGAGCTGCTCTCAGCGCCGCGGTGGCCAAGGATGCCCAGAAGCTCGCTCGAGATGGCGGCTCATGCCGTCCGTCCACTCCTCCTCCGGCTACGTTCGTACATCAACATCGAAGAACCGCTGCCTCCTCCTCACACGCCGGCGGCGTGGTCCGACGACCACAGGATCGTACCGGAGCGCCTCCGGCGAGTCGATCACGGGAATAACCCCCGGGTGGTGTGGGCTTCGGCCACCCGAGAGACGCCGAGGATGGTGGCCGCCTGGCGCATCGTGACCTTCCGGTCTTCGGCCAGGTCCAGGACATGCACGTAAGCTTCCTCGATCACCCGGCGCAGCCGCGCATTGACCTCGTCTTCGGACCAGAAGTACGCCTGGAGGTCCTGCACCCACTCGAAATAGGAGACGGTGACCCCCCCGGCGTTCGCCAGGATGTCGGGAACGACCTGGATGCCGCGGTCGTTGAAGATCTCGTCGGCCTCCGGGGTGGTGGGACCGTTGGCCGCTTCCACCACGATATGGCACTGGAGCTGGGGGGCATTCTCCTTGGTGATCACCCCTTCGAGCGCCGCGGGGATGAGGACATCGCACTCCAGCCCGAGGAGCTGATCGTTGTCGACGGTCTGGCCGCCTTCGAAGCCGGCCACGGTGCCGGCCTCCGCCTGGTGCGCGGCCAGGCCTACGGGGGACAGTCCTCGGGGGTTGTACACGGCGCCCCCGGCATCCCCCACGCCCACGATGAGGCATCCCTGCTCGTGGAGCAGTCGGACGGCCGGCGCCCCGACCTTGCCGTAGCCCTGGATGACCACCCGGGCTTCGTCGACCGGCATCCCCAGGTGGCTGAGCGTGGCGATGGTCACGTACATCACCCCACGCGCCGTGGAGGCCCGCCGGCCCTCGGAACCACCCACGGACTGAGGCTTGCCGGTGACCACGCCGGGGACGGAGTACCCCTGGTTCATGGAGTAGGTGTCCATGATCCAGGCCATGATCTGCTCGTCGGTGCCCACGTCCGGGGCGGGAATGTCCCGCTCAGGACCGATCAGCGGGAGGATCTCGGACGCGTACCGGCGGGTGAGCCGTTCCAGCTCCCCCTTCGACAGGGTCTTGGGATCCACCACCACGCCGCCCTTGGCCCCGCCGTAGGGGATCCCCACCACCGCGCACTTCCACGTCATCCACATCGCCAGGGCCTTCACCTCGTCGAGGTGGACGCCCGGGTGATACCGGATCCCGCCCTTCGACGGACCGCGCGAGGTGTTGTGGTGGACGCGGTATCCCGTGAACACGTGTACCGACCCATCGTCCAGGCGCGTGGGGACGGCCACCTCGAGTGTCCGCTTCGGGTAGCGCAGCACCTCGTGGACGTTGGGGTCGAGGTTCATGATCCGGGCGGCCTGGTCCAGCTGAGTCAGGGCCTGCTCCCACGGGCTCACGCTCACGCCGACTCCCTCGTCCGCGTACGGCGTTAGTTCAGCTCCCAGCGGACGTTGCCCTCGTCGTCCGTCTGGGTGACCTGTACCTGTCCCACGTCACCCTGGTCCGAGGTCGCCGTGCAGGTGAAGGTGTTGCCCTGCTCGAGGGGGACATCCTCGGGGCATTCCACCGAGACACCGGTGGCCCCCGTCTGCTCCTCGATCCCGCTGGAGATCTCCGACTCCAGCTGCTCCTCGTCCAGGACCTGCGTGCAGCCAGCGAGGGCCAAGGCGGCGATGACGATGATGACGAATCTGAGCATTCTCATGGTCCACCAGGGTAGCAGCGTTCGGTGAGCTGGCGGCGGGATTCGAACCCGCGACCTAGCGATTACAAGTCGCTTGCGCTACCGGACTGCGCCACGCCAGCGGATGGATTCTAGCCGGGGAGGAACGCTGTGACCTCGGGCTCTTCCAACAGCTCGGGCTCTTCGGGCTGCCCGGTCTCCCGGGATCGGAGGTGAAGCTCCACCTTCCGCTTGATCCGCTGAAGCGCGTTGTCGATCGACTTGACGTGCCTCGAAAGCCGGGCGCCGATCTCGTGATAGGACTTGCCCTCCACGTACATGTGGAGCACCTCGGCCTCGAAGTCCGAGAGGATCTCCGCGAACACGATCTTCATGCTCCGGAGCTCGTCGTTGGAGATCACCAGCTCGGCGGGGTCGGTGACCTGAGAGGTCTCTATGACGTCCTGGAGCAGCCAGTCCGGGTCCTCTTCCGCCGCCAGTGGCTTCGACAGCGACACGTACGAGTTGAGCGGGATGTGCTTCTGGCGGGTTGCCGTCTTCACCGCGGTGATGATCTGCCTGGTGATGCAGAGCTCGGCGAACGCCCGGAAAGAGGTCTCGCGGTCGTGACTGAAGTCCCGGATCGCCTTGTACAGACCGATCATCCCCTCCTGGACGATGTCGTCCTTGTCGGCACCGGCCAGGAAGTAAGAGCGGGCCTTCAGGCGGGCGAAGTTCCGGTAGCGGGCCAAGAGGGACTCGACGGCGGGGTCATGGCCCTCGTGGTACAGGGCGACGAGCTCTTCGTCGGTGGCGTTCTCGATGTCGATCGGTGCCCGCACCCTTGTCGACGTTCCCACTGCTCTCCTTCGAGTGGACGTACTCAGCGCGGGCTGGATTCCGACGCAGCGACCTCCGTAGTATGCGTGCAGTTGGCCCGGTTTGCAAGGATGGCAGGTGCCTTCAAACCGGACGTTTGCCGCGAGTCAAGCATCCGATTCCTGCTTTTCCTCCCTCCGCCGCTCCGCGTACCCGAACAACCCTACCCCGGCAGCCACGGCCACGTTGAGGGACTCCACCCTTCCGCGCATGGGGATCCGGAGCAGGACGTCGCACCGCTCCCGAGCCAGGCGCGACAGACCTCCCCCCTCCGATCCCACCACCAGGGCCAGGGCTCCGGGGGGAGGCTCGGAGGCCGCAACGGTGACCGTCGCGGTTCCGTCCAGGCCGGCCACCCAGAACCCCGCTCCCTTCAGGCGGCCCAGGGCTCGAGGAACGTTGGCCACCTCCGCCACGGGCAGATGCAGCAGCGCTCCCGCCGATGCTCGGATGGAAGCGGGGCCGACGGTCGCGCCCCGGGGCCGCCGGACGACCAGGGCCGAGGCTCCCGAAGCCTCCGCGGTTCGGGCCACCGCTCCGAGGTTCTGGGGGTCGGTGACGCCGTCGAGGACCACCACCAGCGGATCCTCCGGCCAGTCGAACCGCTCAAGGTCTCCTTCCGACAGAGGACCGGGGACCGTCACCCGGGCAGCCACACCCTGATGGTGAGCCCCGCGGGCCAGGGCCTGGATCCGTTCGCCATCGACGGCGGTGACCGGGACCCCCGCGCGGGCCGCCGCGTCCCGGAGCTCGCGCAGAGGCTCCGTTGGCCGCGAGGCCCCGGCCACCAGGACCTCGCTGGTGGCGCCGGCGCGAACGGCCTCCAGCACCGGCCGGCGCCCCACGATCACCGAGGTACGCGTGGCTCTTGAGGTTCGCTGAGGCTTGCTCATCGACTAGCCGCGGAGAGGAACGACGACTGCAAGGGCCAGGCACCCGGCCCCGTCGCCGGAGAGCCCCAGCCCCTCCGGCCGGGTGGCCTTCACGGACACCCGGTCGACCTCGATGCCCAGTGCCCCGCTCAGGGCGGCGCGGATCCGTTCACGGCTGGGGCCGATGGCCGGCCGGTCGGCGATCACCACCAGGTCACACGCTTCCGGTTGCAGGCCCGCGTCGCGGACCAGCCCCACGGTCCGCGCAAGGACCTCCGGGCCCGCGATCCCCGTGATCGCCGGGTCGGTCTCCGGAAAGTGCTCACCCATGTCGCCGAGCGCGGCCGCGCCCAGGAGCGCGTCGGCCAGCGCGTGGCACACCACGTCGCCGTCCGAGTGGCCCGCCAGCCCGGGTTCGCCGTCGAACGTCACGCCCCCCAGCCGCATGGGGCGGCCCTCATCCCGGGGGTGAGCGTCGAACCCCAGGCCGAAACGGACCTCAGCCATCGCCATCCAGGTCTTCGGGGACCGTCACCTTTCGATTGGCCGGATCACCCGGCACCACGGCCACCTGGAACCCGGCGCGCTCGAGAAGGGCGGCGTCGTCGGTGGCCGCCTCCCCCTCCGCTTCCGCGACCCGGTGTGCGTCCTCCAGGGCCCCGCGGCGGAACGCCTGGGGAGTCTGGACCAGCACGAGGCCGTCTCTTGCCACGGTCTCGGTCACCAGCCCGTCGGCCACCCGCTTCACGGTGTCCGGGGCCGGGACCCCGGGCACCGCGCCGTCGGCCCGGCCCAGCGCCGCCAGCACCCTGGCGAAGAGCTCCGGCGTTGCTCGAGGACGAGCCACGTCGTGGCAGATGACCGCGTCGAACCTCGGGGGAACGATCTCCAGGGCGGCCCGGACGGAAGCCTGACGGGTCACCCCACCGGTCACCACGTCGAGCAACTTGGACGACGAGGACGCCTCGATGCGCGCCGCGGCCTCCCATCCAGGGGGGACCGCTACGACGAACCCCTCCACCTCCGGACAAGACTCGACGGCATCGACGGCCCGCGCCAGAAGTGTTCGGCCCGCCAATTCGACGAAGGCCTTCGGTGTCTCCCGTGCCAGACGCCGGCCTCGTCCCGCCCCCAGGAGCAGGGCTGCGACTCTCATTCCTCCCCGAGCCGTGCGAAGAGCATGCGGCCGGAAGCGGTCTGAAGAACGTTGGTCACCGTCACTCTGACGTCCGACCCCAGACGCTCGCGCCCTCCCTCCACCACGACCATGGTGCCGTCGTCCAGGTACCCGACGCCCTGGCCGTGTTCACGTCCTTCCTTGGCCAGGCGAATGGTCACCTCTTCGCCGGGCAGCAACGACGGACGGAGGGCTTCGGCCAGCGCGTTCACCGAGCGCACCGGCACGTCCAGGGCCCCCGCTACCTTGGCCAGGTTGGCGTCTCCGGTCACCAGGGAGCCCGTCCGTTCCCTGGCCAGTCGGATCAGCTCCGCGTCCACGTCGCCGCCGGCGGGCCCCGACTCGTCCAGCTCCACCTCCACCGAGGGCTCACGCTGGAGGGACCCCAGAACCTCGAGCCCCCGCTGGCCCCTGGCCCGGCGGCCGGGATCGGACGCGTCCGCGATGCGTTGCAGCTCATCGAGCACGCCGCGAGGGACCACCATGACGCCGCCCATGAATCCCGCGCGCACGACCTCCAGCACCCGGCCGTCGATGAAGGCGCTGGTGTCCATGACGTTGACCTCGTTTGCGGAGACCGTGAACGCCTGGGTCTTCAGGCCGAACACTCCGAACAGCTCGTCACGCTTGGCCCGTCCCAGCCGGTAGCCCACGTATCCCAATATCAGTCCGACAAGGACCACGGTGGGGTATGCCGCCGCAGGTGGGAGCTGGAACAGCATGATCGAAACCAGCGCAGCGATGACCAGGCCCAGGATCAGGCCCAGGACCGCGGCCAGGAGCTCGGAGGCCGGCATGCGCTGGAACTCCCGCTCCACAGCGGAAACAGCGACCACCGCCCGCCGCCCCATGACCCCTCCGGCCACGTACCCGCTCAGGCTTCCGAGCACCACGATCAGCAGGCGGGTGGTCTCTTGAACGGAAAGGGCCTCGGCGATCTGCCAGCCCCCCGCGGTGAACAGGGCCACCAGGGCCAGGCGGACGAGCTCGACGAAGATGCCCTGGCTGGCGGGCTTGGTGGGTGGCTGGGGCTCGCTCACATCCTCACGGTGCCCCTCGTGGGAGGCGAGCGCACTCTCCCTCAGCCGGATGGCTCGAGCACGACCGAGTGAGCTTCCTCGAGCACCTTGTCGATCATGCCCTCGGCCTTCTCCTCGACCACGCCGACCGCGAATACCAGCTCCGAGACCAGGATCTGCCGGGCCTTGGCCAGCATCCGCTTCTCCCCAGCGGACAGCCCCTTCTCGTTCTCTCGGATCGCCAGGTTCCGGACGACCTCGGCGACCTGATAGACGTCACCGGAACGGATCTTCTCGATGTTGGTCTTGTAGCGCCGGCTCCAGTTCGACGGCATCCGGGACTCGTCTTCCCGGAGGACGTCGAGGACCTTCTTGACCTCGCGCTTGCTGACCACCTCGCGCAGGCCGACCTCCTCGGTGCTCTCCACCGGAACCATGAGGGTGAGGTCTCCGTACGCAAGCCGGAGGACAAAGTACTTCCGTTTCTCTCCGAGGAATACTCGTTCCGTTACCTTTTCGATGACTGCGGCCCCGTGATGGGGGTAGATGACCTTGTCACCTTTCCGGAACACAGCGCTCCTTCATGCCATATCGGTGGGCGGACAGTGGCTGCTCGCGGCGCCTCATTGTAGCAGGCTGAGTGAGCTTGCGCCAACCAAAGTCCCTGGTCACACCATGTTTTCACGCAGCGGAACCGTCCGCTTCAATGTCACCCGACGCTGCGTCACGGTGATTCACGGACGAGGGACCGGCCGCCCGTCGGCGACACCACCGAAGCGCGTCGGCCAGTCGGCGGACGGGCACCACCTTCACGCCGGGGAGCGCCTCGGCGCCGGCGGGACAGAACACCGTCCGGATGCCGGCCGCCGCCGCGGCCGCCAACCGGGGACCCATGCCGGCCACCGGGCGAACCGCCCCGGTGAGGCTGACCTCGCCGACGAACGCGGAGCTCTGAGGCGGAGAAGTCCGGCTCACCGCCGAGGCCAGCGCGGCGGCAACCGCCAGGTCGGACCCCGGGTCGTCGACGTGGAGCCCACCCGCGGCGGCTCCATAGACCTCCGAGTGGTTGAGCGACAGTCGAGCGACGCGATCGGTGACCGCAGCCACCAGCCCGAACCGCCGATGGTCCAGCCCGGAGGCGTGCCGCCGGGGGGATCCACCGGTGGGCACGGCCAACGCCTGGATCTCCACCGCCAGTGCACGCCGGCCCGCCGATACGAGGGCCACCGAGGCTCCCGCCTCGGGTTCCAGGGAGACCAGCCCCCGGGCCCGATCCACCTCCGTCAGCCCGCCCGGCCCCATCTCGAACCAGGCCACCTCCCCTTCCGGCCCGAACCGGTTCTTGCCACCGGCCAGAACCCTCAGCCCGGTGGCGCCGTCCCCGTCGAACGAGCACACCACGTCCACCGCGTGCTCCAGGGTCCGGGGACCAGCCAGGTCGCCGGACTTGGTCACCTGGCCGGCGAGCACCACGGCGATCCCGGCCGACTTCGCCAGCCCGATCAACGCGTCGGCGCACGTACGGACCTGTGCGGGACCGCCCGGCAGAGACGGAAGGTCGGGGTCCCGGATCGCCTGGATGGAGTCCACCACCAGCACCGCTGGCCTGGCGGCCCGCGAGGCCTCCAGCACCCCGGGAAGCTCCCGCCCCGACACGAATGAGGCGGCGTTTGGGTCCACCCCGACGCGCCGGGCCCGCTCCGCGACCTGCCCATGGGTCTCCTCGCCCGAAGCCACCAGGCAGGGGTGCCCGGCGGCGCCGAGGTGGCCCACGGCCTGGAGGAGAAGGGTGGACTTGCCGATCCCCGGCTCGCCCGCCACGAGGACTACCGAGCCGGGGACCAGGCCCCCGCCCAGAACCCGGTCCACGCCCGCGAACCCCGCGGACAGCTTCCGCTCAGAGTCCACAGTCCGGCCGTCGAAGACCTCCGGCGCGGACCCCGTGCCCGAGCCCCAGGGAGCCTCCTGGATGGACCCCCAGGCGCCGCAGCCGGGGCACCGGCCGGCCCACTGAGAGACCTGATGTCCGCACTCGGCGCACGAAAGAACCCGACGCACCTTCCCCACACCGCCCAGGCTAGTGCCGGGGGGTGACAGGGACCGCTACGCAGGCTGGGTGACCGCTTCGAGCAGCCGCCGGGAGGCCCCGGCCACCTCCCGCACGGCGGCGTCGAACGCCTCCGCGTTCTTCCGCGAGGGGATCCGGTACCCGCTGACCTTCCGGACGTACTGCAGCGCGGCCTCCTCGATCTCCCGTTCGGTGGCCGGCTCGTCCCGCCGGCGGAGAGTCTTGATGCTCCGACACATGACCGGCAGGATACTCGTCCTGTCAGGCTCGGCCGGCCTCGATGTCGGCCACCCGGTCGCTGCCCGCAGCGCCGCATAGCTCGACCAGCGACACCCGGCCCGAAGCAAGGCGATCGCGAACCAGGCGGCGAACCTCCCGCAGGCGCCGGTACAACGCCCGGCCCGGGCAGGCCGTGCTGGCGTAGTCCAGGTGGCCCCGGATCGTACCCGCCGGAACCTCAAAGCGATCCACCGCCCAGGCCAGGACGTCGACCAGGACATCGACCTGCGCCGCCGAGGGACGCTGCTCGCCAAAGTGTCCCTCGCACATCACCAGGAGATGCCCCCTGGGGTCGTAGTTCGTGGCCGTGTCGCCCACGGCTCGGATCGGGCGTCCTTCGTACACGTTGCCGCGCCGATCGATCAGCAGGTGGTAGGCGATGTCCGGCCAGCCGCGGGCCTGATGGGCCCGCTGATGGGCCCGGAAGTGCGCCGGGGCGTCCCGGTTGTCGGTGAGCTTCGACGCGCTGTGGTGCACGGTGATCCGCCTGATGGTGTGCCGCTTGAAGCCGCCCCTCGGCTTCCGTGCCCCCCAGGCGTCCCGGCAGATCAATTCGATCGTGCGTTGCTGCGCGCTCGCCCGGCCACCGACCAGGAAGAGGGCCACAAGCTGGATGAACCGGCGCCGAGAGACGGCCACCTGCCGAGCCTAGCGCCCGGGATGCCGAGAGCCCAGCAACCTTTCGGCTGCCGGGCTCTTCGGCCTTACCGTCCGCGGGCGTCCCCGCGGACGGGGTGTGGTCCGGACCCGTTCCTTACCCCGGGCGGGGGCTAGGACTCCTGCTGGCCGGCCAGCTCGACCGGCGGGGTGTCCGGAGGCGGGGCGGCGGGTTCGAACACGATCTCGTCGTCCCGCACGCTCACGATGATCGTCTGACCGGCGGAGAACTCCTTGTACAGGATCTTCTCCGAGAGCGGATCCTCCACAAGCCGCTGGATCGTCCGCCGCAGGGGCCGGGCACCGAGCGAGGGGTCGTATCCCTTCTCGGCCAGGACCACCTTGGCCCCGTCGGTCAGCTCGATCTCCACGTCCTTCGACTTCAGCTGGGCCTCCACCCGCTTCATCATCAGGTCCACGATCTGCTTGACGTGCTCGCGGGACAGGGAGTGGAACACGATGATCTCGTCGATCCGGTTCAGGAACTCGGGACGGAAGGAGCGCTTCAGCTCCTCCATCACGTTGTCCCGCATCTTCTCGTAGGTGACGGAATCCCCACCCGGCGAGAACCCCAGCGTGGTGCCCTTCTGGATGTCCCGGGTGCCCAGGTTGGAGGTCATGATGATCACGGTGTTCTTGAAGTCCACCGTGTGCCCCTGGGCGTCGGTGAGATGCCCGTCCTCCAGGATCTGCAGGAGCGTGTTGAACACGTCCGGGTGGGCCTTCTCGATCTCGTCGAACAGCACCACCGAGAACGGCTTGCGGCGCACCGCCTCGGTGAGCTGGCCGCCTTCCTCGTAGCCCACGTACCCCGGCGGCGAGCCGATCAGCCGGGACACGGTGTGCTTCTCCATGTACTCCGACATGTCCAGCTGGATAAGGGCGTCCTCGTCGCCGAACAGGAACTCGGCCAGCGCCTTGGACAGCTCGGTCTTCCCCACCCCGGAGGGCCCCAGGAAGACGAAGGAGCCCGACGGGCGCTTGGGGTCCTTGAGGCCGGCACGGGTCCGGCGGATGGACTTGGACACCGCGGCAACCGCCTCGTCCTGGTCGACGATGCGCTTGTGCAGCTCGTCCTCCATCCGGAGGAGCTTCTGGGTCTCCTCCTCGGTCAGCTTGAACACCGGGATGCCGGTCCATGCGGACAGGACCTCGGCGATCTCCTCCTCGTCGACCTCCGACAGGATGTCGAGCTCGCCGGACTTCCACTCGGCCTCGCGGCGCTTCCGTTCGGTCTGAAGCTCCTGCTCCTCCTCCTTCAGGACCTGGGCCCGCTGGAAGTCCTGGGAGTCGACCGCCGACTCCTTCTGCATCCGGACCTCGGCGATCTTCTCGTCGACCTCTCGGACGTCCGGCGGCGCGGTCATCCGGCGGATCCGCATCCGCGACCCCGCCTCGTCGATCAGGTCGATGGCCTTGTCCGGAAGGAACCGGTCGCTGATGTACCGGTCCGACAGGTTGGCCGCGGCCACCAGGGCGTCGTCCGTGAACGACACGCGGTGGTGGGCCTCGTACCGATCCCGGAGCCCCTTGAGGATGTCGATGGTGTGGGACACGGATGGCTCTTTCACGTCGATGGGCTGGAACCTGCGCTCGAGCGCCGCGTCCTTCTCCAGGTGCTTGCGGTACTCGTCGCGGGTGGTGGCCCCGATGGTCTGGAGCTCACCGCGGGCCAGCATGGGCTTGAGGATGGAAGCGGCGTCGATCGCTCCCTCCGCCGCTCCGGCGCCCACCAGGGTGTGGAGCTCGTCGATGAACAGCACGATGTCTCCGCGGGTGCGGATCTCCTTGAGCACCTTCTTCAGGCGCTCCTCGAAGTCACCGCGGTACCGGGACCCGGCCACCAGGGCGCCGAGGTCCAGCGTGTAGATCTTCTTTCCCTTGAGCGTCTCGGGGACGTTGCCCTTGACGATGTCCTGGGCCAGGCCCTCGACCACGGCGGTCTTGCCCACTCCCGGTTCGCCGATCAGCACGGGGTTGTTCTTGGTCCGGCGGGACAGGACCTGCATGACCCGCTCGATCTCCTTCTCCCGGCCGATGACCGGATCGAGCTTGTTCTCGTGGGCCAGGCCGGTGAGGTTGCGCCCGAACTGATCCAGGACCATGGAGCCCTGCGGTGCCTGCTCCCCGGGGCCGGCTTCCTTCCCCCCGGTGTAGCCCGACAGGAGCTGGATGACCTGCTGGCGGACCCGGTTGAGGTCCGCGCCGAGCTTCTGGAGGACCTGGGCGGCGACACCTTCTCCCTCTCGGATCAAGCCCAGGAGGATGTGCTCGGTACCGATGTAGTTGTGGCCGAGCTGGAGGGCTTCGCGAAGCGACAGCTCCAGCACCTTCTTGGCTCGAGGGGTGAACGGGATATGGCCGGTGGGGGCCGACTGCCCCTGGCCGATGATCTCTTCGACCTGCTGTCGGACCGCCTCCAGGGAGATCCCCAGGGACTCGAGGGCCTTGGCGGCCACCCCTTCCCCTTCGTGGATCAGGCCCAGGAGGATGTGCTCGGTGCCGATGTAGTTGTGGTTGAGCATCCTCGCCTCTTCTTGGGCGAGGACCACGACCCGGCGAGCCCGGTCGGTGAACCGCTCGAACATCTCGTTCCTCTCCCTCCGAGCCGCACCTGCGGCTCCTTGGGTTCCGCCCCGGGGATCCACGGAACCCCGTCCTACCCCCGAGGCACAGCGGGTGCCCCTTCGGGTGCGGCCTTCGCGCCCCCGGAGCGCCCTGCGCGACGATTATAACTCCGGGGTCCGACGGTCCCCCCGGAAGCCTTCTCTCGGCTCTCCGTGTAACCGCCGCGCCTCCACCCGTATTTCGGTCGGCACGGGGGCTCGGATGAGGTTTTCTAGGGGTTTTTCCCTAGGAGGTGGCCTTCTGGGTGCCCTCGGGGCCCTCCAGGCGGTCCTTGACCGTGCCGCTGGCCTGCTCGACCGCCCTGATGCTTCGCTCCGTCCCGGTCTCCACCACCTCGCGGCCCTTGCTCACCATCCGCTGGACCGAGGGGTTCCCGGTGAACTGGTCCCAGGCGGCCCTGAGCTCTTCGTACCGCTCTCGGCCTGCCTTGGTCCCCAGGACGTAGCCCACCCCGAAGCCGACCAGCAATCCCGTCTTGAATCCCATCCCGACCTCCTTCGATTCGACGGTCCCTATCATTCCCAACCCCGCCCGGTTGTATCAACCCCGGCTTGTCGGGCCGGGACCGGGGAATAGATGAGGGAGAGGAAAGGAGGCAGACCATGGCCCAGGACCGCCACGAACACGGCGAGACCGTCCACAACCACGAGCATCACCACATCGTGCATTACCTGTCACACGGTGAGGACTGGTCCCATCTCGCCGCGACCCATGGGCACGAGCACAACCATCCGCGAGTGGAGCACAGCCATCAGGCCCACCGCGATCAGGAAGAAGAGCACGAGCGCGAGGGCCACATCCACGACCACGCCAGCCCGGCGGATTCACCCGGCTAGAGCACCGGGTCCTCGCCCGGCCGGCTGAGGATCCCGAACTCGGAGCGCCAGTACTTGGGGCTCGGCTTCATCGGACGCCAGTTGGGGAAGAACACCCGCTTGTCACGATCCAGGAGGTTCACCTTCTCCCCGTCGGTGGTGAACGTCCGCATGATGGGACGCCAGGACACGATCGCAGAGGCCTCCGGAGAAGGAGGCTCGGCGTGGTCGACGGCGAACAGCCCGAGCTGGCTCTCTTCGGCCAGGACGTGGTCGTCGGGGCCCAGGCGGACCGAGATGGCCGAGTAGGTCTGGTCCCTGAACGTCTCCAGGATCCGGATCAGAGCCGCTCCGCCCCGCCCGTCGGTTCGTGCCAGCGCCTCGGCCAGCGCTCGCACTGCGTCGTAGCCCTCCTGCTCCAGGCCGGCGGGGGCGTGCCCGGACGCTTGGGTGAAGGCTTCCCGGAACTCCTGCACCCGGGGCAGCATGTCCGCCCAGCCCGACCAGGTGTACGGGTAGCAGGCCACGATGCCCGGGCGCGCTGCTCCCTCCCTGGCGAACGCGGCCTGGAGGGCGTCGGCGGACAGGGCCAGCTGGGGTGGGTCCGGGATTCGGCCGAGCGCTCGGGACACCTCCACGGCGGTCAGCGTGGAGCCCAGGAACACCACGGCGTCTGCTCCCTGGGCGACCGAGGGAACGGTCCGGCGAGCTTCTCCCGCACCGACGGTTCCGGTGGCCGATGGGGCCGAGCCTTCCTCCGCCAGCGCTGCGGACATAACCGCCTGAGCCACATCTCCCCCCGGGCCCGGCTCCGTCAGGACCACGATCCGCTGGTGCCCTCGGTCCGCCACGAGATACCGGGCCAGCTTTCGGGCCTGCCACCTCAACGGGACGGAGGTCTGGAACGCGGACCGGAACAGGGCCCGGCCGCTGTACAGGTCGCCACCCAGGACCACCACCGGGACGCCGGCGGTCTCGATGTCCGTGCGGGCCTCGGAGACCGCCGCGGAGTCTCCCACCACCAGCACCGCTGCCGGCCGATCCACCATCGCCTGGCGGATCAGCGAGAGCGTCCGGGCCGGGTCGCCCAGGTCGTCGGCCACGCCGAGCTGGAGCGAACGGCCTTCCAGGCCGCCGGCCTCGTTGATCTCCAGCTGGGCCAGCCGCATCCCGTCGAGGAAAGAGGCGTCCGTCTCGGAGGTCGGGCCGCTCTCCGTTCCGATCACCCGCAACCGCACCGGCTCCGCCGATGCGGAGGGGGATCCTGCGGGTCCAGCCTCCGGTCGCCCGGATCCCCCGTTCTCACTACCCGTGCAGGCGGAAGCGAGAAGAAGCGCCAATCCGACTGCCGCTGGGCGCCGCCGTTCGGGCCGCAACCTAGGTTTCTGGACGGAGCGTGGGGAACAGGATGACCTCGCGGAGCGAAGGGGCGTCGGTGAGGACCATCAACAGGCGGTCCACCCCGAGTCCCAGTCCGCCGGCCGGGGGCATGCCGTGCTCCAGGGCGACCAGGAACTCCTCGTCGTGCGGATGGGCCTCCTCGTCCCCGGCCGCCCGTTGGTCCCGCTGCATCTCGAACCTGCGGCGCTGCTCGTCGGGGTCGGTGAGCTCCGAGTAGGCCGGGGCGAGCTCCACCCCGCCCATCACCAGGTCGAAGTGCTCCGTGAGGTGAGGATCCTCCCGATGGGTCCTGGCCAGCGGCGAGACCTCGCGAGGGAAGTCCTTGACGATCGTGGGCTCGATCAGGGACTCCTCTACCAGCTTCTCGAACAGCTCGAGGACCAGCTTCCCGGCTCCCCAAGCCGGGTGGTAGCCGACCCCATGCTCGTCGCACAGAGCGTGGAGGTCGTCGATCGAGTCATCGATGGACACGGTCCGCCCGGTCGCCTCCGAGACCAGCTCGGTGAGGGTCGACCGGCGCCACGGCTTCTCCAGGTCCACCTCCGCTCCGCGCCAGGCAAAGGTGTGGCCTCCGTGCACCGCCACGCATGCCGCCTTCACCAGGCCCTCGACCAGGTCCATCATGTCCTCGTAGGAGCCGTAGGCCTGGTACGCCTCGAGCATCGTGAACTCCGGGAAGTGCGTGCGGTCGATCCCCTCGTTGCGGAAGTTCTTCCCCACCTCGTAGACCCGTTCGATACCCCCCACCAGAAGGCGCTTCAGATGGAGCTCCACGGCGATCCTCAGGTACACGTCGATGTCCAGCGCGTCGAAATGGGTGACGAACGGCCTGGCCAGCCCCCCACCGGGCACCGGCTGGAGGATCGGCGTCTCGACCTCCACGAACCCACGCTCGTCCAGGTGGGAGCGGAGCGCCGCGAGCATGCGGGCCCGGGCCGTCACGTGCTCTCTGACCTCGGGATTCGCCGCCAGGTCGAGGTACCGGCGCCGGTACCGGAGCTCCACGTCGCGGAGCCCGTGGAACTTCTCGGGCAACGGCCGCAGCGACTTGGTGAGCAACGTCAGACTGGAGGCCCGGACCGAGAGCTCCCCGCGTTTCGTCTTCATCACCTCGCCCCCGGCGCCGACCCAGTCGCCAAGGTCCAGGTCCTCCAGGCCGGCGAAAGCGTCTGGGGCAAGGTCCTCCTCGGTGAGGAACAGCTGGATGGTGCCGGACCCGTCGCGGAGGACCCCGAACGCCAGCTTCCCATGGTGCCGGAGGGCCACCAGCCGTCCGGCCACCCGAACGGTCTGGCCCGAGGACTCGCCGGTGGCCAGTCCGTCGAACTTCTCGTGCAGCTCGGAAGCCATCGCGTCGCGGTCGAAGCGCAACGCGAATGGCTCCACGCCTCGTTCCCGGAGCTTGTCGAGCTTGTGCCGGCGAACCGCCAGGACATCCTCTGCGGGAGGCGGCTCCTGATCGTCCTTCATGGTTGGGGGCCCCCGGCGATCGCAGCGAGCGAAGCGAGCGAGATCGTTGGGGTTTTCATTCGGCGTTCTTCTCGTAGACCAGGCGCAGCCCCTCCAGGGTGAGCCACGGCTCGTGGTGGTCGATGGAGCGACACTCAGCGATCACCATGGGCGCCAGGCCGCCGGTGGCGATCACGGTCGGCGAGCCGAGCTCCTTCGAGATCCGTTCCACCATGCCGTCGATCATCGAGGCGTAGCCGAATACCAACCCGGACTGCACGCTCTCAACGGTGTTCTTGCCGATCACCGAGCTGGGGGCGGCCAGCTCCACCAGCGGAAGGAGGGCCGTGTGATCGAACAGGGCCCTGGCCGCCAGCTGGACCCCTGGGGCGATCGCTCCGCCCAGGTACTCGCCCTTCTCCGATACCACGTCGAAGGTGGTGGCCGTGCCGAAGTCCACCACGATCGCCGGGCCGCCGTACCCGTCGAACGCCGCCAATGCGTTGACGATCCGGTCGGCGCCGACCTCCTTGGGGTTGTCGGTGGCCACGTGCACACCGGTCTTCACTCCGGGTTCCACCACCACCGCCGGGAACCGAAAGTACCGGCTGACCATCTCTCGCATCGCCTGCGTGGACGAGGGGACGACGCTGGACAGCACCACTCCGGTCACGTTGCGGTCGAACGACAGGCCCTGTTGCTGGAGGAACCCTCCGAACAGGAGGGCCAGCTCGTCCGCGGTGCGCTCGGGCTCGGTGGCCATCCGCCACCGCCACGCCAGCTCGGCGTCGCGGAACACTCCCACCACCGTCTCGGTGTTCCCGATGTCGACCGCCAGGAGCATCTACGCCTCCACCTCGATCGCGAAGTCGACGCCATTCTGACCTGTGGCCACCGGGGCGGGCGCCGGTTGGCTCCGGAGGGCCGCGGCGTGCTCTCCGATCTGAAGGGCGTAGTCGGCCAGGTCGGGTGGCAGGTTCGAACGCTCGGGACGGTCACCACGAGTGGCCAGCCTGGACATCTCGCTGAGGAACCGGAGGGCGGTTCCGCCCGCAGCTTCGATGGCCCGAACCGGACCGCCCACCTCCGCGATCCGCTCCCCGGGCCGGACCACGTCACCGTCCCGGCGGACCTCCCGCATCCGGACACCCACTCTGGATAGGGTCTCCCGGGCCACGGCCAGGCCGGCCACCACGCCGTGTGACTGAGCCACCACCTGCCCGCGGCCGGTGGCCGCCTCGTCGGCACCGGCGTCCGGCCGCCAGTCTCGGAGATCCTCCTGGAGGGCCGGGACCACCGCCCGAAGGATCTGGACCCGGTCGAGCTCCCTCACGCCGGCTCCAGCCGGAGGTTGTCGATGAGCCGAGCCGGGCCCACCCGGGCGGCGACCAACGCCCGCACAGGGCCGTCGATCGTGGCGACCTCCTCGAAGGTCCGGTCGTCCACCACCGCCACGTAGTCGATCCGAGCCAGGGGCTCCGCCCCGATCCGCTTGGCCATCTCGGCCTTCACCGCCGCGGCGTCTCGCTCTCCTCCCTCCACCAGCCAGGCCGCCCGGGCCAGGGCCTCGTACAGACACGTGGCGGCCCGGCGTTCCTCCTCCGGCAGGTAGGCGTTGCGGGAGGACATCGCCATGCCGTCCTCCTCCCGAACCGTGGGGCATCCCACCACCTCCACCGGCAGGTCAAGGTCGGCCACCATCCTCCTGATCACCGCGAGCTGCTGGGCGTCCTTCTCCCCGAAGTACGCTCGACAGGGGCCCACGATCCCGAACAGCTTGGCCACCACGGTGCACACGCCGTGGAAGTGGCCGGGCCTGGCGGCCCCCTCCAGCCGCTGTCCCAGCGGACCGGGATCCACGGTGACCTGGGGCTTCCCATCGGGGTACATCTCCTGGGCGTCCGGCGCGAACACCAGGTCCACGCCCTCCTTCTCACAGATGGCCAGGTCTCGGTCCATGTCGCGCGGGTACGAGGCCAGGTCCTCGGACGGGCCGAACTGGAGCGGGTTCACGAAGATCGAGGCGCCCACGAAGTCGGCGTCTTCTCGGGCTCGGGCCAGGAGCGAGGCGTGGCCCCCGTGGAGAGCTCCCATCGTGGGGACGAACCCGACCGTGGCTCCCTCGGCCCGGGCTCCCTCGCAGGCCTCGGCGAACCCGGCCCGGTCGCCGGTCAGCTCCATTCGGCGAGCACCTCCTCGACGTCCCTCCTGGCCCGCTCATCCAGGTGGGGCGCGGCCAGGTCGAGGGCCGCGCGGGCCAGGGCCACGTACGCGGGCAAGGTGTCCGCGGCGTGTCGGGAGAGCGCCTCGAGGTTCCGCCGGACGGTTCCGGCGTCCCCCCGGGCCACGGGGCCGGTCAGCGCGGCCGCCGGGCCCAGTCGCAAGGTGTTGGCCATGGCGGCCTCGGCCAGCGGGGCGAACATGGGGACCGGATCCTCCAGGCCCGCCAGGCGGAACAGTCGCTCCGCCACCCCTTCCACGACCGCGACGTAGTTCGAGCAGAACACCGCGGCGGCGTGATACAGGGGACGGTCTTCCTCGGACAGCCTGAACGGCCGGGCGCCCACGTCGCCGGCCAGGCGCTCTCCCACCGTGAACGCCTCCTCTTCCCACGCGGTGACCGCCACGTGGCTCCCGGGCAGGCGGTCGATCCCGGCCTCGACGTCGGGGAAGGTCTGGAGGGGGTGCAGCACAAGGACCTCTGCGCCCGCTCCGCGGGCCGGGCCCAGGGCCAGGAGCGGCGTCGAGCCCGAGGGATGGATCACGGACTGGTCATCGCGGAACGCGCCCCCGGCGGCCAGGTCGGCGCACACCGGGGCGACGGCGTCGTCGGGAAGGGCCAAGAGCACGGCCTGCCCCGCGCGCGCGGCATCCGAGGGCGGAACGAAAGGAGCGTGTGGGAGGAACCGCGCGGCTCTGGCTCTGGTGTCCTCGCGGCCGGAAACCGCCACGATCCGATGCCCGGCCCGCTCGAGGAGTGCCGCGAACGCGGTCCCGACCCTGCCCGCCCCTACGACCGCGACGTCCATGGGGTCGTGCGGGTCACGCCGGCGAGTATACGTCGCCCCCCTGGACCAGCGGCGGAGCGAAGGGACGGACGACGCCGAGGGCCAGCGGTCCGAGCCGCAACCCGGCGATCCGCCGACCCCCGGGCAGCTGCGGGTCGGCGTCGAGCTCGAGGAGCGGGATCAGCACGAATCCCCGTTCGTGCATCCGGGGATGGGGGACGGTGAGCCCCGGCTCGTCGATCTCCTGGTCCCCGAAGGTGAGCACGTCCACGTCGATCACCCGGGGACCCCACCGCTCCCCCCGGACCCGTCCCATGGCCTCTTCGACCTCCAGCCCGGTGTCGAGCAGCGCACGAGCCGAGATGCCCGTCTCCACCTCCACCACCGCGTTCAGGTAGTCCGGCTGGGACGGTCCCCCGACCGGGTCGGTCTCGTACACCCGCGAGGAGCGCACCGCCCAGACGCCTCGATCCGCCAGCATGGCCACCGCTCGCCGGAGGTTCTCCAGCCGGTCGCCGAGGTTGGACCCCAGCCCGAGGTACGCCCGGGTCACGAAGGGGCCGATGCCTCCGCGGACACGTCCTCGAGTCCCAGACGCGTCGCCGCCTCCGGTTTGTGCACCACGACCCTGCAGGAGCGGACGCCGGTGAGGCCGGCCACGGTGTGGGCCAGCCGTTCGGCGATGGTTTCGATGATCGCGTGGGACTCCGCCTCGATGAGGCCGCGGACGGCGGCCGTCGCTTCCCGGTAGTCGGCGGTGGTGGTCAGATCGTCCCCCTGCGCGTCCACCTCGATCTCCAGGTCCACCACGAACGGCTGGGGGCGATCACGTTCCCCCGCCCGCGCGCCGTGCCGTCCCTCGGCCCGGATCCCGGTGAGGCGCAGGACCTGCGGCACTCAGGCCTCCCGGGCTCGCTTCGCCGCCCGGCGGGCCAGCGCGTCGGGGATCTTCCGGAAGTCCCAGGAGGCGATGCGTTCCGGCGTCAGGCGAAACCACCGCCGACGCTTCCACTTCTTGTACGGTGACTCGTTCCCGCCGAGGTACTTCTTCGACTGCGCGCGCTCCACTTCGGGAAGAAGAGGATCGTCCTCGGCGAGGGTCACCGTTCCGGTGACCACCACCCCACGGAGCACCTCGTATTCCTCACCGTCGTCCACCACCGCCGCGGCCTGCCCCTCTCGGAGCAGGTTCTCCACGGTCGGGTTGCCCAGGGTGGAGTTGAAGAACATAGAGCCCTCGTGCCACACGTACCAGAGCGGAACGACGTGTGGGGTGCCGTCGGGGCCGACCGTGGCCACCCGGACGGTCCGCCGTTCGCGGAGAAAGGCATCGATCTCCTCATCCGTGAGGTCGATGTCCAGCTTCCTACCCATCCTCCGGCTCCGGCCGCTCGAACGAAACCCCCAGGTCGACCGGCACCGGCCCGCCGTGGCCGTGCCGCTCCCCCAGGTAGTGGACCTTGAGGTACTCCGAGATCAGGGGGGCCACCGTCTCCGCGGCGTCGTCGAGGACGAAGTGGGAGCATCCCGGGAGCACGGCGACGGTGGCCCCCGGCAGGGCCTCGCCCAGCCGGTCGGCGATGTCCGAGGGCTGGAACGGATCGTCCTCCCCCCATACGACCAGCGTTCGGGTGTCGAGCTCCGCCATGCGGTCCTCGGTGCCCAGCAGGCCGATGCCGTCGATCCCCCGGGCGGCCCGCACCAGCGCCGGCGGATCCGCCCGCCAGGGCCGGACGTACTCCTGGAGATCTTCGTCGGCCAGACGGTCCCGGCGACCCATCCCCAGATCGAAGGTCAGTCCCACCACACCTTCCGCGAAGTCCGTGGTGGTCTGCTCGGGGGTGGCCTCCTGGAGCATCCGGACCCCCTCGATCGGCCAGGTGTCGAAGGCGATCGAGTCCAGCAGGGCCATGGTCCGGACACCACCCTCGAGGGCCAGGATCTGGGCCACCCCACCGCCGATGTCGTGGCCGACGACTGCGAACTCATCCACGCCGAGGGCCTCGAGGAGCTCTCGCACGTAGCCGGCCTGAGCCCGGATGGTCAACGCCGAAGCGTCCTCGGGCTTGTCCGAGTCCCCGTAACCCAGAAGGTCCGGGGCGATGGCCCGGAATCGCGGAGCCAGGATGGGAACCAGGTCCCGCCACAGGTGCGAGGAGGTGGGGAACCCATGCAGGAGAAGGACTCCGGGTCCGTCACCCTCGTCCGCGACGGCCATCTCACCGCCGGAGACCGCCACCCGCTTCTTGTCCAGGATCATCTTCCCAGCCGGATGGCGTCCACCACTCGCAGCAGCCGGACCATCGGCTCGACGTCGTGGACCCGGATCACGTGGGCGCCCCGAGCGGCCACGTAGGCCACCGCCCCCGCGGTGCCTTCCAGCCGCTGGTCGACGGGCAGGTCCCCCAGGGCCGTGCCGATGAAGGACTTCCTCGACGGGCCCACCACCACCGGGACCCCCAGGTCGAGGAACGCGTCGATCTCCCGCATGAGCCGGAGGTTGTGCTCGTAGGTCTTCCCGAACCCCAGCCCGGGGTCGACGGCAAGACGGTCCCGGTCGATCCCGGCGTGCACCGCAGCCTCGAGGCGTTCGGCCAGAAACCCGTGGATGTCCCCGACCACGTCGTCGTACCGGGGCTCGCGCTGCATGGTCTTCGGCTCCCCAAGCATGTGCATGAGGACCAATCCCGCCGCGGTCTCCCGGACCACTCCGAACATCTCTGGATCGCGCCCCGCGGTGACGTCGTTGACCGCCACCGCCCCGGCGTCGAGCGCCGCGGCGGCCACCTCGGACTTCCGGGTGTCCACCGATACCGGGACGTCCACCTCCGCGGCCAGTCGCTTGATCACCGGGACCACCCGGTCGAGCTCCTCGGTGGCGGGGACGGTCTCGGACCCCGGGCGGGTGGATTCCCCGCCGACGTCGAGCACGTCGGCGCCCTCCTCGGCCAGTCGAAGCCCGTGGCTCACCGCGTCCTCGGGGTCGAGGAACCGCCCACCGTCGGAGAAGGAATCGGGGGTCACGTTGACCACGCCCATGACCAGGGTCCGGTCTCCCCAGTGCAGGACGCGCTTTCCCAGCCTCCATCGAAGGGTGTCGGTCATCCCTTCAAGGGTAGCCGCCGACCTGGATCGCCGTGGAACCTCACGGGCGGTTCAGGCGTCTTCCCGACTGGAGGCGCGGCATGATACGGACCCAGACCAGGGAGGCGACGTTGTCCGAAGGGGGACGCCTCGGCGAGCTGTACGAGGCCCACGCGCCGGACGCCGCTCGCCTGGCGTATCTGCTCACCGGCGACCGGTCTTTGGCCGAGGACCTGGTTCAGGAAGCCTTCGTCCGGCTGTTCGGACGATTCCGGGACATCCGGAACCCCGAGGCATTCCCCGCCTACCTCCGGACGACCGTGGTCAACCTGACCCGATCACACTTCCGGCGGAAGAAGGTGGAGCGGGCCTACCTCGAGCGCGAGGGTCGAGCCGACACCCGGGGCCCGGGACCCGAGCCCGGAGGCGAGCAGGAGATGTGGGACGCGTTGCAGCGGCTGTCCCCTCGCCAGCGGGCCGCCATCGTGCTGCGGTTCTACGAAGACCTCACCGAGGCCCAGACGGCCGACGTCTTGCGGTGTCCGGTAGGCACGGTGAAATCGCTGGTGTCACGGGGCATCGACCGATTGCGCGGGGAGCTGACGAGGAGTGAGTGACGTGGACCGAGACGTTCGAACGCTGCTCGAGGAGAAGGCCGAAGAGATGCGACTCGATCCCCGGATCCCGGGCCGAGTCCTGAAGCGAGCCCGGCGGCGCCGAGTGGTCAGTGCCACCGTGGCCGGCGCGGTGACCCTGGCGGCGGCGGTGGGGTTTTACGCCGGCGCCCGGGCCCTGCTTGATGAGGCTCCCGGCCCTCCGCCAGACCGAGACGTACAGCCTGCAGGCCGCCCAGCATCTGCCCCGATCTGGCCGAGCAGCGAGGAGGAGATCCGGGCCATCCAGTCGCAGGTGGCCGAGGGCCACATCCCCCTGTGGCTGTCTCCGGGGGGAGTGGCCCATATGTACGCCGTCAACGTGCTGGGCTGGGACCCCGAGGATGTCGAAGTTCGGGTGCCCGGCGACGACCCGGTGACCGCGGTGATTGCAAACCCGACGATGTCCGAGGCAGCCGGGGTGGCCAGCGACGTTCGAACGGCCCTCACGTTGGCGCGCGTCCCCGACACCGAGGATGGTGTCTATGTCGTAGCGGAAGCGCACGCAGAATCCTTGGGACTCGAGAGTCCAACTCCGGGGGATCCGGTAGCTCCAGGCGGAACGGTCGTCTGGTCAGGAGCTCTCACGGGATCCTTCCCTAGGGTCGTGATTGACATCGAACTCGAGTGGGAGGGCGAGCTTGAGGGAGGGACCATTGGGAAGGAGCTGAGCCCCCCTGCGCAAGCGCGAATCATGCTGCCTGCAGGCGCCACGACTGCCCCAAAAGCAACTGCCCGAATCCGAACAATATCGGGGCGGGTGCTAGCCATTACCCAGTTCCGCCTTTCCCTGAGCGCAGACGGTGAACAGCCAGTAACGGACGAAGTCGCCGCGACCCGCGATGGCCTTCGGGAAGCCGCCCAGCTGCGCGACTGGGAAACTCTCGAACGACTGATCCCGGACACCGGGTTCACCCACAGCTACGGCGGGGACACGGACCCGATCGCCTACTGGCAGGACCTGGAGCAGGAGGGGGAACCGGTCCTCGACATCCTGGCCACCCTTCTAGAGCTGGCGCCCGAACAGTTCCGAGGGACGTACATCTGGCCGGCACCGGCGGCCGAGAGCGTCGAGGACTGGGACCAGAGCGACCTCGACGTCCTGCGATTGACGAACTCCGATCGCGACATTCGCCTGTTCCAGAGGTACGGCCTGTACCTCGGCTGGCGGGTGGGGATCGAGCCCGACGGTACCTGGGTGTTCTTCGTCGCGGGAGACTGAGGGCCTAAGCTTCGATCAGGGCGGCGCGGGCGGGGGCGCCGTCGCCGCCCATCACCTTGAGCGGCAGGCACACGAACGTGTAGGTCCCCGGCTCCACCCTGGAGAGGTCCAAGCCCTCGACGATGATCGTCCCGCCGCCCAGCAGCGTGCGGTGAACCGGGTGGTCGGGTCCCTCGGTCTTCTCCACCGACAGGAAGTCCACCCCGACCAGTTTCAGCCCGCGGTCCACGATCCACCGAGCGCCTTCGGGACTGACCGCCACGTAGTCGTCGGGGAACGCCGGCCGGGACTGGGTCCACAAATCGGAGTTCCGGGTCCGGCACAACAGCCGCTGCACGTCGTCGGGAAGCTGCAGGGCCTCGAGCTCCTTCGGGCCGACGGCGGAGGTCTGCCACCACGGCCTCGCCGAAGAACACCTCCAGATCCAGGCGGTCCACGGGATCGGCGCCGTCGATGAAATGAACGGGTGGGTCCACGTGGGTCCCGGTGTGGGAGCCCATGTGGATCTCGGACACGTTGGCCGGATCGCCGCGCTCCAGGAGCTTGGCTCGCTCGACCGTAACGCCGGGGTCCCCGGGCCAGGTCAGCAGGTCGTCCCCGATCCCCAGCGAGACGTCGATGATCCGGCTCATCCCCCCATCCTTTCCGGGCCCGGCTCCCTGGGTCGCCCACTGGCGAAACGGCCCCGCCCGCGGCAGGGTTATAGCAGGGCGCCCAGGGGAGGAGCCGATGAAGGCAGTCACCCTCGTACCGCTGAAGTCGGGGACCGCCGAGCTCAGCGATGTCCCCGAGCCGGACCCCGCGGAAGGATCGGTGCTGGTGGAGGCCGTGGCGGTCGGCGTCGACGGCACCGACCAGGAGATCATCGACGGGCAGTACGGGGAGCCGCCGCCGGGGAAGGACCGCCTGGTCTTGGGCCATGAGTCCCTCGGCCGGGTCCTGGAGGCCCCCGCGGAAAGCGGGCTCTCAGAAGGCGACCTGGTGATCGGCATCGTCCGGCATCCCGACCCGGTGCCCTGTCCACAGTGCGCCGCCGGCGAATGGGACATGTGCACCAACGGCCGGTACACCGAGCACGGGATCAAGGGGCGCGATGGGTTCATCAGGGAGCGCTACCGGCTGGAACCCGGCCGAGCCGTGAGGGCCGAGCCGTCGCTCGACGACCTGGCGGTGCTCACCGAGCCCACCAGCGTGGTGGCCAAGGCGTGGGACCACGTCGAGCGGATCGGCAGCCGGGCGACGTGGAAGCCTCGGCGCGCCCTGATCACCGGCGCCGGACCCATCGGCCTGTTCGCGGCGATGCTCGGGGCCCAGCGGGGGATCGAGATGCACGTGGTCGACAGGGTCAAGGAGGGCCCCAAGCCGGCGCTGGTCGAGGACCGGGGGTGGTGCTACCACTCCGACCTCGAGCAGACCGAGGAGGGCGGGTTCGACGTGGTGATCGAGTGCACGGGCGTCGGGGCGCTGGTGTTCCACGCCATCGAGCACACCGCTCCCGGAGGAGTGATGTGCCTCACCGGGATCGCCTCCAGCGACCGGAAGGTACCGCTGGACGCATCCCTGTTGAACAAGCACATGGTGCTCAACAACACCGTGGTGTTCGGCTCCGTGAACGCCGGCCGGCGCCACTACGAGCAGGCCGCCGAGGCCCTGGCCAACGCCGATCCCGCCTGGCTGGAGCGGCTGATCACCCGGCGGGTGCCGCTGGAGCGCTGGAGCGAGGCGCTGGAGCGGCAGCCCGACGACGTGAAGACCGTGATCGCCTTGGGGACCTGAGCCGTGGAGGCCGAGGAGAAGGTCGAGAAGCAGGGCGCTCAGGTCGACCTGCCCCCAGGGTCCATCCAGGTCCTCGAGGGCTCGACGTTCATGCTGTCCGACCCGCGAGGGGACGTGTTCGACGGGTCGGTGGCCGGCCTGTACCACGAGGACACCCGCCATCTGAACCGCTTCGTCCTGACGGTGAACGGAGAAGCCCCAACGGTGCTCACGTCCAACGAGGTGGACTACTACTCGGCGGTGTTCTTCCTCACCAACCCCGACCTCGACGGGATCGCCGGAAAGAACCTGACGATCCAACGGCACCGCTTCGTGGGGGACGGGATGCGGGAGACCATCACGGTCCGCAACCATCTCCGGGAGACGGTTCGCATCGAGCTTCGGTTGTCGGTGTGGGCGGACTTCGCCGACCTGTTCGAGGTCAAGGGGAAGGACTTCCGCAAGGCCGGCACCGCCGGCCGGTCCCACGACCCGGCGAACAGCACGCTGGGGTTCGACTACGAGCACGAGACGTTCCGGGCCGCCACCAGGGTCCGATCCAGCCAGCCCGCCCGGATCGACGGCGACGACCTGGTGTGGGACCTGGAGCTGGAGCCGCTCGGAACCTGGCACACAGGCGTGCTGGTGACGGTGAACGTGGACGAGGAGGTCATGGAGCCCACCCACGACACCTTCGGCCAGCCGGAGCGGAAGGCCAGCGCGGTGCTGAAGACGTGGCAGGACGAGGTCCCCCAGGTGACCGGGGGCTACGACGTCGTGTGGCACGTGATGGAGCGGTCGGTCGTGGACCTGGCCTCGCTGCGACTCCAGGCGTGTGTTGAGGGCAACGAGTTCTCGCTGCCCGCCGCCGGCCTCCCGTGGTTCATGGCCATCTTCGGCCGGGACACCCTGATCACCTCGTACCAGTCGATCTGGGTGGGCCCCGAGCTGGCCCGGGGCGCGCTCATCGCCCTGGCCGGCCTCCAGGGCAGGGAGATGAACGACTTCAAGGACGAGGAGCCGGGCAAGATCCTGCACGAGATCAGGTTCGGGGAGCTGGCGTCGCTGGACCTCAAGCCCCACCGTCCGTATTACGGCTCGTCCGATTCCACTCCGCTGTGGCTGGTCCTGCTGTCCGAGTACTGGCGGTGGACCCGCGACGACGCCACCGTCCGGGACCTCAAGGACAACGCGCTCCGAGCCCTGGCATGGATCGACCGCTACGGCGACCTCGACAGTGATGGTTATATCGAGTACAAGACGCGCTCCGAGCAGGGACTGCGCACGCAGGGCTGGAAGGACTCATGGAACGGCATCCTGTTCGCCGACGGCTCCATGCCCGAGGTCCCCATCGCCCTGTGTGAGTTCCAGGGCTACGCCTACGACGCCAAGCAGCGAACCGCGGAGCTCGCCGAACAGGTGTGGAAGGACCCCGAGCTCGCGGCCCGGCTGCGCCGGGAGGCCCGGGAGCTCTTCGAGCGCTTCAACCGGGACTTCTGGATCGACGAGCGAGGCGGGTACTACGCCCTTGGCCTGGACAGGGACAAGCGCCAGATCGACTCGCTGACCTCCAACATGGGCCACCTGTTGTGGTCGGGCATCGTCCGTGAGGACCGGGCGCCGATCGTGGCCCGGCAGCTGCTGGGTGACGGTATGTGGTCGGGGTGGGGTGTTCGCACCATGTCGTGGGACGACGCCGGGTACAACCCCATCGGCTACCACATCGGGCCGGTGTGGCCCCACGACAACTCCATCATCTCCGCGGGCCTGTACCGATACGGCCTCCGCGAGGAGGCCAACCGGATCGCGGTGGCCATGCTGGAGGCGTCCTCGTACACGGAGTTCCGTCTCCCGGAGGTGTTCGCCGGCTATTCGCGCAGCGAGGCGCCGTTCCCGGTGCGCTACCCCACCGCCTCCAGCCCTCAGGCGTGGGCCACCGGAGCCCCGTTCCTGTGGTTCCGGCTCGCCCTGGGACTGGAGCTGGGAGAAGGCGAGCTGACCATCGACCCCCTGGCCCCCAAGGAGCTCGGCCGGATGGGGCTCCAGGGCATCCACGCCCTCGGTGAGCGCTGGGACCTGTGGGCCGAGGGGTCCGACGGGGAGATCACCAGAGCGAAGGGAGGAAATCACCGATGAGGTTCGGGATCGTGGGACTGGGGCGCATGGGCGCAAACCTCGCCCGCCACGCAATGGAGAAGAGCCATCAGGTGGTCGGGTATGACCCGGCCGAGCAGGCGCGCAAGGAACTCGCCGGGGAGGGCATGGAGCCGGCGGCCTCGCTGGAGGAGCTTGCCGGGAAGCTGGAGCCGCCGCGGGTGGTCCTCCTGTACGTCCCGCATGGGGACATCACCGAGCAGGTCTGCCGAGACATCCGTCCCGTGCTTACTGAGGGCGACATCGTGATGGACGGAGGGAACTCCCACTGGAAGGACTCCGAGCGCCGGTACGGCTTCTTCGCCGAGACGGGAATCAAGTTCCTCGACTGCGGGACCAGCGGCGGCGTCGATGGAGCCCGCACCGGGGCGTGCTTCATGGCCGGCGGCCCCAGGGAGGCCTACGAGGTGGTGGAGCCTCTCCTCAAGGACCTGGCCATCGACGAGCTCGGCGTGGTCCACGCCAGCGAGGCCCCGGGCAGCGGGCACTTCGTCAAGCTGGTGCACAACGCCATCGAGTTCGGGATGAACCAGTCGATCGCCGAGGGCGTGGAGATGCTGATGCGCTCGGGGTACCCAATCGATCTCCCGGCCGTATTCGTCAACTGGAACCACGGCTCGGTGATCCGAAGCTGGCTGGTCGAGCTCATGGGCCAGCAGCTGCAGAAGTACCTGGCCGAGTGGGACCAACTCTCCACGTACGTCGAGGACACCGAAGAGGTGAAGTGGGTGCTGAACTGGGCGATGGACGAGGACATCCCCTCTCCGGTGATCGCTCTCTCCCAACAGGCCCTCCTGCAGTTCCGGGACCTCGACTGGCCCGCAGCGAAGGCGCACGCGCTGCTGCGCAACGCCTACGGCGGCCACCCGATCCTCAAGGTGGGCGACACGAAGCCGCGCGCCTGAAGGTCCGCCTACTCGAGGGCCGCGGCGGCGAACCCCACCTCGAAGCGGCGGCACCACACCACGGCCGTGGAGTACCGGTCCAGGTCGACGTCCTCCGGGAGATCGTAGTTCTGGTCGCCGATGTTGCCCTTCAGCACGCCGAGATCGACGAAGTCCCGGTCGTAGCCGTGCCAGTCGTCGGTCCCCGCCGGGGTCTTAGCCGAGAGATACACGACCAGGTCCGGGCCGTTGGAGGTCTCGAAGTCGTCGAACCGCAGGAACCGCCCGCCGGTCGCGGTCTCCACGATCAGGGCCCGGCCGGTGGACTGGTGCTCCAGGCTGATGAACTCGCCCTCGGCAACGGTGGACGGCCCGGGCATCCCGGCGGCCGTTCCCGGATCCTCCTCAGCAGCGGTCTCCGTTTGTGCCGCGGGGGCACCCGGAAGGGCCTCGTTCACCCGGTCCTCGGTGAACAGGCGGTCCGGCCGGAACCACAGGAACCCGAACACCAGGGCCGCGAGGCCCACGACTCCCACGACCGCGGTGCGTCCCGGATGCCGCCTGATCGCCCCGGTGACGTCCATTGCTCTCGACCACCTTACGTTCGGGACGTTGCGGATTCCTTACCGTGCCCGGGATCACCGGGCTCAGAAGGGCGGCAAGGTCTCTGAAACAGTTCCGGGTGACAATGGAGCCATGAGCCAGGGCCCCACGGTGCTGGTCGTGGACGACGAGCCCATCGTCCGCGAGGTCTTGAGCCGGTACCTGGCCCGGGGTGGTTTCGCCGTGGAGACTGCCGAGGACGGCCGGCAGGCCCTGGAGAGGTTCGAGGCGGACACTCCCGACCTGGTGCTGCTGGATCTGATGCTTCCTCGCCTCGACGGCTACGAGGTGTTCACCCGCATCCGGGCACGGTCACCGACCCCCGTGATCATGCTCACCGCCAAGGGGGAGGAGACCGACCGGTTGGTGGGCCTGGAGATCGGGGCGGACGACTACGTCACCAAGCCCTTCTCTCCTCGCGAGGTGGTGGCCCGGGTGCGGAACGTGCTCCGCCGGGCCGGAGGCCGTTCCTCAGCCGACCAGGGCCCTCTCACCTTCGGGGAGCTGGAGATCGAGCCCCGGGCCCGGGAGGTCGAGGTCCGCGGGAATCGAGTCGCCTTGACCCCCAAGGAGTTCGATCTCCTCCATTTCCTGGCGACCAATCCCGGCGAGGTGTTCAGCCGGGTCCAGCTCCTGGAAGAGCTGTGGGACTTCGCCTTCGACGGGGACCCCTCGACCGTCACGGTCCACGTCCGAAGGCTGCGCGAGAAGATCGAGGCCGACCCATCGAATCCACGCCACCTGGTCACCGTGTGGGGCGTGGGCTACCGGTTCGACCCGTGAACCGCTGGCGCCCGATCGCCCTGGCCGCCGTGGTGGCGGCGTCCGGCGCGGGAGGGACGATCCTGGCCGGCGCCGCGGCCGGGATGGGAGCCGGCGAGGTGGCCCACCTCGCGGCTCTGATGCTCCCCGCGGTGGGTGCGACGCTGGTCGCGGTGTGGGCCGCGCGCCCGCTGCTCCGACGGGCCACGTTCCGGCAGCGCCTCATGTCGGTGGCGCTCGTGGCGGTGGTGGCCAGCCTGGCGAACCTGGCGGTGCTGGCCGGCCTGATGTTCGTGAGCGCCCACGACGCCACGCTCATGGCCGCGCTGGTCGCCTACTCGGTGGGTGCCGGTGCCGGCGTCGCCCTGGTGCTGGCCCGGGACACCACGTCGGCGGTGGACAGGCTGACCCATTCCGCGCTCGAGCTGGCCGAGGGCAACCTGGACGCTCGCGTCGGACCGATCGACGGAGGGCCGGAGCTCCAGGCCCTGGGCTCGGCGCTCGACGAGACGGCCACCCGGCTCCAGGCGTCGATCGCCGCCGAGCGAGCCGGAGAGGCGAAACGCCGGGATCTGATCACCGCGGTGTCGCACGACCTCCGGACGCCACTGGCTGGGCTCCGGGCCATGGTGGAGGCGATCGACGACGGCGTGGTCGACGACCCTCCCAGCCTCCGGCGCTACGTCGGCGAGATGCGCCGGCAGGTTCAGTCCCTGGTCGTCCTGGTCGACGATCTCTTCGAGCTGGTGCAGCTGGACGCCGGAGCCATCGAGGCAGAGTCGGAGAGGGCTCGGCTGGCGGACGTGGTGGGTTCCGCGGTGGCGGCCTGCGGGGCACAGGCCGCGGAGAAGCGGCTGGTGGTGGAACAACGCCTGAACAGCGCGGGCGAGGCCCTGTGCTCGCCCCGGCTCGTCCGCGTGCTCCAGAACCTGCTCCAGAACGCCATCCGGCACACGCCGGCCGACGGCACGGTCCGGATCGAGGCCCGCCCGGAGGCCGGCGGCGTGGAGGTCGTGGTGGAGGACGGCGGCGAGGGCATCCCCCCCGAGAGCGCCGACCTGGTGTTCGAACCGTTCTGGCGAGGCGAAGCGGCCCGGACCTCCCCGGGCTCCGGCCTGGGCCTGGCCCTGGCCAAGCGGATCGTGGAGACGCTCGGCGGGGCCATCAGCGTCCGCAGCGACTCCACCACGGGGGCGAGATTCGCGGTCCTGTTGCCGGGACGGGCGGCTTCGCCGCAGTAGCTACAGACCGGCGGCGATCACCGCGCGGGTCACCCGATCGGCGATCGAGGGGAGCGGAGACTCCCGGCCGACCCACGGGTCACCGTCGAAGTACAGCCCGAAGATCCGCTCCGCGGTGCGGGTGGCCAGGGCCTGGGTGGTGAGCGTGGGATTGGGACCCCCCAGGGAGTTGGCCAGCGCCGAGTTGTCCGCCACGAACAGGCGCTTGACCCACCGGGCCTCGGCGTTCTCATCGAGGACCGAGTCGTCCTCGCCGATCCCCATGCGCATCGTGGACTGGACGTGGAGGATCAGGGGCGGCCAGTTCAGCCGGTGGACATCGGTGGCCCCCGCCGCCCGGAGCAGCTCCACGGCCTTTCCCACGAGGAACTCCCGGTTCCGGAGGGTCCTGGCCGTTCGCTCGCGCGGGTGGAACTCCACCCGGGCCACGGGGCCGTGCTCGTCGGAAGGAAACGCCTGCGACAGCGTGACCCGGTTCTGGGCCTCGACGTCGTCGTCGGTGATCACCAGGACGTTCAGGATCCGGTTGACGTCGGACACCATCCTCTTGAGAGCCCCGCCGACGATCCGGCCCGAGGTGTCGGCGCCGCCGGCGGCGGGCAGGCCGTTGTCGTAGAACCCGGCCATCCCCGCGTCGCTGAACGTCGCCGAGAACGTCTGCAGTGCGGGAGGGAGCCCCACGTTCTCCAGGCCACCGCGCCCGGGGAAGTCGCACCGGGCCGAGGAGCCCGGGCCCTTGCTGGATCCGGTGTCGAACGGCATCACTCCGATGACCCAGTCGAAGAAATGGTCGGTGTAGCCGCGGCCCACCCAGTCGTTGGGGTTCGGGAGCCCGCTGTTGAACCACAGCCGGGGGTTCTCGGTGCAGCCGCCGGCCATGACCACCACCCGGGCGTCCTCGGTGACCTGCTCACCGCTCTCCCCCACCCGCCAGGTCACGCCCGTGGCCGCCGGAACCCCGTCCTCCTCGGCGGTGTGGATCTGCACCACGAACGCGTCGGGGATCAGCTCGATCGAACGTCCCCCGCGGGCCCATGACGAAGCAGTGAGGGCCATGGGGATGTAGCTGTTGTCGGTGGACCGCTTGGCGAACAGGTTCCGGGGCGCGTTGATCGGCTCCATACATCCCTGGAAGCAGTAGCCGCAGAACGTGCACCCCCGAGCCTTCGGATACACGAGCTGCCGCGCGTCGCTGGTCCGGCCCGCGGTCCCACCCGGCTGGAGGATGGCGTTCTCCTGCGGGCGGAACGAGTCGCGGGTGGTGTCCTTGGATACCTGCACGGGGAGCCCCAGGCCCTCGGCGCCGCGGAAGAACTCCTGCTCCTTGGTGCCCATGGCCGCGGTCTGGACGGGGAGGGTCTCCTCCACCCACTCGTAATACGGAACCAGCGAGCGGTAGGAAAAGGGAAACTCGTGAGCCCGGTCGTAGGCGTCACGGTCGGGTCGGTCGTAGCCGAGGAACACGCCGGGGGTGGCCCGGGGCGAGTTCCCGTAGTAGTGCTGAGTGGTACCGCCCACCCCGGAGAGCTGCCACAGGAAGGAGCTCTGGGGGATCTCCCGGAGCCACGCGGGCTTGGTCCGGTCGGCGGGTCCGAACCGGAAGTACCCGCCCAGCGGGTTGTTGGCGTCGTTCTCGAAGTGGGTCCATTCGCTCCGAGGGTCGGAGTGACGAGGCCCCGCCTCCAGCACCAGGACGTCGAGGCCCCGCTGGGCCAGCTCCTTCGCGGCCACCGCGCCGCCACCCCCGGCTCCGATCACGATGACGTCGCGCATCAGCGGCCCTTGGTGCCCTCAGCCCGACGGCGGCCACCGTAGTAGCCGCGGAACTCCTCCCAGCCCTCGGCGGGGACCAGGCGTCCCGGCTGGTACCGAGTGAGATCCCAGCCCACCGGCCGCTCCGTCAGCTGCCGGGTGGCGGGGTCGAGTGCGTGCCACTCCCCGAAGGACACGAAGGTGGCGAACCCTGGGAGGATGCCGGCGGTGAACCGAAGGGCCCCGGAGGTCTCGTCGTCGCCTGGCGTGGCCTCGAGTCGCCGGAACACCTCGGCCTTCTCCGCGAAGGCCAGGCGGGCGAAATGCGAGGGGAACGGCCCGCCGGCGGCCACCGGGTTCACCTGCGCCGCGGTGGCGTTCAGGAGGTTGGCCACCGCCCCGGAGAGCGGCACGGTGGCGTCGTTGCCCTGGCCGATGTCCGGTGCGGGGACGAACCGGTCGAGGTTGGAGATCAGGTTCTCGGTCCCCTTCGCGGCGATGCCCCCCGGCTCCGCGGTGCTCTCCCCCTGGGCCACCGAGTACTCGTCGGGTCCCGGGACCACGAAGGCGATGAGCCCGTTGATGGTGTCCCGGGTGAGGTCCAGGTCCTGTGCCGAGGCCACGTCCAGCATGCCCCGGGCCCGAAGAACCCCCGGGAGCTGGGCCAACACCGCCCCGACCCCCACCATCCCGGCCCGGGCCAGAAAGGCCCGGCGGGTCAGCGATCGGTCTGAGAGCTCCTGGCCGTCGGGGGCGGCGGGCATCGTCGCCGAAGAGTTCGCCGCCGGTGCTTGGATTCCTCCCGGGGAGCCCGGCTCACGGCAGGGACCGCTCCATTTCGACCTCCAGGAGGGACGGATGAGAGCGGAGAGGCTTGGAACGCCCGGTCGGCTTGAATCCGGCCCGCCGGTACAGCTCGGTGGCCGCCTGGTTCGTCTCCGTGACCCACAGCCGGGCCTGGGTCCATCCTTCGGCCCCAGCCCAGCCCAGTGCCGCCTCCAGGAGCCGGGTGGCAAACCCCGTCCGGCGGGCATCCGGGACCACCCACATTCCCCAGATCATCGCCGGACCCCCTGGCGTTTCCTCGGAGCATCCAGTCATGCCCACCCACGCTCCGTCGAGGATGGCAACGAAGATCGGGGTCCGGGCCGTCGCCCGCCAGCTCTCCTCCGGAAGCGCTTCCTCCTCGCGAAGGCTCCTGCCGAACGCGGAGGGAGCGTCCATCAGGGCCCGTAGCCGGAGGGTTCGGAGCTCCTCCCACTCCTCGGGGTGGACGCGCCGTACTTCGGCGGAGCCGGACATCTGGTGTCGAGGGTTTACCGGTCGCCGCGGATGAGGCCCATGGCCTCGGCGCGGGTCCGGGCGTCGGTCTTGAACACCCCGCGAACCGCGGAGGTCACGGTGGTGGAGCCGGGCTTCTTCACTCCGCGCATCGACATGCACAGGTGCTCTGCCTCGATCACCACGAACACCCCTCGGGGCTTCAGCGTGCGTTCCAAGACCTCCGCGATCTCGGTGGTCAGCCGCTCCTGGACCTGCGGACGCTTGGCCAGCACGTCCACCAGCCGGGCCAGCTTCGACAGGCCGGTGATCCGCCCGTCCTCACCGGGGACGTAGCCAACGTGGGCCTTCCCGACCCAGGGAATGAGGTGGTGCTCACAGATCGAGTACAGGGTGATGTCCCGGACCATGATCATCTCGTCGTGGCCCACGTCGAACACCGTGTCCACCACGGCGTCGGGTTCCTGGTGGAGGCCGGCGAACACCTCCAGGTACATCTCGGCGACCCGCCGGGGAGTGTCCTTCAGGCCGTCACGGCCGGGGTCCTCGCCGATCCCCTCGAGGATGAGCCGCACGCCCTCCTCGACCTTCTGGGAATCGAAAGAGTCAGCCAAGGGAGCTGCCGGGGCCGTCCTTGTCGTGGTGGACGCTCCGGCGGGCCACGGCGATCCCGGTGCCCTCGCGATGACCGTTTCGCGGCGCTCGCTTCCCCAGGCCCTCGAGCAGCTTGACCAGGTCGTCCTTCTCGATGGTCTCCCGCTCGATCAGCGCCGCGGCGATCTCGTCGAGCTTCGACCGCTCCGTCTGGAGGATCTCCAGGGCCTCGTCGTGGGCCTCGTCGATCAGTCTGCGAACCTCGGAGTCGATCTCGAACGCCACCTGGTCGGAGTAGTCCGGCTGGGTGGCGAAGTCCCGGCCCAGGAACACCTCGCCCTGACGCTGCCCCAGGGTGAGCGGCCCGAGCTGATCCGACATCCCGTATTCGGTGACCATGCCCCGGGCGATCTTGGTGGCCCGCTCCAGATCGTTTTGGGCACCGGTGGTGACATCCCCGATGACCATCTCCTCCGCCACCCGGCCACCGAGCAGCATGGCCAGCTCGTCGATCATCTCTGACCGGGTTACCAGGAACTTGTCCTCGGTGGGAAGCGTCTGGGTGTACCCCAGCGCGCGCCCTCTGGGGATGATCGAGATCTTGTGCACCGGGTCGGAGTTGGGCAGCACGTGAGCCACCAGCGCGTGGCCGCCCTCGTGGTACGCGATGATCCGCTTCTCCCGCTCGGAGATCAGCCGGGTCTTGCGCTCGGGCCCGGCCATCACCCGGTCGATGGCCTCCTCGAGCTCGTACATGCTGATCGCCGACTTGCTACGCCGCGCGGTGAGCAACGCGGCCTCGTTGAGCACGTTGGCCAGGTCGGCGCCGGTGAACCCCGGGGTGCGACGAGCCACCACGTCCACATCCACTTCCGTGTCGAGCGGCTTGCCCTTGCCGTGGACCTTGAGGATCCCCCGACGGCCCTCCAGGTCCGGCCGGTCGATCACCACCTGCCGGTCGAACCGTCCGGGGCGAAGGAGCGCGGGGTCCAGGATGTCGGGGCGGTTCGTCGCGGCCATCAGGATCACCGCGGTGCGGGTGTCGAACCCGTCCATCTCCACAAGGAGCTGGTTGAGGGTCTGCTCCCGCTCGTCGTGGCCACCACCCAGTCCCGCGCCTCGGTGCCTGCCCACCGCGTCGATCTCGTCGATGAACACGATGGCCGGAGCGTTGGTCTTGGCTTGCTCGAACAGGTCGCGGACCCGAGCCGCCCCCACGCCCACGAACATCTCCACGAAGTCGGATCCGGAGATCGAGAAGAACGGGACGCCGGCCTCTCCGGCCACCGCCCGAGCCAGTAGGGTCTTGCCGGTCCCCGGTGGCCCGTACAGCAGCACTCCCCTGGGTATCTTGGCTCCCATGGCCTGGAACTTCACCGGGTTCTCCAGGTACTCCTTGACCTCCCGGAGCTCCTCGACGGCCTCGTCGACGCCGGCGACGTCGTCGAACGTGGTCTTGGGCTGGTCCTTGGTGACCTGGCGAGCCTTGGACTTGCCGAACTGGAGCACCCGGTTCCCGCCGCCCTGGCCCTGATTGAAGATGAACAGGAAGATCCCGAACAGCAGGATGAACGGCAGGATGTTGATCAGGACGTTGACGATGGTGGAGCCCTTCTGCGGGTCGGCTTGTACGTCGACCCCGGCGTCCTTCAGGTTGGTGACCAGCTCGTCCTGATACTCGAGGGGGTACTCGGCCCGGAACGGACGGTTGCCGGCGAGCTCCCCCTGGACCACTTGCTCGCGTTCCAGGAACACGGCGGACTCCACCTTCCCCTCCGAGGCCAGCGATTCGAGCTCGGTGAAGGTGATCTTGTCCGCAGCCGGGCCCCGGCTGCTGAAGTTGACGAACAACCACAGAGCCCCAAGCACCACCAGGAGGTAGAGGAGCGGACCACGAAGGAGCCGACGGATGTTCAACTCGTTGCGCTTCGTGGGGGCTCCCTTCCGGCGGGGACCGCGACCGACCAAAGCGATGGTAGCACAGGGCCTTGAGAACGGACCCCACGGCCGGACGAAGACGAACTATCGGCCACGCGCGCTTCCCGTCGCGCGCGGCTAGCCGGTTTCCGGAGTCCGGATCCCGGTGTCCAGGACCACGTCGACCTGGACGTAGACGCCGGGCTCGACCGTGACGGCTGTGGGACGGCCGGCCCGTGCCCCGGTGCCGGCGGGCTCGGCGATCAGCACGTAGTCGCCGGGCTCGAGGTCGACCACGAACGTCCCGTCTGCCTCGGTCTCGACGGTCTCGACCGTCTCACCGTTCGACTCCACTCGTACGGTGGCCTGGACGGGCTCTGGAGGGCACGGGGAGGTCACGGTCTCCACGGGACAGGTGGGAGCCAGGACCACCCGGCCGCGGACGCCGGATCCGCCGGCTCCAGGAGCGGCCTCGGCGCAAGCCACCAGAACAACGGCGGCGGCCACCATGAGCGATGCACGTTTCATATTTCGTTGGACCCTCGGAGCGGAGCGGAAGGTTCCCGTCGGAGGCCCGGTCTCAGCCGGCCAGGTCCTCGTACGCCTCGGGCTTCAGGGTCGCAACGTAGGGGAGGTTGCGGTACTTCTCGGCGAAGTCGAGGCCGTACCCGACCACGAACACCGGAGGAATCTCGAACCCCTTGTACTTGATGTCCAGGTTCACCCGCTGGACCTCCGGCTTCTGCATCAGCGCGAAGACCTCAAGCGTTGCCGGACGCCGGGCCCGGAGGTTCTTGAGCAGGTAGGCCAGGGTCAGGCCGGAGTCCACGATGTCCTCCACCAGCAGCACGTTGCGGCCCTCGATGTCGTGGTCGAGGTCCTTGAGGATCCGGACCACGCCCGAGGTCTTGGTGGCGGCGCCGTACGAGGACACCGCCATGAAGTCGAAATGCAGGGGGAGCCGGATGTGCCGGGACAGGTCGGCCATCACCACGAACGCGCCCTTGAGGACGCCGACCAACAGCAGGTCCTGGCCGCGATAGTCCTGGGTGATGCGGTCGGCGAGAGATCGGATCTTGGCCTGGATCTCCTCGCCGGAGATCAGGATGCGATCGATGTCGCCCTCGAACTCCGCCACGTGGCTGAGCAGTGTATCGGCCGGCTTCTCGTCCTGTAGGTGCTCCACCCTTGTGCTCACCGCTCCCCCTCTCGGGCCCGTGGGGAAGGACGAGAGATTCGAACATACCGCTTGGCCCGTTCCGCCATCAACTCTCCGGGCAGGTCGACCCGGCGCCCGGGACGGGCCGACGACAGTTCCAGGACCGCGGCGATGTGCGCCGCACCGGCCTCCTCCCATCCCCCACCCATGGCGGATGCCAGGCGGAGCGCCTGGCGGATCACCCGGGCGGCGATGGGCCGGGGAAGGGCCGCCAGCGCGGCGGCGTCCAGGCGAACCTCCTCGTCGAGCACGGTGGTGATCCGGCCGGCGGCGTCGGAGGCCACCGCCTCCAGGTAGGCGGCGTCGGACCGGACGTGCTCGGCGGTCCGGGCCAGCGTGGCTCGGAGGTTCCGGTCCAGGCGTTCCTCGAGGAACGGCAGGACGTCACCACGGACCCGGTTCCGGAGGAACCGCGGATCCAGGTTCGAGGGATCCTGGCGCGGCCGGAGGCGCAGCGCCCGGCAGAAGGCCACGATCTCCTGGCGGGTCACAGACAGGAGCGGCCGCACCGCCGTGAGCCCCAGTGGAGGGACCGAGGCCACCGGGGCGATCCCCGCCACCGCCTCCAGGCCGCCGCCCCGGGCCAGGCCCAGCAACACGGTCTCGGCCTGGTCGTCGAGCGTGTGACCGAGGGCGGCCCGGTCGGCTCCGGCCTCGGCGGCCACCTCGGTGAGCGCCGCGTACCGGGCCAGGCGGGCCCACGCTTCGACGGATTGACCGGCCCGCGGCCGGTCGATCGCCTCGCGCAGGAGGAACGGAAGGCCCAGTCGGTCGGCCTGTCGCCGAACGTACGCGGCGTCAGCCTCGGACCCGGCTCGGAGTCGATGGTCGAAGTGGAACACCGCCAGCCGGATCCGGAACAGCCGCCGGAGCAGGACCAGCGCGTGGAGCAGACACAGGGAGTCGGGCCCACCCGAGCATGCCACCATGACGGTCTGTCGGGCCTCGAACATGCGGTGCTTCCTGGCGGTGGCGGTGACCCGCTCCAGCACGCGGGCGACCGGCGGCGGGCGCCGACCGGCCATCAGGTCCGGGCGAGGCGCTCCACCCAGTCGTCGGGCCGGGCGATCTCGGCGAGGGTGGGGAGGTTCTCGGGGCGGTCCCACACCCGGAAGAACCCTTCCGGACGGGCCAGGTTGACCACCTCGGCCACGAACCGCTCCCCCAGGTCGTACTGGCGAACCTTCACGTCCAGCCCCACCGCTCGCTGAACCATCTTGTTGAAGCCCTGCCGGGTGCGGCGGCGATGGAGCACCGTGCGCATGCGAGAGGCCTCCCGAACTCGGCCCTCAGACAGCGTGTCCATCACGTAGTTGCCGTGCCCCTCGAGCAGGGACATCACGGCCTGCATCCGGCGGAACTTCTCTCGCTGCTCGGGGCTCATCAGCGCGAAGATCCATCCCATGTCCCGCCACGAGCTCGATCCCCGGCCCAGCTCCTCCCGGGCCCGGCGGAGCCGCTCGATGAGCTTGCGGGTGTCCAGCTCCAGCGTGGACAGGTAGCCCTTCACCAGCTGGTCGAGGTACGGACGAAGCCAGGGGACCCCTTCGAACTGAACCCGGTGGGTGACCTCGTGGAGCGCGATCCACAGCCGGAAGTCCCGGCGAGGGAAGGCGTGCTGCTTCTCGAGCTCGGCGATGTTGGCTCCGACGAAGTAAAGGAGGTCCCGGTCGTCGGGGGGGAGGAACAGGTCGTACTGGCCCAGGACCTTGCGGGCCAGGTACCCCATGATCCCTCCGATCTGTGCCGCCAGGACCTTGCGACGGACCGGGGCCATGGCGCCCTCGAGGCGTCGGCCCAGGACCCGTTGGGCCACCGGCTCCAGGAGCTGCTCGAAGCCGCGAAGGTTCTGCTCGATCCACTCGGACCGTGTCATGACCCAGGGGCGTGACGGCGGTCCCTGGACCTGGAGGCCGGTGAGCCCCGTGACCAAATCGTCGGCTTCGGCGACGACGTCGGCCATCTCCTCGTCCAGGAGGGCGCGGTCGGTGCCCCCGAGTGGCGTGGCAGCTCCGGCGATCCCCCTGCCGATCCGGGCCGCGCTCTCCCAGTCGACCAGCCTGGCCGCAGCGGTCCCGTCCACTAGCCGGCGTCGGCCTTCTCACGAGCGGCCTTGATCGCGGCGGCCCGCGCGCGACTCTCGGCGATGGGTCGGGCCATCCCCGCGTCGAGCTGCTCTTGGAGGACCCGCTCGAACGTCTCGCGATCGAGATCTCCGGCCGGAGCAGAGGGCTTGGGAGGCTCCTCTTCCTTCTTCTCCGCCGGAGCCGGGGCCTCGACCTTCGTCGGAGGCTCCTCGGCCGTCTCGGCCTCCACCTTCGGGGACGGCTCCTCGACCACCTCGGGCTCCTTGGCCCCTGCGGCCTCCTGCTTGGCCTCGGTCTCCGCGGCTGCTTCCTCCTTCTTCTCTTCCTCTTTCTCGGCCTCCGGGGCAGGCTCCGCCGGCTTGGCCGGCTCGGGTGGGGCGGCGGGGGCGGTCTCCGCTGCGGGCGCGGGTTCCGCGGCCCCGGACGCCTTGGCCCGGGCCGCACGGACGGCCGCGGCCTTGGCCCGTCCCTCCGCCACCCTTCGGTCGACCCCCTTGTCCAGCTGGGTCTTCAGCTCTCGCTCGTAGACTTCCTGGTCCGGCTCCACGTGCGCCGGGGCGGCGCGAGCCGGAGCTGCAGGCTTCGGCTCCTCCTTGGGGGGCGCCTCCGTCTGGGCCGCTTCCGCGGCGGTCCCGGTCTTGGCCTCGGCCGGCACGGCTTCCGCGGGAGCCTTACCACCCTCGGCCTCCGTGGGAGCCGGGACCTGCTCGGCCGCGGTCTTCACCTCGGCTGCCGGCGGCGCCGGCGGTGTGGTCGAGGCCGCGGCGACCTGCTCGACGCGGGGAGCGGCGATGGCGGCCGCTGCGAACTGCGGCTGCCGTCGTCGCTGGGGGACCTTCGGTGGCTCCTCCCGGCCGAAGAACCGCGACGACAGGCGAACGTAGGCGACCCCGAGGAACAGAACGAGCCCCACAGCGCCGAGCGCGATGGGGAACGCCATCCAGTACGTCCACTCCCTGACCGGCTCGGGTGTCTCCCCCGGGATGGGGGTCTGCTGCGCGGAAGCCGTCAGCGGAACCAGAACGAGCAGCACGACACCGATGGCAACGAGCAGCAGCTTCAGACGTGAGCGGGGAGCCAGCATGGCGGCCGGGATTCTAGCAAATCGTCCCTCACACTCATCCTAGGCCGATTCCGCGCCGAGTTACCATGGCACTGATGCTCGTGCGAACAACGATCATCGTGGCGCTGCTGGCGACCGCGTGCAGTACCAGTCAGTCGGCTCCGCCTCCCGTAAAGGCCGTTCCCTCCGTGGCCGAGCCCTCGCCGGTTCCCTCCCCGGAGCCGGAGCCGGAGCCCGAGCCGGAGAGAAGCCTGATCGCCGAGGCCACGGTGCCGACGGTCCGGGTGTTCCGGGACCCGGAGGACCGGAAGCCGTTCACCACCTTCGAGAACCCCGGGCCGTGGGAGATCCCCAGGGTGTTCTTGGTCCGGCAGGTCCGCGACGACTGGCTGCGCACCTACCTGCCGATGCGTCCCAACGAGGCCAGCGGCTGGATCGAGTCCAAGGACGTGAAGCTGCTGGAGACCACGTACCGGCTGCTCGTCGACCTCTCCAGCAACCGGCTGACGGTGTTTCATCGGGACTCGGCGGTGATGCGGGAGCCGGTGGCCGTGGGAACAGGGGGAACCCCCACGCCAACCGGAAGCTTCTACATCACGATGCTGGTCCGCCCCACGAACCAGGCCGCCTACGGGCCGTACGCCTTCGGCCTGTCCGCGTACTCCGAGGTGCTGTTCACCTTCGCGGGGGGGGATGGCCAGGTGGGGATCCACGGGACCGCCGACACGGCCTCCATCGGCCGGGACGTGAGCCACGGATGCATCCGGGTCCGCAACGACGCCATCACCCGGATGGCCAACCTGCTCCCCCTGGGCACCCCGGTGGAGATCAGGAGGTAGCAAGCGCCTCAGGCCTGCCCGCTCATTTCTGACCCCGATGTGCCGATACTCCCTCAAGACGGACATGCGAAAACCCTCCCGGCCCGCAGCTCTCGTTTCCTTTCTTCTCTGTGTCCTGTTCCTGGGTGGCCAGGCGGCCGCCCGGCCATCCGCCCAGAAGGCCCAGGCCCCCGTGGCCGGGAAGATCGCCATGAGCTCAGGCCGGACCGGAGATCCCGAAATCTTCCTGATGGAGCACGACGGCTCGGGCCTCCACCGGCTCACGTATCAGGCAGGGATCGACTCTCAGCCCGCGTGGTCGCCCGACGGCTCCCGTCTGGCGTTCACCAGCACCCGGGACGGGAACAGTGAGATCTACGTCGTCGGCGTGGATGGCTCCGGACTGGCAAACCTGACCAACCATCCCGGTGAGGACTTCGGTCCGGCGTGGTCTCCGGACGGCTCCCAGATCGCGTTCCGGTCGCTGCGGGACGGGAACGGCGAGATCTACGTGATGGGCGCGGGCGGCTCCAACCCCACCAACCTCACGAACGACCCCGCCGCCGACTTCGAGCCGGCCTGGTCGCCCGACGGCACCGAGATCGCCTTCACCTCGTTCCGGGACGGCAACGGGGAGATCTACGTGATGGACTCGGACGGGTCCTTTCCCGATAACCTCACCCAGGACCCCGCCCAGGACGCCGAGCCCTTCTGGTCTCCGGACGGTGACAGGATCGCGTTCGAGTCCTCGCGGAACTTCAACCTGGACATCTATTCAATGGACTGGGACGGCTCTGGTCAGACCAGGCTGACCACGGATCCGGCCGATGACTACGACCCGTCCTGGTCCCCGGACGGAGGCAAGATCGCCTTCGAGTCCTATCGTGACGCGAACAGCGAGATCTACGTGATGGGTCCCGACGGATCGGGCCAGACGAACATCACCCGGTCGCCTACGGGGGAGTTCGACCCCGCCTGGCAGCCGATGTCGCCCATGCCGACCGTCACCGGCGTCAAGGTGCGGGAGGGGAAGCCGGCCAAGTTCACGATCCGGCTCCCCGAACCGCCGGCCACCGCGACGACGCTCAAGTACCAGACCAGGAAGGGCTCCGCGAAGCCAGGGAAGGACTTCGTCTCGGCCAAGGGAACGCTGACCTTCGCCCCAGGGCAGACCACCGCCGTGGTCAAGGTCAAGACCAAGAAGGACAGCCGCCGGGAGAAGCGCGAGAGGTTCTTCCTGGAGGTTTCGGTGCTCGGAGCCCCCGGAATGACGGCCAGGGCCACCCTCAAGGACAGCGACTAGCAGCTGAGGTTTCGGGCCGATCTGAACAGCCAGGTGCGAAGCTCCGGGATTGTGTGGTCGGGATCATGACCATGTGGACGGAATCCCGACCAGTCTCGCGGAGAGCCCAGTTGAGCCGGAGGCGGGAATCGAACCCGCGACCCCGCGATTACGAATCGCGTGCTCTGCCAGGCTGAGCTACTCCGGCGAACACACTCAAGCGTAGCGTGCTAGGACCCTGCCGTCACCGGCACCAGTGACAGAAGAGCGTCCTCCAGGATCAGCCGGGCGTTGAGGTTGGTCTCGTCGGCCAGCGCGGCGCGGGCTTCCTCCAGGTCGGCGATGGCCTTGGCGGCCTCCGGCGCCGGAACGTCGGGCAGGCTCGCCACGCGGTCCAGGTTGATGGCCCACGACTCCGTTCCCCCCGCCCGCACCAGCAGGGCGTCTCGGAACCACGCTTGGAGAGCCAGCAACGCGGCGTCGAGGAACTCCCGCTCGGCTCGCCGCTCCTGGCGATGGTGCCGGGCCTGGAGCCGCCGGACCGCCGCGCGGTACTGGTCGACGGGGCGACCGGTCTCCGGATCCAGGAACGGCTCGAGATCGCCTTCGAGCCGCTTCGCCAGACGGTCCCGGTATCCCGCCGCCCCCTCGGTGAGCCCCTCCACCGCGCGGAGGGCGCCGGCCTCTCCGGCGGCCACCTCGGTCAGCGCGTGGAGGGCCGCGTCCCGGAACGCCAGACCTTCGGGGTCCGTGGCCACCCGTCGGGCCCGGCCCAGGTTCCCACCGGCCAGCCGAGCTGCGAGCCGGGCCCGGGGCTCCTCCACGCCCTCGCCCAGCAGGGTCTCCACGACGAACGCCTCGGACAGAGGCCGGAACGTCACCGTGTGGCACCGCGACACGATGGTCTCCGGGATCTCGTGCGGCCGCGCCGACGAGAGAAGGAACACCGTGTCGGCGGGCGGTTCCTCAAGGGCCTTCAGCAGGACGTCGGCGGCCTCCTCGGTCATCCGATCGGCCTGCTCGACGCGGAAGATCTTCCGGCGGGGCTCGGGCGCGGTGAGGTAAGCCCGGGCCACCAGCCACCTCGCGGTGCCGTCCTCGTCGGGGCCCTCTCCCACCCGGATGTCCCGCCCCTCCGGCTCCACCAGCACCAGGTTGGGATGGCGGTCGCCGAGGGCCAGGCGGCAGTCCCGGCATTCCCCGCACCCCTCTCGTTCGCACACCAGCGCCGCGGTGAATGCACGAGCGGCGAGCTGCTTCCCCGAGCCCTCCGGACCGGCGAACAGGTACGCGTGATGGGGCCGCGCCGCCGCCCGCTCGAGGAACGCCACGGCATCCGGCTGGCCGGGGACCCCACGCAGGACCGCGCTCACTCCTTCTTCTCCTCCGCTTCCTTCTCTTCCGTCTTCAGGAACTTCTCCAGGGCCTCCCGGACCCGTTGGTGCACCACGTACTCGGTGGCGTCCGCATCCACGACCACGAACCGTTCCGGATGATCCTCGGCGATCCGAAGGAACGCATCCGCGACCTTGGCATGGAATCGCTCGTCCTCCCCCTCGATTCGATCCGGCTGGTCCCCCGCGCGGGCCAGGCCCTTGTCCGGCTCCACGTGGAGGAGGATCACCAGGTCGGGGAACAGCCCCTGGGTGGCCCACACGTTCAGCGAGAGGACGTCCTGCTCCCCGAGGCCCCGTCCCGCGCCCTGGTACGCCAGGGAGGAGTCCAGGTACCGGTCGCACAGCACGACCTTTCCCTCCTCCAGCGCCGGACGGATCACCCGGGAGACGTGCTGAGCCCGGCTGGCCGCAAACAGCAGGGCCTCGGCCCGAACGTCGATGGCCTCGTTGCTCCCTCGCAGCAGCGAGTCGCGGAGGCGCTCGCCCAGGGCGGTCCCCCCCGGCTCCCGGGTCACCAGGACGTCGTGCCCCTCCGACTCCAGCCAGTCCTTGGCCAGGTCGATCTGGGTGCCCTTCCCGGCCCCCTCAACACCTTCGAAGGCGATGAACGTCCCCCGCCGCTCGATCTTCCGGAGCCTGGGGAACAGCCGGAGGGCTCGGGGACGGGCGAGCCTGCTCTTCGACAGGCCGATCCGGGAGAAGATGCCGCCGGCCAGCATGATGCCGGCGCCGACCCATATCGCCCCGCGAGGCCCGTCGTCGCCCGGCGTGAAGCCGAGGTCGGGGAAGGCCTGCGCCAGGACCGGGAAGCCGGCCAGGGACAGGAACAGGCCCAGACGAGCCAGCACCGTGAGCGTGCCGAACACCCTGCCCCGAAGCTCATCGCTGACGTTCTCGTGCAGCAGCGTGTACCCGGTGACCCACGTGGAACCCGCCGCGGCTCCCATGATCACGGTGACGATAGCCGCCAGCAGAACGTTGGGCATGACCGCCAGCACGATGAGCGCGAATCCCCCGCCGAGGATCGCCAGCGGGAAGTAGATGTCCTTGTCCACCACCTTGTGGACCTGGCCGACGAGGGCCATGCCCGCGACCATCCCCAAACCCACCGCAGACACCAGGAACCCCCACGCCGTGGCAGTGCCTCCCAGGGTGAACTGGGCGAAGATCGGGCCAACCGACATCACCGCCCCGGCCCCCGTGAACGCCAGCACGATCCCCACCGTCATGGCCCGGGCGAACTGGTGCTCTCGAAGGAACCGGACACCCTCGCGCATGTCCGAGAAGGCCTCACCGAACTCGAGCTTTCCATCTCTCTTCTTGACTCCCCGGCCGATCCGCTCGGAAGCGAGGCCACGGATCATGTACGCCGAGAACGCGAACGTGAGCGCGTCGGCCCACAGGGCGACGGACTCGGGGTTCTGATCGAAATAGGCGACCTGGGCGCCCAGCGCTCCGGCCAGTCCGGCCAGCGCCGTGTACACCAGGCCCGCCAGCGGCAGGGTCCCGTACCCGGTGCCCAGGGTGATGGTGTTCGCGTTGGCCAGCTGCCGGCGGGGAACCAGGTTGGGGATGATGGCGTCGCGGGCCGGGCTCCACAGCAGCGACAGGCACTCGATCAGGAACGAGATCGAGAAGATCCACGGCAGGTGGGGAATCAACGGGAGCGAGGCGTAGCCAACGCCCCGGACCACGTCGGCCACGACCATGAGGCGCTTGCGATCGAACCGATCGACCAGTACCCCGGCGAACGGACCGAACACCAGCGAGGGGAGGAGCCGGGCCAGCATGATGCCGGAGACCGCGAAACCGGCGCTGCCGCCGCCGATCCGAGTGACCAGGGCCACCACGGCGACGAACCCCACCCAGTCCCCCAGCGAGGACACCAAGATGGCCCGATACAGACGGGAGAACGAAGGATCCCGGAGAAGGGTGCGGAAGGTAGCGGGGCGGGTCCCCCGCAGGGCGGCGATCTCTTCGGTGACCGTCGCCATCTAGGTCTTAGGCCGCCTCCGTCGGTCCTCCCTCACCGGCTTGGTACCCACACTCACTGCACTTGATCCCCTTCGGCGCGTCCACCAGCAGCCCGCCGCACTTCGGACAGGGCTCCGGCAGCGGCCGGTGCCCCACGGTGAAGTCACACTCAGGGTAACGGTTGCAGCCGTAGAAGACGCCCCCGCGCCGCCGGCGGGTCCGCTTGACGATGAGCTCGCCTTCCTTGCACTGCGGGCAGGCCACCCCGGTCTTCTCCTCCTCCTTCTTCACGTACTTGCAGTCCGGGTACCGGTCGCAGCCCACGAACATGCCGTACCGCCCCATCTTCTTCACCAGGTTCCCGACTGGGTCTCGCCCCTCCTCCGCACACTGGGGGCAGGTCTCGCCGATGGGCTCCGGCTCGGGGCGCTCGCCGCCGTCGAGGTTCCTGGAGTAGTCGCAGTCCGGGTAGCGATCGCACGAGATGAACCGTCCGAACCGGCCGAGCTTGTTGACCAGTTGGCCTTCCTTGCACTTCGGACAGGTCTCACCGATCGGCTCGGCGGTGATCTCCTGGCGGTCGATCTCCTCGTTCTTCTTCTCCAGGAGCCGCTCGAACGGGCCGTAGAACTCGTCGAGCACCTGTATCCAGCCCATCTTGCCCTCGGCGATCTCGTCGAGCTCCTCCTCCATCCGCGCGGTGAAGGAGTAGTCGACGATCTCCGTGAAGTGGTCGACCAGGAGGTCGATGACCACGAAGGCGACGTCCTCGGGGAACAGGCGCCGCTCTTCCAGCCGCACGTACTTGCGGTCCAGGAGGTTGGAGATGGTCGGGGCGTACGTCGACGGACGTCCGATGCCCAGACGCTCCAGCTCCTTGACCAGCGAGGCCTCCGTGTACCGGGGCGGCGGCTGGGTGAAGTGCTGCTCGGGGAGGATCCCCAGCAGCCGGAGCACCTGCTCCTCGGTCAGCTCGGGGAGCCTCGACTCCTCGTCCTGGTCGGGGGCGTCGTCCGCCGACTCCCAGTACACCCGGCGGAACCCGTCGAACTTCACGGTCTGCCCGGTGGCCCGGAGCAGGTACCGTGGGGCGTTTCCGGCGACCGCCTCGACGTCCACGGAGACCTGGTCCAGCAGTGCCTCCGCCATCTGGCTGGCCACGGCTCGCTGCCACACCAGCCGATACAGCTTGGCCTGGTCCGCGGTCAGGTGCGGTGCGACGTCGTCCGGGAGCCGGACCGCCTTCGTGGGGCGGATGGCCTCGTGGGCTTCCTGCGCCCCTCGAGACTTGGTCCTGTACCGCCGGCCACGGGCCAGCGCGTACTCGTCTCCGAACTGCCGTTTCACCACGGTCCGGATCTCCCTGATGGACGTCTCGGCCAGGTTGGTGGAGTCCGTACGCATGTAGGTGATCAGGCCAACCTGCCCCTCCCCGGGGAGCTCGACGCCCTCATAGAGCTGCTGGGCCACCCGCATGGCCTTTCGGGAGGAGAAATACAGCTTCCGCCCGGCCTCCTGCTGCAGGGTCGACGTGGTGAACGGCGGCGCGGGGCGGCGCTTGCGCTCGCTCCTGCGGATCTCCGCCACCTTGTAGGTGGCCCGCTCCAGGTTGCCGGCGTGCTCCGTGGCCTCCTTCTCCTTGAGGACCTTCCCCTTCTTGTCGGGAGAAGCGGCCAGCTTGTCGTCGTCGATCTGGAACAGGCGCGAGGTGAACGCGTCATCATCGGCGTCTGGGGTAAGGCGGGCGTCGACGGTCCAGTACTCCTTGGGCTTGAACGCGTCGATCTCCCGCTGGCGCTCCACGATGAGGCGAAGGGCCACGGACTGCACCCGTCCCGCTGACAGACCGGTTCGCACCTTCTTCCATAGAAGGGGCGACAGGTTGTAACCGACCAAGCGGTCGAGGATCCGCCGGGCCTGTTGAGCCTCGACCAGGCGGAGATCGATCGACCGCGGGTTGTCGAACGCTTCCTTCACGGCGTCCTCGGTGATCTCCGTGAACGTCACCCGCTTGGCGTCCTGCGGCTTGACGTTCAACACCTCGGTCAGATGGAAGGCGATGGCCTCGCCTTCTCGGTCGAAGTCGGTGGCCAGCCACAGCTCGTCCGCCCGCTTGTGCGCGGCCTTCAGCGTGGACACCACCTTCTTCTTCTCCTCCGGGACCACGAAGTCCGGACGGAAGTCACGCTCGGTGTCCACGCCCATGGGGTTCTTGGGGAGGTCGCGGATGTGCCCGTAGGACGCCTTCACGGAGAAGCCACGCCCGAGATACCGCTCGAGCGTCTTCGCCTTGGTCGGCGACTCCACGATCACCAGATTCTTCGTCATCTCAAAGCCCGCCTAGTTACATGAGGGGATGAGCGTCTGTCAAGTGTTCACCCGATGGCGGCCACTCACGCTCCAGGGGTCGGTGTCGGCCGCTACGGTCACTTGCTTGAGCACCAGGGTGTCGGCGATCCGATCGTGCCAACCCTGCTTGCGCGGGTCCGCGGCGATCCAGAGGTATCCGATCCCCAGCGTAGCGGCCACGATCACGCGGCCGATCACCTCGCGGAACACCACGGTCAACCAGCCCGGGCGCTCCAGTCCTGCCGTTACAACACGCAACCGCACCGCATGCTTCCCGAGCGTCCCGCCGGTGGTCCCCGTGGTCAGCACCAGGTACACCCAAAACGCTCCCAAAACGGCCAGGCCGGAAGCCCGCACCGAGCCCAGAACCAGGGGGTCGGGGAGTACCGCGCGCCACAGCCGGCGGAACGGCACCGCCCACGCCGCGGTAACCAGGAGGTCGATGAGGAAGGCGCCCAGCCTGGACCCCAAACCGGCGTACACCAGGAGCCGCTCCTGGGCGGCCCGACCGGTGGCGCTCATGCCACGTAGAGATACTTGAGCACCGGCCCGGTGACCCCCACCCGGCGCTCGATCTCCTCCACTGGGCTGTCGAACCCGGGGAACCGTGGCCGCAGGAGGTCGGCCAGGGAGACGTCGGGTGCGTACTCCACCACGATGGCCTGGTCGAGCCCGGCGAGTTCACGCGCGGTCGCCACCGCGGCGTCGAAGTCGCCGAGCTGGTCCACCAGGCCGGCCTCCTCAGCCTGCGCTCCCGACAGCGGCCGGCCATCGGCCACCCCGGTGACCTCACCGGAGGAGAGATGCCGGCCCTCCGCGACCACGCCGGTGAACCGGTCGTAGGCCTCGTCCAGGAGGGTCTGGAAGATCTCTCGCTCCTCCTCGGTGAGCTGGCGGAACGGCGATCCGATGTCCTTCAGCCGCCCCGCGGTGATCACCACCGGCTCGATCCCGAGCTTGCCCGCGGCGTCCTGGAGGTTGACCAGCACCAGGATCACCCCGATAGATCCCGTGATCGTCGAAGGGTTGGCCACGATCCGGTCGGCGCCCGCGGAGATGAAGTACCCACCGGAGGCGGCCACCCCGCCCATGGACGCCACCACCGGCTTGCCCGCTCGTCGAAGGTCGAGCACTTCCCGGTACACCTCGTCCGCGGCGACAACCGAGCCACCGGGAGTGTTGAGCCGAAGGATCACCGCCTTCACCGTGTCGTCCCGGCGGGCCTGCTGGAGCTGGGACACCAGGTCGGCGGCCACGGCAACGCCATCGCCGGCGCCGGTCTCCACGATCTCACCCTCCACGTTCACCACCGCGATCACGTCGTCGCCCTCGCCCTGCACGAACACCTCGTCCCAGGGGCCAGTGTCGGCACCAACGCCGGTTCCCGAATAACGGCCCACGACGTACACCATGCCCAGGAACAGGGCGACGGCTGCGGCCAGCGAAACCCATCGTTTCGTGTTCACGACCCGGCCATGGTAGCGCGGAGCACCGCGTGAACCCGGTGATAGGCTCACAGCCCATGCTCGAATGGCTCGAGCACATCATCACCGACTACCTCGCCGACTACGGATACATCGCCGTATTCGTGCTGATGGTGCTGGAGTCGGCGTGCATCCCCATCCCGTCCGAAGTCACCATGGTGTTCGGCGGGTTTCTCGTCTCCCGCGGAGAGCTCGACTTCTTCTGGGTGGCCATGCTGGGCACCCTCGCCAACGTGGTGGGGTCGTGGCTGGCGTATTGGGTGGGCCTTCTTGGCGGCCGGCCGCTGATCCTCCGGTGGGGCCGCTACATCCTGCTCCGAGAACACGAGCTGGACCGCGCGCACGAGTGGTTCGAGCGCCACGGCGAGGCGGCGGTGTTCGTGTCCCGGCTCCTTCCCGTGGTTCGCACGTTCATCAGCCTTCCCGCCGGCGTGGCCAGGATGCCGTTCGGGAAGTTCACCCTGTACACCTTCCTGGGGTGCCTGCCGTGGACGTTCGCGCTCACGTGGGCCGGTGTGGTGCTGGGCGACAACTGGGAGACGTTCCTCCGCTACGGCGAGCCGATCAGCTGGGTCATCGCGCTGGGGTCCGTGGCGTTCATCACGTGGTGGGTGGTGAAGCGGATCCGGGCGCGGCGAGCGGCGGAGCGAGCCTCCGGCGCCGACGAGCCCTTGCTTTGACGCCGGGCCACCCTGCTGGTAGGGTGTCCGGCGACGCAGGCTGACCAGACGACTGGAGGCCGCGGCACCACTCGTGCCGCGGCCCCTTTTTCGTTTTGGGACGCGGGGGCACCAGGTGCTCCCGCTGTGGCGCGGCGTGCGCGGTTGACCGGACAACCGGAGACCGGGACGGGAGCGGTTGGACGAGTCGACAGGAGGTAGGGAATGCGCAGGCCGACTTCTCGCACAGCGTCCGCCCTGGCGATATCGATGCTCGCCGCGGTGGCATGCTCGAGTGCCGGGGGCACCACCGCGTCCGGGGAATGCGTACCGCCGGAGACCCCGGTGATCACGCTCGCGGCGTACAGCACCCCTCGTGAGGCGTACGGAAAGATCATCCCGGCCTTCACCGAGCAGTGGGCCGAAGAGCACGGCGGCCAGAGGGTCATCTTCCAGGAGTCCTACGGCGCCAGCACGACCCAGGCCGAGAACATGATCGCCGGGTTCGAGGCCGACGTCGCGGCTCTGTCCCTGGCGCCCGACCTCGATCAGGTGGTGGACGCCGGACTCATCACCCACGACTGGACAGCCGAGCCGGACAACGGGATGGTCTCCAGCTCGGTGGTCGTGCTCGACGTCCGTCCCGGAAATCCGGACGGGATCCAGGACTTCGACGACCTGACGACGCCGGGGACCGAGGTCCTCACCCCAGACCCGGCTTCGAGTGGCGGGGCCCGGTGGAACATCGTGGCCGCCTACGGCGCCTCGATGCGCGGTCACGCCGGAGGCACCGAGGGCGACACGGCTGCGGCACAGGAGCTGCTCAGAGGGATCTTCGCCAACGTGACCGTGCTCGACAAGAGCGCCCGCGACTCGATCAAGAACATCGAGGCCGGCAACGGCACGGTGGCCATCACCTACGAGAACGAGGTGCTCACGGCCCAGGAGGCCGGGCTGGAAGACGAGATGGTCATCCCGCCGTCGACCGTGCTGATCGAGAACCCCGTGGCGGTGGTCGATGAGTACGCGGCGAAGCACTGCGTGGAGGACGTCGCCCGGGGCTTCGTGGACTTCCTCCACACCGACGAGGCCAAGGAGCTGTTCGCCACGGTCGGGTTCCTCCGACCCACCGACCCTGCCGAGGCCGCGGCGGGAGACGGCGAGCGGTTCCCGCCCATCGAGGACCTCTTCACGGTGGATGACCTCGGCGGCTGGGAAGCCATCGAGCGGGACGTGTTCGGGGAGCAGGGCGCCTTCACGTTGGCCTTCGACGAGGCTCAGGCCTAACGATGGGAGTGGGGACGCTCGAACGAGGACGGACGGGAGGCCGCGCCCGGCTTCAGCTGGGCGCGGCACTCGGCTGCTACGGCCTCCGCGGGACGGCTCTCGTCTACCTCGGCGCCCTGGTCATCCTGCCGGTGGTGGCCATCGTGGCCGAGGGATTCGGCGGCGGCCTGTCGGCCCTGGGGAGCGCGCTGACCACGACCGGGGCGGTGCAGGCCATCGTCCTCACCCTGGTCATGGCGACCCTGACCGCGATCATCAACGGGGTGTTCGGCACCCTGCTGGCGTACGTGCTCGTACGTCTGCGCTTCCCCGGACGCGGGGTGCTGTCCACGATCGTGGACCTTCCGTTCGCCATCCCCACCCTGGTCGCCGGGGTCATGCTCGTGGCCCTGTACGGTCCCAACTCGCCGGTGGGGGCGTTCCTCCAGGGGATTGGGATCAAGGTCATCTTTGCCCAGCTGGGGATCCTGCTGGCCATGCTGTTCGTCACGCTGCCGCTGGTGGTCCGGACAGTCCAGCCCGTGCTTCTCGAGCTGGACCCCGCGGAGGAGGAGGCCGCCCGGGTGCTGGGTGCCAGGCGGTGGACCACGTTCCGCAAGGTGATGCTGCCGGCACTCCGTCCGGCCATAGCCGCCGGGGCCCTCCTGGCCTTCGCCCGCGCGCTCGGCGAGTTCGGAGCCATCGTGCTCGTCTCCGGGAACATCACCGGGCGGACCCTCACGGCCCCGGTGTTCATCTTCCAGCTCACCACGCAGTTCCGCTACGCGGAAGCCGCCGCCGTCTCGGCCCTGCTGTTCGGCCTCTCGCTGGTCCTCGTCCTGGTCACCGAGCGGCTGACCGCCCACCGGAGTGATGCCGGGTGAGCACCGAGTCGGGACTGGAAGCGCTGGGCAAGGACCGCGGGCGCCTGGCCCGCGGAGCGATGATCACGGGCGCGCTCCTGTTCGTCGGGATCCTGCTGATCGCCCCACTGATCGCCATCGTGTGGTCGGCGCTCGATCAGGGGGCGGGGATCGTGGGCCGGACGTTCGGGCTGGCCGACGTGCAACATGCGTTCCTGCTCACGCTGGTCATCACCTTGATCACCGTGGTGGTCACGGGCGTGCTCGGCATCGTGGTGGCCCTGGTGTTGGCCAGAGACCGGTTCCCCGGCAAGGGGCTCCTGAGCGCCGTGGTGGACCTGCCCCTGGCCGTCTCCCCGGTGATCGTGGGGCTCATGGCGGTGATCCTGTTCGGCCGGGGCGGGTGGTTCGAGGCGTTCTTCGCCGCTCGTGGGATCCAGATCCTGTTCGCGCTGCCGTCCATGGTCCTGGTGACGATCTTCATCTGCATCCCGTTCGTGATCCGCGAGGTGACGCCGGTGCTCCAGGAGCTGGGCATGGAGGAGGAGCAAGCGGCCTGGACCCTGGGAGCCTCCCGGATCACCACGTTCTTCCGGGTGACGCTTCCGAACGTCCGGTGGGGGCTGCTCTACGGGGTGGCCCTGTCGTCGGCGCGTGCGATGGGGGAGATCGGGGCGGTTCTGATCGTCAGCGGCGCCATCCAGGGCCACACCGAGACGGCCACGCTGTACATCCTCACCGCCCTGGAGGAACGGCAGGACGCCCAGGGGTTCGTGGTGGCTCTGACGCTGGCCGCGGCGTCGGTCCTCATCCTCCTGGCCATCGAGTTCTTCAAGCGGCGGCAGAGAAAGGAGGCGACGTGAGCGCGACGGTGATCGTGGAGAACCTGGTCAAGAGCTTCGGCGACTTCCGTGCCGTGGACGACGTCAGCTTCGACGCCCAGGACGGCAAGATCACCGCCCTGCTCGGCCCGAGCGGCTCCGGCAAGAGCACCGTGCTCAGGACCATCGCGGGACTGGAGCGGCCCGACGGCGGCCGGATCACCCTGGTGGGAGTGGACCAGACCGACGCCACCGTCCAGGAGCGCCGGGTCGGCTTCGTCTTCCAGCACTACGCGCTGTTCCGGCACATGACCGTGCGGCAGAACATCGGATTCGGCCTCTCGGTGCGGAGGGAGGCCAAGGCGTCCATCCGCAAGCGGGTGGACGAGCTGTTGGAGCTGGTCCAGCTGACGCCCTTCGCGGGACGGTACCCCCACAACCTGTCCGGCGGGCAGCGTCAGCGGGTGGCGCTGGCCCGGGCCCTGGCCGCCCGGCCCCGGGTCCTGCTTCTCGACGAGCCCTTCGGAGCACTCGACGCTCGCGTCCGCCAGGACCTCCGTCACTGGCTCGACGAGCTCCACCGGGAGCTGGGGGTCACCAGCATCCTGGTCACCCACGATCAGGAGGAGGCTCTGGAGCTGGCCGACCGGGTGGTGCTGATGCATCACGGGCGTGTCCAGCAGGTGGGCAGCCCGGAGGACGTCTACAACAATCCGGCCACTCCTTTCGTGGCCGGGTTCCTGGGGGCCGCCAACGTGCTGGTGGGGCGGGTGCGTGACGGCCGCCTGCAGGTCGGGAGCGAGGCCCTCGGCGATGCCGCTCACCTCAACGAGGGCACCCCGGCCCGGGCATACGTCCGGCCCCACGACGTCCGGGTGTCGGCGCCCGGAAATGGCGGCCCGGCCGTCGAGGCTACACTGGAGCGCATCAACAACCTGGGATGGATGTCCAAGCTGTACCTCCGTTTCTCCGACGGCCAGGGACTGATCGCCCACATCCCGAACGAGGAAGTGGGCCCGCACCAACCGGGCGAACACGTGTGGGTGGACCTGCGCCAGGCCAAGGTCTTCGACGCCGGCGACGCCGAAGCCGAGGCGCCGACGCGGTCGAGCGGATAGCCCGGAGCGAGATGCCAGCCCAGGGGAGAAGTCGCCCGTGAGACCGGATCGCGCGCCCTACCTCGGTCTGGTCCCGGAGCCCCAGCCGGGCGAGGTCAAGCTGTCCATGCGTGAGGTCTCGAAGACATTCGTGTCCGCTCGAGGGGACACCGTGCACGCTCTCGAGGACGTGACCTTCGACGTGGCGCCCGGCGAGTTCGTCTGTCTGCTGGGGCCAACGGGGAGCGGCAAGTCCACCATCCTGAACATCCTTGCCGGGCTCGAACGGGCCGACCGGGGCGTGACCCTGATGGACGGCCGGCCGGTAACGGGGCCCGGACCCGACCGCGCGGTCCTGTTCCAGGACCCGGCTCTATTTCCGGCGATGAGCGTCTTGGGCAACGTCGAGTTCGCCCTGCGCATGGTGGGTGTCCCGGAAACGGAGCGGCGGGAGACGGCCATGCAGTGGCTTTCGAGGGTTCGTCTGACCACATTCGCTCGAGCCCAACCCCACGAGCTGTCGGCGGGCATGCGCCAGAGAGCCGCGCTTGCCAGAGCGCTCGCGTGTCGCCCGGATGTCCTCCTGGCCGACGAGCCGTTCGGCTCTTTGGACGCGCAGGCCCGAGAGCTCCTCCAGGAGCAGGTGCAGGAACTGTGGGCGGACACGGGGGCGACATTGGTGTTCGTGACCCACAACGTCCGGGAGGCGGCGCTGCTGGCCGACCGGGTGCTGCTCATGTCCGCATCGCCCGGGACCCTCCTCGAGGAGTACCGGATCCGGTCCCCCCGCCCCAGGCACCTCGAGGACCCGCTGCTGGCTCGGGTCGTGGTGGATATCCACGACCGGCTGCAGGAGGAGGTGAGCAAGGTTGTCGCGCGGGAGACGGACGCGCAGGAAGGTCTGGGCTAGCCTCGCCGCGGTCGCCGGTGTGATCGGGTTGTGGTCGCTGCTCTCGGCGGGGCCGGTCTCGCCCTCTGACCTTCCATCCCCGGCCGCCGTGTGGTCGGCCTTGGTGGAGCGGTGGAGGGACGGCACCATTCCCATCGGCATCGAGACGAGCCTCATCAGGCTCGTCGTCGGCATGCTGGTGGCCGCAGCCGTCGGCACGTTGTTCGGCGTGTGGATGGCCTCGAATCGCTGGGTCCAGGACAGCCTCGGTCCGCTGATTGCCGGCCTTCTGGCGGTGCCTCCGATCGCATTGCTTCCGCTGGCCATCCTGTGGCTCGGGTTCACCGAACGGGCCGTGGTGTTCGTCGTCATCGTGGGAGCGTTGCCGGCGATCGCCATGGCCACGGCGGCCAGCATCCGCCAGGTGCCACCGCTCCTGATCCGCGCAGGCCGCACCCTGGGGGCTCAGGGATGGCTCCTGTACCGGCACGTCGTAGTGCCGACGGCGGTGCCCGGTTACGTCCAGGGGTTGCGCCAAGGGTGGGTATTCGCATGGCGGTCGTTGATGGCCGGCGAGCTGATCGTGGCCGGTGGCCGAGGGCTCGGCCACGCACTGGACCGGGCCGGACGCGGTTTCGACGCCCCGACGGTGCTCGCGCTCATGGTTGCGATCGCCGCGATCGGCATCCTCATCGACGCGGGCTTCGCCGCGATCGACCGCCGGGTGCGGGCGAAGCGCGGCCTGCTGGTCGCAGGCTGAGGTCGATCGAACATGCTGTGGAGTAGGGTGCCCGCATGACCGAGGCGGCCGACTCCGGCGACTTCAGCGAACTCTCCGAGGAGGAGCGTCGGATCCTCCTCCAGGTCGTCGAGGTGCTGCGCCGGATCCGGTTCGGCACGATCCTGCTGATCGTGCAGGACGGGAAGGTAGTGCAGATCGAGATGGCCGAGAAGTTCCGACTTCGGTAGGCCTGGGGCTTCCTCGGTGGTCGTCCCGTCGCGAGATCGAGACCGACGCCGACTACCTCTTCAGCTGGAACGGCACGCTCGACAGGACCACCCGCGGCTCGAACAGCAGCATCCGCTTGATGAACAGCGCCCGGTTGTTGTGCAGCAGTCGGTGCCACCACCGGGTGACCAGGAACTCCGGGACGATCACTGCGGCAATCGTCCCCGGGTCGGCCGTCTCCTTCCGGACCTCCTCCAGCAGGGGGACGGTGAGGTCCCGGAACGGTGTCTCCACCACATCGAGCTGCATCCGGATGCCTCGCTCTGCCCACTGCCGGAGGATCTCCGGTGCCTCCTCCGGCTCGGTGGCCAGGAAGACCGCCCGGGTCTTATGCGCATTGAGGCTGCGGGCGTAGTTGACCGCCCGAACCGTGGCATCGTGAGCTGCGGCCACAAAGACCAGGGCCACCACCCGCTCGGGGACCAGTGGACGCCCGACGGCATCCTCCGGCTGGTCCCTGCGGGCCAGCACGGGAACGTCGGTGACGACCACTCCCGGCTCCTTCAGCAGGCGGAGCTTAAGGCGGAACGTTACCGGACGCGTGATGGCCCGTACCAGGGACCGCGTGGTGAACAGCTCCGGGATGACCACGGTCACGAAGTCCTTCCCGCCCCGAGGGATACGGCGCACGTGGTCGATCACCCCGTCGACCGGATCGGGGCTCCCCACGGACATCAGGCGAGGGGCGCCCGGCGCCATCCTGTTCCACAGACCTTCGGCTTCGGTCGGGAGACGCTTCCCAACGTAGAGCGCATCGATGGAGGCGGGACGGAACGACCGCACGTATCCCACGGCCTCGGCCGCGGCGGCATCGATGTCCGTCATCACCAGCACCACGCGGGTCTCGCCGACATCCCCGAACGCGGTCCGGCCCCGTCCGAGCTCCTTCACCACCTCCTCGTAGTGCCGGTGGACCAACGAGAAGAGACCGACCAGGATGGGCATCGCCGCGATAACGATCCACGCTCCGCCGGCGAACTTCGTGACGGCCACGATCACCAAGACCACGCCCGTGGCGACGGCACCGATCGAGTTGATGACGGCGGCACGCTTCCAGCCCGACTCCCGAAGACGGAGCCAGCGCCGCACCATACCCGTCTGGGACAGGGTGAATGCGGTGAACACCCCCACCACGTACAGCTGGATGAGCCGCGTCAGGTCGGCGTCGAATGCCCACACCAGAAGGCCGGCCAGCGCGGCCAGCACGAAGATCCCGTTGGAGAACACCAGCCGGTCTCCCCGATTCTTGAATTGACTGGGCATGAAGCGGTCGCGGGCGAGGATCGCCGAGAGGCGAGGGAAGTCCTGGTACGCCGTGTTCGCCGCCAGGATCAGGATGAGCGCGGTGAAGACCTGGAGCACGTAGAACATCGTGCCGCCTGAGAACACGGTCTCCCCGATCTGAGCAAGGACCGACTTCGCCCCCTCGAGGTGCTGACTAACCCGCACGTCCAGTGACCGCGCCAGGAACGTGATCCCCAGGAACATGCTGATCGACATGGTCCCCATGACCGCAAGCGTCGTTGCCGCGTTGCGCGACTGGGGGCGGCGGAACGCCTGAACCCCATCGGCGATGGCCTCCACGCCGGTGAGCGCCGTCGAGCCGGAGGCGAACGCCTTCAGGACGACGAACAACGATAGGGCCTGCCCGGCTTCGAGAGGCAGAGTCGCGGAGGTCGCCTGACGGCACCCGCCGATGCACTGCACCAGGCCGGTGACCAAGGTGACGGCCACACAGGCCACGAACCCATACGTGGGGATGGCGAAGAGCGTCCCGGCTTCCTTCACGCCTCGCAGGTTGGCCAGCGAGATGATCGCGATAAGGATCAGGGCGATCGGTACGCGCGCGCCTGCCAACCCCGGCACGGCGGAGACGATGGCGATCGTTCCCGCCGTCACGCTGACGGCGACGGTAAGGACGTAGTCCTGCAGGATCGCCGCCGCAGCGATCAGACCAGGGACTGTCCCCAGGTTCTCCCGGGCCACGATGTAGGAACCGCCACCCGCCGGATAGGCCCGCACGGTCTGCCGATAGGAGGTGATGACCACGGCGAGCACCGCGGCGATCACCGCTGCGATCGGCAGCATCAGGCTGAAGGCGGCCGCTCCCGCCGCCGCCAGCACCAGCATCATCTCCTCGGTGGCGTATGCCACTGAGGAGAGGGGGTCCGACGAGAAGACCGGGAGGGCCAGGGTCTTGGGCAGGAGGTGGTGCTCGTGCTTCGCGGTGGAGATGGCCCGGCCCAGTACCACGCGCTTCAAAAGGCCCCGCCCCCCCGGTTCCGTCCCCCGGGAGGGACGAACGGTCGTCCCCATCAGCGGGTCTCGATCCCGCCGTTCCGGGCGCGCGAAGGATCCTCGGCCGGGCTCCGGGAGCCCGCCATCAGCCGCAGGATGTCCTCGTGGAGCCGGGCCTCCCGGCTGGCGTGCGCGTACTCGCGCCAGGCGATCCAAGACCGGATCACCGGCCCGACCAGCAGGCCGATCACGAAGCCACTCACCAGCTCAGCCACCTGCCCTACCTCCTCCCTCGCTGTTAACGGGCTCAGTGTCGGAGACCACCCGTAAACGGCCGGTGTGAGTTGGGGGTGAAGCCGTAAGAAGGTCGTTAAGAGGGCACGGAGGCGTTGTCAGTGACGGAGGGGGCGCCCAGACTGATCACGTGCGCGCGCTTCAGCCGTCCCGATGGCCCCCGCCGTTCCGCGTGGCCATGCCGGCCCTCCTGTTCCCGGGCATCGCCACCGCGCTTGCCGCCCTTCCCTTTACCGTCTCCACGACCACAGCATCGATGGCCTTCGTCTTGGCGGTCACCGGGGCCGCCGTGGTCGGGGGTTCGGCTGCGGGGTTCGGAGCATCCCTCGTCTCGTTCCTGGCGCTCAACTTCTTCTTCACGCCTCCGCGGTTCACCTTGAGCGCCGGCAAAGGCGAGGACGTGGTCGCTCTGGTCGTGTTCCTGTTGGTCTCGGCGGTGGTGGGTTCGCTGTTGTCCCGCGCCATCGCCCAGCGCGTGCGGGCCGAGCGACGGGAGCGAGAAGCCCGGCTCCTTCAATACCTGGGGACGAGACTGTTGTCGGGAGAACCGCCCGAGGAGATCCTTCAGAGCTTCGGCCAGGCGCTCACCGAGCTGGTCGGCGTGAAGCGGTACGAGGTCTTCCTGGAACCCGGGAACCGTCTCGCCGTTGAGGCGGGCATCGCCGAACCGGGCCTTCATCTGGAGGAATTCCCAATCCTGTCAGGGAGCGATCGGGTCGGGTCGATCCGCATCCATGCCGGAGGCGAGCCGTCGGGGCTGGAGGAAGACCGCCGACGCCTGATCCGGGCGTTCGCGGCGCAGCTGGCCCTGGCCCTGGAGAGCGCCCGTCTGGCCCAGGTGGCCCGGGACGCCCGGGTGAGCGCGGAGCGCAGTCAGCTCCAGGCCGCCCTCCTTCAGTCGGTGACCCACGACCTCCGCACCCCTCTGGCCTCCATCACGGCCTCCGTCACCAGCCTCCTCGACGCGAGCATGGAGCTCCGCCGGGAGGACCAGGGTGATCTCCTTGAAACGATCCGCCAGGAGGCCGAACGGCTGGACAGATTGGTCGGAAATCTCCTCGACCTGTCCCAGCTGCGGGCCGGCGCCTTGACGCCGTCCAAGCGACCGGCGGCGATCGACGAGGTGGTGGAGGGAGTTCTAGCTCGCATGGAACCCACGTTGCGCCGGCACCGTCTCAACGTGATCCTCCGAGAGGGTCTGCCCGAGGTACCTTTCGACGTGGTCCAGATCGATCAGGCCCTGACGAACATCCTGGAGAACGCGGCGAAGTACAGCCCGCCGGGATCCCAGATCACCGTCTCCGCCGCTCGCTGGGACAACACCGTGCAGGTACGGATCGCCGACCAGGGTCCGGGGATTCCGGGTGACGCGCGTGAACGGGTATTCGAGCCGTTCTTCCGGGCGCCCGGAGGTGCGGCGGAGGGTACGGGGCTGGGGCTGGCGATCGCCCACGCCGTGGTGACAGCGCACGGGGGCACAATCTGGATCGAGCAAGCACCCGGCGGTGGCACCGCGGTGACCTTCCGGCTCCCATTGAGCAACCCTGCCTGATGGTAATCAGGGTGCTGGTCGTGGACGACGATCCGCAGATCCTCCGAGCCGTGCGCACGAGTCTCCAGGCGAGGGGGTACGACGTCCTGACCGCGGGAAACGGCGAGACGGCTCTCGATCTCATGAGCTCAGAGAACGTCGACATGATGGTCCTGGATCTCAGCCTGCCGGGCATCGACGGGCACGAGGTGATCCGAAGGATGCGGACCTTCTCGGAGGTGCCGGTGCTGGTCCTTTCGGTACGCGAGTCCCAGGACGACAAGATCCTGGCGCTGGACGCGGGGGCCGACGACTACGTCACCAAGCCCTTTGGCATCGGCGAGCTACTGGCCCGGATGCGCGCTCTGGAACGCCGCGCTCATCCCAACGCCGCTTCGCCACCGATCCTTCGGTTCGGTGAGCTGGAAGTCGACCTCCGCCGGCAGCTCGTGCGCCGGGGGAGCGAGCCGATCCGGCTCACCCCCACCGAATACCGCCTGCTGGAAGCCATGGTCACCAACCCCGGGAAGCTGCTCACCCATCGGTGGCTCTTGAGCAGGGTGTGGGGGCCTGGATACGCGACCGAGACCCACTACGTGCGGATCTACGTCCGACAGCTCCGACAGAAACTGGGCGATGATCCGGCCCGCCCCCGGTACGTCGTCACGGAGTCCGGACTGGGCTACCGGTGGCTCCCTGAGCCCGAGGAGCGGGCCCCCTGAGGAGACGGCGGGGGGGTAGCTCGCCAGGAGTCGTCCAGAAAAGACATCACCCGGCGAGCGGACCCCCTGAGGAGACATTGAGCTCACAGCTCGATCTCAGAAGCCACCGACTGGAGACCCTCGATCCCCAGGGCGATGAACTCGTCGAGGGGTACTCCGAGACTGTCCTCGACATCGGTGATCTCCTGGCGGTTGACACCGGGAGCGAAGGCCTTCTCCTTCAGCTTCTTCTTCACCGACGAGACCTTCATTCCGTCCGCCTTTTGCGGCCGGACCAACGCCGCGGCGACCAGCAGTCCGGCGACCGCATCGGCGTGCACCACGGCCTTGGACATCCGATCCGTCCGATAGGACTCGTGGGCATGGGCCAGGACCCCGTTCACCACCTTCTCGTCGACGCCTGCTTCCCGCAGCCATTCGGCCGCCTGGTAGGCGTGCCGGTCCGGGTTGTCGTGCGTCTGGTCCTGGTCGAGATCGTGGAACAGCCCGACGAGCGCCCATGTGTCCTCGTCCTCGCCGAAATGCTGGGCCAGCCGCCGCATCACTCCCTCCACGCTGATCAGGTGGCGGACGGTGGTCTCCTTCTCCCCTTTCTCCCGTACCAGCTTCAGCGCTTCACCTCGATCCATTCGACCTCCTGATCTTGTAGGGCACGCTCGAGAGCACCACCCGCGATTCGAACAACAGCATGCGCTTGATGAACAGAGCCCGGTTGTTGTGGAGCAGCCGATGCCACCACCGGGTCACGAGGAACTCGGGCAGGATCACCGCGGCCAGGGTGGACGGGTCGGTCGTGACTCGCCGGACCTCTTCGAGAAGCGGCGGCCCCAGGTCGCGGAACGGAGCCTCGACCACGTCGAGGCGGATGCCGATGCCTCGCTCTGCCCACCGCTGCAGGATCTCGGGGGCTTCCTCCGGTTCGGTGGCCAGGAAGACGGCTCTGGTCTCGTGGGCGTTCAGGCTCCGGGCGTAGTTGACGGCCCGCACGGTGGCATCGTTGACGGAGGAGACGAACACCAGAGCTTCCACTCGCGGAGGGATCAGCGCCCGGCCGTCCACCCCCACGAGCTCCCCTTCTTGTGCCAGCACCGGCACGTCGGTCACGACCACCTGTGGCTCGGCCAGGAGCCTAACCTTCAGGCGGAACGTGACCGGCTTTACCAGAGCCCGCACAAGCGACCTCGTCGGGAAGAACTCAGGGATCACAACGGTCACGAAGTCCCCCGGGTCACGAGGGACCCGGCGAACATGCTCGATGACCGCCTCCACTCGCGATCTCCCCTCCGCCGGCTCCAGCGGCGGAAGCCCGCGACTCATCTCGGCCCAGAGCGCCTGGGCGTCCCCGATCGGCCGGTCCCCGGCGTAGACGGGGTGGACCTCGGCCGGCCGGAGCGAGCGGACGTATCCGAGGGCCTCGGCGGTGGCGGGATCGAAGTCGGTCAGCACCAGCACGACCCGGTTGAGCCCCGGATCACGGTAGTTGACGTCGTGGCGATCCAGCGCAGCGGAGACCGCCGTGTAATGCCGATTCACCTGGAGCAGGGCGGTGATCATGATCGGCAGGGCCGCGACGACCATCCAGGCTCCTTCGGCAAACCGGGTCACCACCACCACGGCGAGGACCACTCCGGTCGTGGTCGCCCCGATCCCGTTTATCATCGCGTTCCGTCGCCAGCCCGCTTCCTTGGTGCTGGCCCACCTCCGCACCATCCCGGATTGAGAAAGGGTGAACGCGGTGAACACGCCGACCAGGTAGAGCGGGATCAGGCGCGTGAGCCTTCCATCAAATGCCCACACCAGCGCTCCGGCCAGGACCGACAGCACCAGGATCCCGTTCGAGAACACCAGCCGGTCTCCGCGGTTCTTGAACTGCCCGGGCATGAAGCGATCTCGCGCCAGGATCGCCGACAGCCGGGGGAAGTCCTGGTACGCGGTGTTGGCGGCCACGATCAGGATCATGGCCGTGAACGCCTGCAGCCCGATAAAGAGCGCACCGCGACCGAAGATCGTTGCCCCGATCTGAGACAAAACCGACCGCGAGGCCACGATCTCCTCCGTGACCCGGACGTCCAGCGTCCTGGCCAGGAACGTGATCCCCAGGAACATGGAGATCGACATCACGGCCATCACCGAGAGCGTCGCCGCGGCATTCTTGCCTTGCGGCCTCCGGAAGGCCTGGACGCCGTCGGCGATGGCCTCAACCCCCGTCAGGGCGGATGATCCCTGAGTGAAGGCCTGCAACACGAGGAAGATCGTGATCGACTGCGTGGCCTCCAGAGGCAGCCCGGCGGTGGCTGCTTCCGGGCATCCGCCGACGCATCTGACGAGCCCGGTTATCACGGTCAAGCCCACCACCGCGACGAAGCCGTAGGTGGGGACGGCGAACAACATGCCCGACTCCCGCACCCCCCGGAGGTTGACCAGCGCAATGAGGGCGATGAACCCCAACGCCAGGTTCACGCGATGCGGCGCGAGCTCGGGGACGGCTGACGTGATCGCGATTGCTCCGGCGGTCACACTGACCGCGGCGGTGACGACGTAGCCGATCAGGATGGCGGAGGCGGCCAGGAGGCCCGGGAAGGTGCCGAGGTTCTCGCGGGCCACGATGTATGAGCCACCTCCGCGAGGATATGCCCGGACGGTCTGGCGATAGGAAGTCACGACGATCAGGAGGACGGCCGCGATGGCCAGCCCGATGGGCACCATGAGAGCCAGGGCTGCCGCGCCGGCCAGCACCAGGATCAACATCATCTCCTCGGTGGCGTAGGCCACGGAAGACAGGGGATCTGAGGAGAACACCGGCAGGGCTAACGTCTTGGGGAGGAGGTGATGTTCTGTCTTGGCGGTGGAGATCGCCCGGCCCAGAATGACCCGCTTCAGGGTGTCGCCGACGGTGGCCACCGGGAGATTCTAAGCGGGGCGGGTTCCAAACCCCCCTCACCCGCGCTAGCCTGTGAGATCGATGCATCTGGTGATCATGGGTTGCGGGCGGGTGGGGGCCGAACTGACCGTGCAGCTTTCCAAGGCCGGACACACCGTCTGCATCGTCGACAAGCGGAAGGAGGCCTTCGAGCGTCTCCCGCCGGGGTTCAACGCCAAGACCATCGTGGGCATCGGGTTCGACCGCGAGGTCCTGGAGGAGGCCGGGATCAAGGAGGCCGACGCGTTCATCGCCGTGTCCAACGGGGACAACTCCAACATCGTCTCGGCCCGGGTGGCCCGGGAGCACTACCGGGTCCCCAAGGTCATCGCCCGGATCTACGACCCCCGGCGAGCGGAGATCTACGAGCGGCTGGACATCCCCACGGTGGCCACGGTCCGGTGGGCGGCCAAGCAGGTCCAGTACCTCCTGTTCCACGGCAAGGAGACCATGCGGGACACCCTGGCTGGCGGCTCCCTCCTCCACCTGGCGGTTGGGATCCCCGATCACCTGGTTGGCAAGCAGGCCGACAGCGTGCACTCAGAGGGGGAGGTGGAGGTCGTCGGGGTCGAGCGGGGCGGCGAGGGGTTCATCCCCACCCCCGACTCCACCTTCAAGGAAGGCGACGTGGCCCACTTCATCGTGCACAAAGACCACGTGGACAAGTTCGACATGCTGCTCGAACCGGTGGCCGAATGAAGATCGTCGCAAAACCCCACGTCTCTCGCTCGCTTCGCTCGCTGCGAGCCGCGGGGGCCCCACTCCCTGGTACAGGGTGTACCGACAGATCCCAGGGGGTGGGTCCTTGAGGATCGTGGTGGCCGGCGCGGGCAACATCGGCCGTTACATGGCCCACGACCTGGTGGAGCGAGGCCACGAGGTGTCGCTGATCGAGCAGGACCCCGCCATGGCCGAGCGGGCTAGCCACGACGTCGCCGAGGACGTCACTATGGTTTTGGGCGATGCCTGCGAGCCATGGGTCCTGGACAAGGCCGACGTCCGCTCCTCGGACGTGATGGTTGCCGCGACGGGCGACGACGAGGACAACCTGGTGATCTCCTTGCTCTCGAAACAGGAGTACGGCGTTCCCCGAGTGGTGGCCCGGGTCAACCACCCCAAGAACGAGTGGCTGTTCAACGAGACCTGGGGCGTCGACGTGGCCATGAGCCCACCGCACGTCCTCACCGCTCTGGTCGAGGAAGCCGTGACGGTGGGCGACCTGGTGCGGCTGTTCAAGCTGGAGCGAGGCCAGGTCACCCTGGTGGAGCTGACCATCGACGAGAACGCCCCGATGCAGGGCCGGCCCCTCTACGAGCTCCGGCTTCCTCCCGACTCCGCCATCGTGGCCATCCTCCGGGGCGGCCACGTGGTCATCCCCCAACCCGAGACCCAGATCGTGGGCGGGGACGAGGTCATGGCCATCGCCACGCCGGAAGCCGAGGATAAGCTTCGCACCACGTTGCTCGGCCCGCCCTCGTCGAGCGGGTAGCTACGACGCGAACTCGAACCGAGGATTGACCATCCGGTAGGAGGCGCTGTCCACGGCGATCACGCCCTCGAGGACCACCGGGGTGCCCAGGGACAGACCGGGGATGTGGCTCCGCCCCAGCCACGCCGCGGTGACCTCGCCGGTACCGTCGGAGACCACGGCCTCCAGAGTCACCGAGCCGTTCATCGGCCGAAGGGTGAGCCTGCTCACTTGCCCGGCCACCCGGACCGGTTCCCGGCTGGGGCAGCCCTCGATCCGCCGCACGCCGGGGACGCTCTCGGCCCACGTCTTGATCTCCTCATCCAGCAGCTCCTCGTCGGACCGCCGGAAGCGATGGAGGAACCTGCTCAACCGGCCCACACCACTAGGCTAACTCGCCTTGGTGGTCACCGCCGCGGCTTCGGGGCTGGGCGGCCCGCTCTCCGGGACCAGCTCGGCGGTCTTGAGCCGTTTCGAGTACCAGATGGCCCCGGTCACCACGGCCAGGGCACCCACGGCCACCACCGCCCGCACCACGCCGTCGTCGGCGAAGGAGACCACCAACGGAGCGGCCAGCAGAGCCACCAGGTTCATCACCTTGATCAGCGGGTTGAGCGCAGGCCCCGCGGTGTCCTTGAACGGGTCCCCCACCGTGTCCCCGATCACCGTGGCCTTGTGAGGCTCGGACCCCTTGCCTCCGTAGAGGCCCTCCTCGATGAGCTTCTTGGCGTTGTCCCACGCCCCACCGGCGTTCGAGAGCATCACCGCCAGCAGCTGGCCGGTGAGGATGGCACCGGCCAGGTACGCCCCCAGGGCCTCGGCCTCCAGGGCGAAGCCAACGAAGATGGGGGCCAAGACGGCCAGCAGCCCGGGCGTGAGGAGCTCGCGCAACGAGGTCCGGGTACAGATGTCCACCACCCGGCCGTAGTCCGGGGTCTCGGTCCCGTCCATGATCCCCGGGTGGTCGCGGAACTGGTTGCGAACCTCCACCACCACCTGGGCCGCGGCCCGGCCCACCGCCCGGATGGCCAGTGCGGAGAACATGAACGCGATCGACCCCCCGATCAGCAGACCGACCAGCACGTCGGGGTGGTTGATCCGGATGTCCAGACCGCCGCCCACCGCCTGCTCGAACGATCCGAACAGTGAGGTGGCGGCGATCACCGCGGTGGCGATGGCCATCCCCTTGGTGATGGCCTTGGTGGAGTTCCCCACGGCGTCGAGACCGGCGAGGATCTCCGCGGGCTTCCCCTCGAACTCGCCGGACATCTCGGCGATCCCCTGGGCGTTGTCGGCGACCGGACCGTAGGTGTCCATGGACACGATGACACCGACCGTTGTGAGCATCCCCATCCCGGTCAGCGAGATGAAGTACAGACGCTCGGCGGTGTTGTCCCCCAGGAGGAACGCTCCGGTCATCGTCGCCGCGATCAGCAGGATGGCGTACACGGTGGACTCCAGGCCCACCGAGAAGCCCGAGAGGATCGTGGTCGCCGCGCCGGTCTGCGAGGACGAGGCGATCTCCTGGACCGGCTTGCGCTTGGTGGACGTGAAGTGCTCGGTGATGACCTGGATCAGGGCGGCCAGGACCAGGCCCATCACCACGGCCCAGAACACCCTGATGTCGTCGACGTACAGCGTGGCCACCACATACACCGCGGCCGCCGACAGGATGGCCGAGAGGAAGAAGCCCCGGTTGATGGCCCTCATCCCGTGCTCGGTCTCCGACCGGGGGCGCACGGCGTAGATCCCGATGATCGAGGTGATGACCCCGATGGCCCGGACGAACAGCGGGAACATCACGCCGACGATGGCGCCCTCCGGCGACCCTGCGAACGCCGCGGCTCCCAGGATGATCGAGGCCACCAGGGTGACCTCGTAGGACTCGAACAGGTCGGCGGCCATCCCCGCGCAGTCGCCCACGTTGTCCCCGACGTTGTCTGCGATCACCGCCGCGTTGCGGGGGTCGTCCTCCGGGATGTTCTTCTCCACTTTCCCCACCAGGTCCGCGCCCACGTCGGCGGCCTTGGTGAAGATCCCTCCGCCGACCCGCATGAACATGGCCAGGAGGGCTCCCCCGAACCCGAACCCCACCAGCACGGAGGTGGCGTCCTCCTTGTAGATGAGGAGGATGGCCGCGGCTCCCAGGAGCCCCAGGCCCACGGTGAACATCCCGGCGACCCCACCGGTCCGGAACGCTATGGTCAGGGCTCGCCGGAGCCCCGCCTCACGGGCGGCGTTGGCCACCCGCACGTTGCCCCGCACCGCCAGCCACATCCCGGCGAAGCCGGTGACGGCCGAGAACCCCGCCCCCAGGACGAAGGCGAGGGACCGCCCGAACCGGATCGAGAAGTCGCCGGCCCGCACCGGGTCGACCGGGAGGACGAAGAACAGCGCCACGGCCAGGATGCCCAGGAACAGCCCGACGGTCCGGAACTGGCGGTTCAGATACGCGCGACTCCCAACCTGGATGGCCTCGGCGATCTGGCGCATCTTCGGGGTGCCCTCGGGCGCCGCCAGGACCCAGCGACGGAGCACGTAGGCCACCACCAGAGCCAGGAGGGAGATCCCCAGGATGACCATCAGGGCGTTGTCTTCGAACGATCCGAAGACGGCCTCGATGGAGCCGCCTTCCTGGCCCAGCACGTGCATTCCGCCTTCCTCCTCGAAGGGGTGATTCGGGGTCGGCTGAGAGCCGACGGATTATAGCCTAGCCCCTGTTGCCGGCCTCGCCTTCCTCGCCTCGTCGCACCAGAGGACCCAGGACCGGCGGGGTCGCCAGTGTGGTGACCACGGTCATGACGATCACCACACCGAACAGGTCGGCGTCGAGGCCCAGACCCAGACCCAGTGAAGCCACGATCAGTCCCACCTCGCCGCGAGGCACCATTCCCACCCCCACGGTCAGCGCGGTCGCCCGGCCCAGTCCGGCCGAGCCCAGGTACCCTCCCGCCACCTTGGTGATCACCGCGAGGACCGTGACCGCGGCGGCCAGCCCCAGGATCGAGGGATCCCCGAACACGGTCGGGTCGAGGCGACTGCCGGTGATGGCGAAGAAGAAGGGGACCAGGAACTCGTACACGGGCTCGATCTGGGTGGCCACCTCCTCCTTGCGGAACTCGAATACCAGCCCGGCGAGAAACGCTCCGATGATCGCGGCCAGCCCGATGACCTCGGAGAGCGCGGCGAGGCCCAGGGTGAGGAGCACCGCGATCAGGAACGGTGATTCGGGGACCCCCGGGAGCCTGAGAACCCTGGACAGGCGCCGGGTGGCCCCCGGTCCCAGGAGGAGGACGACCGCCAGGAACACGAGCACCTCGCCCACGAGGAACAGGAACGAGAAGGTGGAGAGGTCGCCAGCGGCCAGTCCGGCCACCACCGCCAGCACGATGATCGCCAGGATGTCGTCGACCACCGCCGCCCCGAGCACCACCCGGGCGGCCGTGGTCTGCACGGCGTTGAGGTCCCGCAACACCCGGGCGGTGACCCCAACGCTGGTGGCCACGATGGCAGCAGAGACGAACAAGGAGTCCACCCGGTCGTAGCCCAGCCCGAACATGAGGCCGATCCCCGCGGCGAACGGCAGCACGACCCCGAGGAACCCCGCCGACAGCGCCGCCCGCCCGACGCGCCGGAGGTCATCCAGCCGGGTCTCCAGCCCCACGGTGAACAGCAGGATGATGACGCCCAGCTCCGCCACCACCTGGAGAACCTCGCCTTCCCCCGATCCCACCCACCCCAGGACGTGGGGGCCGATCAGCACCCCGGCGATGAGCTCTCCCACCACCGCCGGCTGGTGGATGCTTTCGAACAGCTCGCCCAGGAGCTTCGCCGCGGCGAACAGAACGAACAGGTCGACCAGGACCGACCCCTCCATCCGCCTCCTCTCAAAATGGAGAAAGGGGAGCCGGTCGCCGACCAGGCTTCCCGGCACCCCTGAAAACTCGCGGAAATCCTAACCCGCCGGTGGCGGCGGGGTACCCTGATGCTCGACTTGCCGTCGATCGATCTCTCTGGGTAGGCTCCGCCCTCGTGCCCACGGGGTCCCACCGAGCCAGGCGCACGGGCATCCGCTTGCCCGTCATCGCCGCCGCCGTCGCCATCCTGGTCCTTCTGGGGGGCGGGGCCTGGCTCTTCTTCTTTCGCGAGGGCGGCAACCCGTTCACTGGCGAAGAAGTGGCCGAGTTCTCATTCCAGTTGGGCAAGGTGGGGGGCGCGGCCGCAACCACCGGAGAGACCGCCTCAAAGGAGGAGATGGGCGCGGCCGCCGAGGACGTGAGGGAGACCCTCGACGCGATGTACGTCGCCGGGTTCATCGACCCATCGAAATGGGAGAACGGCGCGTTCACCGAGGTGCTGGAGGCCTTCACCGACGACGCCAGGCGACGAGCGGCGCGCGACCTCCCCAACCTGACCCTGGGAGACGACGCCGGGCAGGTGGCCTCGGTGGCCCCGGATGTGGGCCGGCTGTCGATCCGGTTCCTGGTCGCGGAGGGAGGGGAGCTGACCGCCGCTGTGGCCGCCACATCATTCGCCGCCGGAGGTGAGCTCAAGGACGGGCGTCCGCTGATCGTCCAGCACCGGGGCTCCTATTACATGCACCCCGGCGACGACGGCTGGGAGATCGTCGGCTACCAGGTCCGGGGCATCGTCACCACCGGGACCACCGGCCAGGGGCCCCCGGAGGAGACCCCCTCGTGAGGAGAGCCCTGTGGGTCGTGGTGCTGTTCGTGGCCCTGGTGGGGTGGGTGGCCGGCGGCGCTCTCCTGTCCGAGCCGCCATCGGCGGGAGCCCAGAGCCCGGGGGTGTCCTTCGGCCACATCGTGGACGGCCAGTCCGTCCCCACCGGCGGTAACCAGCCCTTCTATATCGTGGCCATCGGGAGCGACGCCCGCCCGGGGGTCTGCGAGCCGGTGGAGGCCTGCTTGGCCGACTCGATCCACCTGATCGGAGTGAACCCCAAGGAAGAGTCGGCCAGCATCCTGGGGTTCCCTCGCGACTCCTACGTGAACATCCCGGGGTTTGGGACCCAGAAGATCAACAACGCGTTGGCCCACGGAGGCCCGGAGCTGGTGGCCCAGACGGTTGCTGAGCTCGTCGGGGTGGAGATCGACTACTACCTGCTGACCTCGTTCGAGGGCCTCCGGCACATGGTGGAGGACCTCGGAGGGATCGAGGTGGAGATCCCCTACGCGATGAGCGACTCCGCCTCCGGAGCCACGTTCGAAGCCGGTCCGGCCACCCTGGACGGCCGGCAGGCGCTGGCCTTCGCCCGCAACCGAAAGAGCACCCCCAACGGCGACTTCAGCCGGTCCGAGAACCAGGGGCTGCTGATCATGGCCGCTCTGGAGCAGCTCCGTCAGGACGTACGGCGGGACCCGCTCCGGCTCCTCACCTGGATCGTCATCGGGCTTCAGAACATCCAGACGGACCTGACGCTCGCCGAAGTGTTCGACCTGATGCTCACAGCTTTGGCGGTCGATCCCAAGGACGTGGTCAACGAGGTCACTCCCGGTGGGATCGGATCCGCGGGGGCCGCCAGCATCGTCACGCTGGGCGGGGAGGCCGACGCCATGTTCGCGGACATCGCCGACGATGGCGTGCTGGAGGCTTCCGAAGCCGAGGAGACCGAGGAAGAGACAACCGGCTAGGTTCCCCCGCGGTGCTGGCCGGGCCTGATCACCTGGATCAGGGAGACGATTAGCGCGGACCGCGACTCCCGTTTGAACAGGAAGATCCCCACCCCCAGGGCCACGTAGGCGATGGCGAACCCGTAACGCACCGCGGTCTCCGCGAACCCGAACTGGCCCAGGAACAGGACCAGCAGCGTCACCGCCTCCCACCGGGAGATTGACAGGTTGGCGATGACCGCCACCGCGAACAGCGACTGCGCCGCGGTGAGGAACACCTCCTCCATCTGGGTGGAGTCCATGGTCATGGGGTTGAAGAAGCCGGAGCCCGGCCCGGCCTTCCCCCCACCGATGGAAAACACCAGGGGGAGGGTCCCCACCAGCAGCGTCCACTGATTCACCTTCGAGGAGATCAGCGTCCCCAGGCCGGCCTGGGCCTTCAGACGGAGGGTGAACAGGATGGCGATGATCATCTCCGGGGCCTCGGAGGCTAGGGGCGCAACCCACTGGATCAGGAAGAAGGTGCTGATCCCGAACTGGGAACCGATCTCGATCAGCCCGTCGGCGAAGTGCTCCGCCACCAGCAGGATGGCCACCGCCGAGTAGACGAACAGCAGCACGGTGGTGACCCGGCGGGGAGTGCGCGGCAGCGCCCCGATGGCCGCGGCGGCGCCGATCAGCTCGGGCTCCTCCACCTCGTGCCTGGCCGCCCGGACGATATACGCCACGAACATGGTCCCCAGCACGGCAAAGTCCAGGAGCGACAGCTGGCCCCGGATCGGGATGGAGAACGCCCACAGCGTGGCGAACAGCAGGAACCCAACGTCGGTGCGCTGCGCCTTCCGGAGCCGGACCGACCGCTGCTTTGTCTTGGCCCAGAAGATCAGCACGACCGCGGCCCACCCGATCCCGATCAGCAGCCGGTTGGCCCCGGTCATGTTGGCGATGGCCAGGTGACGCCTGGCCTCGTCCCCCTGGCCGGCCCGGAAGGCCAGGAACAGGTCCACCGCGTACTCGGGGAGCACCGCGATCAACGCCAGCACGGCGATGGCCAGGGTCTGGGAGATGTCCAGCTGAGCCACCTCCGCCGCCCAGGCCAGCAGGAATGCCGCCCCCAGGATGGCCACCGCGTACAGCGAGGTCTCCAGCACCAGCGGGGCGTGGAACATCTCGAACCGCACGGCCAGTCCCGGCAGCGGTCCCAGGATGGCCGCGATCAGCGAGGGCTGGAAGACCGAGGGTGCCTCCGCCGGGACGGGCAGGGTGTGCTTGCGCTCTGACACTGGGGCCGAAGGATATCGGCCCCGCCACGCGCGGGGGGGCGACATCGGTCCGTGGGAACATGAGTTCGTGGACGCGCAAGGATTCCTCGATGGGTTGCTGGCCGAGGAAGGGGTCCGCGAGCGCCTGGTTCACCTGGAACGGCTGCCGCCCCGGGACCCGGATCCCGAGCCCCATCCCGGCCTTCCCGCCCCGCTTCCCGACCGGCTGCGACTCCTGGGCATCGAGGGGCTGTACCCGCATCAGCGCCGGGCCCTCGAGCTGATCGAGCAGGGGCGAAACGTCATCGTGGCCACCGGCACGGCCAGCGGGAAGACTCTCGTGTACAACCTGGCCTTCGCCGAGCGGGCCCTGGAGGACGCCAGGGCCACGGCGCTGTACCTGTTTCCCACCAAGGCGCTTGCCCGAGACCAGCTTCGGCAGATCCGGGAACTCCGTCTGCCACAGATCAAGGCCGCGGTATACGACGGGGACACTCCGAGCCAGGAACGAACCATGATCCGGCGCACCGCCAACCTGGTTCTTTCGAACCCCGACATGCTGCACGCCGGGATCCTCCCCGGGCATGCTCGGTGGGCCGACTTCTTCCTTCGCTTGGCGCTGGTGGTGGTGGACGAGGCTCACACCGCCCGCGGGGTGTTCGGTTCGCACGTGGGGATGGTCCTCCGGCGGCTTCGGCGGATGGTGGCCCACTACGGAGGCGACCCGAGGTTCGTCCTGGCCTCGGCCACCGTGGGGAACCCCCGGGAGCTGGCCGAGCGACTGACCGGGCTGTCCTTCGACGAGGTGACCGAGGATGCGTCGCCCCGGGGCGAGAAGCTGTTCTGTCTGTGGAACCCGCCGCTCATCGATGAGGACGCCGGGATCCGCAAGAGCGCGATCACTGAGTCGGCGCTCCTTCTCTCCCGGCTGGTCGACTCGGAGACTCGGGCCATCGCGTTCACCCGATCGCGGCGGGCCGCGGAGATCCTGGCGGAGGCCACCCGAGGAGCGCTGTCTCAGGAGGCGGCCGGACGGGTGAAGGCCTACCGCGCCGGATATCTCCCGGAGGAGCGGCGCCGGCTGGAACGGGCCCTGGCGGACGGCGAGCTTCTGGGCGTGGCCTCCACCTCCGCTCTGGAGTTGGGGATCGACGTGGGGTCGCTGGATGCCGCGGTCCTGGCCGGGTACCCAGGGACCCGGGCCTCGATGTGGCAGCAGGCCGGGCGGGCGGGGAGGCGCTCCGAGTCCTCGCTGGCGTTCCTGGTGGCCCAGGACGACCCCCTGGACCAGTACCTGGTCACCCATCCGGAAGACCTGTTCGACCGGCCGGCGGAGGCGGCGGTCGTCGACCCCGGCAACCCGTACGTGCTGGGCCCCCATGTGGCCTGCGCTGCTCGCGAGCACCCCCTGGAGCCGGACGAGGTGTCGTTCTTCGGCGATGAGGCACCCGCGGTGGTCGCCGAGATGACCGAGGCCGGCGACCTGGTAGAGCGCCGGGGGCGGCTCCACGGCCGCCCGGGCACCGCTCCCCACCGGTCCGTGGACATCCGGTCGGCCTCCGGACACCTGTTCCTGATCGTGGAGGCCGATACCGGAGCGCTTCTGGGGACCGTGGACGAGTCCCGGGCCTTCCTCCAGGTTCATCCGGGTGCCGTGTACCTCCATCAGGGCGAGCAGTACGAGGTCGGGGAGCTGGACCTCGAGCGCCACGTGGCCCTGGTCCACCCCGCGAACGTCGACTACTACACGCAGTCCCGCGATGTCACCGACATCGAGGTGCTGGCCACGCTGGCGGAATCCAAGGTGGGAGAGACCCCCATGTTCTTCGGCACGGTTCGGGTGACGAACCACGTGGTGGCGTTCGTCCGAAAGCTTCACCTCACCGGTGACGTGGTGGACACCGTCCCGCTGGATCTCCCGCCCCAGATGCTGGACACCCGGTCGGTGTGGTGGGCGGTGCCCGAATCGGTGATCGGCCGGGCCGGCATCCGGGAGGCCGCGCTGCCGGGGGCGGCCCACGCCGCCGAGCACGCTGCGATCGGTCTCCTTCCCCTGGTGGCCACGTGCGACCGGTGGGACGTTGGCGGTGTGTCCACCGCCTATCACCCCGACACCGGGTCGTGCGCCATCTTCATCTACGACGGGTACCCGGGCGGTGCGGGGATCTGCGAGCGAGGGTTCCACGCCGGCGAACGGCTCCTGTCGGCCACTCTGGAGGCCATCCGGGTGTGCCGGTGCCACTCCGGGTGCCCATCGTGCGTGCAGTCCCCCAAGTGCGGCAACGGGAACGAGCCACTGGACAAGGCCGGCGCCGCGGCGCTGATCGAGGAGATGCTCCCGTGACCACGTACGTCGCGGTATGCGGCCCATCGTCCGCGACCGACCGGGAATCGGCCTGGGCCGAGGAGGTGGGGCGGCGACTCGCCGAGGCCGGCGCGGTGGTGGTGTGCGGCGGGCTGGGCGGGGTGATGGACGCGGCGGCCCGGGGGGCGACCTCGGCAGAGGGGCTCTCGGTCGGGCTCCTGCCCGGGAACACCCGGGAGGGGGCCAGCCCTCACCTCACCGCGGCCATCCCCACCGGCATGGGCGAAGCCCGCAACGCTCTCGTGGTCCGGGCCGCGGACGCGGTCATCGCCATCGGGGGTGAATGGGGGACGCTCTCCGAGATCGCCCTAGCCGTGAAGATGGGCAAGCCGGTGGTGGGGGTGGCCACGTGGGATCTGACCCAGCTGGGACGCACCGGCGGCCCGGTCCCTGTCACCACTCCCCAGGAAGCGGTGACCCGGGCCCTCGACGCGGCCCGCTAACCCCGCTCCGGCTCGCTCTCCACGGTGGCCTCGCCGAGACGGATCAGCTCCTCTTCTCCGACCGGGAAGGCGCGCCCCGCCCGGATGTCCTCCACCCGATACAGCGAGGAGCACCTTCTGCACACCACGAAGTCGGTGACCCGGCGGAACCGGATCCGCTGGCCCCGGAGGGTGACCACGTCATCCGGGGTGACCGACTGGACCAGCGGCGTGCCGCACTCCACGCACCGCAGGGCACCGGGGTCGTAGTCAGCCACCCCGCGACCCTCCGAGCAGCGCTCCCCCCAGCCGGAACGCCGCGCGGCGCTCCGCCGGAGGCAGCCCGAAGAGCAGGACAACCGGGAGGTAGACGGCCGCGACCGCGACGGTCGTGGCTGCCAGGTCGACCGGCCAGGAACCGCCGCCCAGCGCGAAGTGCGCGACCAGCCCCGCTGCCGCCGACGCGACCGCGGGAACGGCCAGCCTGGCGTAGTCCCGGTCGAACGGCTGGATCCCCACGAATCGCCGCACCAGCAGGAGCCGGGCCATCTTGGAAAGGATCAAGGTGACGGCGCCGGCGACGGCCGCGCCCTCCATGCCCAGGTCCAGGCCGGCGATCAGCAGGACTGCGGCTCCGATGTCGAAGGTCACCGAGACCGCGTACACCACCAGGTCCCACCCGGTGCGGCCCACCATGATCAGGATGAACCCCACCGGCCCGGTGGCCACGTTGACGAGCTGGCCCACCAGGAGGATCAGGAGCGCGGTCCGGCCGGCGCCGAACTCCGAGCCGAACAGCCGCAGCGCGGAACCGGGGGCCACGGCCAGGACCACGAAGAGCGGCAGCGTGGCGGCCATCGTCCACCGGGTGATCTGCTTGAACAGCCGGTCGAGCTTCTCCCGCTCCCCGCGGGCGTGGAGGTCGGCCACGAAGGGGCTGAACATCAGGCTCACGGCGATGAAGAACAGCAGGATCACCTGCGCGGCCCTGGCGGACGCGGCATAGATCCCCGTCTCCGTAGCGTCCGCGAACCGGGCCAGCACGAACAGGTCGGTCCAGAACAGGAGCTGGGAGAACAGCGCGGCCGGCGCGCGTGGCACCCCGTACTTCAAGAGGTCGCGAACCTCCCCCGGGGCCAGGGGCTCGTGGCCGAATCCCCGGGTCTCCCGGTACCACAGCCACGCCGCGGCCAGCGTTGCCAGGATCCACGACACCGAGTACGCCAGGGTGGTCATCCCCACGGACCGGGACACCATCCACCCGAGAAGGATGAGGGCCACCCACCCCAGCGGCTGCCCCATCCAGAACACGTACAGGGTGTGCCGCATGATCTTCAGGCCGCGAGTCCCCCCCAGGTACACCTGCACCAGCGCGGCGAAGGGGATCGCCAGGGCCCCGGCCCGGACCGCCGAGACCCCCGTTCCGACGCGCTCGGACACGAACGACCGGGCCAGGGGCTCCGCGAAGGCGAACACCGCGGCGGCCACCACCACGCTTCCCGCCATACAGATCACCGAGGCCCGCGACACCAATGGCCGGACCCGGCCCCGGCGGCCCTGGCCCATCTCGATGGCCACCTGGCGAACGGAGGCCATGTCCATCCCGATGCGGGAGAAGTACCCCAGGACCAGGGCTCCCTGCGTGGCCAGGGTGACCACGCCGAACGCCGCGGCCCCGAGACCTCGGGTGATCAGCACCTGGCCGGCGAACGTGGCCAGGACGGCCACTCCAAGCCCCACGGCGCTCTGGCCGGTGCCCGCCAGGATGGTGCGCTGATCCCCGAATCGCTCGAAGGGAAGGATCGATTCCAGCGCCGATCGAAGGCCTCGGTCTCGGCCGGGACTATTCGAGGTAGCCAAGGCCGCGGAGGTGCTCCTCCACCTCCAGCGCCTCGTCCGCGTCGAGACCGCTGTCGTCGGCAAGGCCGGCCTGCTCCCCTTCGATCGTCGCGGCGCCGACCGTGGCCTCGTCACCCACCACCGAGGACAGGACCCGGCCGTCGCGCTTCACCGAGGTCGGGACCCCGAGGGTTGCGAGGATCGTGGGAGCCATGTCCACAAGGAGCGCGGGCTCGGCGAACGCGTCCGGACCGACCCGGGGACCCGCTGCGGTGATGACGCCGTCGGGACGGTGGTCGCCGGAGAGCCAGTCCGCGTCCCCCACGTAGTCCTTGGCGTGGGTCAGGCTGTACAGGGGGGCGGGCTCCAGAAGGATGTCCGGTGCCGTCTCCGCGTAGGTTCCGGTGAACACGTCCTCCCGCCGGAGGACTCGCCGGGCCGGCTTCTGCCCGGTGCCGGGGTCCACGAACGCCGCCAGGGCGTCCATGATCTTGTCCCGGACCGGCTCGTAGTCCGCGGGGTCAACGATGCCGTCCGGCTCTCGGCCCGCGAGGTTGATCGACACCCCCTCCCCCGTCGACCGCACCGAGGTGTAGGCCATGGTCTTCGGCCAGTTCACCGACTGGGGCAGCGAGACGCGGCCGTGCAGCCCCAGCATGTCGTAAGCCTTGCGGGCCACGGTCCGCATCGGTCCCCATTGCATGGGCCCGAACACGGCCTTGGACGCCGCGAACTTCAGGAACCCCAGGTGTTCGAGCAGCCGGTCCATGTGCAGAGCTCGGGTACACGACTGAAAACCGTGGTCGGAGACGAACAGGACCAGGTCGTCGGGGCCCGCCCGCTCCAGGATCTGGCCCAGGGCCTCGTCCAGAAGCCGGTACACGTCGCGCAGCTTCTCCGCAAGCCGTTCCTTGGACAAGGTGGCGTAGTCCGGATGGTCGGGGGCAACGTACTTGTCCAGGCAGTGCTGGAGGCGGTCGGTGGCCACGTAGATCAGGGACGCGAACCTCCAGTCCGTGTCGTCCAGGAGGTGGAGGTTGGCCTTCGTCCGCGCTCGAGTGAGAACGGCGGCCTCCTCGATCAGGGGCTCGGGGCGGTTCCGGAACGTGGTCCAGGACATGCCGTTGATCGGGAACGGGGCTCCGGCTCGCTCCAGGTCCTGGGCCAGCGACTCGGGGTGGGTGAACGGCCGCCACTTGGGGAGCACCCCACCGGCCACCAGCTTCCCCTCGATCCGAGGCGGGGGGAAGGTAAGGGGGAGGTTGGTCATCACCGTGGTGGCTCCCGCGGCGGTGAGGTCCGCCAGCATCGTCTTCTGCTTGATCGAGCCGTAGGTGACCGGGAGGCTCTTCCGGCGCCCGATCTCCTTCTCGAAGATGTCGTACACGCCGTGGTTGGAGGGCTCCAACCCGGTGAGGAAGGAAGGCCAGGCCGACCAGGAGTGGTTGGGGACCGTGGAACGCAGCACTCCTCGCGAACCCCGGTCGATCAGCGATGCCAGGTTGGGGAGGAGTCCTGCCTCCAGCATGGGATCGAGGATGCGCCAGTCGGCGCCGTCCCAACCGATCAGGAGGACCCGCGACACGGCCGCAGTCTATCGGCTCGTCGGTGACGACGATCGGGCTGGGCGAATCGGGCGAAAATGACCCGCGGGCGGGAAGGAATCGCGCCGCAGCCCGTCGAACACTCTGGGTAGCCTCGGGCCGCAGGCCCGCGTGCGGCCCGGGGCGGCCCTCCACCGGAGCCGGAGGGAAGCCAGGACCGCGGGCCGAGCTCTCCCGCCTGATCGTCATCGTCCGGCCTGCGGCGTGGTCCTTTCTTTGGCTCAGGGGGGCTTGGCTCGCCGAGGGGAGGCCATCGGGCGCGTGGCAGACGAGCGGGACACCAGAGCGGAGGGCAACGGCCAGCCCGAGTCGGAGATCGCCGTCCGGGACCTGACCAAGGCCTTCGGATCCCAGACGGTCTTCGAGGAGGTCACCTGCGACGTCCCCAAGGGGCGGATCACGGTCATGCTGGGCCCCTCGGGCACCGGCAAGAGCGTGTTCCTCAAGCATCTGGTCGGTCTGCTGAAACCGGATCGCGGCCAGATCTGGATCGACGGCAAGGACATCCCCACGCTTCCCGAGCGGGAGCTCTATCGGGTTCGGCGGAAGTTCGGCGTGCTGTTCCAGGACGGCGCCCTGTTCGGCTCGATGAACGTCTACGACAACGTGGCCTTCCCCCTCCGGGAGCACACCCGAAAGGGCGAGCGGGAGATCAAGCAGATGGTCACCGACAAGCTCGAGATGGTGGGCCTCCGGGGCGCCGAGGGAAAGCTCCCCGGCCAGATCTCCGGCGGCATGAAGAAGCGGGCCGGTCTGGCCCGGGCCCTGGTCCTGGACCCTGAGATCATCCTGTTCGACGAGCCGGACTCCGGGCTGGACCCCGTGCGGACCGCCTTCCTCTGTGAGCTGATCCGAGACCTCAACGACCAGACGCAGGGAACGTTCCTGGTGGTGACCCACGACATCGCGGCCACCCGCCGGGTGGCGGACTACATCGGCATGTTGTGCCGCCGGCACCTGGTGCAGTTCGGTCCGGCCCAGGAGATGTTCGAGTCCGACATCCCCGAGGTGAAGCAGTTCCTGGCCGGCGACACCGAGGGGCCCATCGGGATGGCCGAGGAGAAGGACCAGGACATCGTGTCCACTTCGGGACTGAGCGCCGAGGAGACCGAGGAGCTGGAGCGCACCGCGGCCACGCGCCGGGGGGATCGGGGGGAGGCGGAGGGGCCCGGACCGCTGGAGGGGTGGTCCCAGGACCGCCAGCAGGGAGGCTAGCCGGTGGCCCAAACGGCCGTCGCGCGCAAGGCCTTCGGGTTCGTCGAGGAGACGGGCCGGATGTTCTCGGTCGGCCTGGAATCGGCACGGCTGGTGTTTCGCCGGCCCTGGCCGCTGCAGGAGTTCCTGTCGCAGATGTGGTTCATCATCAAGGTGACCACGCTGCCGGTCATCCTGATCTCGATCCCGTTCGGGATGATCATCTCGCTGCACGTGGGCTCGTTTCTGACTCAGCTCGGGTCCCAGGCGCACATGGGCGCGGCCATGGTGCTCGCGGTGGTCCGTGAGGAGGCGCCGGTAGCCACCGCCCTGCTGATCGCCGGGGCCGGTGGGTCCGCGATGTGCGCCGACCTGGGCGCCCGGCGGATCCGCGATGAGATCGACGCCATGGAGGTGCTGGGGATCAACCCCCTCCACCGGCTGATCATGCCCAGGATCCTGGCGGCCATGGTGGTGGCCGTCCTGCTCGACGCCATCGTGTCGGTGGCCGGCATCGCCGGTGGATGGTTCTTCGCGGTGCAGGTCCAGCACGGGACCACCTCCAGCTACTTCTCCTCCTTCAACGAGCTCTCGCAGCTGGCCGACCTGGTCATGGCCCTGATCAAGGCCCTGGTGTTTGGGTTCGTGGGCGGGATGGTCGCCTGCTACAAGGGGTTCTTCGCCAAGGGTGGCCCCAAGGGGGTCGGTGATGCGGTGAACCAGGCCGTGGTCATCACCTTCCTCCTCCTGTTCTTCCTGAACTTCATCCTCACCGCCGTGTACTTCAACTTCGTCCCCCAGCGACTGTAGGAGCCGAATAGATGGACTACGCCGCTGAGCCACCGCGCAGATCCGGGAGGATCCGGCGGATCCCCACCTACGAGGGGCTCTCCGGCCAGCTGGCGTTCTACTGGGCGGCCGTCAAGGCCATGCCCAAGGCCCTCCACTACCGCAAGCAGATCGCGGCCATCGTCTCCGACATCACCATCGGCGTCGGGGCGCTGATCGTCGGTGCGGGGACGTTCTTCGTGATCTTCTCGATGGCGTTCTTCACCGGGACCCAGGTGGGCCTGGAAGGCTACCAGGGGCTCCGGTCGATCGGCGCCGAGTCCTTCGTGGGCCTGGTGTCCTCCTGGGCGAACACCCGGGAGATCACTCCCCTGGTGGCCGGGGTGGCCCTGGCCGCACAGGTCGGCACCTCGTACACCGCGGAGATCGGCGCGGCGAGGATCTCGGAGGAGATCGATGCCCTCGAGGTGATGGCGGTCCGATCCATGGTCTACACGGTGGCCACGCGGATCTGGGCCTCGATCATCACGATCATCCCGCTGTACCTGGCGGCCCTGTTCGCCTCGTTCATCGCCACCGAGGCCATCGTCACCAAGTTCTTCTCGCTGTCCACGGGGACCTACATCCACTACTTCCACCTGTTCCTGCCGCCGATCGACGTGATCTACAGCCTCATCAAGGCCGTGGTGTTCGCCATCCTGGTCACGATGATCCACTGCTACTACGGGTACACCGCCTCCGGCGGACCGGCCGGCGTGGGAACGGCCTCCGGCCGGGCCATCCGGGCATCCATCGTCACGGTGGTGGTCATGAACCTGTTCCTGTCGCTGCTGATGTGGGGCGGGCGGGACACCGTCCAGATCGCCGGATGATGCGAGGGCTCCTCCGCCGGGTCGGTGCCGCGATCTTCGTGGTCGCGCTCCTCGCCGGCATGTTCTTCGGGGTGAAGGCCCGATACGGCTCGTACGGCGACTACTACTACGTCAGCGCCGACTTCCCCCGGGCCGGGCAGCTGATGCGGATCGGGGCCGACGTCCGGCAGCGGGGGGTGATCATCGGCAAGGTCAGTGACATCCGGCTGGTGGACCGGCAGGCCCGGCTGACCCTTCAGATCGAGCGGCAGTACCGGGTGCCGCAGCAGGCCCAGGCCTACGTGGGGCTCAAGACGCTGCTCGGCGACAAGTTCATCGACCTCCGCTACCAGGAGTACACGGCGCCGTTCCTCCGCGACGGTGCCCGGGTTCCTGGGAGCGTGACCCCCGAGCTGGAGGAGGTGCTGTCCGGCGGCGTCAAGGTGTTCGAGGCCATCCCGCCGGCGGACCTGGCCACGATCATCTCGGAGCTGGCCCAGGGAGCCCGGGGGCACGGAGAGGACATCGCCCGCAGCCTGGACGTGAACGCCGAGCTGTCCACGCTGTTCGCCCAGACCCTGGAGCCGCAGATCCGCGGGCTGATCGCCTTCAACATCATCTTCCGTGAGCTGCGCGGCAGCGGGGTGGATCTCAACCGGCTGGCCGACGCGGTGAACAGGGGCGTCCCGGTGTACGCCTCCGAGCGAGCCCAGCGCCACCTCCGCGTCCTCCTGGAGCGTCTGGTTCCCATGTCCAACGACCTCGCCGACCTGCTGACCCTCAATCGAGCGGACATCGACCGGATGATGGATCAGGGCGACATCGTCCTGGAGACCTTCGCCGGCCGGCCCGGCGGCCTCAAGGACCTGGTGAGCGGCCTGGCCAGCTACGTCAACAACCTCGGCGATCCGGACCCGTACCCCGTCCCGGACGGGAGCGCCGCCGCTCCGTTCGCCAACTTCATCGGGGGCACGGAGTTGGAGGACACCCTCGAGGACCTGTGCGGTGCGCTGCCACCGCCGGTGAACGACACCATCCCGATCTGCCAGCAGTTCGGGAGAGGGTCATGAGCCTGGGCCGATTCGACACCAAGACCCTGGCCAAGGTGGTGGCGTTCTCCCTGGTCGCCCTGGCCATGACCGTGGCCCTGGGGCTCAAGATCGCCAACACCAACCTGTTCGCCGACGAGTACGAGCTCGAGGCGGAGTTCGCCAACGCCACCGGGGTGTTCAAGGGTGACGCCGTGAAGCTGGCCGGCGTGGACATCGGCCGGGTCAGAGAAGCGTGGATCGAGAACGGCAAGGCCATCGTCCGGTTCACCGTGGACGACTCCGTGGAGCTCACCACCGACAGCCGCATCGGCCTGCGGTGGCGGAACGTCATCGGGCTGCGATTCCTCTACGTGTACCCGGGCGACGGGAGCGGCGAGCGGGTCGGGGAGGGCTACCGGTTCCCCTCCAGCCAGACCGACTCCGCCGGGGACATCGGGGCGTTCCTCAACCGCTTGGGGCCGATCCTCCAGGCCATCGACCCAGAGAAGGCCAACGCGTTCATCGAGGCCATGAACACCGCGCTGGCCGGCAACGAGCTGGCGGTCCGGACCCTTCTCTCCGACGGGGCAACCCTGTCGGGAGAGCTGGGAGACATGGACGCGGAGATCGAGAGCCTGATCACCAACTCCGACACGATCCTGGCCGCGTACGCCGGCCAGAGCCGATCGCTGGGCGACATCCTGGAGAACCTGGACCACCTGGGCGGGGACCTCCGGGGGATGACCCAGGAGATCAATGCCCTTATCACCAACTTCGCCGTGGTCCAACAGGAGTTCGAACAGCTCCTCCGGGAGAACCGCGACAACATCGACGGCTCGATCAGCGGGCTCAACAACCTGGCCCGGATCCTGGACGACAACCGCCACACCCTCGAGCAGACCCTGTGCTCCCTGCCGGCGGGCGTGGTGCCCTACGACGAGACCTCGAGCTGGGGCGAGTGGTTCAACGTCCGCATCGTCGAGATCATGTTCAAGGACAACCAGGGGAACGTCATCGTCCGCCAGGGTGAGGGTCCCGGGTCCCGTCCCACCAACTACCCCGGCGTGTTCACCTGCCAGGACGAGAAGGGCCTTCCCACCCCGGTCCTGCGGGGACAGGAGAGCGCTCAGCAGGCCGGCACCCGGGCCCGAACCCTGGGGTCCTGGATGGACTCGGTGACCGGAGGGGGATCCGTTGCCTAGGCGCGGCGCGACCTCGTTCCTGGAGCGGAACCAGCGGGTCATCGGGTTCGTCAGCATCCTCCTGGTGGGGGCCGGCACGGTGTTGGCCCTTCTCCTCCAGGGCGGCTTCTTCACGCCCACGTACGCGGTCACCGCGCTGTTCTCGGACGGCGCGGGGATCCGCTCCGGTGACTACGTGACGGTGGCCGGCCTCCCCGGTGGGAAGGTCAAGGAGGTCCGCCTGGAGGGCGGCTCCGTGGCCATCGAGCTGGCGGTAGAGGACGACGTCCGGATGGCGGCCGACAGCTCGGCCGAGATCGTCATCGAGACGTTGCTGGGCCGGAAGTCGGTGGCCCTCATCCCGGGCCGGAGCGACGAGCCCCTGCGCGACGGCGCGGTGATCCCCCTGGACCGAACCACGACCCCGATCGACATCACCGAGCTGAACGACATCTCGGTCCGGTTGCTCAACGCCTCCGACGCCGAAGGGTTCGACCAGATGCTCCGGGAGATCACCGAGATCACCGAGGGCAAGGCCCAGGAGGTCCAGACCATCATCGCCGGGCTGGACCGGGTCACCGCGGCGGTGGACCGCAGGCAGGTCCAGCTCACCCGCCTGATCGAGTCCCTGCGGATCCTGTCCACCACGTTCGGGCAGCGCGACCGGGTGATCGTGTCGCTGATCGACAACCTGGACGTGGTCCTGGACAACCTGGCCGAGCGCCAGGAGGACCTGGTGACGCTCCTCCACGCCACCGATGCCTCCAGCCACGAGACCGCGAACCTGGTCGAGCGGAACCGGACGGTCCTCGACTCGGCATTGAACCTCCTGCACCAGGACCTCGAGGTCCTGGATCGGCACCAGCTCGACCTGGCGGCCACCATCGCCTACCTGGACCAGGCCGTCCAGGGCTACTCGAGCGTGGGCTACTCGCAGGGGACGCCGAACCGGTGGGCCAACATCTTCGTCCAGTCGCTGGGTCCCGCCGGCGTGGACGCCCTGGTTGGCCCGTGCGGGACCGTCGACCAGTTCTTCGACCATTACTTCGGCTCGGATTGCGCCACCGCCGGGGAAGGCGGGCCGCTTCCCTTCCCGCCCCCGATCCCTCTGCCCGAGCTCCCACTCCCACGGGATGAGGCCACCGAGCCCACCCAGGGTGGCGAGCAGGGGACGCAGGGGCAGGAAGCCGTGGCTCCGACGGTTCCCGCCCTCCCCGGCGTGGACGTTCCACCGCCGGAGACACCGGGCCTCCCCTGCTCGATCGGGGACCTGGTCGGCTCCACGCTGCCCGGCGCCCCCCAGGGGTGTGAGGGCGGATGAAACGGCTGACGGGCGTCCTGGTCGTCGTGGCCCTGATGACCTCGGCCTGCGCGCTGATCCGGGACGCCACCGGCGCCCAGACATACCGGGCCAGGTTCAGCCGGGCCATCCAGGTGTTCCCCGGCGGGGACGTCCGGGTCCTGGGCGTGGACGTCGGTCTGATCCAGGACGTCCAGAACGTCCCCGGTGCCGTCGAGGTGACCTTCACCGTCGACGACCCGGAGGTGAAGCTCCCCCAAGACGTCCAGGCGGTCATCGTGCCCGCGTCGCTCCTGGGAGAGCGGTACATCCAGCTGTTCCCGGCCTACCAGGGCGGACCCGCGCTGGAGCCGGACGCCACGATCCCCATCGAGCGGACCGGGGTGCCGTCCGAGCCGGACGAGCTGCTCCGGTCGCTCCAGGACTACCTGGGGGCCCTGGACCCTCAGACCGTCACGTCCTTCGTTGAGAACGCGGCGGCGATCCTGGACGGCACGGGCCAGACGCTCAACAGCCTGATCCACCACGCCGCCGAGGTCCTGTCGACGCTGTCCGCCAAGCGCGACGACCTTGCGCAGATCATCGTGGAGTTCGACCGGCTCAGTCTGGCTCTCAACACCCGGAAGGCCAAGCTCTCCCGGCTGATCCACACCTACAACGAGGTGGTCGGCACCGTGACCACAAACCGGACGGCCCTTGAGGGCTCCATCGACGGGCTCAACGAGATGGCCGTGCAGCTGGCATCGCTGTTGATCGACCACCGCAAGCCGCTCCACCAGGACATCAGGGTCCTCACCAGGACGGGCCGCACGGTCAACAAGAACATCGACACGCTGGCCCGGACCGGCCACTGGGCCCAGCGCCTGTTCCGGGCAGCGGAGAACGCCGTGGACTTCCCCCGCCAGTGGCTTCGTCTGAACAACCAGGGCCAGGCCCTCGAGCAGCTCATCGTGGAGCGGCTCATGCAACGGCTCACCGCGCTGTGCGCCGACCTGGGGCTCCCGATCTGCACAACCCCGCGCTACTGGGAGACTGAGGCGCCATCCCTGTTCTGCTTCGAGGAGTCCTGCGTGCCCGAGCCCCGGCAGGAGGAGGGCCAGGCCGCCGACGGCACCGGCGGTTCGGGCGGCGCCGGGGGCGGGCCGGCCGAGGAGCTGGCCGACGCCATCGAACAGGTCCCCACGCTCCTGGAGCAGCTCCTGGACAAGGCCCAGGACATCGCGTGCCAGAACGCCAAGGACCCACAGGCCTGCAAGCGGCGGAAGCGGATCCTGCTCCACTGCCTGAACTCCAACAACGCTCGACGGTGCCTCGAAGACAAGGCGGTCCTCCTCGACTGCCTGAAGTCCGCCGACGTGCAGGGGTGCCTCGAGCGGAAGACGGAAGAGGAGACCCAGGAGCTGGTGGACGGCCTCCTCGAGGACACTCTGGGCGACGCCCTCGACGACATCACCGGCCAGCTCCCCGGCGGTGTGGGCGACATCGGAGATCTGTTGCCATGAAGAAGCTCGCCGCGCTCCTGGTGGTGGCGGCTCTGGCCCTCACGGCGTGCGCGTTCCTGAGCGAGGACGGCCGGGTGACGGTCCGGGCCCGGTTCACCGACGTCGGGGATCTGGCCACGTCGGCTCCCGTGATGCTGGCCGACATCCCGATCGGCAAGGTCACGGAGATCGACCTCGAGGAGAGCCAGGCCCTGGTCACCATGGAGATCGATCGCCAGGCCAACGTCCCCCAGGGCGTGGTGGCCCGGGTGCGTCGTACCAGCCTGCTGGGAGAGAAGTTCATCGACTTCCTGGTCCCCGAGGGCATCCCCCTGGACGCCCCCCCGCTGCGGAACGGTGACCAGATCGTGGACACCGAGGCCCGAGCCGACCTCGAGGACCTGGTGGCCGAGGGCACCGACGTCCTCGCCCCCCTGATGGCCAGCGAGATCGCCACGCTGGTGGACGAGGGAGCCAAGGGCTTCGGCGGTCGCGGTGAGCAGCTGGGAGCCATCCTCAACAACTTCCAGCAGATCGTGCAGGCCTATGCCGGGCGGACCGACGAGATCCGCGGCGTGATCACGAACCTGAACCACCTGAACGCCACCCTGGCGTCCAAGGCCCCCGCGCACGCCAAGGCCACCGTGAACAGCGCCAAGGGCCTGCGGATGCTGGTTGAGGAGAGCGACCGGCTGAAGGCGGCCATCGTGGCCCTCAACCGGCTGTCGGTGGGAGCTCGGGGGGTCCTGGAAGCCCACTCCGACGAGATGAGCCGGTTCTTCCGCCAGGCCCGGACCATCCTGGACACCCTGAACTCGGAGTCGAGCTCGATCGAGCGGTTCCTGAAGTGGGCCCCGTTCCACAACCGGAACACCGCGATCACCGACTACAACCAGTTCGTCCAGGTGTTGCAGGACTTCATCATCTGCGGGCTGAACGACGACCCCAACGACGCGGCCCGCCGGTGCATCGAGCCGCCGTCATGAGCCGAACGCGCCTCCTCCTGAACGTGGTCACCTTCGTGGGGATCTCCTCCGTGCTGCTGTACTTGGGGATCACCGAGTACCTGTTCCCCCCGGAGTCCGGACGGCTGGTCATGATGGAGACCGCGAACTCTTCCGGCCTCCTGCCCCGCAGCGACGTGACCGTCCGGGGGGTCCCCTCCGGCGCGGTGACCGCGGTTCGGATGACCGACCTGGGAACCACGCTGGTGACCCTGGAGCTGGACCCGGGAGTGACCATCACCCGGGGGACCACCGCGGAGATCACCCGCCGAAGCCCCATCGGGGACATCACCGTGAACCTGATCCCCGGTCAGGGGGCCACGATGCCGAACGGCGGGAGAATCCCTCTGGCCGACGTCACCCTTCCGCCCGAGGCGGAACGAACCATCGAGGTCCTGGCCCAGGTCTTGGCCGCGGTGCCTCCCGAGAACCTCACCACGGTGGTCACCGAGGCCGCCACGGCGCTTCGAGGCCGGGGCCCGGACCTGGCCTCGCTGTCGGTGACCGGGGCCGACCTGCCCCAACGCATCCTGGAGGTCAAGGCTCAGCTCGAGTCGTTGATCCGCACCGGCCCCGAGGTGCTCGAGGTCCTGGCGGAGAACGCCCCCACGCTGGCGGACGACATCATAGAGACCGCGGTCCTGGCCGAGATCCTGGCCGAGAACCGCTTCGAGCTGGTGGACCTGTCGAAGAACGGGGGCCGGCTCACCGAGGTGCTGGGCGACCTTCTGGCCCGGCAGAAGCCCAATCTGGCGTGCATGTTCGCCGACTTCGGAAACATCAACGCCACCCTGGCCCGGGGGGACAACCTGAAGAACCTCAAGGACGTGCTGGACCTCAACCACTTCTTCTTCGACGGGGTGGACCTGGCGGTGCAGAAGGGCAAGGACGGCTACGGGTGGTTCCGGGTCCATTTCCTGCCGCCCCAGCAGCCCCCGGCCATCGCCTACGCTCCTCACCGGCTCCGCCCCGACGTGTACGGCGGCGACGCTTGCCGAAACCGGTACGGAGAGGGCGTCGAGGCGCCCACGCAGCCCACCCCGCCCTACGTCGCTCCGGGCTCGAAGCTGCACCCCGGTCGGTGACGCCCTAGCGCACCCTGGCCCGACCGCCTACCCTGCGGCAATCGTGAAGCGCGCAACGAAGCTGCGCCTGCCCAAGCTCTCGCTGCGCTCCTTCGATCCCCGTCCGCTGTTCCGAGGACCCCGGCTCCCGTGGACGTTGTTCGTCCTGGCCCTGGCGGGGGCGGTGACGCTCGGCGCGCTGTGGTGGTCGGAGCAGCGGGAAGACTCCCGGCGATCCGAGGTGGAGGCCACCGCCGGCCGGTTCCTGGTGGCCCTGACGAACTTCTCCGGGGAGACCATCGAACGCGACATCGAGGAGATCCGTTCGTTCGCCATCGGCCAGTTCGCCGAGGAGGTCGATCAGACCTTCACCCCCGAGCGGGTGCAGCAGATCCAGCAGAACGAAGCCACCAGCTCGGGAGAGGTGCAGAGCCTGTTCGTCCAGAGCATCGACGAGGCCTCGGCCACGGTGTTCGCCGTGGTCAACGAGACCGTGTCGAACGCCACTCAGCAGACCCCTCGCACCGACGTGCTCCGGATCGAGATCGCCCTGATCGAGACCGCGGAGTCCTGGAAGGTCAGCCGGGTGGAGATCCTTCAGAGCCCCCAGGGAGGACTGGTCTAGCTACCGGTCCAGCTACTGCCAGGCGCGCTTGGCGGCTTCCGCCGTGGAGGCCCCCTCGAGGGTCTCGGAGTGGTCCTCGACCTCGAGGTCGTCGCCGAGGGCCCTCTTGACCACCGAGATGAACTCCTCCCACTCCGACTCGGTCATCGTCAGGGTCCCGGAGTGGACCAGGTGTCCCGGATCTCCGGCCAGGAACGACACGGTGACGGCGGTCTGGTTGTTCTTCATCCGGGCGGGGTATCGGCCCAACACCCGGAACCTGTACTGATGCTTGCCTGCCATCCCTTCCGGATTCGACGCCGGCACGGCCACCTCCTCCCGGCTTGACAGACCTCCCGGCGGCGGGTATATATCGGGTCGATATATCGACGCGATATATCGAAGGAGACCATCGTGATCGAATTGGCCGTCCTGGGGCTGCTCAAGGAGCGGTCCATGCACGGGTACCAGCTGAAGAAGAGCCTCTCGGAGACCCTGGGGCCGTTCTGGCAGGTGTCCTACGGGGCCCTGTACCCCGCCCTGAAGCGCCTGAAGACCCAGGGGGCCGTGGAAGAGGTATTCCCCCGGACCGAGGTGGGCAGACGGAGGAACGTGTACCGGCTCACCCCCGAGGGTGAGCGGACCTTCAACGAGCTGCTGGCCTCGAGTGGCCAGCGCGAGGATGACGAAAACGGATTCCGGGTCCGGGTGGCGTTCTTCCGGTACCTGGCGCCGGAGACTCGGATCGGGGTGTTGGAGCGGCGAAAGGCCACCCTCACCACGCGGCTGGCGGAGCTCAAGCAGCGGCTCTCCTCCTACCGCGAGCAGGTGGACGACTACACGCAGTCCCTGATGCGCCACGGGATGGACGCCACCGAGCGGGACATCTCCTGGCTGGACCAGATGATCGCCTCGGAACGCCGAGCTGTCCGAAGGCCCCGCAGAACTGGGCGGACCCGTCGGGCCCGAACCACGACGGCTGTGCCCAAGAGGGAGGAGACCACGACATGACCCAAGTTCGAGTGGCCATCGTGGGGGTGGGGAATTGCGCATCGGCTCTGGTACAGGGGCTGACCTTCTACCACGACGCCGATCCAGGGAACCCCGTCCCCGGCCTGATGCACGTGCGCCTGGGGCCGTATCACGTGTCCGACATCGAGGTGGTGGCCGCCTTCGACGTCGACGGCAAGAAGGTGGGCCATGACGTCGCCGAGGCGATCTTCGCCGAGCCCAACAACACCATCCGGTTCGCCGAGGACGTCCCACCCACGGGCGTGATGGTCCAGCGAGGGCCCACGCTCGATGGCCTGGGCCGCTACTACCGCGAGGTGATCACGGAGTCGGACGAGCCCCCCGTCGACGTGGCGGCGGCGCTTCGCGAGGCCGGGGTCGACGTGGTGGTCAGCTACCTGCCGGTGGGGAGCGAGGAAGCCACCCGGCACTACGCGCGAGCGGCCATCGAGGCGGGTGCCGGCTTCGTGAACTGCATGCCGGTGTTCATCGCCTCGGATCGCCGGTGGGCCCGGGCCTTCGCGGACGCCGGGGTTCCCATCGTCGGCGACGACATCAAGGCCCAGGTTGGGGCCACGATCGTCCACCGGGTCCTGGCCAAGCTGTTCGAGGATCGGGGGGTCTGGCTGGACCACACCTCGCAGCTCAACTTCGGCGGGAACATGGACTTCATGAACATGCTGGAGCGGGAGCGGTTGCGTTCCAAGAAGGTCTCGAAGACCCAGGCGGTCACCTCGCAGCTGCGAGAGGGCATCGACGCCCAGGACATCCACATCGGTCCCTCGGATCACGTTCCCTGGCTCCATGACCGGAAGTGGGCCCACATCCGGCTGGAGGGCAAGGGGTTCGGCAACGCCCCCATGTCGGTCGAGCTGAAGCTGGAGGTATGGGACTCGCCCAACTCCGCCGGCGTGGCAATCGACGCCATCCGCTGCGCCAAGCTGGCCATGGACCGAGGGATGGGCGGTCCGCTGATCGGACCGTCCGCCTACTTCATGAAGTCGCCCCCGGTCCAGTTCTCGGACGACTCGGCTCGAGAGATGGTCGAGGAGTTCATCCTGGGAGACGGCGCCTCCAAGGATCAGGACTGGACCCGGTTCTTCGACGCCAGCCACCGCACCTGAACCGCACCTGAGCGGGAGCCCATCCCGGCCGGTACGCTCGGCTGGTGGCTGCTGAGCCGCGGTTCCCGCATCTGCGTGAGCTGGCCCGGGTGGGCCGGTTCCGCCGGCTGATCGCCGCCCAGGCGTTCTCCCAGGCCGCCGACGGCCTCTACCAGATCGCCATGGCGTCGGTGCTGATCTTCTCGGTGGAGGCCGCCCGCACCCCGGCGCAGGTGACCAAGCTCCTGGCGGTCACCTACCTCCCCTTCTCCCTGGTGGGACCGTTCACCGGGCCGTTCATCGACCGGTTCTCCCGCCGCTCGGTCCTGGTGGGCTCAAAGATCGCCATGACGACGATCACGGTGGCGCTCGTCCCCACCTGGCCGGAGGGAGCCCTCCTGGCGCTGGTGGTCACCAACGTGTCGATCAACCGGTTCTTCCACGCCGCCAAGAACGCCGTGCTCCCTACGCTGGTCCCCTCGGACCGGTACCTCCTGGCGAACGCCGTCTCCACCACCACCGGGATGGTGGCGGCCCTGGGGGGAGCCGTGGCCGGCGGGCCGGTGGTCGACGCGGTCGGGCCCGAGGTGGTGGTGGCCACGGCGGCCGGCTGCATGCTTCTGTCCGCCCTCTTGGCCGCCACGCTGCCGCTTCCCGCCGGAGAACGCCGGGGGCTCGCGGGCATCGCCTCCGAGCTCCGGGACAACCTTCGCGACGTCCGCGACGGGCTCCTGGTCCTGTTCCGCAGCCCCCAGGCCACCTACGGGGTCACCACGATCTGGACCATGCGAGCCCTCCTGGGACTGGTGCTGCTGGCCTCCCTGGTCCTGCTCCGGGCCCGGTTCGACATCCAGGCCACCGGGTTCTCCACGATCTTCGCCGCGCTGGCCGTTGGAGGATTCGTGGGGGCAGTGCTGGTACCGCCGGTGGCACGGCGGCTCGGTTACCGAGGGGTGGCCCCGGCGGCCATCGCCGTGGCGGCGGTGGCCACGCTGCTCGGGGGACCGATCCCCTCGCTGGCCGCCCTGCTTCCCACGGTGTTCGTGGGAGGGCTGGCCGTATCGGCCACCAAGATCGCGGCGGACACCCTGGTGCAGCGGGGGGTCCCGGACTCCTACCGAGGACGGGCGTTCACCGTGTACGACCTGGGGTACAACGGGGCGTTCGTGATCGCCGGCCTGATCCCCACCGCCCTTCGCCCGCTGCTGGGAGACCTGGGCATCATCCTGTTGACCGGCGGCCTGGCCCTGGCCGCAGCGGCGATGTTCCTGCGATGGCGCGCCCGGATCCCGGAGCCGATCGAGGTCCGGTGCTACGCCGGGACCCGAGGCGAGGAAGTCCCTCGCGAGGTGGTGTTCGAGGGCTTCACCCTGGAGGTCGAGGAGGTCGAGCGGTCGTGGCAGGAGGACCGCAACGGCAGACGCCTGCTGTGCTTCCGGCTTCGGCTCTCGGGCGGGCGCCGGATCCAGGTCTCCCAGGGCGAAATGTGGCGGCTGGATCGCGAGCTGGCACCGGCCGGCTAGCGCACCACCGCGGGCTCGGGCCAGTACCGAAGCCGTACCACGCCCTCGATGGCCTCACGGTTCACCGGACCGAACGTCCGGCCGTCGGTGCTGGCGGTGAGGTTGTCGCCGAGCACCAAGAACTCGCCGGAGGCCAGGGGCCGGCCTTCCACCACGTCGCCGGGCACGGCGGCCACCCGCTTCACCAGGTCCCGCCCACCGCGAGGGTCGGCCAAGACCACCACGGAACCCCGGCGGATGGGACCCCTCCTGGTGGCCACCAGCCAGTCACCCGGGTTGAGGGCCGGAGCCATGCTGGGGCCGGCCACCTCCACCCGGAACGGCCCGAGCCTCCGCAGGGTGACGAGCGCGGCGGCGGCCACCACAGCCGCCAGGACGATTCGAGCCCGCACCTCAGTCCGTGTTGGTGAACGTGCACTTGACAGGCTCCCCGGGCTCGATGACGAACGTGGCCGTTTGCGAGCCGACGTTCCCAACGCTGTTGGCGTCGTCGCAGTCCAGATCGGTGAGCGTCCAGCCCGACGTGGCTTCCTCGGTGACCCAGTAGGAGCCTGGAGGAACACTCTTGCTGGTGGATTGACCATCGGTGAGCGTAGCCGTGATCTCTCCTGAGAATGAGAACGACTGGGAGGACCCGGGAGGGTCCGTCTGCTTCTCCACGATGATTGACCCGTTCTTGGTATTGGTGAACGTGCACACCACGTTCTCTCCTCCGTCCAGGCCGATAGAGGCCGCGGCGGTGGGCAGCGAGACCGTGGTGTCCGAACCACCTCCCGTGCACTCCACACCGGTCAAGCTCCAGCTACCCGGGAGCGACGAGACGACCTCCCGGACCGTGTAGTCGCCGGGGGCCAGGCCGGCAAACACCCGCTGGTTGGAGAAAGCCGGGTCGGTGTCGTCGTCCAGGATGAAATTGTCGAACTGGAGGGCGTCGCTGGGCTCGAACTCGAAGTTCTGCGCGTCGTCGGGGAGGGCATCCTTCCGGACGGTGATGGATCCTGTACCCACGTCGACGATCTTGAAGACGTCGGAGGCGGCGGCCCGCCCGCAACCGATCCGTTCGTAGAACACCTCTGTCCCCCCGTTCGGATCCGAGAACACGAACGTGTCGTGGATGTCCAGGGGATCCTGAAGGTCCAGCACGGTCTGAGCCGGCCCACCGGGCGGGTACCGAACCAGACTCACGGACGAACCGCACCGTTTGTTCCCACGCGAGAAGTACACGACGCCCCCGGGAGAGACGGACGGCCCCCGCTGGTAGCCGCCGGGGTTCGGCAGCTTGGTCGTGGTGTCGGTGGGGATGTGGTGAACCAGGACGCCACACCTGGGCGTGCACCTGGACCACACCGCGTAGTCCCCGTTGACCTGACCCGGACCGATGAAGTACTTCTCCTTCTTGGTGCGGTCCAGGATCTCCCGGCTCTTCGCCTCGAGGTCGTACAGGATCAGGATTCGGCGTCCGTTGTCGAATTCCCGGGCGAACAGGAGCCACCGGCCGGACAGGCTGGGCCAGTACTCCCATTGTTTCGAGTTCACTCCCCCCGGCGGGTTGAACCGCTTCTCGTTGTCCATGTCGTAGAAGCGGAGATTGGAGCGCTCCCCACGGAACTCCTGATACACCAGGGTGGTGCCGTCGACCCCACCCATGGCAGCTTGGGTCCGGCGAGGGTTGACGCGCACCTCGGAACCGCCGTCGGGCTTCATGATCACGTCGTAGTGCTTCGGATGCCCTCGGGTGTTCTGCTCCCACGCCAGGTGGCGCGGTCCCCGGGCCGGCTGGAACTCCCCCGCATCGCTGGTGAGGACCGGCACCTCGGCGACGGCCGCCGCCGGCTCAACCCCGACGAGCATGGACACCGCGGCCCCCATGGCCACGGTCAAGGTCGCAAGCCTCCCGCCCCTGCGGCTCATATCCCCCCCCTCTCCGCTACGCCCCTGCGCCTTCGAGGTCCGGCCGTCAGCCTCCGCCACCGCTGCCGGTGTCCCCGGCGCCACCGGAGCCCCCCGAGCCACCCGCGGATCCTCCTCCGCCACCGCCGCCGGTGTCCCCGGGCGCTCCGTCGCTCCCCGAGCCTCCGCCGGTCTCGCTACCACCGGTCCCATCCGAGTGCGTTCCGCCGCTCCCGCCCGTGGGCTCCCCTCCATCGCTTCCCCCGGCGGTGGTGTCACCAGACGGTGCCGGCGACGGTTCCTCAGCGGGCGGCTGCCCCTCGTCGCCCTTGGCGGGCAGCTGGCGGTCCTTCCGGCCCCGGCGGTCCCGGTCCCGTTTTCCCTTCCGGCCTTCCTTGGCAGCTTCCTCCTGGGCCTCGATCTCCGAACCAAGCACCTCTGGAGAGGGCACGATGAGGGGCGCCGGCGGGGCCGGGGTCCCCTGGCCCAGCGACGATGGCTCCGCCGAGTCCTTGGGCGACAGGGCCCACGACACTCCCGCCACCAAGAGACCTGCGAGTAATACGAGCAGCGTCTGTGCGATCCGCACGATCACCTCACGGGCCGGACCTACAAGGTTAGAACAAGCCGCCCAACATCGGGAAGGACCGGGCGGCGGCTGCCCGCCGGAGGCCCCTCCACGCCGCGGGTGATAAGTTCGAGTCTGGACCGATCCGAAAGGAGGAACACATGAACGTCAGTCGGCTCCTTCGCCCGCCTCGAACCGTCCACGCCCACTGCGACCTGCCATGCGGCGTCTACGACCCGGCGCAGGCTCGCGTCGAGGCGGAGTCGGTGAAGGCCATCCAGGAGAAGTACCAGGACGCCGAGGGCCAGAAGAAGCCATCGGAGTCCGTCGAGGACTTTCAGGGCCGGTGCCTGATCATCAAGGAGGAGCGCGCCGACCTGGTCAAGCACCACCTGTGGGTCCTGTGGACCGACTACTTCAAGCCCGAGCACCTGGAGAAGCACCCCGACCTCCACGACACGTTCTGGAAGGCCACCAAGCTGGCCGGCGACGCCAAGAAGGCCCAAGACCCCGCTCAGGGCCAGCAGCTGCTGGACGCCATCGGGGAGATCGACAAGATCTTCTGGGAGACCAAGAAGTAGGGGTGAAGGGGCGAGCCTGGAACCCGGCCCCCTGTGGTTCTACCTGGACCCGCCCTTGCGGCCGATGGTCCGGTAGAACTCGGCCCCGTACCGCTTCTTGGTGGTGAGGCCGCCCTTCTTGCCTCCCTTGCGGCCGATGGTCTGGTAGAAGCCGGCACCGTATCGCTTCTTTGTGGTCAGGCCTCCCTTCCGGCCTGCGTCCTTCCTGCTCATTCCGCTCTGCACCTCGTATGCACCTCCTGGGCAGCGGGCAACGGCTCCGGGGGGAGCCTGCTTTCCTCCCCTCTATGCCCCCCCTGGAGCCCCCCAAACATGGCGATCCGGCTCAACGTCGGCGCCCGGGGAGCCGATGCCTTCAACCGTGAGCGACGTCGTCACCTATCTCCGCCACATGGTCGAGGGCGGGGCCAGTGACCTGCACCTCAAACCCGGACTGCCCCCGGTGGTCCGGATCGATGGGGAGCTGGAGCACACCCCGTTCGACACCCTGACGCCCTCGGATACAGAGACGGCGGCCCGTGAGCTGTTGCCGGACCCTCGGGTGATCGACTTCGAGACCAGGAACGAGGCCGACGTGGGCTACACCCTGTCGGGGGTGGGGCGGTTTCGAGTCAACGTGTACCGACAGCGCGGCGTCGTGAACGTGGCCATCCGCCGGGTCCGCCCCGACATTCCCACCTTCGACGAGCTGCAACTCCCGCCGGCCGTCGCCGAGCTGGCCAAGGAGCAGCGAGGCCTCGTGCTGGTGACCGGGCCCGCCGGCACCGGCAAGACCACCACGATCGCCGCCATGATCGGGTGGATCAACGCCAACCGGCGGGCGCACATCGTCACGATCGAGGACCCCATCGAGATCGTGCACGAGGATCTGAGCTCCGTGGTGGACCAGCGCGAGGTCGGACTCGACACCGACTCGTACCGCACCGCGCTCCGGTACGTGGTTCGCCAGGACCCGGACGTGGTGTTCATCGGCGAGGTCCGCGACATGGAGACGGTGGAAGCGGCGATCCAGGCGGCGGAGACCGGGCATCTGGTCATCGCCACCCTCCACACCCTCGACGCCACCGAGACCGTGAACCGGATGATCGACCTGTTCCCTCCGGAGACCCAGCGCCAGGTGCGAGTGTCCCTGGCGACCAGCCTTCGCGGAGTGATCTCCCAGCGGCTGGTGCCTCGGGCGGACGGCAAGGGCCGGGTGCCTGCCGTGGAGGTCCTGATCAATACGGGGAGGGTGGCCGAGCGGATCATCGCGCCGGAGCAGACCTCCTCGATCCCCGACGTCATGGAGGAAGGTGACTTCTACGGGATGCAGACCTTCGACCAGTCCCTGCTGGTGCTGGTGCGAGAGGGACTGGTCACCGAGACTGCCGCCGTGGCGGCGGCCTCCAACCCGCACGACTTCCGCCTGGCGATCAAGGCCGCTCAGCTCGCCTGACCCGCGAGCTCCGCGAACCGGGCCGCTTCCTCGAACGGGTGCCGCCGGTATCCGGTAAACGCGAAGATCAATAGGTACAGCGGGATGTACAGGGGTCCCAGGCGTTCGTACTGCCGGACATGGTGGATCTCGTGCAGCAGCAGACGGCCCTCCAGCGGCCTGCAGGACAGCACGACGTGGCCGTACGTAACCGCGCTCCGGCGAAAGATGCGGCCGATGACCCACAGCGAGCCCCGTACCGGACCGTCGAACACGTACAACCCCTGCACCCGGCGGGGCCGTTGCAACGACGCCGCGCCAAGGAGCATCCCCAAGAGTGTGTTCGGCAGCGTCCAGGAGTAGACGAGCGCTCGAAGCAAGTCTGGCATTCGCAACGCTAGGGTATCCTTCGGCAAGTGACCCCCTCGGATCAGCAGGTCACGCCCGACCTCCTCAACATCCCTCCTCCGGCAACGGAGCTCGGCGTCCGGTTCGAAAAGGCCGGCCACCAGCTCTACCTGGTCGGCGGAGCGGTCCGCGATGCCATGCTCGGTGCGATGGGCTCCGAGCTCGACTTCGCCACGGACGCCAGGCCTCCGGAGGTCATCTCGCTCCTCCAGGGCTGGGCCGACGCCCGGTACCTGGTGGGGATCCGGTTCGGCACCGTGGGAGCGAGGAAGGACGACTACCGAATCGAGATCACCACGTTCCGCGAGGAGGTGTATGCGGAGGACTCACGGCACCCCGAGGTTACGTTCGCCAAGGACGTGGAGACCGACCTGTCCCGGCGGGACTTCACGATCAACGCGATGGCCGTCCGGGTTCCGGACGGGACGTTCGTGGATCCCTTCCGGGGGCTGTACGACCTGGCCCATCGTCGGCTGCGCACTCCCCTGGAGCCCGAAGTGGCGTTCGCCGACGACCCCCTCCGGATGCTCCGGGCGGCCCGGTTCGTGTCCACGCTTGGGCTCACCCCCGCGCCCGAGCTCGTGGAGGCCGTCACCCGGATGCGGGATCGCCTGTCGATCGTGTCCGCCGAGCGGATCCGCGGGGAGCTCGACAAGCTCCTCCTGGGCAAGCACGTGGGCCGCGGCCTCGAGCTGATGGTGGACACGGGGATGGCGGAGGTGTTCCTGCCCGAGCTCCCTGCCCTCCGCCTGGAGCAGGACCCCGTCCATCAGCACAAGGACGTCCTTCGGCACACCCTGGCCGTGGTCAAGCGCGCCGAGCCCGACGTCACGCTTCGTCTGGCCGCCCTGCTCCACGACATCGGGAAGCCCAAGACTCGGGAGATCACCCCCGAGGGCGTGCAGTTCCACCACCACGAAGCCGAGGGGGCCCGGCTGGCCGAGCAGCGGCTCCGGGCGCTCCGCTATCCCGAGCGGGTGATCCATGACGTCAGCAAGCTGGTGGCCATGCACCTCCGGTTCCACACCTACCGCCTGGGGTGGAGCGACGGGGCACTGCGCCGGTACGTCCGGGACGCAGGCCCGCTCCTGGACCAGCTCAACCTGCTCACCAGGGCGGACTGCACCACCCAGAACCCGGCCAAGGCCCGGGAGCTCTCGCGTCTTCAGGACGACATGGAGGAGCGGATCGCCCGGCTGGCCGAGGAGGAGAACCTGGCCCGGATCCGCCCGCCCCTGGACGGGAATCAGGTGATGGCCCACCTGGGGATCCCCCCGGGGAAGCCGGTCGGGGATGCCCTCCACTATCTCCTCGAGGTGCGCATGGATCGCGGCCCGATCACCGAAGAGGAGGCCTACGAGCTCCTCGACCGGTGGGCCGAGGAGAAGGGTCTGGGCCGGGACCACTCCCCGTGAGCAACCCCCCAGCGTAGGCTCTTCGACCATGCGGACCAGTGTCGACGTCCACAACTTCCTCGTGGAGCGGGACGTCCCACACGAGCTGGTCCCGGTCCGGGGGCGTCTCCGGTCCCCCGACCGAGTGGCCGCCATCCTCGGCCTTCCCGAGGAGCAGGTCGGGCGAGTCGAGGTCCTGGAGGGTCCCGAGGGTCTGGTGGCCGCCCTGGTGCCCTCGGACCGTCGCGCCGACCCTGAACGAGCCGCCGCCGCGGCCGGCACCGATGACCTTACCCGGGTGCCCGCGCATCGGGCCGCGGACCTCACCGAGTTCCTGGCCGAGGCCATCCCGCCCGCGGGCCTTCCCGACGGTACCCGGGTCCTGATCGACCGAAGCCTGGCGGAGCAGGAGATCCTGTACTTCCCGGGGGGAGAAGCGTCGGCGCTCCTGAAGATCCGCCCCGACGACCTGGTGCGGGCCACCGAGGCCAAGGTGGTCGAGGTGGCCACGTGAAGACCGAGCGCCAGGTCTCCTCCGGAGGTGTTCTGGTCCGGGAGGGTGAGCAGGGCCCAGAGGTCCTGCTGGCCTCCCGGCGGACCCGGGCCGGCGACCTCGTGTGGGGCCTTCCCAAAGGACTCGTGGAGGAGGGCGAAAGGCCCGAAGACACCGCGGTCCGGGAGGTCCAGGAGGAGACCGGATATCGGGGGACCATTCGGGCCCCGCTGGGGGAGATCTCCTATTGGTTCGTGTGGGAGGGAACCCGGATCCGCAAGACCGTCCACTTCTTCCTGATGGAGGACAGGGGCGAGGAGCCCGGCGACCGGGACCGCGAGATGGAGGAGGTCCGGTGGTTCCCGCTGGAGGAGGTCGCCGATATCGCCGGGTTCAAGTCGGAGAAGGAGATCCTCCGGAAAGCCGGGGAGGCCGTCAGGGAATGAAGCGACTCGGCGTCGCCGCGGCGGTGGTGGCCCTGGTTACCGTGACTCTGCCCTTCTGGGCCACCGGCGCCCGCGCCCAGGAGGGCGCCGTGACCCTCACCCTGATCGAGCAGACTCCGTTCGCCACCCCCGACCGCCCGATGCGGATCCAGGTCGGCGCGGTCAACGGATCCGAGACCCGCTATGGGGACCTGGAGCTCTCGGTCGGTGTGTACTCGGCGGCCCGGTCACGTTCGGAGCTGGCCCAGGCGCTGGAGACCGGTCCGGTGACACCACTGGAAGTGCGGCCACCGATCCCGGTGAAGGGACAGCTGGATCCGGGCGGAGCCGGACGGTCGTTCAAGCCGATCGAGCTCGAGATGGAGGCTCTCACCGGCGAGGGGGAGAACGCCCTGTACCCGGTGACCGTGGAGCTCCGTTCGGCGGGGACCCCGATCGCGGTGCTCCGCACCGTGCTGGTGTTCATCTTCGACCGTCCCCTGGTTCCCCTGAACCTGTCGCTGTCGTTCATCCTCGAGGAGCCGGTGCGCGTCCGTCCCGACGGGGCCCTCCTGGACGACACCCTCGAGCGGTCCATCAACCTCGGTGGGAGGCTGGCCACGATCGTGGGGGCGCTGGAGGAGGACCCCGTCGCCGTGACCCTGGCCGTGTCCCCGGTCCTGCTGGAGCAGCTGCAGCGGATGGGCGGCGGCTACCGGGTCCTCGAACCGGGTGGAGTCCGGGAGGTTCCCGCGGATGATCCCGCCGCCGCTCGAGCGGTGGCATTCCTCGAGCGTCTCCGGGCTCTGGCCCAGCTCCCGACCACCGAGATCGTGGCCCTCCCCTATGCGTCTCCGTCGGCGCCCGCCCTGGTGGCCGCGGGGCTCGACGAGGAGCTCGACGCCCAGATCGCCAGGGGAACCGAGGTCACCGCCCAGATCCTGGGGGTGGAGCCCAGCTCGACGGTGTTCCGCCCCCCCGGCTCGGCCCTGTCGATCGACGCGGTCGAGGCTCTCGTCGAACGCAACGTCGGGGCCCTCCTGCTCGACGCCGAGGTGCTGCCGCCGGCGGCCGGCCTCTCTCTCAGCTCCCCGGCGGTGGCCGAGATCGATGCGGGAGAGGAGCCCGCCATCGCCATCGCCGCCGACGCCGGGGTGGACGCCCGGATCGCCGGAGCTCCCGCCGATCCCCGGCTGGCGGCCCAGTGGGTCCTCGGGGAGCTCTCGGCGATCTACTTCGAGCTCCCCAGCGACCCCCGGGGGGTGGCGGTGGTGTTCGACGAGAACGACGCGCCCTCCGCCGAGTTCCTCCGGCAGCTCCTGCGGGGCCTGACCCCGCTCCCGGACGTCCGGTGGCTGCGGGCGGTGTCCGCGTCCCGGCTGCTGTTCGGGCAGGAGAGCCAGCCGCTCGAGCGCCGGGACCTTCCGGACCAGCGGCTGGCGCCGCTGACGCCCTCGTACACCGCCGAGCTGGGCCGGGCCAGGGAGGCCATCGAGCAGCTGGCCTCGATGGCGGAGCAGCCCGAGCTCCTTGACGGCTACCGGCGGATGATCCTTCAGTCCGAGTCCCGTCACTACCTCGGGCGGCAGGACCTGGGCGTCGATCTGCTGAGGGCGGTCCGCGAGGGCGTGCGGGGGGAGTTCGCCAAGGTCCAGCCGCCGGAGGCCAGTTCGATCACCCTGACCTCGCGGCGGGGCGACATCCCGGTGACGCTCCACAACGAGGCCGGGTACCCGGTGAGGGTGGCGCTCACGTTGCGGTCCACCCGCCTGCAGTTTCTGGGAGGGGGGACACGGGAGATCCTCCTGGATCGCCCCGTCCAGGTGTTCCTGTTCCCGGTCCGGGCCCAGACCACCGGCCGGTTCCCGGTGGGGGTGGAGATCCGTACGCCCGCGGGTGCGTTGGTGGGCGACTCCCAGATCCTGGTCCGCTCCACCGCGTACAACCGAATAGCCCTGGTCATCACGATCGGGGCCGCGCTCTTCCTGGCCGTGTGGTGGGGAAGGAGGTTCCTCCCTCGGCGGAGGGCATGAGTCCGGGCCAGTCGCCGGAGGACACCGGCCCGCTCCCACCCGTTCCCCCGGCCGGCGAGGGGGAGGCCCTGGTCCGCAGCACCGCGGCGATGGCCGTGGGCACCACGCTCTCCCGGATCACCGGGTTCCTCAGGGTGGCCGCCATGGCCTTTGCACTGGGGGTGGCGGAGACCCGGCTGGCCGACGCCTACAACGTGGCCAACAACATCCCCAACATCGTCTACGAGCTGATCCTCGGCGGGATCCTGACCTCCGTGTTCGTCCCGGTGTTCGTCCACCAGCTGGCCACCCGGTCCCGGGAGGACGCCTGGAGGTCGGCCAGTGCCGTGTTGACCGTAACGTTCGTGGTCCTGGCCCTGGTCACGGCGATCGGCGTCCTGGCGGCCCCGTGGATCGTCAGGCTGTACACGGTCCGGGTCCCGGAGGTTCATCGCCAGGCGGTCCAGGACCTGGCCACGTTCTTCCTCCGGTTCTTCGTGCCCCAGATCGCCCTGTACGGGCTCGGAGCCGTGGCCAGCGGCGTGCTGAACGCCCATCGGCGGTTCGCCGTTCCCATGTTCGCCCCGATCCTCAACAACGTCGTGGTCATCGCGTCGTTCCTGACGTTCGCGCTCATGGAGACCCCGCGGCCCGACGGCCCGTCGGCGGCGAACATCTCGATGGCCCAGAAGCTGGTGCTGGCGGTGGGCGCCACGGCCGGGGTGGCCGCCATGACGTTCGCCCTGTGGCCGTCCCTGCGGAAGATCGGGTTCCGGTGGCGATGGCGCCTCGACTGGCGAGACGAGGCCGTGCGACGACTGGTCCGCCTGTCGGGATGGGTCGTCGCCTACGTGGTCCTCAATCAGATCGGCCTGCTGTTCGTGATCGTCCTGGCCGGGGGCGTGACGGGCGGGTACACCGCCTATCAAGCGGCGTTCATCTTCTTCCAGCTCCCACACGCCATCTTCTCGGTGTCGATCATGACCGCGCTGCTCCCGTCGCTGTCAGAGGACTGGGTGCGCGGCGACAAGCAGGATTTCCGGCACGACCTGGCCCGGGGGATCCGGGCCTCGGCGTTCGTGGTGATCCCCGCGGCCGCCGGGTATCTGGTTCTGGCCCGGCCGATCGTTCGGCTGCTGCTCCAGCACGGGGTGGCCACGGCCGAGTCCACAGAGCTCGTCTCGGGAGTGCTCACGTACTTCGCCCTGGGGCTGTTCTCGTTCTCCGCCTTCCTTCTGTTTCTCCGAGCGTTCTACGCGATGCAGGACACTCGAACACCGGCATTGATCAACCTGATCGCCGTGGTCCTCAACATCGGCGCGAACCTGGCGCTCTTCCCCGTGCTGGAGGTGGAGGGCCTGGCCCTGGGCCACGCCCTGGCGTACACCCTCGCCGCGGTGGTGGCCGCCGTGGTGCTCCGGAGGCGGCTCGGAGGTCTGGAGGGGAAGTGGCTGGTGGAAGGCCTGTCGAAGGTGGTGGCCGGCGCCGCTCTCACCGCCGCCGGTGCCTGGGCGGTGGCCCGCACGGTTGGCTCGGCGTTCGGCACCAGCACTCTCGGCGAACAGATTGCCCAAGTGGGGGCCGGCGTGCTGGCCGGACTTATAATCTTCATCGGCGCGGCCGTGCTCTTCCGGATGGAGGAGTTTCAACTGCTCAAACGGGCGTTTCTGGACCGGCTCCGCCGGTGAAGGGCCTGCACGCCGACGAGCGGGGCATCATCCTCGCTTCGCTGCTGAAGGCGGTCTTGGTGCTGGCCCTGGTGGGGTTGGTGGTGGTGGAGGCCGGCAGCATCTTCTTCACCAAGTTGCGCATCCAGGATTCCGCGGACGCCGCCGCCATCGTGGGGGCCGACCAGTTGAGCACCTCGGGGGACCCCCAGCTGGCCAGGCAGCAAGTGATCGAGGCACTCCGGCTCCGCGACCCCGAGATGCGGCTCAGGAAGTTCGAGGCATCGCCAGATGGCACCGTACGGGTGACCGTGCGCAAGGTGGCTCCCACGATCCTGGTCCATCGGTTCGACTTCAGCGAGGACTGGGGCATCATCGACGCCGAGGCCCGCGGCCGGCCCGTCTCACCCGACGTCTGACGGTGACCGGCCCGCCGGTGGCGGTGGTCGCCGACTCGGCGTGCGACCTGCCTCCCCATCGTGCCCAGGAAGCGGCAATTCGTTTGGTTCCCCTGACCGTGACGTTCGGCGAGGAGAGCTTCCTCGACGGGACCCAGCTCTCCCCCGAGCGGTTCTGGGAGAAGGTTGCGGACGGCGCGTTCCCCACCACCGCCTCCCCGTCGCCCCAGGCGCTGGTCGATGCGTACGAACGGGCCGCCGCCGACGGCGCGCCAGGGGTGGTCTCCGTGCACCTGTCCTCGCACCTGTCCCGGACCGGAGAGACCGCTCGCCAGGCGGCGGCGTCGGCATCGGTGCCGGTCGAGGTGATCGACAGCCGGTCCGTGTCGATGGGTCAGGGCCTGGTGGCGCTGGCCGCGGCCGGCGAGGCGATGCGGGGAGGCGGCCTGGGAGCGGTGGCCGCCGCAGCTCGGTCCGCGGCCGACCGGCTGACCGTGGCCGCGATGCTTGACACCGTGGAGTTCCTGAAACGCGGTGGACGGGTGGGGGCGGCTCGGGCGGCGCTGTCGGACCTGCTGAGGATCCGGCCGGTCCTCTCGCTCGAGGGTGGGGAGCCGATCCTGGCGGCTCGGGCCCGGACCAGGGCTCGAGCCCTGGATGAGGCGATGCGGATGGTCTCCGGCCCGGCCGAGCGCGCCGCGGTGTTCCACGCCGGGGCCCCGGAGGCCGCGCAGGTCGCCAAGCGCCTCGCCAGCGCCTGCGGCGTGGAGCCCGAGGTGGGCCTGATCGGGGCGGTCACCGGCGCCCACCTCGGTCCCCGGGCCATCGGGCTCGCCGTGGTTCGCCGGGGGGTTCGGGGGTAGCTCGCCAGGATCAGCTGTGAATCGACGTCACCCGGCGAGCGGACCCCCCGATAGACGGGGGGTTCGGGGGGGTAGCTCGCCAGGATCAGCTGTGGATCGACGTCACCCGGCGAGCGGA
>JBOGVS010000003.1:0-130053 GCA_050692555.1 Actinomycetota bacterium
CTCATGCCGGCTGGACCTCCCGGGCGGGTTCCAGGCGGACCACCGCGTTGAAGTCGGGGATCAGGGCATCGGGATCGCGCACCCCGGTGGGTAGCAGGACGTTGCCCTCCGGGAAGAACACCTGGACGTTCCCGGGCTTCATCCCGGTGACCTTAACCCGGGCCGTCATCTCGCCGTGGTCCGAGCGCACCACGACCGGGTCCCCATCGGCGACCCCCAGGCGCCGGGCGTCCTCCTCCGCGACGAACACGTGGTCCCGGTGAGCCCCGGTCAGCGGGTCCTTCTTCTTGAGGACCATGGTGTTGAACTGCTTCCCTCGCCGGGTGGACAGCAGGAAGCATCCGTCGGGGACGTCGACCTCCCGGGGCCGGACCGGCTGAAACCGGGCCCGGCCGTCGGCCGTCGGCCGTCGGGAACCGCCACCCCTCGCACAGGCGCTCCCCGCCCCACTGCACCTGGTCGCCTTCCAGGCGGAGATGCTGGATCCCCTCGTAGGTGGGGACCACCTCGGCGATCTCCCTGCGGATCGCTCCCCCGTCGGGGAACCGCACCAGGTGGGCCCGCTCCGGATCCACCCGCCCCGCCAGGTCGAGGAAGATCTCCCACTCGGAGCGGACCTCGCCGGGACGGGGTCCCCGGATCTCCGGCCCGAACACGATCCGGCGCTCGGTGGTGGTCTCGGTCCCGCCGTCCCGCTGCTCGTACCGCGTGGCCGCCGGCAGCAGCACCACGGTGTCGGCGGGGTCAAGCAGCATCTGAGTGGACACCACGATGTCCTGGTGGACCCGGAGCGGCACCCGTTCCAGGGCCTCCCGGACGAACGTGGGGTCCGGCATGACCTCGAGGAAGTTGCCGCCGCTGGAATAGAGGACGTCGATCTCGCCCCGGTGTGAGGCTTCCACCATCTCCTGAGCGGTGAGCCCCGGCTCGGTTCCGATGTCGAAGCCGTACCGGGCGGACAGGTCCGCGGCGGACTCGGAGGTGATGGGGATGCCGCCGGGGAGGACGGTGGCGTAAGCGCCCATCTCCGCTCCTCCCTGGACGCCCGAATGGCCGCGGATCGGCATCAGCCCGGCTCCGGCCCGTCCCACGTTCCCCCGAGCGAGAGCCAGGTTCACGATGGCCCGCACGTTGTCGGATCCGAACCGGTGCTGGGTCATCCCCATTGACCACACCAGCACCGCGCTCTCTGCCGCCGCGTACATCCTGGCGAACAGGGCCATGTCCTCCCGAGACGCACCGGACCATCGCTCCAGGTCCTCGAAGCTCTGGCGGTCCAGCTCGGGCCGCAGCTCGTTCCATCCGGAGGTGTGGTCCCGGACGAAGTCCTCGTCGATGCCTCCCTCGGCCAGGAGCACCTTGAGCACCCCGTTGAGGAACGCCACGTCGCCGCCGGTGTGGATCTGGAAGAACGCGTCGGTCATCTTGGTGCCGAACACCGCGCTCTCCACGTTCGAGGGGACCCAGTAGCGCTCCAGCCCCGGCTCCCGGTACGGGTTCACCACCGCGACCTTGGTTCCGTGGCCTTTCCGGGCCAAATACAGGTACTTCATGAATACCGGCTGGGCGTTGGCCACGTCCGAGCCGAACAGCACCACGAGGTCGGAGTTCAGGACGTCGGTGTAGGAGATCGTGGTGGCCCCCACGCCCACCGCGGCCTTGAGCGTGGCGGTGGACGGCGCGTGGCACACCCGGGCCGCGTTGTCGACGTTGTTCGTCCCCAGGAACCGGGCCACCTTCTGGGCCACGTAGTAGACCTCGTTGGTCATCCCCCGGGACGTCAGGTAGAAGCCGATCCGGCCTGGCGCCACGCTCCGCACGCGGTCGGCCACTAGGTCCATGGCCCGGTCCCAGTTCACTCGGCGGAAGCCCGGTTCTCCCCGGCGGCGGACCATGGGGTACGCCAGGCGGCCCAGTGCCCGGAGCTCGGCCCCGCTCTTCTTCTCGAGCGGCCCGACCTCGGCCAGGGCGTCGGGATCCATGGCCCCCATGGTGTTCAGGCGGAGGAGGTTGAGCCGGGTGGTGCACAGATGGACGCCCTTGATCGTCCAGTCCCGGAACCCCGCCACCCCCAGGGCGCAGCCATCGCACACCCCGTGCCGGAGGATCCGCCACGCATAGGGGAGCGCGTCCCGGTTCTCCCAGGCGGTCTTGAGGATCTCGCCGTAGTGGTTCGGCTTGACCTTGCCCAGCCCGTAGGGAACCGGGCTGACCCACAGGTCGGGGCGGAGCCGCTTGGGAGCCCGGGCCCGGCGATCCCTGCTCACCGGGACGATCTCCTGCGTATCGTCCGCCGGACCACCGGTCGTTTCCCGCGGCGGGCCACCTCCCGGAACCCCGCCGACTCGAACAGCGGAAGGGGGCCCGTGTATGCCTCCGCTGCGGGGTAGTCCCGAACCGCCGGATCGACCGGGTAGCCCTCCACGATCTTCGCCCCACGTCGCGCGGCGTGGTCGACCGCGGCGTCGAGGAGCGCACGGGCCACCCCCTCTCCTCGGTGCCCGCGGTGGATGTAGAAGCACACGATCGACCATACCGGCCGGTCGTCCACACGCTTCAGTGTGGACGATCGCTCCAGGCGGCCGAACTCCTCCCTGGGGGCCACCGACACCCACCCCACCGGGTCGCCGTCCCGGTACGCCAGAAGCCCGGGCCTCCGACTGTCTCGCACCAGTCTGCGGAGCGCGGACCGCTTTCGATCGGGTGCGGCCCGGTCGAAGTCCTTCGACGGCATCCGCCACCACATGCACCAGCAGTTCGAATAGGCCCCGTTCGGACCGAACAGCCGCTCGAGGTCCTTCCACCGTGAGGGGGTGATCGGGCGGACGTCGACCTCGGCCATCACGCTCCCAGATCCACGCGCTCGGGATGGGAGTAGACGTTGAACCCGCCGTCGCGAACGAACCCGATCACGGTGACCCCCAGCCGCTCTCCTGCCGACACCGCCAGGCTGGAGGAGACCGCGCACACCACCGGGACCCCGGCAACCGCGGCCTTCTGCACGATCTCGAACGACAGCCGGCCGGAGACCTGGAGGACCCGGTCGTGGAGGGGCAGCCGCCCGGCCAGCAGGGCCTCACCGGCCACCTTGTCCACGGCGTTGTGGCGGCCCACGTCCTCCCGGACCGACAGCAGGTCCCCGCGCTCATCGAACAGGCCCGTGGCGTGGAGCCCGCCGGTCCGCTCGAACACCTTCTGGGATGCCCGGAGAGCGTGCGGAAGAGCGGAGATCACCGACGCCGCGACCACCGGTCCGGTCGGTAGGGGCTCGCACCGGACCTCCACCGCATCCAGAGAGGCCTTCCCGCACAGGCCGCAGGACGACGAGACGTACGTGTTCCGCTTGAGCGCTGCGGGGTCCAGCGGCCCGGCGAGCCGGACCGTGACCACGTTGTACTCCTGATCTTCGGGGGGGAGCTCGCAATACGCCACCGTGGAGACGTCCTCCCGGTCCCGGATCACGCCTTCGGTGAGCAGGAATCCCGCGGCCAACTCGAAGTCGTGGCCGGGCGTTCGCATGGTTACCGCCGCGGCGAGGGGCTCCTGTCCCGGGCCGCCGGCGCGGATCTCCATCGGTTCCTCGGTGGCCAGGTGGTCGGGGCGCTCGCGAGCCTCACCGTCGCGAACCGCCAGCACCCGGGCCCCGGTGGCGGTCCGCCGCATCGGGGGCGTGGCCCGGAGGCTCATGGTTCCATCGCCCGCGTCAGGTCGGCCGGCTCGTCGAGATCGGCGAAGGCATCGGGTCCGGCCACGGGCCCCCACATCCGAGGGCCGGCCCAATGCACGTCGTGCGCAGCATGAAGCAGCGCCTGCATCGACCGCTCACCCTCGGCGACCAGTCTTGCTGCCAGGTCCAGCTCCGCCTCCGAGTACCGCGCGCACAGGGGCTGGGCCCGGCCCGCGGCGAAGGGCACCACGCTCGCTTCGCCTGGGATGTCCGCGAGGAATCGCAGGAGGGCCGCGGTCACGTTGGGCATGTCCACGGCCAGGACGATCGCGGGGCCCCGATGGCCCCGGGTCCGGAGCGATCGGCCGCCAGCGGCCACGGCGGCCAGCGGGCCCTGGCCCGGGGGGTCTTCCGAGACGGCGTCCAGCCCCGAACGGCCCGGTCCCACCTCGAGGACCGGCGCACAGACCTCGCCGAGCGCCGCGGCGGCCCGATCGACCAGCCGCTGCCCGCCGACCATCAGCGTGGCCTTGTCCCGCCCCATCCGCCGGCTCGTTCCGCCGGTCAGCAGCAGGCCGGCCAGGGGCCTGGAGACGTCGGATCTGGGTCCGGGTGGTGCTCTCACGGCGACAGTGTGGCACGCTGCGCCGATGAGCTGGCTGGAGGAGCTGGCGGCGGTCCTCGACGTGGAGCCGCTCACCGACGCGGAGCAGAGGACGGTGCTGCGGCTGGCCCGGGAGGTGGCTCACCGGACCGAGCGGGTGAACGCGCCGCTGGCCGCCTACCTGGCCGGACGGTTCGCGGCCGCCACGGATCGTCCGGATGCCGCCGGCGAGGCGTTTCGCCGGGCCGAGGGGATCCTGCCCCCTGCCGCCACCTGAGCACGCCCCCGCCGGCACCGGGGCGCGCCTATCATCGGCCCGTGACCACGATGCGGGCGGCCGTGCTGACGGTGAGCGACGGCGTGTCCGAGGGGGTCCGGGAGGACGCCGCGGGCGCGGCGGTGGTGGACTCGCTGGCCGAGGCGGGGTTCGAGGTGGTCCGCCGCCGGGTGGTGCCGGATGACCGGCAGGCGATCTCGGCGGGGATCCGCTCGCTGGCCGGAGTGGCAGGGTTGGTGGTGACCACCGGGGGCACGGGGCTCGGCCCTCGTGATGTCACCCCCGAGGCCACCCGCTCGGTCATCGACCGAGAGGTCCCGGGCCTGGCCGAGGCGATGCGAGCGGCGGGGCGGGCCTCAACCCCGATGGCCGACCTGTCCCGAGGGGTGGCCGGAGCGCTCGGATCCACGCTGGTGGTGAACCTGCCGGGCAGCGCCCGCGGCGCAGCCGAGAGCCTGGAAGCGGTCCTTCCGGCCCTGCCTCACGCGGTGGGGCTCCTGGCCGGGGACACCGTGCACGGGCCACACGAAGCTCCCGGGCCCCCCGACGTCACCACCGACCTGGCCCGGCGGATCGAGCGCGGTGAAGAGGTGGTGCTGGCTACCGCGGTCCGGGTGCACGGCTCGCCGCCCTGCCGGCCGGGACAGAAGCTCCTGGTCGGAACGGGCGGTCCGCTCGGCGGGACGCTGGGATGCGCGGAGTTCGACGACGCGGCCTCGGCCGACGCGCCGGGGGTCCTGGCCTCCGGCGAGCCGGCGCTGCGGACCTACGACCACGACCTCGGCTCGGTGGAGGTGTACCTCGAGCCACACGGACCTCGTCCCCAGCTGGTGGTCCTGGGAGCTACCCCCGTGGCCCTGTGGCTCCTCCGGTGGGGGAGAGAGCTGGGGTACGACACCGCGCTGCTCGAGCCGCGGCCCGAACGAATCACCCCCGAGCACAAGGAGGGCGCGGGAGTGATCGTGGAGTCCCCGGAAGAGCTGCCGCCGGCGCCGGCCGTCGACGCCGTGCACACCGACCACGATGCGCCCTCCGTGTCCGAGCACCTGGCCGCGCTGCTTCAGGGCGGCGCCCGGTTCGTGGGGCTGATGGGCAGCCGGCGCCACGCGGGTCCCCACCTCGACGAGATCGCCCGCCTGGGGGTGGACGCCGGGCGGATCCAGACCCCTGTGGGGCTGGACGTCGGTGCCCGGACGCCGCAGGAGATCGCCCTGTCGATCCTGGCGGGCGTGCTGGCCGCGAGGACGGGACGAGCGGGCGGATGGCTCGCCGGCTCGGGGGGCCCGGCGTGAAGGTCCGGGTTCGTTACTTCGGGGGGCTGGCGGAACGGATCGGTCGCCGGGAGGAGACGCTGGAGCTTCCCGACGGCGCCAGCAGCTCCGACGCCTTCCGGGCGGTGTCCGATCGGCACCTCGACGCGAACGCCTGGCTGACCCGGTCGAACGTCGCGGTCAACCGGGAGGTCGTCGAGGGCCCGGGCCATCCGCTCGACGAGGGGGACGAGGTGGCGCTGCTGCCGCCCGTGTCCGGTGGCGGCGCCGCGATCCACGTGGCGCTGGGACGGCGACCCTCGGTGGAGGAGGCCCTGGCCGCGGTGGCCACACCCGAGGCGGGTGGCACCGTGGTGTTCGTGGGCACCGTCCGCGCCGACGGGGGGACGGTGGAACGGCTCGAATACAACGCGTACGTGGAGATGGCCGAGCCGGTGCTCCGGCGGATCGCCGAAGAGGCCACGGAGCGCTGGCCGCTCGGTGGAGTGGCTCTCGTCCACGGGCTGGGCCAGCTCTCGGTGGGCGAGGTGACGTTCGTGGCGGCGTGCTCGGGGCCGCATCGAGGAGAGGCCTTCGAGGCGTGCCGGTACGTGGTGGACGAGATCAAGCGCCGGGCACCGGTGTGGAAGAAGGAGATCGGGCCGAGGGGCGAGCGATGGGTGGGCCTGGAATGACCGTTCATGCGGAGGACCAGGAGACCGGAGCGCCGCTGGTCCCCATCGAGGAGTACCGGGCCCGGATCCTGGGGGCGGTCAAGCGACTTCCTGCCGTCGACGTTCCCCTCCGGGAAGCACACGGGCTGACCCTGGCCGAGGAGGTCCGGGCCCCGATCGACCTGCCACCGTTCGCCTCCTCGGCGATGGACGGCTTCGCGGTCCGGGCCGTCGACGTAGCGAACGCCTCGCCGGCCCGCCCGGCGGCACTTCGCATCGCCGGACGGGTGGAGATGGGGCGGCGTCCCGAGGCGGTCGTGGGCCACGACGAGGCGGTGGCCGTTCCGACCGGGGGGATGGTCCCCGAGGGAGCCGACGCCGTGATCCCGGTGGAGCGGTGCATCGTGGAGGACGCCCGGGTGCTGGTCACCGCGGGGGTGGAGCGCGGTCGCCACGTCCGCCCCGCGGGCGAGGACCTTCGGGCCGGGGAGGTCCTGGTGCCGGCGGGCCGCCGCCTGATGGCTCCCGACCTGGGGCTCCTGGCGTCCGCCGGTCCCGCCTCGGTGAAGGTGGTTCGGCGGGCCCGGGTGGGGATCGTGTCAACCGGCGACGAGCTGGAGGAACCGGGAGGGCCGCTCCAGGACGGCCGGGTGTACGACGCCAACGCCTTCACCCTCCACGGAGCGGTGGTGGACGGTGGGGCGGAGCCGGTGGCCCTGGGCCGGGTCGGTGACGATGCCGCGGCGCTGCTGGAAGCGGTCCGGTCCGGGGTCGCGGACGTGGACGTGGTGGTGTCCTCCGGAGGTGTGTCGGTGGGGGAGCGCGACCCGGTCAGGGGTGCGTTCGACGGCACCGAGGTGTCGTTCGTCGACGTTGCCATGCAGCCCGGAAAGCCGCAGGCGTTCGGCATCATCGAAGGCCGCCCCTTCTTCGGGCTCCCCGGCAATCCCGCCTCGGTGTTCGTGTCTTTCGAGGTGTTCGTGCGTCCTGCCCTGATGACCATGATGGGCAGGCCGCCGTTCCGGCCCGAGGTGGAGGCCCGGCTGGCCACCGAGATCGTGGGGCCGCGGGAGAAGACGGTGCTTGCCCGGGTCCGGGTGCACCGCGAGGCGGGCGGTTGGGTGGCCGCGGCGACCGGCGGCCGCCAGTCGAATCTCCTGGGCCCCGTGTCTCGGGCCAACGGTCTGGCGATCGTGCCGGCCGGCACGGCCCGCCTGGGCTTCGGCGATAGGTGCCGGGTGATGTTGTTCCGGGAGCCCAGCGAGCCGTGACCGAGCCGGAGGAACCGGCGGTCCGCATCGTCGAGGTGGGGGACAAGGACGTCACCCGGCGCGAGGCCGTGGCCGGATGCACGATCCGGATGAGCCCCGAAGCATGCGAGCGGTTGCTGACCCGGACGCCGAAGGGTGATGCCCTCGAGGCGGCAAAGGTGGCCGGGGCCATGGCCGCCAAAAGGACCCCGGACCTCTTGCCGTTCACCCACCCCGTGGCGATCACCGGGGCCGAGATCATCGCCGAGCCGGACGCCGCATCCGGGACGATCGGTTTCCGAGCCACGGTGCGAGCCATCGACCGCACGGGCGTGGAGATGGAGGCCCTCACGGCGGCGGCGGTGGCCGCGCTCTCGCTGTACGACACCGCCAAGGCGTACGACCGCGGCGCGGTGATCGGCGAGCTGCGCCTCCTGGAGAAACGCGGTGGCGCCGGGGGAGACTACCGGGCGCCGCAGGGTTAGCTCCCCCAGGCCGCGGGTAACGTTGGTGCGTCGACGAAGGAGGGCTGGATGCTCAAGCACCGGTCGATGCTGATCCCCGTCGCCGCGCTGTCGCTGGTTGCGGCCAACGGCGACAGGATCTCCTTCAACCTGGGCTCGATCCTGTGGTACGCCCTGGTCGGGCTGGTCATCGGGGTCGTGGCCCGGTTGATCGTTCCGGGGACCACCGGGATGAGCTGGCTGGTCACCCTGGTGGTGGGCGTGCTGGGAGCCGTCATCGGCGGCTGGCTGGCAGGCGAAGTGTTCGAGGAGACCGCGGGGGTCGACTGGATCGCCTCGATCCTGGTGGCTGTGGTTCTGGTCTGGCTGGTGAGCCGGAGCGGGTACCGCCGCCGGGTCCTATAGCCCGCACCGCATCGTCTGAACGGGCTCTTCGGGCCGGGCGTAGCATTCACCTCGTGGCGGACCCGGGCCTGTTCGGACCGGACAGCGTGTCCTGGCGGGTGCACCGGGAAACCACCGTGCTGTTCGGGGGCGCCCGCGCGCTGCTGATGCACGCCGCTCATCCGCTGGTGATCGCGGGGGCCCGCGACAGCGGCTTCTACGAGCACAACCCCTGGAAGCGCCTGGAGCGCACCCTCCATCTCACCTACGCGATCACCTTCGGGACTACGGAGGATGCTCGCCGGGCGGCCGGCCGGATCAACGAGGTTCACCGCACGGTGAAGGGTGTGGACCGGGTCACCGGGAAGCGGTACGACGCCATGAACCCCGACCTTCTTCTTTGGGTCCACGCCTGTCTGGTCGACAGCGCGCTGTTGTTCGAGCGCCTGACCGTGGGGCGCCTGGGCGAAGGGGACAGGGAGCGGTTCCATGGCGAGCAGATGGTGGGGGCAGAGCTGCTCGGCCTGCCCCGCGAGCGCATCCCTCCCACCGTCGCCGGGCTCCGTGCCTACATCCAGGAGGTTGTGGACGGGGACGCGTTGGTGGTCACTCCCGCGGCCCATCGGGTGTCCCGATTGTTCCGCGAGCCTCCGCCGGAGGCCCAGTGGCGGCCGGTCCTCCGGGCGGTTTCGTGGTGGGCGTTCGGCACGCTTCCGGATTCCCTGCGGGAGCGGTACGGGCTGCGATGGGGGTTCGGGGACCGGGTCCGGCTGCGGGCCAGTCTGGCCGCTCTGAAGTCCTTCCGGCCGGCGCTTCCTCGCCGGTACCGGTGGATCCTCCCGGCCCAGGAGGCCGGGCAGCGGGTCCGTGGTCTCGCGGCGGCCTGACCGGCATTCCGGTTTTGCGCCTCCTGGGGTTCGCTTCCTATGCTTGACCCCCGGGCTCCTGGTGCCCGCGCGGGAGGGAGGGCAGCGTGGCGAAGAGCGACTCGACGACCCAGGTCGCCGGCGGGCTGGATCGGTTCTTCCGGATCTCCGAGCGCGGGTCCACCGTGCGCACGGAGATCGTGGCCGGCCTGGCCACCTGGCTGACCATGGCCTACATCCTGTTCGTGAACCCCCAGATCCTGGGGTTCCTGGGGGTCGAAGGCCTGGAACCCCTGGGCCTGGACTTCGGGCAGGTGCTCACCGTCACGGCGCTCACCGCCGGGCTCCTGACCCTGGCGATGGGGCTGTTCGCCAACTACCCGTTCGCCCTCGCCGCCGGGCTGGGACTCAACGCCTTCGTGGCCTTCACGCTGGTGGCGGACCTCGGCCTGTCGTTCCCGGAGGCCATGGGGGTCATCGTCCTGGAGGGCCTGCTGATCACGGCGCTGGTCCTTACCGGGTTCCGGGAGGCCGTTCTCAACGCTATCCCCATGGATCTCAAGCGGGCCATCGGGATCGGGATCGGGCTGTTCATCGCGTTCATCGGCCTCAGCGTGAACACCAACCTGGTGACCCAGGGCGAGGGGACCATCCTCACGATCAACTCCGAGTACATCACCTCGCTCCGGGCCCTGATCTTCGTGATCGGATTCGCCGCCACCGCGTCCCTGGTCACCCTGCGGATCCGTGGCGCTCTGTTGATGGGCATCGTGTTCACCACCGCGATCGGGATCGCCGTCAACGAGATCTGGGGTGGCGGGACGCTGTGGGGAGCCACCGGGGTGGGGAACCTCCCCTCGGACCTGGTGTCCTCCCCGGACTTCTCCCTGGTAGGCCAGTTCTCGTTCGGGTTCTTCGAAGCCTTGCCGGTGGCCACGGCGCTCGCCGCTGTGGTCTCCGTGATGCTCTCGGACTTCTTCGACACCATGGGGACGGTCATCGGTGTCGGAGGCGAGGCGGGCCTCCTGGACGAGCGGGGCCGGCTTCCGCGGATCAGTCGCGTCCTAGTGGTGGACTCCCTGGCCGCGGCCGCGGGCGGTGCGGCCTCGGCGTCCTCCAACACCACGTACATCGAGAGCGCCGCCGGGGTCGCGGAGGGCGGCAGGACCGGGCTCACCGCGACGGTGGTGGGCGTGCTGTTCCTGCTGTCGCTGTTCCTGTCACCGATCGCCGGCGTCATCCCGCCGGAGGCCACGGCCTCGGTCCTGATTATCGTGGGCTATTTCATGATGCGACTCGTCCGGGACATCGAATGGAGCGACCCGGGGATCGGGATCCCCGCCCTGCTGACGATCGGCTTGATGCCGTTCACGTTCAGCATCACCAACGGGATCGCCGCGGGATTCGTGAGCTACACGGTCATCGCCGTGCTTCGAGGACACGCCAGGAAGGTCCACTGGCTGATGTACGTGGTGTCGGCCGTGTTCGTCTGGTACTTCGTTCGCGGGCTGCTGACCTAGGCGATCAGCCGAAGCCCCCGCCTCGGACGGGTGGGCGCCGCAGCTCGAACCACACCTTGGTGAAGCCGTCGTCCGCGATGCCCCATCGGTCGGCGATCCGGTCGACGAGGTAGAGCCCCCAGCCGGCAGTGGGGTCGTTGTTGGGAGCGTCCCTTCCCGAGCGGAACCCTTCGCCTGGATCGGTGATCTCCACGGTTACGGTTTCCCGGTCCGCAGCCACCCGCACCTTCACTTCGTCGCGCGGGCCGAGGCCACCGTGGCGCACGCTGTTGGTCACCAGCTCGCTGACCAGGAGTCTGACGTTCTCGAATACCTCCGGCTCGAGCACCTCGCCCAGCCGGGACAGTGACTTCCGAGCGGCCGCAGGGGCGCGGGCGCTCGGCGGGAACCGGAGCTCGAGGTCCATGGTCATGGTGTTGACCTCGATGTCGTTTTTCCCGCATCGACCGGATCGTATTCATCAGCCCTGCCGGCGGAGACGGAATCGAACATGGGTTCCCGGGGTGGAGGGGGTTCCCTCCCGGATCTCCAGCTCGTCGCTGAGGGCCGTCATCAGGGGGATCCCGTAGCCACCGGGACCTTCCAGCTCGGAGACCCGAATCCTCCGCTTGAACACCCCTCCATCGCGGATGTCGATCTCCGTCCCTTCCTCGGTGCCCGTCCAGGTCACTTCGATGGAATCGGTGCCGCTGTGCTGGATGGCGTTGGTGCAGGCCTCGTTGGCTACCACCAGCAGGTCGTCCGTGGTGCCGCGATCCATGCCCGCACGGCCGGCCTGTTCCTTCAGGAACCGTCGGATGTCAACGAGCACCGATGGGTCGGCGGGGAAGGACCGAACGGTGGAGCTCACCTGAGCTCGAGGTGGGGGAACCCGTCCAGGCCCATGATCCCGACCAGCTTCTTGAGGGTGGCCCCCGCACCCACCACGATCAGACGCCCGCGCCCCTCGAGGTTGATCAAGGTGCGGACCAGGACCTGGATCCCGGCGCTGCCGATGAAGCCGAGCTCGGAGACGTCGAGGGTGATGTCGCCATCCTCTTGCACCTCGGGCGCCAGGGCGGTCTCGAGCTGATCGACGTTCGACGCGTCGATGTCGCCGGAGAGGCGAAGGCCGCGCGGATCGGACGTGGACGTGATCGTCAGCACGCGCCGGGATTGTACCGGGGCGCGCCGGTGGGCCCGGGGAGTACGCTCCCGGTCATGGGGGTGGAGTGGGGGGGCAGCGGGACGTGGCGCCGTCTGGCCGCAGGCCCCGGCCTCCTGCGCATCACCACCGGCGTGGTTGCCGGCGTGGCGGGGGCCGCTGCGATCGCGCCGGTAGCCAAGGGCTTTCCCGTCCCCGGTGCGCTGTTCGTCATTCCGGTGGCGATTGCGGCGTTCATCGGGTGGCTGTGGGCCGGGTTGGCCGCCTTTGCGGCTTCGATCACCGCGCTGCTGGTGATCCTGGAGGGCGCCGACCAGTCCGCGGGGATGATCTCCGGGGTGACCTTGCTGGCGGTGGCCCTGCTGATCTCCTCCGAGGAGGCGGCCAGAGCGTCCGCCCGGGACGCCCGGGAGCGGCTGCTGTTCCTGGCCGAAGCGAACCGGACGTTGGCTGCTTCTCTTGACCTTGGGGAGACGCTGGCGGGGCTGTTCCGCAGCGTGGTTCCTGGTCTGGCCGACGCGGCGGTGGTGCACGTCCGGACGGACCAGGGGGTCCTCACCCGGCACGCGGAGCATGGAGATCTTCCGGCGTCGGTCCTGGATCGATGGGAACCTCGAGCGCCCGATCACCCGGTGGCTCGGGTGATCGCCACCGGAAGGCCCTCCCTGCTCGGGAGCATCCGCCCCGACCTGTCCGGAGGGGAGGCCCACCCGATCCGCTCGGCCATGTCCGTCCCCCTGGCCGGGGTGGGGCATCCGGTTGGAGCCCTGACCCTGCTGTCGGGCCGGCGGCGGTACGACCGGTCGGACCTGGCGCTGGCTCAGGAGCTCGCGGCAACCACCGCGAGCGCCATCGAGCACGCCCGGCTCCACGGGGAGCGTTCCCGTGTGGCCCGGACGCTGCAGGCCAGCCTCCTACCGCCGGACCTGCCGGAGATCCCCGGTCTGGACGTGGCCGTCCGGTACCGGGCCGCCGGCGAGGGGAATCTGGTCGGAGGGGACTTCTACGACGTGTTCGAGGTGGGGACCGACTCCTGGGCGGTGGCCCTGGGGGATGTGTGCGGGAAGGGCCCCGAGGCCGCGGCGCTCACCGGCCTGGTCCGGCACACCATCCGGGCCACCGTGGCGCGCGAGGCCAGCCCGCGCACCGTCCTGTCGATGGTGAACGACCAGATCATGGGGGAGGGCACGGACCGGTTCTGCACCGTGAGCCTGGGGCGGATCGAGCGGAGCAACGGACAGGTGAAGCTCACGATTTCCTGCGGTGGCCACCCCCCGCCGCTGGTGTTCCGACCGGCGGGCGCCGTTGAGGCGGCGGACTGCCTGGGGACGCTCCTGGGAGTGTTCCCCCACCCCCGGCTGGTGGATCATCCCGTGGAGCTGGCCCCGGGAGACGCGGTGGTGTTCTACACCGACGGGGTCACCGAGCGGTTCGAGAGAGCCGGCACCGCGGGCGACGCCAGGCTGGTGTCGATCCTGTGGTCCAGCGCCGAGCTCGATGCGGCGGGGATCGCCGACCGGATCTACGCGGACGCCACCGGGGCGTGGTCGGAGCAGCCACGCGACGACATCGCCATCGTGGTGCTCAAGCGGCCGGGCGGCCGAGGCTAGGCCGGCCCGTAGCAGTCGGCCGGGCCCTCGGTGGAGCCCTTGATCACGTCGTTGGGGTCGGACTCGTGATGGTCGATGCCTTTCATGCCTTTGAGCACATCCACCTCACCGTCGATGGCGTAGAAGCAGTCGTTGCCGCTGGAACCGATGAACTCGTCGCGGCCGGGTCCGCCGACCAGGATGTCGTTCCCCAGCTCGCCGTTCATCTGGTCGTTTCCTTCCTCACCCCAGATCCGGTCGTTGCCGGCCCAGGCATGGAACTCGTCGTCCCCGGGGCCCCCGTACAGCTTGTCCCTTCCGTTCCCGCCGAAGATGACGTCGTTCCCTCCCTTGCCGTAGACCACGTCGTTTCCTTCGTCCGGACAAATCACGTCGCGCCGGTTGGTCCCCCGGATGAGGTCGCGGCCGTTGTCACCGACCTTGGTACACGGCGGATAGCCGGGAGCGGGGGGCTGGCCCACGGTGGGGGCCCAGGCCGGGGTGGCCCACATCGCCGAGGCGACCATCGACACGATTCCGATGAGGATCAGCCTTCGAAACGTGGTCATGGTGCGTTCACTCCTCAAGATAGGTCTCTCGTAGGCATCGTCACCCGGGGCCGGCCTCTTGAGGAGGACCCGATCACGTCACCTCGACCACGAACCGGATGAGCTGACCTCCGTCGGGCAGGTCAAGGACTTCTGCCCCTTCGAACAGGGCCTCGATCAGACCGGTGCCCAGGGTCGCTCCCATGTCTTCGGCGGGGGAGGGTGCGGGTTCCTTCCGGGACCCTCGAACGTTCACCTCGAAGGACAACCGCCAATCGCGGTGGATGGCGGAGAGCTCGACCGGCCCGGCGCCGGACCTGATGCCGGCCGCGCAGGCTTCCGAGATGGCCAGCTTGAGGTCCTCGATCCGCTCCTCGTCGACCTCGAGCTGGCGGGCCAGGGTGGAGGCGAACAGCCGGGCGGTAGCCAGGTACGCGGGGTCGGCGGGCAGCTCGAGGGCGAACCGCTCGGCCGCCGCCGGAACCGCCACGCTCACTCCGAGGTGGCCTCGTCGATCGAGTCGTGGACGGGGAACACCCGGTCCAGGCCGGTGATGGTCAGCACCTTGCGGACGTGCTCCCGGGGGCCTACCAACGCCAGCGATCCGCCGGCTTCGCGGGCCCGCTTCAGGCCCCCGATCAGAACGCCCAGACCGGTGGAGTCGAGGAACTCCACCCCTTCCAGGTTCACCGCGATGCGGTGTCGCCCGGACGCCGACAGGTCGGCCAGCTTCTCCTTGAGCTTTGGCGCGGTGTACAGGTCCACCTCGCCCTTGACGTCGACGACCGTCCAGTCGCCGCGCTCGTCGCTGTCTACCAGGAGGTTCATCTCACCCATGTGCGTGCCCCCGAGGATCGGGAGGAGGAGGACTTAGTATAGGCGACCACGTGACCACGGACATCACAGTCGAAGTCCCCGCCCGCCCGGAGTTCGTTCGCATCCTCCGCGCCGTGGCCGTGGGGGTGGCCGCTCGACTCGAGTTCCCCTACGACACCATCGACGACCTCCGGATGGCCGTCGACGAGGCCTCGTCCCAGCTCCTTGCAGTCTCTGCCACGGCCACCACGTTGCGCATGCGGCTGACGCCCGGAGATGGGCGCGTGGCGGTGGTGGTGGCCATCGACGCCGAGAGCCTCGACGGGAGCTGGCCGCCCCCGGACGCCGAGCGCTCGCTGGCCTGGCAGGTGCTCTCGGGCCTCGCGGATGAGGCCGGATTCGAGCTCGACGACGGGGCCCCCGCTGTCCGGCTGGTCAAGCACGCGAGGATCCGATGAGCGCTGAAACCTCCTCTTCGGCCCAGACCGCCAGGGACACGGAAGAGACGGACGCGATCTTCGGCCGGCTCCCCGATCCGGCCGCCCGGGAGGAGCTGACCAGGATCTACCGACCGCTGGCCGAGTATCTGGCCCGCCGGTTCTACGGGCGCGGGGAGCACATCGATGACCTCATCCAGGTGGCCAGCATCGGGCTGCTCAAGGCCATCGACCGGTTCGACCTGTCCCGAGGGGTGAAGTTCTCCACGTATGCCACGGCTACCGTGGTGGGTGAGCTGAAGCGGCATTTCCGGGACAAGGGGTGGGCCCTGCGGGTTCCTCGTCGCCTCCAGGAGGCCGGGCTGAAGGTGGGGAAGACCGTGAGCCAGATGTACCAGGAGCTGGGGCGCGCTCCCACTGTCCAGGAGATCGGGGAGCGGACCGGCCTGTCGGAGGACGAGGTTCTGGAGGCCATGGAGACCGCGCACGCGTACACCACGGCCTCTCTGGACGCCCCCTCTTCCGACGAGGAAGGTCCGGGGTCCATGGAGCGGCTGGGTCGGGAAGAGGAGGCTTTCGAGCTGCTCGAAGGGTGGACCAGCGTGGAGCCGGCCATCCGGGCCCTGCCGGAGCGGGAGCGAACCATCCTCTATCTGAGGTTCTTTCGGGGGCTGACCCAGACCCAGATCGCCGAACGGTTGGAGATCTCCCAGATGCATGTGTCGCGGCTGCTGTCTCGGACCCTTCGCCAGCTTCGCAAGCAGGTCACCGAAGGCTGAGGTTTCACGCTCCGTGATCCCGGGAAAGAACCCTGGCGATCAAGGAGGGAAGCGATGACCCATCACGTGCACGAGGACCCACACGCGGTCCACGAGTCGCCCCCAAACGACAGCGGCTCGTCGTGGACCGGCTACGCTGCGGTGAAGTACGGGTTCATCCTGATCATCACGATCGTGATCCTGTACTTCGTGGCCAGGTTCCTGATTCCGCTGTTCGACTGACTAAGGAGAACCCCCTCTATCGGGGGGTCCGCTTGTCGGGTGATGTCCATGCGTGACCGCTCTTGACGAGCTACCCCCCCGAACCCCCCCACCGCAACGCGACCAGGGTGGCATCGTCTCGGAGCACGCCCCGGGCGTGCTCCTTGACGGCCTCGAGGATCTGGCGGACCAGCACGATCAGCCCGACCTCCGTGTCACCGTGCCGGCTGGCCATGTCCAGGAATCGCTCCATGCCGAACTCGTCTCCGCCGTCGGTGCGGGCCTCGATCACCCCGTCGGAGTAGAAGATCACGATGTCGTCGGGTTGGAGCCCCACCTCCACCTGGTCCACGGGGCCCCCCTCCAGCCCGAACGGAAGCATGGGAACGGCCTCACCAAGGGGCGAGGCCGTGTGGTCACGGATCATCAGGGGGACGGGGTGGCCGGCGTTGAGCCAGGACAGGAGGCCCGTCTCCGTGTGCAGCCGGCACAGGTGGCCGGTGACGAAGGCCTCGCCGTCCACGTGGCTCCGGACGGCTTCGTCGATGTCGCCGGCCACGCCGGTGAGCTCGGACTGGCGCCGCCGGCCGTATCGGTAGGCTCCCACCGCGAGCGTGGTGAGCAGGGTGGCCTTGAGCCCATGCCCCATGGCGTCGAACACCGCCAGCTCCATCTCCTCCTCGTTGGCCGCGAAGTCGAACGCGTCGCCGCCGATGTCGTAGGCGGGTTCGACCCGCCCGGCCATCTCCACCATGGGGTCCTTGTAGGTGGGGAGCGGGAGGAGGTCCCATTGCATCGCCGCGGCCAGGCGGAGGTGCTGGGCCCCCCTGGCCAGCTCGAAGACGTCGCTGTGCCGGCGCGCGCCGAGTACCGCGCCTCCCACGATCAGGGCGATGGCCGGGGCCAGCGCTGTCACTCCGGGATCCGGCCGTTTCAGGTTTAGGGCCAGGACTCCCACGCTGTCGCTTCGCCGGAACACCGGGACCCACAGCATCTGCCCCTCGTCGGTGTCGGTCTCCACCATCTGCCGGGTGAAGTAGACCCGTCCGGCGATGGTCCCCTGGATCGACAGCTCGTCGGCCGGCGGGGGGGAACCGGCCGAGCTGGGGACCCACCTGAGGGTCTCCTCGCTGTAGTCGGCCACGTACAGCCACAGACCGCGGACCCCCAGTCGCTCTCGGAGGTGGAGAAGGCTGATGTCGAGGAGGGACGACGCCGGGGCGCCGTCCAGGGCCTCGATCAGCCGCCCGAGTAGGGAGTCGTGGGGTTCCGCCATCGGCCTTCTGAGCTCGGTCATCGTACTCCGTCAACCGGATGGGCCCACTCGGTGCCTGGAGGCCAGCCCGGAAGCGAACGACAGCAGACAGGAGGCTGCGCCGGTCACGGTGACATCGGCCACGTCGCGCTGGGGATCCACCTCCACCAGGTCGACGCCCCGGACCTTGGGGTGGGCGCCGGCGATCCGAGCGGCGGCCTGCAGCTCGTGCGGCCACAGGCCTCCGGGTCTTGACCCGGGACATGCAGGTGCGAAGGCCCGGTCCAGGACGTCGAGGTCGAGGTCGACGTAGATCGCCTCGGCCACCCGGTCGAGGTGGACCAGGGCCTCGTCCATCACGCTCACCACGCCTCGTGTGCGGGTGTCGTCCGTCGTGACCACCGTGATCCCGGCGTCACTGGCGACCTGTGCATAGGAGGCCGAGTTGGCGAAGCGCTGGATGCCCACCTGCACCACGTTCCGGCCGGGAAGTCCGTCCTCGAGCAGCGCGCGCACCGGATTGCCGTTGGACAACCCGGAACCGGTGTCGCGGAGATCGTGGTGGGCGTCCAGCGTGAGGAGCCCAACCCGGCCGAGGTCCGGGCCCAGGCCCCGGACTGCCGGGCGCGTGATGCTGTTGTCACCTCCGAGCACCACGACTGCGTCGAACGTGTCCAGGGTCCCGCCGACGGCTCCGGCGATCTCGGTCAGGGCGTCCTCCGGCTTCCGCTCGGCCAGCTCCAGGTCGCCGGCGTCCTTGGCGGCGACCGCGCGGACGTCTCGATCTCCGTCGTACGTCGAGAACCCTCGCAACGCCTCGCGGATGGCCGCCGGAGCGAGGTCGAACCGGCCGCCGGAGATCGAGCCGAGACGAACCGGCGCGCCGATCACCGCTATTCGGGCCACCGGCTGTGGATGGTGATCGCCCGCGAGCCAGGCGGTGGCGCGGGGCCAGTTGGGATCGTCTGCCATCATCGCCAGGGGAGGCGTACCCCGCGTTCCCCGGCCACCTCGATCGCCCGCTCGTATCCGGCATCGGCGTGGCGGATCACCCCGGTGCCGGGGTCGGTGGTCAGCACGCGCTCGAGGCGCCCGGCGGCCTCCGCTGAGCCGTCGGCCACCACCACCATCCCCGCATGGATCGACGATCCGATGCCCACCCCGCCGCCGTGGTGCACCGAGACCCAGTGCGCGCCGGCCGCCGTGTTCACCAGCGCGTTGAGGATCGGCCAGTCGGCGATGGCGTCCGAGCCGTCCCGCATCCCCTCGGTCTCCCGGTACGGCGAGGCCACGCTTCCGGCGTCCAGATGGTCACGGCCGATGACGATCGGCGCGGAGACCTCGCCGGAGGTCACCAGCTCGTTGAACCGCAGGCCCGCGCGAGCGCGATCCCCGTAGCCCAGCCAGCAGATCCGGGCCGGGAGCCCCTGGTGCTGGACCCGCTCCTCGGCCATGCTGAGCCACCGGTGGAGCCGGTCGTCGTTCGGGAACAGGTCCGAGACGGCCCGGTCGGTGACCAGGATGTCGGAGGGGTCGCCGGAGAGGGCCACCCACCGGAACGGGCCCTTGCCTTCGCAGAACATTGGACGGATGAACGCCGGCACGAACCCCGGGTAGTCGAAGGCCCGCTCGAACCCGCCCTCCCGGGCCCCGGCTCGGAGGTTGTTGCCGTAGTCGAACGTGATCCCGCCGGCATCCATGAACTCCACCATGGCTTCGCAGTGGGCGGCCATCGAGGCGTGCGCTCGCTTCACGTACCCGTCCGGGTCGGCCCGGCGGAGGTCCCCGGCTTCCTGGAGCGAGAATCCGGCGGGGACGTATCCCTCCAGGGGATCGTGGGCGGAGGTCTGGTCGGTCACCACGTCGGGGCGGAAGCCCCGGCGCACCAGCTCCGGATGGGTCTCGGCCGCGTTGGCCAGGAGCCCCACGGACACCGCCTCGCCGCCTCGGCGAGCCTCCTCCACCCACCGCAGCGCCTCGTCGAGGTCGTCGGTGGAACGGTCCAGGTATCCGGTCTTCACCCGCCGCTCGATGCGTGCGGGATCCACCTCGACCGCCAGGGCCACGCCATCGTTCATGGTCACCGCCAGCGGCTGGGCCCCGCCCATCCCACCGAGACCGGCGGTGAGGACCACCCGCCCCCGAAGGGTTCCGTCGAAGTGTTGCGTGGCCAGCTCGGCGAGGGTCTCGTACGTGCCCTGGAGGATCCCCTGGGTGCCGATGTAGATCCACGAGCCCGCGGTCATCTGTCCGTACATCGTCAGGCCCTTATGCTCGAGCTCCCGGAACGTCTCCCAGTCGGCCCACCTGGGAACCAGCATCGCGTTGGAGATCAACACCCTGGGGGCTTCCGGATGGGTCCGGAACACGCCCACCGGCTTGCCCGACTGCACCAGCAGGGTCTCGTCCGATTCGAGGTCGCGCAGGGATCGGACGATGGCGGCGTACGCGTTCCAGTCCCGGGCGGCCTTCCCGGTCCCCCCGTACACGATGAGGTCCTGGGGACGCTCGGCGACCTCGGGGTCCAGGTTGTTCATCAGCATCCGGAGGGCCGCCTCCTGCGGCCACCCCTTGCACGAGCGGTCGTTGCCCCTCGGCGCCCGGATCTCGTTCATGCCAGCTCGCCCACCGCTCGTTCCACAGCCTCGACCAGCGTCCCCCCGCTTACCAGGCTGGTGGCTTCGGCGATGTCCACCGACAGGTCACGGTCCTCGCTCAGGGACGGGATCCGGTCGCGCACCGCTCGCAGGGCCGCCCCGGTGCCGGCGGCGGTGTCCGGCTCCCGGAGGTCGAGGGCCTGGGCGGCGCACGCCGCCTCGACCGCCAGGATCGTGGTCACGTGCTCGAGGACCCGGCGGAGCTTCAGGCCGGCCAGCCACCCCATGCTCACGTGGTCCTCCTGGGTCCCCGACGTGGGGATGGAGTCGACGCTGGCGGGGTGAGCCAGCACCTTGCACTCGGAGACCAGGGCGGCCTGGGTGTACTGCGCCAGCATGTAGCCGGAGCCCAGGCCCGCGTCGGTGGCCAGGAACGGAGGAAGCCCTCGGGAGGTGCCCGGGGCCAGCAGCCAGTTCGTGCGCCGCTCGCAGATGTTCCCCACCGCGCTCACCGAGATCGCCATGAAGTCCATGGCGAACGCCAGCGGCTGGCCGTGGAAGTTGCCGGTGGACTCCACCCGGCCGTCGGGGAGGATCACCGGGTTGTCCACCACCGAACCCCGCTCCCGCCCCATGACCTCCGCGGCGAACGCCACGGTGTCCCGGGCGGCCCCGTGGACCTGCGGCGTGCACCGCATCGAGTAGGGGTCCTGGACCACGTGTGAGCTCTCGCGATGGGAGGCGATGATCGGGCTTCCTTCGAGAAGCACGCGGAGGTTCGCCGCCGAGGCGTTCTGTCCGGGGTGAGGTCGCAGCTCGTGGAGATCCGCGGCGAACGGCCGGTCCGTACCCAGGCCCCCCTCGATGGTCATGGCGGCGATGATGTCGGCGGCCTTCAGGAGCCGGGCCGCGTCGTGACGGGCCAGGAGTCCCAGGGCCAGCATGCCCTCGGTCCCGTTGACCAGGGCCAGCCCCTCCTTGGCTTCCAGGGACACGGGCTCGAGGCCGGCGCGACGGAAGGCGTCGGCCGCGGGCTCGGTGTGGCCGTCTTCCCGGAGCATCCTCCCCTCACCCATCAAGCACAGGGCGATGTGAGCGAGCTGGGCCAGGTCGCCGCTGGCCCCCACCGATCCCCGGCTGGGCACCGCTGGGTGGACGCCTCGATTGAGCAGGTCGACCAGTCGCTCCACCAGCAGCGGCCGGACACCGGAGAATCCGGCAGCGAGTGCCCGGGCCCGCAGCAGCATCATGGCCCGGACGACGTCGGCGGGGAGCAGATCACCGGTCCCTGCCGCGTGGCTTCGGATCAGGTTGCGTTGGAGCCGGGCCAGGTCGTCCTTCTCGATCCGCACTTCGGCCAGCGCCCCGAACCCGGTGGTCACCCCGTAGACCGGGCGATCGCCGGCCACGTGGGCCTCGACGTGCTGCCGGGCGGGGGCCATGGCGGCCGCCACGCGGTCGCCGATCCGGACCTCCGCCCGGTGCCGGGCCACGGCCACCACCTCCTGCGGCTCCAGCGGTGCGCCGTCCAGGACCACGGTGTCGGGGAGCGGATGCTCCACGGCGCAACGTTACACCGGGCCGGACCGGCCGGACCTCGCACTTCGCGATTCGGGAGATCCGGGTGTTTCTCGATACGATGGCCGTCGTGGCGCGGACCTTCGTGATGGTGGGGGCCGGGCTGTCCGCGGCCGCGGCGGTCCAGGGGCTCCGGGAGCGGGGCTTCGACGGGAACATCGTGCTGCTCGGCGAGGAGCCTCACCTCCCGTACGAGCGGCCCCCGTTGTCCAAGGAGTACCTCAGGGGCGAGCAGGATCGGGACAAGCTGTTCGTCCGGCCGGCGCCCTGGTACCGGGAGAACGACGTAGTGGTCCGGCTGGAGACCCGGGTCGCCGCGCTCGACCCGGAGGGGCCGGCCGTGGAGCTGGAGGACGGTGAACGGATCGAGGCCGATGCGATCCTCCTGGCCACCGGGGGACGGCCGCGACGGATGCCCGGGCCGGGCTCTGACCGGGTCCTGTACCTGCGGGCCATCGAGGACTCCGACGCGATCCGCGAAGCGATCGAGGGAGGGCGGGTGGTGATCGTGGGCGCGGGATTCATCGGCGCCGAGGTAGCCGCCTCCGCCAGAGCCAAGGGCACCGAGGTGACGGTCCTGGAGATGGCCCCGGTCCCGCTGATCCGGGCCCTGGGAGAGGAGATCGGGAAGCTGTACGGCCAGATCCATCGGGATCATGGGGTGGACCTCCGAACCGGGGAGGGCGTGGAGTCCATCGAGGAAGCCGGCGACGGGGTGGTGGTTCGGACGTCGAAGGGGCACGAGATCGAGGCCGGAACGGTCGTGGTGGGGATCGGGATCCAGCCCAATGCCGAGCTGGCCGATGCCGCCGGCCTGAAGGTCGACAACGGGGTCGTGGTCGATGAGGCGTGCCGCTCCTCCGCGCCGGCGGTGTTCGCTTGTGGGGACGTGGCCAACCACGATCACCCGGTGTTCGGACGGCTGCGCGTGGAGCACTACGACAACGCCCTGAAGATGGGAACGCACGTGGCCGGGGCCATGCTGGGGTCGGACGCACCGTTCGACGACCCGCACTGGTTCTGGTCCGATCAGTACGACGTGAACCTGCAGTACGCCGGGTTCGCGGCCGAGTGGGACGACATCGTCACCCGCGGGTCGCTGGAGGAACGCGACGGCGCGGCGTTCTACCTGAAGGATGGGGTGGTGCTGGCCGCGCTGGGGCTCAACCGAGGGAAAGATGTGCGCAGGGCCATGAAGCTCATCAAGGCCCGGGCTCGTCCGGAGCGGACGGCGCTCCAGGACGATACCGTCGACCTCCGGACCCTGGTACCGAAGGAGTAACGAGGATGGACTATCAGTGGTGGGTGTTCATCCACATCGCCGGGGCGCTGGCGTTCCTGGCCGCCCACGGCGTGTCGGTGGGGGTGGCCTTCCGGGTCCGGAAGGAGCGGGATCCGGGCCGCCTTCTGGCGCTCCTCGACCTTTCGAACTCATCGGCCACTCTGATGTACGTCTCGCTGCTGGTTCTCCTGGCGGGAGGGGTGGTGGCCGGGTTCATGGGGAACTGGTGGAGCTCCGGATGGATCTGGACCGCTCTTGCCGTCCTCATCGTGACCATGGGCCTGATGTACGGGATCGCCACCACCTACTACCGGCGCCTGCGGACCATCGTTACCGCCATGGCCGAAGGCTCGCAGGCCGTCAGCGAGGGCCGCCTGGCCGAGGTCCTGGCCGGACCCCGACCGTGGATCCTGGCGGTGATCGGGTTCGGAGCTCTCCTGTTCATCCTGTACCTCATGATGTTCAAGCCGTTCTGAGGGGGCGACGTGGGATACCGGACCATCATGGTGGGCACCGACGGCTCCGAGACGGCCGCGATCGCGGTTCGCGCCGCCACGGGGCTGGCCGAGCGGTTCGGGGGCACCGTTCACATCGTCACGGCGCATACGGAAACCGGCGTCGACGAGCAGACCGCCATCGAGGTCCTGCGGTACGCGCGCGAGGCCGTCCGCCGTGAGGGCGTCGAGACCAAGACCCACATGCGGAAGGGACAGCCTGCCGAGGTGATCAACGACCTGGCCGCGGTGCACGGCGCGGATGTGATCGTGGTCGGTAACGTGGGGATGGGGAAGGCTCGCCGGTTCCGCCTGGGCGGGATCGCCGAGCAGGTGACGGTGGAGGCTCCCTGCGACGTCCTGATCGTCCACACCGCGGACGGGGCCACCGCCGAGGGGGCCTACCGGCACCTCCTGATCGGAACGGATGGCTCGCCGACGGCCGCGGAGGCCACCCGGAAGGCGTTCGAGATCGCGGAGATCCTGGGGGCCGACGTCACCCTGGTGTACGTGGGGGACCCATTGCTGGGGGCCATCGCCCTGGAGGAGGCTGCCAAGGGACGTCCCGGGCAGGCCGACGTGCACAGTGAAATCCTCCAGGGTGATCCGGCGGAGCGCATCGTCGAGCTGGCGGCCGGCGGCAAGATCGACCTGGTGATCGTGGGCAACAAGGGCATGGCCGGGACCCGCCGCTATCTGCTGGGATCGGTCCCCAACAAGGTGGCCCACGAATCCCCGGTGGACGTGCTGGTGGCCAAGACCGTGGGCCGGACCATCGACGACCTGGCCCCCGGTCACGGTGGCCTGGTGGACGTGGAGGGCAGGCGGCTGGCCGTGTTCAAGGCGGAGGACGGGGCCCTGACCGCGCTCAACCCTCGGTGCACCCACATGGGGTGCACGGTGGACTGGAACGACGGCGACCGGACCTGGGACTGCCCGTGCCACGGCTCGCGGTTCGACGTCCAGGGCCGGGTGATCCACGGCCCCGCTCGCAGCCCGTTGGAGCGTACGGACGTCTCGCCGGATCCTTCCTAGAGGCTCCGGCTCACCGCCGGCGGATATCTGACCAGGGCCACGGTCATGCCGGCACCGTGGACCTCTCGGGCGGCGGCCAGCGCATCCTCCACGGTCGCCGCCGGCTCGAACCCGGCGTGGCGGATCACCCCGGGATCCTCGGCTCCGACCACAATGACCCGGCCGGCGTGCCGGAGACGCTTCAGCGGGTACAGGGCCATCACCGGGTGGACCGGATGGAAGCCGAACCCCGTTCGATACCGTTTCAGGTACTCCTCCCGCGCCGCCAGCTCGGGCTCGAACCGCCGCCGGGCCTCGTACGGGTCCCGGGTCTCGGGGAGCACCCGCTCCCACACCTCGCGGTAGGACGGGTGATGTTGCTCGTCCCATCGGTCGGGGCACGGTGTGGCCAGGATCACCGTGCAGCCGGGGTTACCTGCGGCCTCGATCATCCCGCCCAGGTACCCCAGACCCGTGGAGATCAACGTGAGCAGCGGATTGGTGAACGAGTACGCGGCGTACGGGCTCCAGTCGGGCACGCCGTAGAGCACCACGTCGGTCCGTTCGTCGAGCAGGTCTCGGCGGGCGGGCTGGTTGGCTCGGAGCAGGCCCAGCACGGCCGTCCTGGTGGCGCCTACTGATCCACCGAAGGCCCGGTGCACCTGGAGCGGGTTGGCCAGCACGGTCTCCACCTTGAAGATCCGATCCGGGCCCAGGCGGTCCTCCACCACCTCGCCCATGCGGTCGAGGATCTCGTGCATCCGGTTGCGGTCCAGCGACATGCTCATGGTGTCGGGATCGTGGTGGTGGTGGATCGAGCGGTACGTCGAGAGTCCCACGCACACGGACTTCCACCCGCCGGAGAACCCTCGGGTCGTCGAGCAGTTCAGGTAGATCGTGAGATCGCTCTCGGTGACCAGGCGGTTGATTTCGACGTCGTGGCCGTCCTTGGTCGCTCCCAGGTGAACGTTCCCGTTCGGGTCCTCGGCGTCGTGGCACCTGATCCGGCCGCCGAACCTCCGGACCACGTCCCGTCCCAGGATGCCGGCCAGCTCGTCGGAGGTGAACTGCCGGTGCAGGGCGTTGGCACACAGGAGCGTGACGTCTTCCTCTCGCACCCCGCCGCGGGACAGCGCGTCGAGGATCACGGGCACCGCCTCGGCCCACGCCGGCGCGTAACAGGGAACCGTGGGATCGTCGAACGCCAACGTCACCGAGGATCCCGGCGAGACCCGGTCAGCCAGCGGCGGGCCGTCCAGGGGGCGATCGACCGCGTGGCGATACGTGGCGGCGAGGTCGGCTGCCGGCTCCAGCGGCAGGGTCACCCCCGAGCCGAGGACCGGGGTGTCGTCGGGGAGTTCGACGGTCAGCCAGCCGTCGCCGAAGACGATCTCCTCGCGCACGGCGGCCGGAGCATAGCCCTACGATGAGCGCCGTGCGCACCCGGACGGTCGACGTGAGCGGCCCGGTGAACGTGGCCGATTTCGGCGGCTCCGGTCCGGTGATGGTCCTGCTGCACGGCCTGGGCGGCTCGCACGTGAACTGGATCCGCATCGGGCCGCTCCTGGCCGAGCGGGCCCGGGTGCTGGCCCCGGACCTCCCCGGGTTCGGTCGGACCCCGCCGGCCGGCCGGGACACCGGCGTGCTGCCCAACGCCCGGTGGGTGGATCGGTTCCTGGTGGAGCACGCGGGCCAGCCGGCCATCCTGGTGGGGAACTCCATGGGCGGGCTGGTGGCCATCCTGGAGGCGGTGGAGAACCCCGATCACGTGGCCGGCCTGGCGCTGCTCGATCCGGCGCTCCCCCTGGCGCCCGGCGAGCCCCGGGACCGGCAGGTGGTCCTGGCCTTCACCGCGTACTTCACCCCGGGGATCGGTGAGCTGTTCGTTCGCCGGCGGGTTCGGGCCCTGGGCCCCGAGGGCATGGTCCGGGAGACGTTCCGCCTGTGCTGCGTGGATCCCTCTCGGGTGCCCGAGGACGTCGTCGAGCAGCACGTGGCCATGATGCGAGACCGGACCCGGATGCCGTGGACGGACCGCTCGGTGCTCCGGGGGGCCCGGACGATGATGGGATTGCTCGTGCGACGGCGGCGGTTCCGGGAGCTCCTTCGGCGGGTGCGGGTGCCCACCCTGCTGGTCAACGGGTCCGGCGACCGCCTGGTGAAGCTGGCCGCGGCCCGAATAGCTGCCGAGACTCGCCCCGACTGGACGTTCCGCCCGCTGGACGACGTGGGCCACATCCCCCAGCTCGAGGATCCGGAGCGGACGGCGAGAGAGGTCTTCACGTGGCTCGACGGTCCGGGCCGGGAGGCCCTGGACCGCGCGGCGGTCCGAACCACAGAGCCCGTCTAGGCCCCGGCGGTCTTCTTCAGCTCCTCGATCGACTCCAGCAGGCCGCCGGACAGGACGTCGATGTCGGGCACCGCGTCCCAGTCGCCGGTGAACCCGAACCCCATGGTCCCGGACAGGCTGGTGACCGCCACCGACAGGGCCATGGCCTCACCGATGGGCATCACCGGGTACGCCACCAGGAGCCGGGCTCCGTCGAGGTACAGAGGCACCTGGGGCCCGGGCACGTTCGAGACCACCACGTTGATCACCCTCTGGCGGGTCAGGAGCCGGGCCGCCAGAGCGTGCAGGGTCGGCGGCGTCCACTGCGCGGCATTGATCAGCGCCGTGGCGGCCACGGCCTGGTGCGAGGACTTCAGCTCTCGAGTGGCCTCGGAGATCTTCCGCAGCCGGCTCACCGGGCTGGAGGTCCCCACCGGGAGGTCCGCGAAGAACATCGACACCTGATTGCCGAGCGCCGACTGCTTGGGAGGGTCACGGGTGGAGACCGGGACCATGGCCCGCAGCGTGACCCCCTTGATGGGCTGGCCCCGTGATCGCAGCAGCCGCCGGAGGGCGCCGGTCACCGTGGCCAGGATGACGTCATTGACCGTCCCGCCCAGCGCGTTCTTCACCGCCTTGGCCTCGTCCACCGGGAACTCGGCCATGGCGAACCGCCGGTTCGGCCCGACGGGGACGTTGAACGGACCTCGCGGGGCGGCGCCCAGCGAGAGCAGCGATCCGAGCCCTCCCATCAGGCGGCCGGCACCCTCGAGGAAGTCCCGCGGCGCCCGGATGGCCCGCCCGGCGGTCGCGGTAGCGGATCGGAGTGGGTGGGTAACGGTGTCCACCGCGCTGGACACGAGCAGGTCGGTCCGCGACGGTGGCGGTGACGGGTGCCACGACCCGGCCTCGATCCGCTGGGGCTCCGGCGTCGGGTCGAACATCACCGTGGCCAGGTCGATACCGCTCAGCCCGTCGATCATGGCGTGGTGGGACTTCGACAGGACCCCCACGTAGCCGTCCTCGAGCCCCTCGATCAGGTACATCTCCCACAGCGGCTTGGTGCGGTCCAGGGGACGGGAGTGGACCCGCTGGACGAACTCGGCCAGCTCCCGGCGACCGCCCGGGGCGGGCAGGGCCGCTCGGCGGAGGTGGAAGTCGATGTCGAAGTCCTCGTCGTCCACCCACATCGGCCGGCCCACGCCGAACGGCGGGAACACCACCCGCTGGCGGAACCGGGGGACCAGGTGGATCCGTCGCTGGATCACCTCGGCGAGATCGTCTCGGTGGAGGCGCCCGCCCCGACGGGTGGCCGGATCCAGGATGACCAGCCCGGCCACGTGCATGTGGACCGAGGGGCGCTCCATGTACAGGAAGGAGGAGTCGAGGACGCTCAGACGCTGGTTTTCTGTCATTTCCGATGTACAGTACCGCCGTGGCGCTGGCTGAGCGCGTTCGCCCGAGCGCGCCGCGGGTGCGAGAGAGGGTCCTGACGCTTCCGGCCCGGTTCCGGGCCGAGGCGTCCGAGGGGTTCGCGGGAGAGTTCGCCCTGACCGTCGACGGAGAGCCCTTCGCCATCGCCATCGCCGACGGCGGATGCTCGGTGAGAGAGGTCGAACCGAAGTCTCCCACCTCCCGGATCACCACCGACGCCGACACCTGGCTGGCCCTCGACGCGGGCCAGGTGTCAAGCATCGACGCGTTTCTGGACGACCGGATCGTGGTCCGGGGGAACGTCGAGCAGGCCGTTCGCATGCAGTCTCTGTTCGAGCCGTCCGCTCGGCCCCGGACGCCGCAGGACCTCGACCACGTCACGGTCCGGGCCGGCGGCCACGAGCTGTCGGTGTTCGCCTTCGGCGAAGGGCCACCGGTGGTCCTGCTTCACGGTCTGGCGGCCACCAAGCTGTCGTTCATGCCGCTGCTGCCGCCGCTGGCCGATCGCTACCGGGTGGTGGTCCCCGACCTCCCGGGGCACGGAGATTCCGACAAGCGTCGGGCCCGGTACACGCCCTCTTACTACGCCGACGTGGTCGTGGAGATCCTGGACGCGCTGGGCCTGGACCGGGCCACGCTCGTGGGGAACTCGATGGGAGGACGGGTGGCCCTGGAGGTCGCCGCCGAGGCGCCGGAGCGGGTGACATCCCTGGTTCTGCTGGCCCCGGCGGTGGCCGGCCTGCCGTGGCCGTTCTACGCCAGGTTCGTTCGGGCGCTCCCTCCCGGCATCGGCCGGGTCCCTCTCCCGCTGCAGCGGCGGGTGGTGATGCGGGCCATCCGGCAGCTGTTCGCCAGGCCGGACCGCCTGGCCGCGGCCGGATACCTGGCGGGAGTGGACGAGTTCATCAGGGTCTACCGCTCCGGCCGGGCCCGGATCGGCCTGCTATCCGCGATCCGCGGCCTGGCCGGCGACGCTCCCACGGAGTTCTGGGATCGGATGCGGGAGGTGGAGGCTCCGGCCCTGATCCTGTGGGGGCTGGAGGACCGCCTGGTGCCGGAGCGACTGGGTCGGAAGCTGGCGGCCACGCTCCGGCGAGCGGAGCTGGTGGTGCTCCCCGAGGTCGGTCACGTCCCCCAGTTCGAGGTACCCGAGATCACCCGGGAGCTGGTGCTGGAATTTCTGGAGTCGCTCGGGGACGGGCCCCGTCGCCTCCCCGCGCCAGCGTGATCCGGAAGCAGGCTCCCCGAGGCTCGTTGGGCTCGTAGGCCACCCGGCCACCCTGCGCCTCGGCCAGGGCCTTGACGATCGCCAGTCCCAGGCCCACCGAGTGGTGGTTGGCCTCGGAGCGGAACGGCTCGAACAGGTTCCGGCGATCGGCCTCCGGCACGCCGGGGCCGTGATCCTTGAACCGCAGGTCCACCAGCCCGGCGCCGTCCTCGGCCGCCTCCACCACGTACGGCGGATCGCCGTACCGCGTGGCGTTGGTGGCCAGGTTGATCAGCATCTGCTCCAGGCGCGCTGGGTCGGCCCGCACGGTGACCGAGGGGTCGATGCGCACGTCGAACTGATCTCCGTCCTGGGTGAAGGACAGGGCCCTGCTGACCACGGGCTCCAGAGGCGCGTCTCGGACCTCGAGCTTCAGGCGACCCTGGGCCATCCGGGCCAGGTCCAGCAGGTCCCCGGCCAGCCGCTCCAGTCGCTCGGCCTGGCGATCGGCCGAGGCCAGCATCTCGGCGCGGGTCGAATCCTCGACCCTGTCCCCGTGCCGGATCAGGATCTTCAAGGTTCCCCGGATCGTGGTGAGCGGGTTCCTGACGTCGTGGGCCAGGGTGGCCACCAGACGAGACCGGAGGGCGTCCGTCTGGGACAGCTCGGCCAGGGCGTGGCCCAGCTGAGAGCGCTGTCTGGTGAGGTTCCGGGCCATGAGCCCGGCCACCAGGGCGATCATCAGGCCGATCCCCATCCGGAACGAGATGCTGTTCCATTCCAGCGGGTGGCCGTACATCCGTGATCCCCAGATCTCCCTTCCGGCATACAGCACCGTGATGGCCGCCCAGGAGGTCAGGGCCCCCGGGAGCCCGAACCGGATGGCTCCTTCCAACGGCAGGATGAACACCACGGCCCACAGCGCCGTGAACTGGTCGAACGTGTACAGCCACACGAACGCCGAGGTCACCAGGACGTCCATGGCCAGCGCGATGATCGACAGGTTGCGGGCCTGGGCCATGGTGAGGTCGCGGCGGGAGATCGCCCAGATGGCCGCGTTCTCCAGGGCCAGGACCGCCACCAGGGCCAGCGCGGCCGGCTTGACCCCCGGCGGATACGGCTCGGTGCTGTAGGCCAGCACCTGGACGGTGGCGAACGCGACGGCCGCCCAGCGCACCAGGACCATGGTGCGCTCCGAGCGGCGGATGTCCTCGAGGCGGAGGGACTCGTCGCGGGCGGGCAAGGGCGGGCTGGATTCGGGCATGACCGGGCTTGAGTTGTTTTCCTTGCTTGAGAGTTCGTGACCGGATGGGCCGATTCCTGCCGCTACGATGCAACTCGTGCGCATCCTGCTGTGGCACGGGTGGCTCCTGGAGGGCACCGGCTCGAACATCTACACGGCCAAGGTGGCCGAGGCGTGGCGAGCGGCCGGCCACGACGTGGTACTGGTGTGCCAGCAGCGCCACCCGGAACGGTTCTCGTTCTTCGACGCGTGGACCACGGCCGGCACGGACGGGGTGGCGCCGCTCCAGGCGACGGGCGCGGACCCCGCCGCCGGATCGGCCGTCCTGGTGTGCCCCGACATCGGCTCGCTCCTCCCGGTGTTCGTGGAGGACGAGTACGAGGGGTTCACGGTGAAGACCTTCGTCGACCTCACCGAGGAGGAGCTGGCCCGGTACCTCGAACGCAACGTCGCCGCGCTCAGCGCGGTGGTGGCCTGGCGACCGCCCGATGCCGTGGTGGCCGGGCACGTGGTGCCCGGTCCGGTGATCGCTCTCCGGGCCCTGGGACACGGGGGCTACGTGGCCAAGGTCCACGGAAGCGACATCGAGTACGCGGTGAAGCAACAGGAGCGGTACGCGGTGCTGGCGAGGGAGGGGCTGGAGCCTGCCCACGCCGTGAGTGGAGCCAGCCGGGACGTCCTGGCCAGGGCCGTGGCCGTGGCTCCCTCGATCGCCGATCGCATCCGGGTGGTCCCGCCGGGCGTGGACCTGGACCGCTGGCGACCGCGCCCCCGGTCCGAAGCCCTGGGCGAAGCGGCGGCCCGGCTGGACCGCGATCCGGACACCGCCACAGGCCGGCCCCAGGATGCCGATGCCCGGGTCCGAGCCCTCCTGGCCGCCCGGGACGGCCCGGGACTGGATGCCCTGGCCCGTAGCTACGACCAGGCGGTTCCCGACCCCGAAGGCGCGGACCGGCTCCGCCGCCTGGCTGGCCAGCGCGGGCCGGTGGTTGCCTACCTGGGGAAGCTGATCCCCCAGAAAGGTGTGGAGCGGTTCATCGAGGCGCTGGCCGTGCTGGGACCCGAGGTCCGGGGCATGGTGGTGGGGTTCGGCCTGTTCCGGGAGTGGTACGTGGCGTTGACCGCGGCGCTCGACGCCGGCGACGAGGCCGCTCACGCCTGGCTTGGGGAGACCTCGCCGATGCGTGTCGAGCTGGGCCCCGGTGAGGTGGCCGCCGCCCGCGGCCTGGGCTCCCGCCTGGTATTCACCGGGCGCCTGGACCATCGGTACGCCCCGGAGGCGGTGGCCGCGGCCGATGTCCTGGTGGTGCCGTCGACGCTGGAGGAAGCGTTCGGGATGGTCGCCGCGGAAGCGGCCGCCGCAGGTGCGCTTCCCCTGGTGGCCCGGCACTCCTCGCTGGCGGAGGTGGCGGATGCTCTCGAGGCAGCCATCGGTCGCCCCGGGCTGCTGTCCTTCGAGCCCGGGGATGGAGCCACCCGGCGAGTGGCCGAGGGCCTCGGCCGCCTGCTGTCGCTACCGCCTGACGAACGGGCCGTACTTCGCGAACGGGTCCGGGACCACGTGGCCACGGAGTGGACCTGGGACCGAACCGCCGAGCGGCTGCTGGACGCGGCCCGCTGACTCCGAGGCTCGCCCCGCCGTCGCTCCCGTACCATCCCCGTCAGTGTTTGGCTCCAAGGCATGGGCCCCGGCATGAGTCGCGTCGAACGGCGCCGGCGACGGCGGGCCCGCCGGGGGTGGCTGCTGGTGGTGACGGTGGCGGCGGCCGGAGTGGCCGGCCTGGGCGCCTACCGGTTCGGCCTCTTCGATCAGGACCCTCCGGCCGGGGATCCGCGGCCCGCGGGAGAGCCGGACCGTCCGCCGCCCCCTCCGGACGAGCCGGAGCTCTCGCTCCCGTCGCCGATCAACACCGGGATCGAGGGGCTGACCACGTTCCGGGGCAACGCCACCCGGACCTACTACGGCGAGGGCCCGGTGCCGCGACGGCCCGAGATCCTGTGGCGGTTCCCGCCGTCCGGCGGGATGTGCTCGGAGTCCTCCGACGAGGAGGGCTCCCGGACGTGGTGCGGAACCGGGTGGACCGGCCAGCCGAACGTGGTGGAGCCGGAGGACGGCCCACCTCAGGTCCGGTTCGGCGCGTACGACCGCGCCGTGCACATCCTCGAGGCCGCCACCGGCGATCCGCTGTACGAGTCGTTCGTCACCGGTGACCTGATCAAGGGCACGGTGACCAGCGACCCCGACGGCTACCCGCTGCTGTACGTGGGGTCCAGGGACAACTACCTTCGGGTCCTGGCCCTGGACCGGGGGAACCGACCCGTGGAGCTGTGGAGCCTGTCGTCCGACACCGCGCCCAACCCGGTGTGGAACAACGACTGGGACGGATCCCCGCTGGTGATCGACGACTTCCTCCTGGAGGGAGGAGAGAACTCCTGGTTCTACGCGGTGAGGCTCAACCGTGACTACGCCGCGGACGGCAGGGTGACGGTCGACCCCCGCGTCGTTCTCACGGTCCCGGGGTTCGACGATCAGCTGTTCGCCGACCTCGGGGACCAGGAGGTGTCGATCGAGAGCTCGGTGGCCCTCCACGATGGCGTGGCGTACTTCGCCAACTCCGGCGGCCTCGTCCAGGGATGGGACGTGTCCAAGGTGCTCGAGGACGGGAAGCGGAAGGCCCGTCGAGTGTTCCGGTTCTGGACCGGAGAGGACACGGACGCCACGGTGGTGATCGATGACCAGGGATTCCTGTACGTGGCCTCCGAGCTCGAACGGATGGGACCCCGGTCCCGGGAGGTCGGACAGCTCCTCAAGCTGGACCCCCAGGAGCGCCGTGACCCCCTGGTGTGGGGCATCGCCATCCCCGGCGAAGGAGGAGACGGAGGCATGTGGGCCACCCCCGCCCTCCACGGCGAGGCCCTGTTCGTCACCACCAACACCGGACGCTTGCTGGCGGTGGATCGGGAGCGAGGGGAGATCGCCTGGGAGATCGAGCTCCCGCCACCCACGTGGTCGTCCCCCGTGGTGGTCGACGACGTCCTGATCGTGGGGGACTGCGGCGGGGAGCTGCACGCCTACGACCTGCCCGCCGACCCGCTGGACGGGCCGCCGAAGGAGCGATGGGCGGTGGAGCTGGGTGGGTGCATCGAGTCCACGGCCGCGGTGTGGCGCGGCATGGTGTACGTGGGCACCCGCGCCGGAGCCGTCTACGGGATCGGCGACCCTCGGTAGCTCGAGGATACGATGAGGGTCGTGCAGCCGCTCCGGCCGGGAGATCCGGCGCCCCCCATCGAGGGCCATCCCCGGGAGGGCGCCCGGGTGGTGTTCTTCTACAAGGTCACCTGCCCGGTGTGCCAGCTGGCGGCGCCGGTCGCCGAGCGGTTCCACCGGGCGTTCCCCGAGCGGTTCGTGGGCGTCGGCCAGGACCCCCGGGAGAAGCTGGACCAGTTCGCCGAGGAGCAGGGAGCCACGTTCCCCACCTTGACCGACCAGCCGCCGTACCCGGCGTCGGCGGCGTACGGCGTCCGGGTGGTGCCCACCATCTTCGTCCTGGACGGCGATCGGGTGGTGGACACGGTGGAGTCGTGGGATCGAGATGGATGGAATCGAGCGGCCGGCAAGCTGGGCGCGCTCACCGGCCGGGCCCCGGAGTCCCTCTCCTGGGAGGGGGACGGCCTCCCGGCGTTCCGCCCGGGCTGAAGCTCGCGTAACGCCCACTAGGCTGGTGGGCCCGGTCGTTCAGGAGAGAGCCGCCACCCGCCAGGCCGTGAGGCCCACCCCCAGGACCAGCAACAGGAGGAAACCGCCCACCACGGTGGCCGTTCGGACGGACCGGCGCCCGAATCCCTCCGCGGCGAACCCCGCCATGATGCCCGCGGCCAGCCCGCCGAGATGGGCCAGGTTGTCCACCCCGGGGATGGAGAGCCCGAACACCACGTTGATGGCGATCAGTATCAGGGCGCCCTGGGCGTTGGCCCGGGCCAGCGACAGCGACCGGCGCCGGAAGTTGAACGCCAGCCACGCGCCCAGCAGCCCGAAGATGGCTCCGGAGGCCCCCGCGGCGACCGCGCCGGGGGAGCCGAACGCGAACGACACCGCGCTGGCACAGAACCCGCTGACCAGGTACACCGCGAGGAACCGGGCGCTGCCCAGGACCTGCTCGATCAGGCTCCCGAAGATGTACAGCCCCAACGAGTTGAGCAACAAATGGAACACTCCCACGTGCAAGAAGATCGCGGTGAACAGGCGCCACCACTGACCCTCGGCGACCAGCCCGGGGACCATGGCCCCCATGTTCACCAGGACCCGCAGGTTGGTGGCCCCTCCCAGGAGCATCTCCACCACGAACACCGCCACGTTGAGGCCGAGGATCGCGGTGGCCGCGGACCGAGGCCGGGGGAGGCGGCGGCGGACCCGGCGGACGCTGCGGCGGCCTTCCTCGACGCACGACGGGCAGTGGTGGCCGACCGGCGCCGGGGTCATGCACCGGGGACAGATCGGTCGCCCGCACCGGGTGCAGTGGATCCGAGTGACCTCGTCGGGATGCCGGTAGCACGTCTCCACCTGGGTGGCCATGTGGCCCCCGATGGTACCGCCGCCCCCTCGGTTCGGTTCCCCGGCTAGGAGGCCCGGGCCGGCGCGTCCGTTCGCTTGTCGAGGGGGAGGGTGACTCGGAAGGTGGAGCCCCGGCCGAGCTCGCTCTCGGCCCGGATGCGCCCCCCGTGCTGCTCCACGACGTGGCGAGCGATCGACAGCCCCAGCCCGGTCCCACCCGTCTCCCGCGACCGAGCCCGGTCCACGCGGTAGAACCGCTCGAAGATCCGGGGCAGGTCCCTGGTGGGGATGCCGATGCCGGTGTCCCGGACCGTCAGCGAGGCGCTCCCGTCTTCGGTCCCCACCTCCACCCGGACCCGGCCTCCGGGCGGGGTGTACCGGATGGCGTTGTCGAGCAGGTTCCGGGTCAGGAGCCCCAGGTCCTTGGCCGAGCCGGGCACGGTCACCGGCGTCGCCTGCACCGACACCGAGAGTCCCGCCTCCCTGGCATCGGGACGCAGCCGGGCCACCTCGTCGGCCACCAGGGTGTCGAGCCGCACGGGATGAAGGGCCGGGCGCTCCGACTCCAGCCGGGACAGATCGAGGAGGTCGGAGAGGATCCGGGCCAGCCGTTCGGCGTCGTGGCGCAGCCGGCCGGCGAACCGCACGGCCGCCTCCGGGTCGTCCGCCACGGCCCGCTCGAGCGTCTCCGCCGAAGCCTGGATGGAGGCCGCGGGGGTCTTCAGCTCGTGGGAAGCGTTCGCCACGAAGTCGCGACGCATGGCCTCCACCCGGCGGGCGGCGGTGACGTCCCGCAGAACCAGGAGCACCTCGCCGCGGGAAGCGATGGGGATGGCGGAGGCCCTGATCACCCGGGCCGGAAGGCCGACCTCCACCTCACCCTCGGCGTCGAGGCCCTCCCGGGCATCCGCCACCAGGCGTTGGAACGGATGGGGAGCCATCGAACGAAGCAGGGCCGGCTCGGCCCCCAGCAGCCGCCCCGCAGCGGCGTTCGCGTACCGAACCGTCTGCTCCCCATCGAACAGGACCACGCCCTCCTCCATGGCCGCCAGGATGGTCTCCAGCGTCCGGCGTTCCCGCCTGGCCTCCTCGATCCGGGCCCCGAGGTCGGCGGCCATCAGGTTCAGGGACTCGGCCAGCTCTCCCAGCTCCAGCGTCTCCTCGTCGGGGACGCGGACCTCGTGCTGTCCGGCGGCGATCCGAGAGACCGCCCCGGTGATCCTGCGGAGCGGTCTGGTCATCCGATCGGTAAGGAACGCCAGGGCGGCCAGGCCGGCGGCGGCGGCGACCGCCAGGCCGAGCAGCAGGATGGTCCGGGACTCTTCCGGATCGGCGCTGCCGGCCACCACGGTGCGGTCCAGGACCACGGCCAGCGCGATGATGATCACCACGGTGACCAGCACCGTCAGGCTCACCAGGCGAGCGGTGAACGTGGGCCGGGGGCGCCGCCTCACGACCCACCGTCCGGCTGGCACTGCGAGCAGAACACCGTGGTCCGGCCACCCACCGCCATTCGGCTCAATGGAGTGCTGCACCGGGGACATGGGCCGCCGAGTGACCGGGCCGGCAGGAGCCAGCCGCGGGGGAGCCGGTCGAATCGGTCCACGGCGCCGCGGAGGACCCGGCGGAGGACGCCGTGGAGGTGGCGGATCTCCCCCGGCGACAGGTCCTCGACCCGGCGAGCGGGGTGCAGGCGTGCTCGCCACAGGATCTCGTCCGCCATCAGGTTCCCGACCCCCGCGATCATGGTCTGGTCCATGAGGAGCGCCTTGATCCTGCCTCGCCTGGGGGCTAGCCGCTCGCGGAACGTGGCCAGCGGCAGCTCCAGGGCATCCGGGCCCAGCGAACCTAGGATCCGGTCCACCTCTTGTCGGTCGTGCGCCAGCCACACCCCGCCGAGCTTCCGCATGTTCCGGTACCGGATCTCGCCGCCGTCGGTGACGAAGATCACCCGGTCGTGGCGGTGACGGCCGTCCGGACCCTCGGCCCACCGGAGGGTGCCCGTCATCCCGAAGTGGAAGAGCACGGCGGGCCCGGTGGTCCAGGCGACCAGCCACTTGCCGTGCCGATGGGGCTCATCGAACCGGTGGCCCCGGAGCGATCGGTCCAGGTCGAGGGGAGTGGTCTCCCTGAGGACTCCCGCGTCGGTGACGATCACCTCGACCACCGTCCGTCCGGTGGCGTGCCTGGCCAGGTACCGCCGTTCGTGCTCGACGTCCGGGAGCTCGGGCACCGCGTCACGACAGCGTGTCGAGCAGCTCCTTGACCCGGAGCTCGATCTGGTCCCGGATCTCGCGCACCTCCTCCACGGGTCGGCCCGCCGGGTCTGCGAGGTCCCAGTCCTCGTACCGCTTCCCGGGGTACACGGGGCAGGTGTCCCCGCACCCCATGGTGATCACCGCGTCGGCCGCCTGCACGGCCTCGTCTCGAAGCGGAGCGGGCCGCGCCGAGGCGAGATCGATCCCTATCTCGCGCATGACCTCCACCACGGGCGGGTGTAAACGCTCGGCGGGCTCGGTCCCGGCAGAGTGGACCCGGAGCCGTCCTTCGCTCATCCGCTCGAGCAGCGCGGCGGCCATCTGCGATCGCCCCGCGTTGTGCGTGCACACGAACAGCACGTCCATCAGACCGGTGGCGGGGGCAGGTACCGGGCTCGGACCACCCGCCTCCCCTCGGTGTCCAGGATCCACGTGGAGCCCTTCTTCAGCTTGAGGCCGCCTCCCTGGATCACACCCTCTCCGACGAGGTACCCGAGGACGTGCTCGACGACATCCCCGTGGGTGCACAGCACGGTCGGCCGGTCGGCCACCGAAGACAGCAGGGCGATCACCTTCTCGGGTGGCGTGCCCTCCGCGAGGGACTCCTCCAGCTCGAGCGGGAGCCCGCGCGCCCGGGCCAGCAGCTCCACGCTCTGGCGACACCGGACCGCGGGGCTGGACAGGATGCGAGCGATGGGCATGCCGTCCAGCTGGTGGACCAGGGCCTCGGCCTGCCGGAAGCCCTCCTCGTCCAGGGGCCTGAGCTCGTCGGGCTCGGTCCACTGGTCGCGGGAGCCGGCCTTCGCATGACGGATCAGATACAGGGAGGCGGTGCGGGTGTCCGACTGCTGGACGGTGGGGCTGGGACCGTGGGCTCCGTGCGCTCCGTTGGCCTCCATCATCCGGAGCAGCATGCGGTCGTGCTCGTAGCTCAGGGCGCCGACGGCCTGTTCGAACGGGAGCCAGCGGACCTCGTCGACCTCGGGGTTGGGTTCGAACCGGCCGGTGAGCGGACGCATCACCCAGTACTTGACGATCTTCGGCCGGCCCTTCCTGTCCCGATAGGAGGTTCCGCCCAGCTCCCGCTCCAGCCGGCACCGCAGGCCGGTCTCCTCCTCGACCTCGCGGAGGGCCGCCTCCTCGTCTCGCTCGGAGGCCTTGAGCTTTCCCTTCGGGAACGTCCAGTCGTCGTACGCGGGTCGATGGACCAGGAGGACCTCGACGGCTCCGTCCGTGCCCCGATACACGATCCCCCCGGCGGCCCGGACGATGGTCACGACCACGCCTTCTTGCCTCGGGCCCGGAGCTTCTTCAAGCTGGATTTCAGGTCCGAGCGGTGGACCTCGGCCTCGGCCCGGATCACGGCCGCCAGGCGTCCGGCCACGAACGCCGCTCGCCGTCCCGAGGCGTGGTCCCGAAGCCAGGTCTCGGCAACCACCGCGTCCTGGTGCGCGCCCAGGAGATCCTGCACGTCTGCCGCGGCCTTGGCGAACCGGTGAACGGGCTTCCCGGCGACCGGCGACACTGCCTCCGCAGCGTAGCGGGCCCGTTTGATAAGGATGCGGGTTCGGTGCAGGCGTTCGTCGTCCGAGTTGGGCCCCAGATCGCTCAGCTCTCGTTTCACCTTCCGCCATCGGCGCCGGGCCAGCGGGACCAGGACCTCCGTGGCCGGAGCCTCCGCCTCCTGGAGGAGAAGGGGTTCCCGGGCCGCGTCGACCAGCCGGTTCAGCAGCGCCACGTACCGGGGCCCCCGGAGGGCCTCCAACAGACGCTCCCGGGCGTGGCTCCGCTCCGAGACCAGGACCCGGATGCCTCGCACCGCGGTGGCCCGATCCCCGTCCGGCAGCGACTCGGCTGGTGACCGGACCAAGTCGAGCAGGACATCCCGGTCCCGGACCTCGCCCAGCAGCCTGCCGAGCCACCTGAGCTCGTCCCTCCGAACGTTCAAACCCCTGCTGGTGACGGAGTGGGCTGCTCCCTGGTGCACGTCCTCGGGATCCAGGCCCAGCCTGACACCGGCGTCGTGCCGGATCAGCCGGGCCGTGGAGGCACCGACGGAGTAGCGGACCACGTCGGCGGCCGTGGCGTCGTCCTCGGGCTCGACGGGATGGACCTCCGGCGGCTCCAGGGCCCGGGACCCCAGGGCCCTGACCACCTTGGGGGTGGGGTCCGGCCCTCCGGCTCCTGCTTCGGCGAAGCGGTCCCGCAGGGCGTTGACCAGATCGTCGAGGCCTGGGTCGGTGACCTCCACCTCGACCTCCCGGAACCGCCCGGAGACGCGTCTCCCCTCGAGCACCACCACGCGGTCGTCCATCACCTCGGCCACGACCCGTCCCTCACGGTCCCGAAGCTCGGTTCGGTGCCGGGCCGTGCGCATCCGGAGCACCGGGTTCAGCGTGGAGTCCCGGACCAGCGCCCGGACCAGGTCGACGGCCCGGCCGGGCGGGTGGGTGCGAGGTCCCGGGAACCGGTGCTCGCCGCGGACCAGGAGGGACCCCTCCACCGTGGGCGCGAGCTTCACCGTCCACCCCTCGCCGGGCCGATGGCGGAGCGAGGCCCTCCACCGGGTCAGCCGGAGGTCGTCGGTGTCCCAGTATGTGGTCACCAGCCGGTCGGTACCCGCCGGCTTGGCCCGGATCCCATCGAGGCCGTCCAGCTTGGGCAGGCGGAAGCCGGGGGGCACCGCCAGCTTCATCTCCGCTTCACGCATCCGTGCCCCGCATCCTGGCCGTGGCCAGGTCCTGGAGCCGCTGGTGGGTGCTGACGGTCCGGGTCCTGGGAACCCGGGTCCACGAGCCGTCGGACGACAGCTCCCAGGCCAGCAGGTCGTCCAGGAGGTTGACCTCCAGGATCTCGTCGAGCCGTGCCTGTAGCGAAGGCTCGGTCACCGGGGTGAGCGTCTCCACCCGGCGGTCCAGGTTCCTGGGCATGAGGTCGGCCGAGCCGATGTAGTAGGCCCTGGGCCCCGGGGCCCTGCCGAACCGAAGGATGCGGGCGTGCTCGAGGTACCGGCCCACGATGGACACCACCCGGATCCGCTCCGACAGGCCCGGGACGCCGGGCCGGAGGCAGCAGATGCTGCGGACGACGAGGTCGATGTCCGTCCCCCGCCGGGAGGCCTCGTACAGGGCGTCGATCACCTCGGCGTCCACCAGGTTGTTCCTTCATCACGATGTGCCCGCCCGGCTGTTCGGCCTGCCCTCGGATCAGGTCGATCACGGCCTCGCGCAGCGTCAGCGGTGCGACCAGGAGCCGGCGGTACCGGGCCTTCCGGCTGTACCCGGTGAGGTAGTTGAACAGGTCCGAGAGATCGGCCCCCAGCTCCTGGTCCGTGGTGAGCAGGGCGGCGTCCTCGTAGATCGTGGCCGTGGTGGGGTCGTAGTTCCCCGTCCCGATGTGGGCGTAGCGGCGGATCCCACCTCCTTCTTGTCGCACCACCAGCGACAGCTTGGCATGGGTCTTCAGGCCAACGACCCCGTACACGACGTGGACGCCGGCCTCCTCCAGGGCCCGGGCCCAGGCGATGTTGGCCTGCTCGTCGAACCGGGCCTTGAGCTCGACCAGGGCCACCACCTGCTTACCTGCCGCCGCGGCCTCGATGAGGGCCCGGATGATGGGGCTCTCCTGGCCGGAGGTGCGGTACAGGGTCTGCTTGATGGCCAGTACGGCCGGGTCCGAGGCTGCCTGAGCGATGAACGCCTCGGTCGAGGTGGCGAACGAATCGTAGGGGTGGTGGACCAGCACGTCGCGCTCCCGAACCACGGCGAACAGGTCGGGCACCGTGTCCTCGGAGCTGGCCAGCCGGGGCTGAGTGGTCGGCTTCCAGGGCGGGTCCTTGAGGTCGGGACGGTCGAGGTCGTAGAGGGCCCATAACGCCCCGGCGTCGAGGAGGCCGTCGACCTCGTACACGTCGGTGGCCGCCAGCTCGAGCTCGCGGACCAGCAGGTCCCGCACCTGGTCGGACATCTCCGATTCCACCTCGAGCCGAACCACCCTGGCGGACCGGCGCCTCCGGCGAAGCTCCTCCTCGAGGGCGGACAGGAGGTCGGCGGCCTCGTCCTCGGCCACCTCGATGTCGGCGTTCCGGGTGACCCGGAACGGGTAGTGGGCCACGGTCTCCATCCCCGGGAACAACGTGGGCAGGTGGAGGGCGATCACCTGCTCGAGGGGAACGAAGCGCCCGTCCGGCAGGGCCACGAACCGTGGGAGCAGCGGGGGAACCTTGACCCGGGCGAACCGGCGGACCCCGCTGCCGGGGTCGCGCACCATGACCGCGAGGTTCAGCGAGAGGTTCGAGATGTACGGGAACGGATGGGCGGGGTCGACGGCCAGGGGGGTGAGGACCGGGAACACCCGTTCGTGGAAATAGGTCCCCAGATACTCCAGGCTCCGCTCGTCGAGGTCGGCGCTCCCCGAGAAGGCGATCCCCTCGTCCTCCAGTCTCCTGATCAGGGCCTTGGTGAACACCTCGCCCTGCCGGGTGACCTGGCTCTCCACGTGCTCACGGATGGCCAGCAGCTGCTCCTGGGCCGTCATGCCGTCGATGGCCGTTCCTTGCAGGCCCATCCGGACCTGCTCCTTCAATCCGGCCACCCGGATCTGGAAGAACTCGTCGAGGTTGGTGCTGGCGATGGCCAGGAACTTGGCCCGTTCCAACGGCGGGCGTTCGGGGTCCTCGGCGATGGCCAGGACCCGGGAGTTGAACTCCAGCCAGGAGATCTCCCGGTTCAGGTACCGGGGTTCGTCCTTCTCCCCAGTCGGCGAGTGGCCCGCAGGCGCGGCGGTGTCCGGGTCCACGGCGCCGATCAGTCCACGAACTTATAGCCAAGTCCCCGGACCGTGACCAGGTGCTCGGGGCTGTGCGGGTCCTCCTCGACCTTCCGCCGGATCCGCTTCACGTGGACATCGAGCGTCTTGGTATCGCCGAAGTAGTCCGGTCCCCATACCTCGTCGATCAGGAAGTGACGGGTCAGGAGCCGGCCCTTGCGGCGGAGGAACGTCTCCAGCAGCTCGAACTCCTTGGGGGGGAAGGCCACCTGCTCGCCGCGGATCCGGGCCTCGTGCCGGGCCACGTCCAGCTTCACCGGCCCGCCCACCAGGACCTCGTCGAGGTCGTCGGAGGGTTGGGTCAGCCTGGCCCGACGGAGGTTGGCCCGCACCCGGGAGACCAGCTCTCGCATGGAGAAGGGCTTGGTCACGTAGTCGTCGGCCCCCAGCTCCAGACCGGTGACCTTGTCCGCTTCGGCGTCCTTGGCGGTGACCATGATCACCGGGATCGTGGACTCCTGGCGGATGGCCCGGCAGACGTCGAGCCCGGTCACTTCGGGGAGCATGAGGTCCAGGATCACCAGCTCCGGCCGGTCCGCCCGGAACATGTCCAGGGCCTGCCGGCCGTCGGGAGCGATCTGGACGCCGAAGCCCTCGCGCTCGAGGTTGTACCGGATGGAGTCCGCCAGGGACTCCTCGTCCTCCACCAGGAGGATGCGGCCGTGGTTCCCGTTACTCGCCACCGGCGTCATCCTCCGGATGCGAGGCGTCGCTGAACTCCTGGAACTCCCCGGTCAGCAGGAACGCCACCTGTTCGCCGATGTCCACGGCATGGTCCCCGGCCCGCTCGAGCTGGCGGGAGACCACCATCATCCGGACCGCCCACTCCAGCATCTCCGGGTTGCCGGCGCACGCCGCCACCTCCCGGTACATCCCCCGGTTGAGCCGGTCGACCGGGTCGTCCATCTCCGGGAGCCGCTGAGCCAGGCTCAGGTCGCGGCGGACGAACGCGTCGAGCGCGGTGCGGATCATCGGCCTGACCACATCGGACATCTCTCGCAGGTTCGTCAGGATGGTCTGGTTGGCCGGCAGTCCCATTGTGGCCTGGGCGATCTTCACGATGTTCACGGCCATGTCCCCGACCCGCTCCAGGTGCAGGTTCACGTGGAGCACCGCGGAGATCAGCCGGAGGTCGCTGGCCACGGGGGTCTGGAGGGCCAGCAGCTCCAGCCACCGGCGCTCCACCGACAGGTATCGATCGTCGATCTCGTCGTCGCCGGCGATGATGGAGGCGGCTTCCCGGTCGTCCCGGTAGATCAGGACGTCCATGGCCCGTCCCAGGGCCCGCTCGGCCAGCTCCCCCATGGCCAGGACGTCCAGCTCGAGGGTCTCAAGCTCCTCGTGGAAGTGGCTCCTGGCCTTCACCATCTCGATGGTACCCCCGTGCCCTGTGCTCGGCGCCTTCACGAAAAGGATAGCGGGCCGGTCGCGAGGGCCGATGCGCCCGTCCCGGCAGTTGGGAGGATCTTCACCAAACGGAACTCCGGTGGTCACTTCCCGGCCGCCCCTCCGTCACCTGCCGCCGAACGGTGGGAGGGTCCGCGGTTCGATGTTCACGCCGCGTTCACCCTTGGGACAGGGTCCCGTCAAGACGCCCCTCTAGCATCCGCGTGGTGAAGGCCACGGCCATCCGGCGGTCGGCCGGCGACCCCGAGGCCCAGATCGGGCCTGCGGCTCGGGTCCCCTCACCGATCCGCGGGTCCTGCTTCGGACGGGGAGGGGAGGGGAGGAGGAAGCGCATGCGCTTGACGCGGTACGTAGCGGTGCTCGGCGTCGTGGTGTTGATCGCGGCGGCCTGTGGCGAGAGCGCCGGCAGCGGGGGCGGCACCGAGGTCGACGCCGATCTATCCGGTGAGATCTTCGTCTCCGGGTCGTCGACGGTGGAGCCGATCAGCTCTCTGGTCGCCGAGTTCTTCGCCGAGCAGGCTCCGGGGGTGAGCATCACCGTCGAGGGCCCGGGCACGGGCGACGGCTTCGAGCTGTTCTGCAACGGGGAGACCGACGTCTCCGACGCCTCCCGTCCCATCGAGGAGGACGAGGTGGCGGCCTGCGAGGAGAACGGCATCGAGTACACGGAGCTCGAGGTGGCCATCGACGGCATGGCCGTCCTGACCTCGCCGAACAACGACGCCGTGACCTGCTTGTCCTTCGCGGACCTGTACGCTCTGCTGGGGCCCGAGTCCGAGGGCTTCGGCAACTGGTCCGACGCCAACGACCTGGGCGAGGAGGTCGGTGGCAGCGCCGTGCCTTACCCCGATGCCTCTCTGGTGGTTACCGCTCCGGGGGAGGAGTCCGGCACATACGACTCGTTCGTCGAGCTGGCCCTCGAGGACATCGCGGAGGAGCGAGGCCAGGAAGCTGTCACCCGTCCTGACTACCAGGCCTCCGCCAACGACAACGTGATCATCGACGGTATCGCCGGCGCCGAGAGCTCGCTGGGCTGGGTGGGGTTCTCCTTCTATGAACAGAATCAGGAGGTGGTGAAGCCCATCGAGGTCGACGGGGGGGACGGCTGTGTGTCTCCCTCGTTCGAGACGATCTCCGGCGGGTCGTACCCGTTGTCCAGGTCGCTGTTCATCTACGTGAACAACGCCAAGGCGGCGGAGAGCGACGCGCTTCAGGCCTTCGTTGACCTGTACATGTCCGACGACGGGATGCTCACCGCCGTGGAAGAGGTAGCGTACGTCACCCTTCCGGACGACCGGATCGAGCAGACCAGGGCCACATGGGAGGACGCGAAGTCGGCATTCGCAGCCTGAGGCCGCCGCGCAGGCCGGGGGTCCGAACGGGCCCCCGGCCGCGTTCGCTTCCCTCGCGAGGCGTGGTTTAGGCTGCCCGGGATGGCGCTCGCGGGGGAGGCCGCCGGCGGGGCGCTCACTCCGGAGGACCTCCGGGGGAGTCCTCGGCGCAGGCGGCGTGAGTCCAGGATCCGATCGTTCTTCCTGGCTGCCGCGGCGCTGTCGGTGGTCATCAATGCGCTGATCATCGTGTCCCTGCTCAGCGGGACCGTGGACTTCCTGGGCAAGGTGGACCTCTCCGAGCTGTGGAGCCCCCACGGATGGTTCCCCCGGCGAGGGTTCTTCGACGTCCGAACGATCTTCGTGGGCACCATGCTGGTGGCCATCGTGGCCATGGTAGTGGCCACCCCGCTGGGGCTGGGGGCGGCCATGTACCTCTCGGAGTTCGCCAGTCGGCGAGCCCGGCGGATGCTCAAGCCGATCCTGGAGGTCCTGGCCGGGATCCCCAGCGTGGTCCTGGCGTACTTCGCCATCAGCTTCATCAGCCCGAACGTGGTCCAGACCCTCTTCAGCGGGGCGACCTTCTACAACATGGCCGCGGCGGGGATCGCGGTGGGGATCCTGGTGACGCCGATCGTGGCGTCCGTGGCCGAGGACGCCCTCCACGCCGTTCCGCTCTCCCTCCGGGAGGCCTCGTACGGCCTGGGAGCGAAGCGGCGATCCACCAGCACCAAGGTCGTGTTCCCCGCGGCGATCTCGGGCGTCGTCGCCGCGCTCATACTGGGGCTGTCCCGAGCCATCGGCGAGACGCTGATCGTGACGATCGCCGCCGGTGGAACGGGTGGCTCCCAGCTTACGTTCAACATCTTCGGCACCGGACAGACCATGACCGCGGCGATGGCCTCGCTGGCAACCGGATCCGATCAGGTGAAGGGAGCCAGCACCGCGTATCCCAGCCTGTTCTTCGTGGGGATGCTCCTGTTCTTCTTCACGCTGGGGCTCAACGTGGTCAGTGACCGCTTCGTTCGGAGAATCAGGCAGCGGTATTGATGGCCAAGACCGCCGAGCAAGCGGCCCCCACCCCGGCCACGGAAGCGGTCCGGCGTGCGTTGACCGGACGCCGGGTCGACCTGGGAGGCCTTGCGTTCCAGGCCGTCCTGCTGCTGGCCCTGCTGCTGGCCCTGGCGGTCCTGGTGACCCTTCTCACCGACGTGCTTCAGCAGTCGCTCCCGGTGTTCCGGGAGCGGGGAACCGACTTCCTCCGGTCCAACCTCTCGTCGCTACCCTCCCGGGCGGGGGTGGCCCAGGGGATCTTCGGATCGATCGCCCTGATGGCCTTCGTGGTGCTGATCTCCGTGCCACTGGGGATCGGCGCGGCCATCTACCTCGAGGAGTATGCCAAGGACAATACGTTCACCCGGTTCATCAACTCCAACGTCCGAAACCTGGCCGGCGTGCCGTCGGTGGTGTACGGCCTCCTGGGGCTGGCGATCTTCGTTCAGCTCCTCAGCGGGGTCACCGGGGGGCGGACCCTGATGTCCGGCGGGCTGACCATCGCCATCCTGGTGCTCCCCATCGTCACCATCACCACCGCCGAGGCCATCCGGGCGGTACCCACGACGCTCAGGGAGGCCGGATACGGAGTGGGCGCCACCCGATGGGAGGTCATCAGGAGCCACGTCCTTCCCTACTCGGCCACCGGGATCCTTACCGGGACGATCCTGTCGATCTCCCGGGCCCTCGGCGAGGCGGCTCCGCTGATCCTGATCGGCGGGGCCCCGGTGTTCTTCGCCGTGCAGAACGAAGGGGTGGTCGACACCCTGCAGGGCCGGTACACGGCACTCCCGGCGATCATCTACACGTGGTCCCGCAAGTCTCTCCGCGCGTTCGGGGACTCCACGGCCGCGGCGATCATCGTGCTCATGGTGGTCCTGCTGGTGATCAACGCCACGGCGATCTGGCTGCGAAACCGGTATGAGCGGAAGTGGTGATACCGTGGAATCGGAGACCATGACCGGCGGGACCGAAGCGTCCCAGGCCGACACCCCTCGGATCGAAGTGAAGCGAGACGACGACGAACGCGGTGACCGCCCGGTCATCTTCGACATCCAGGACCTGGCGGTGTACTACGGGGACTTCCGGGCCGTCCGCGACATCTCCCTTCCTGTGCAGGAAAACCAGATCACCGCGCTGATCGGGCCCTCGGGGTGCGGCAAGACCACGGTGCTGCGGTGCCTCAACCGGATGAACGACCTGATCGACGGGGCCCGGGTGGAGGGCACGGTCCTGTACCACGGTGTGGACCTGTACGACCCCCGGGTGGACGCCGTCGAGGTGCGGCGCCGGGTTGGGATGGTGTTCCAGAAGCCGAACCCGTTCCCCAAGTCGATCTACGACAACATCTCCTTCGGTCCGAAGATCGCCGGGTTCAAGGGCAACATGGACGACCTCGTGGAGGAGTCGCTTCGGAAGGCCGTGCTGTGGGACGAGGTGAAGGACAAGCTAAAGGACTCGGGGATGGCGCTGTCCGGCGGCCAGCAGCAGCGGCTGTGCATCGCCCGAGCCATCGCGGTCCAGCCGGACGTGATCCTGATGGACGAGCCTTGTTCCGCCCTCGACCCGGTGGCCACCCTGCGCATCGAGGAGCTGATGCAGGATCTGGTGAAGGACTACACGATCGTGATCGTCACCCACAACATGCAGCAGGCCGCCCGCGTCAGCGACCGCACGGCGTTCTTCACCGTCGACGTGAAGGAAGACGGCCAGCGAACCGGGACCCTCGTCGAATACGACCGAACCCAGGCCATCTTCACGAACCCCACGAACAAGCGAACCGAGGACTACGTCACCGGCCGGTTCGGCTAGCGGCCGGCCGACCGAAAACCACGTCCGTGAGGCGCACCTCCCCGAGGGGAGAGGGGGAGGCCGGGGGGGCCGCCGGGGGAAGGTCGGCGGCCCCATCCACCCTCGCATCGCAGATCTCGCACCGTCCGCCGGAAACCGCTCCGGCCGACCGGCACTCGGGACAATCGGCAACCACCACGAGGGCGCTCACGGACCTCCGGCTCGGAGGCCACCCTGCCTGCGTCGCGGGCGGCGTGCTCCTTGACCCTGCGTGCCGAGAGCGCCGCAACCTCATCGAGGTCGGAGTCCTCCAATGCCCGTTCGACGTCGGACCGAGGGGGGGATGGGCGGGGTCGCGGGGGCGGGGATCCTCGATGTCGGGCCGGGCGGGAAGCCGATCCGCTCACGTCCAGCCGAACGGTAGCGGGGCCAGGTTTCCGCTCGAGAGCCCGCCGATGAACGGGAGGCGAACGTCCCGAGAATCCCGTTATGCCCGGGCTGGAGTTCTCCACACCCCGACGTGAGGATTGCCCCGGTAGCCGCCCGGAGACGGCCAGGTGAAGGTCCCGAGAACGGGGATGCTGCCTTGTGGCGCGTTGGAACCGGCGCATAATCGGCCGGATGGGCGAGCTTCCGACGGGGACGGTCACGTTCCTGTTCTCCGACATCGAGGGCAGCACACGCCTGGTCGACCGGCTGGGCGACCGGTACCGGTCGGTGCTGGAGAAACACCAGGAGCTGCTCCGAGAGGTCTTTTCCGCCGCCGGCGGGGTCGAGGTCTCCACCGAGGGCGACTCCTTCTTCGTCGTGTTCGACAGCCCTTCCCGGGCGGTGGCCGCGGCGGCCGAGGCGCAACGGGCCTTGGCCGCCCACCCGTGGCCCGATGGCGCCCAGGTCCGGGTCAGGGTGGGGCTGCACACAGGAGAGGGGGTGCTCGGCGGCGACAACTACGTGGGACCCGACCTCCATCGAGGGGCCCGCATCGCCGCGACGGGGCACGGCGGCCAGATCGTGGCCTCCTCGGCCACCCGTGCCCTGGTGGAGCACACCTCGCCCGAAGGCGTCACGTTCGTGGACCTCGGCGAGCACCGCCTTAAGGACCTCCCCCGGGCCGAACGTCTGTTCCAGGTGGTGGTTGAAGGGCTGCCGTCGGAGTTCCCCTCGCTCCGGTCGATGGACGCTCGGCCCAACAACCTCCCCTCGCAGCTCACCAGCTTCGTGGGTCGCCGGCGGGAGATCGACGAGGTGAAGGAGGCCCTGGGACGGACCCGGCTGCTGACGCTGACGGGCCCGGGGGGAGCGGGCAAGACTCGGCTCAGCCTCCAGGTGGCCTCGGAGCTGCTGCCCGAGTACGGGGACGGAGCGTTCTTCGCGGCCCTGGCGCCGATCACCGATACGAGCCTGGTCATGTCGACGGTGGCGACCGCGCTCGGTCTGGGCGAATCCCCCGAGCGGTCCCCGCTAGAGCAGGTCTCCGAGCACCTCAGAGACAAGGAGCTCCTCCTGGTCCTGGACAACTTCGAACAGGTCATCGATGCCGCGTCCGAGGTGGGCCAGCTGCTCACCCTGACCGAGAAGGTCCGCGTCCTGGTCACCAGCCGGGAGCCGCTCGGCCTGCACGGCGAGGGCGAGTACCCGGTTCCACCGCTGGGCCTCCCGGACACCGAGCACCTCCCTTCACTGGAGGCCTTGAGCCAGTTCGAATCGGTGGCCCTGTTCATCGAGCGGGCGGCGTCGGTCAAGCCCGATTTCGGCGTGACCAACGACAATGCGCCCGCGGTCGCCGAGATCTGCGCCCGGCTGGACGGGCTTCCGCTGGCCATCGAGCTGGCGGCGGCAAGGGTGAAGGTCCTCACGCCACAGGCGATGCTGGCCCGGCTCGAGCACCGATTGCAGGTCCTGAGCCGGGGCTCCCGCGACGTGCCCACCAGGCAGCAAACCCTCCGCGATGCCATCGGCTGGAGCTACGACCTGCTCGAGGAAGACGAGCGTGCGCTGTTCGCCCGCCTGTCGGTGTTCGTGGGTGGCTTCAGTCTCGAGGTGGCCGAGACGGTGTGTAACCCGGACGGGGAGCTGGGCCTGGACACCCTGGACGGCGTGGCTTCTCTGACCAACAAGAGCCTCCTGCGACAGATGGAGAGCGAAGTCGGGGAGTCCAGGTTCTTCATGCTCGAGACGATCCGCGAATATGCCGGCGAGCGGCTGGCCCAGTCGGCCGATCATGAGACCGTGGTTCGCAGGCACGCCGCCCACTTCCTGGAGGTGGCCGAGCGCGCCGCTCCCGAGCTGACCGGTGCCGCCCAGGTCGAGTGGCTGGACATCGTTGCCACCGAGCACGACAACCTGAGGGCCGCCATCGAGTGGGGGGCCGCGCGAGGCCTCCCATCGGCCCTCCGGATCGGTGCAGCGTTGTGGCGCTTCTGGCAGATCCGGGGCCATCTGCGGGAGGGGCGGGAGCGTCTCGAGCGACTCCTCGACTTGCCCGGGGCCCGGGAGGACCCCGCCGTCGCCGCGGCGGCCCTGGAGGCGGCCGGAGGCGTGGCCTACTGGATGGGAGACTTTCGGGCCGCCCGGGAGCGGTATCAAGAGTGCCTCGAGTTCCGACGCGACACGGGTGACCGGCGGGGGATCGCCGAGGCCACGTACAACCTTTCGTTCGCCCACGGCCTAGCGCCGCCGCCGCTCCAGGACCTGGAGATGGCCAGCAAGCTGCTCGAGGAGGCCCAGGCGCTGTTCGAGGAGCTCGGCGACCGAGAGGGGATCGCCAAGACCACGTGGGGCCTGGCCGCGGCTGCCTACGAGGTCGAAGACTGGGAGCGGGTGGCCGAGCTGGCCTCCACCAGTGTCGAGATGTACCGCGGGCTCGATAGCCGGTTCGGGCTGGCCTGGGCCCTTCACCTCCTGGGCCTGGCTCTCACGCTCCTGGACCGCCCCGACGAGGCCCAGGAGCGGTTGGAGGAGGCCCTCCGGATGTTCCTCGAGGCCGGCGACCGCTCCGCGCTGGCGCTCCTGTTAGGAGACTTCGCCATCCTGGCCGCCAGCCTCGGTGAGGGCGATCGGGCCATCCGCCTGGCGGGCGCGGCGGCGGCGGTGGAGGAGGCGGTGGGCACCGGGCTCCTGGCCACCAGCGAGGGGGTCACCCAGCGGATGTCGGGTCTCCGGGAGCTGCTCCCCGCCGTGGAGTCGGAGCGGGTCTTCCAGGAGGGCCGGGCCATGGCCGCAGAGGACGCGGCGGCCTACGCCCTGGGGGAGGAGCAGGGTCAGGCGTCCACGCCGTAAACCGTGGTGTCCGGCCGGTACGCCTGCCAGGCGAACCAGAACGCGTCGAGGTGAGGGAGCGGCGTCAGGCGCTCGCCTTGCAGAGGACCCGAGGTGGCCCGTCCGCCCACCGACCACCTCGAGCCGGTCTCCCGGTCGACGATCTCCCCGTTCCGGGCCTCGAACGTGAGCGTTCGGCCGCCGGCCTCGGCGAGGAATACTCCCGAGGCTCCCACGTCCCGCCCCCGGGCGATCTGCTCGGTGTCAAGGGCCGAGGCCACCCCGGAGCGCCAGAACACCACGATCCTTCTCCCGGCGAGGTTGTCTCGGACGACCCCCGCCCCGGAGGGATGGGAGAGCTCCCGGTACGGATAGGCGATCTGCGAGCTCCCGATCACCACTCCCACCACCCGGGCCAGGGCGGAGAGCCGGTGGTTCACGGCCTGGCGGAAGAATTGCTCGTACGGGCCGTCCAGCCGGTCGTAGTACTCGTAGGGGTTCGTCCCGTACTCGACGGTGAAGCCGGTCCGGCGGGACAGGACCTCGCCGTCGGGGTGATCGGCCCGCCACTGGGTGAAGGAGAGCAGCTGCACGGGGATCACCTCGAGGTGCGTTCCGGTCAGCGGGCCCTGCACGGCCAGGCCCTCGAAGTGCGTCCACAGCGACTCGGTCTGCCGGTCGTACATGATCAGTGCGCTCCGGTACAGCTTCCCGGAAACACCGAACTCCAGTACGCGTCCGTCTATCTCTCTGTGGAAGGCCACGGCCGAGTTGCACAGCGGGCAGTACGTGACCGCGACCGGCCGGTCGGCGACCACGTCGTTGACGATCTCGTGGCGGGTGAGGATCTGGGCGGGGTACGCGCGGGCGACACCTCCATGCTCCAGGGCCACCACCGGCTCGCGGCCGGCCAGCCACCGCTCCGCTTCATGGGGCGGGACGAACCGGGGATCGTTGATCGAGGGGATCGCGTCCCGGGGGAGGACGTCGACGAGTTGCCCCCGGTACACCAGTGGGTCGGGGTCCTGCATCGGCGGCGACGTCCGTGTCTCCGGGCCTCCGTCCTGGGCGCAGGCCGCTCCGACCAGGACCACGGCCACCGCGGCGGGCGTCAGATGTCGCCAGACCATGGCCACCAGTTCCAACCGTACGCCGCCGGATCCGATTCCCGGTGGGTAAGATTCCAGTGGAGGTGACGACGATGTCCCAGCCACAGGAAGACTTCCTCCCCCTGATGGGGATCGATCACGTCGAGTACTGGGTGGGCAACGCCAGGCAGGCGGCCTACTACTACTCCAAGGCGTTCGGGTTCCGGGTCACCGCGTACGCCGGCCCCGAGACCAAGGTTCGAGATCGAGCCTCGTGGCTCGTGGAGCAGGGCGACGCCCGCTACGTGTTCACCGGCGGGATGGGGCCCGAGAGCGAGGTCACCCGGCACGCCTACGAGCACGGGGACGGGGTCCGCGACGTGGCTCTCCGGGTTCCCGACGCGGCCGACGCATGGGACCAGGCCACCAAGCGGGGCGCCGAGAGCGTGTTCGAGCCGACCATCCTCGAGGACGAGCACGGCAAGGTGGTCCGAGCCTCGATCAGGGCGTACGGCGACACCCTCCACTCCTTCGTGGAGCGGGAGAACTACTCGGGGCCCTTCCTTCCCGGCTACCGGACCGAGGAGCCGATCCCCGACGACGGCCCCCCCGTGCGTATCGAGGCCATCGACCACGTGGTGGCCAACGTGGAGCTGGGGAAGATGAACGAGATGGTCGAGTTCTACGCCAGGATCCTTGGCTTCAGCCAGCTCGTGCATTTCCGCGACGACCAGATCTCCACCGAATACACGGCGCTGATGTCCAAGGTGATGTGGGACGGCAAGGGCCGGGTCAAGTTCCCCATCAACGAGCCTGCCGAGGGAAAGAAGAAGTCCCAGATCGAGGAGTACCTGGAGTACTACCGGTCACCCGGCGTCCAGCACATCGCCATGGCCACCGACGACATCGTCTCGGCGGTCGACGCGCTGCGGGCCCGGGGCGTTCGGTTCATCCGGGTTCCGGAGACTTACTACGAGGCGCTCCGCGGTCGGATCGGGGAGATCGACCAGGACTTCTCGGACCTGGAGCGGCTGGGGATCCTGGCCGACCGCGACGAGGAGGGCTACCTGCTCCAGATCTTCACCAAGATCCAGCAGGACCGGCCCACAGTGTTCTACGAGCTGATCGAGCGCCACGGCTCCAAGGGGTTCGGGCTGGGGAACTTCAAGGAGCTGTTCGTGGCCATCGAGCGGGAGCAAGCCGAGCGCGGCAACCTGTAGGGGAGCCCAGGTCGGCGGTTACTCGCAGTCCACCACGGTCTCGGCGACGCAGAAGTCCCCGGCGATGTGGGGCCCTCCGTCGGCGGAGTCGTTGCCGTTGCCGCCGTTGAGATCGTCGTCGCCACCCTCACCGAAGAGGGCGTCGTCCCCGTCTTCGCCCTGGAGGAAGTCATTCTCGTCGCCACCGAACAGCCGGTCGTTACCTTCGGCGCCCCGGAAGAAGTCCTGCCCCGGGCTTCCTCGCATGGTGTCCCCGTGCCGGGTGCCGACGTACTCCTCGATCCCTCCCAGGATCGAGTCGGTCCCCAAGCCGGTCGCCTTCCCGGTCGTGAGATCCAGCGTCACCGGGCCGGGGGCCCGGAACTTGCTGGGAGCGACGATAAGCACGTCGTCGAACACCACGATGTCCTGCTGCAGGAGCATCGAACCTGCCTCCGCGCCGCCCTCCAGGCGATCGTTCCCGGCGCCCGGCGCCAGAGCGTCTCCCTGATCGCCTCCCGAGAGGAGGTTGTTGCCGGCCACTTCGATCAGGAGGTCGCTCCCCGCCTCTCCGTAGAGACGGTCGTTCCCCGGCCCGCCCTGGAGCTCATCGTTCCCCTTCCCGCCGCACAGGAGGTCCCGCCCGCCTTTGCCGATGAGGGAGTCGTCCCCCCCGCCTCCCACGATCACGTCGGCCCGGGGCGTGCCCTTGAGGATCTCGCTCTTCGACTTGCCCACGATGGTGGCGGCCTTCCCGCCGCACCTGCGGGCGGCATTAGCCGAGGGAGCAACCAGGGCTTGCACTGCCACGATCGAGCCCGCCACCAGGAGGATCGTGGCGGCGGCCTTCCGGCGCCGGGTCCGGCTTCCATGGGTCATCTCAACCATTTTCCTCAATCCTCCTCACGTGAGGGATCGCGTTCATGGTTGCAGGCGGCGGAAGAAGTCGATCGTTGTCGGGGGCGCAGGCATTTCTCAATAGCGATTGAATCACGGTATCACCTACGGTCGATTCCCTTCAGACCGTGATGGGCAGGTCCGGCTTGACCTTGACGGTGATCGCCAGGCCGCCTGCGAGTCCGCGTCCGCCGTGGAGGTCACGGTGAAGGTCGTCTTGGGGGGTTGTGAGCGCTCCATCATGGGCTTGCTGTGGCTGGCACGGGCGCGTTGCGAGCCAACGTTTGGGCACGCTCATCCCTCCACGGCCTCCGCCGCGCATTACCGCGTGCACCGGCCGTACACTCCGGGTGGTGGTGGGCAACCAGGACGTGGGCGAGGACCGCCGGTCGCACGGCCGGGCGACAGGCGTCACGGTTGCGTTCACGATCGTCGGTCAGGGGATCGCGATCGTTCTGCTTCCCTGGATCGTGGGTCGGTGGCTCCCCGAGCCGTCCTTCGGCGGACCGTGGCGGTGGGCGGGACTGGGTCTCATCGTCCCCGGGGTGGCCATGGTCGCGGACTCCTTCGTGCGCTTCGTGCGCCAGGGCCGGGGGACTCCGGCTCCCATCGCCCCGCCCGACCGGCTGGTGGTGTCGGGACTGTACCGGCGCGTTCGAAACCCGATGTACGTGGGGGTCCTGGCCACCATCATCGGGGAGGCGGTGGTGTGGGGTCGGGTCGCGGTTCTGGGGCACGCGGCCGTGCTCTGGCTCATCTTCCATCTGTTCGTCACGCTGTACGAGGAGCCGCACCTCAGACGTCAGTTCGGACCCGCGTACGAGGCGTACCGGCGAGAGGTCCCTCGATGGATCCCCCGGCTCCGGGCCGCCCCCGCGGTCGCCTCGTCACCACCGATACACTGACCGTCGTGGCGCGACCGACGCGCGAGGAGTTCGAGGCTATCCTCGACCTGATCTCGGGTGAGGCCCGGGCGTACCTGAACACCATCGACGAACGCCCGTTGCGGGTCCCCGATGCCGACGAGCGAGCCGCCGCCTTCGCCAGCCCGCTCCCCGAAGAGGGCGATGGAGCCGCCACGGCCCTTCACGAGCTGCTGAAGGAGGGACTCGAGGCTTCCGTTGCGTCGTCGGGTCCGCGGTTCTTCCACTTCGTCCAGGGCGGGGTGACCCCCGCAGCCCTGGGCGCGGACTGGCTGACCACGATCCTCGACCAGAACCCGGGGATGTGGGTGGCCACCCCGCTGGGGAACGGGCTGGCCGAGGTGAGCGTGGCCTGGCTGCTGGACCTGTTCGGGCTCCCCGCAGGGTGGGGAGGGGCGCTGACCACGGGAGCGACGATGGCGAACCTCACCGCGCTGGGCGCTGCTCGGCGCTGGTGGGGGCAACGCCACGGCGTCGACGTGGACCGGGAGGGGCTGGCGGGTCTTTCGCCGGTCCCCGTCCTGACCGGCGGGTACGTGCACCCCAGCGTCAGAAAGGCCCTGTCCATCCTGGGGCTCGGACGAGAACGGGTTGGGGTATTCGCCAAGGACGACGCGGGCCGCGTGGACCTCATCGGCCTGGCCGCAGCGCTTCGGGACCTCGACGGGGCGCCGGCCATCCTGGTCGGCAACGCCGGCGAGGTCAACACTGGCGACTTCGATCCCATCGCCGACCTGGCCGACCTGGCGGAGGAGCACGACGCGTGGCTGCACGTGGACGGCGCGTTCGGGCTGTTCGCCGCGGCGTCACCTCGGACCGCCCACCTGGTGGAGGGGGTGGCCAGAGCGCACTCGGTGATCTCAGATGGCCACAAGTGGCTGAACGTGCCGTACGACTGCGGTTTCGCCTTCGTCCGGGAGCCCTCGCTGCTGCACGGGGCGTTCGCCTCGTCTGCGGCATACCTCGCCGCGGACGACGACCCCCGCGCCCACCTCGACCGGGTGTCGCCGCAGATGTCCCAGCGGGCCCGGGCGCTCACGGTGTGGGCCACGCTCCGGGCGTACGGCCGGGGCGGCTACCGCGAGATGGTCGAGCGCCATCTCGACCTGGCCCAGCGAGTGGCGGGCCGAGTCGACTCCGCTCCGGAACTCGAGCGACTGGCCGAGGTTCCGCTGAACATCGTGTGCTTCCGGTACCACCCGCTCGGTGTGGACGACGAGGAAACGCTAAACGATCTGAACCGCGGCCTCGGAGATGCCGTCCTCCGGGACGGCCGGGTCTACGTGGGCACGACCACGTACCGGGGGCGTGTGGCCTTTCGGCCGGCCATCGTCAACTGGCGGACCCGCCCGGAGGACGTCGACCTGCTCGTCGACGTGATCCGCGAGCTCGGCGCCGATCTGCACTCCTCGTGACGAGCCGCATCGTCGGAATCCATCACGTCCAGCTGGCCATGCCCGCGGGAGGGGAGGACTCCGCCCGTCGCTTCTACGGTGATGTGCTGGGCTTGAAGGAGATCTCCAAGCCGGAGCACCTGGCCTCTCGCGGCGGTTGCTGGTTCCGCGGCGATGATGTCGAGCTCCACCTGGGGGTGGAGGCGTCGTTCACCGCCGCACGGAAGGCTCACCCCGCCTTCGACGTCAGCGACCTGGACTCCCTTCGACGCGCGCTGGAGGAGGCGGGCGCCGAAGTCGTGGAGGACACTCAACTCGAGGGCTTCCGCCGCTTCTACAGCGCCGACCCGTTCGGTAACCGGCTGGAGTTCCTGGCTACAGAGTGAGGCCGGTGATCCCCCGCCAGGCCAGGCGGACAAGGGTGTCCACGGTCCGGCGCCGGTCGCGCTTCGAGGCTCCCGGGTTGCGCTGAGCGACCATCTCGGCCATCCCGATGAGGCCGAGGGCCACGTCCGCCGCCTCTTTCCGGTCGAGGTTCCCTCTCGACTCCCGGACGATGACGTCAGTGACCTGGTCCAGGAGCCGGTCCCGGAACCGGAACACCATGTCCCGGAACTCTCGTTCGCCGCCCACGGCTTCCTGCATGAGCAGGCGGAACCCCTCGGCGTGGTCGTCGACGAAGTCGAAGTAGGCCTGGAAGGACGCCCGGATCCGCTCGCGGTTCCCCGGTGAGGACTCCAGAGCGTCGGACAAGCGTTCGCCAAGGGACTGGAGGTCCTCTTCCAGGAGGGCCAGGTACAGCTCCCGCTTGGAGGGGAAGTGGTCGTACAGGATGGGCTTGGTGACCCCGGCTTCGCGAGCCACCGTGTCCATGGTCACGGTGTGGTAGGCCCGGCGGCCGAACACCTTCCGGGCCACCTGGAGCAGCTGCTTGCGCCGTTCCGGCGCCCGCATCCGCCTCTTTGCGTGGGTGCGCGTCTCCGCCATTTGACGACGTATCCTACCTGGTGGTAACCTACCACGCAGTAGGAACCGAGCTGGGCTAGAAGCCATTCTGCAGGGAGGACCGATGGATTTCCAGCTAAGCGAGGATCAGCTCACCGCGAAGAAGTGGGCCCACGACTTCGCGGAGAACGAGATGCGGCCCGTGGCCCCCGAGTACGACGAGACCGAGGACTTCCCCTGGCCCGTGGTCAAGAAGGCCGCGGAGATCGGGCTGTACTCGCTCGATTTCTGGACCGAGATGGTTGCCCAGGACGAGACCGGAATCACCCTGCCGATCGTGATGGAGGAGTCGTGCTGGGGGTGCGCGGGCATCGCCCTGGGGATCTTCGGTACCGGCCTCCCGCTGGCCTCGCTGGCCTATTCGGCCACCCCCGAGCAGCTCTCGGAGTGGGCCCCGAAGATGTTCGGGACCCCCGAGGATCCCAAGCTGGGAGCGTTCGCCGTCACCGAGCCCAACGCCGGTTCGGACGTCTCGGCGCTCCGGACCACCGCCAAGCGAGACGGTGACGAGTGGGTCCTGAACGGCCAGAAGGTGTTCATCACCAACGGCGGGATCGCCGACGTTCACGTGGTGGTGGCCACGGTGGACCCGGACCTCGGCCACCGTGGACAGGCCGGGTTCATCGTCGGTCCCGACAATCCCGGTCTCACGCAGGGGAAGAAGGAGAAGAAGCTGGGCATCCGGGCATCGCACACCGCGGAAGTGCTGCTCGAAGACTGCCGGGTGCCGCTGGAGAACGTGGTCGGTGGGAACGAGAAGCTCGAGGCCAAGCTCGAAGCGGCGCGGAGCAAGAACGGTACCAAGACCCATCACGCCCTGAAGACCTTCGAGATGACCAGGCCGTCGGTGGCGGCCCAGGCCCTGGGGATCGCCCGGGCGGCCCTGGAGTTCGCCGTCGACTACTCGAAGCAGCGCTCCACGTTCGGGCAACCCATCGTCCAGCACCAGGGGATCGCCTTCAAGCTCGCGGACATGGCCCTGGAGGTGGACGCGGCGCGGCTGCTCACCTGGCGGGCCGCGTGGATGGCCCGCAACGGCGTGGACTTCACGCACGCCGAAGGCTCCATGAGCAAGCTCAAGGCGTCCGAGGTTGCCGTGTGGGTCACCGAGCAGGCCGTGCAGGTGCTCGGCGGCTACGGCTACATCAAGGACTTCCCGGTGGAGAAGTGGTACCGGGACGCCAAGATCTACACGCTGTTCGAGGGCACCAGCGAGATCCAGCGCCTGGTTGTCAGCCGGGCCCTGGCCGACGAGTAGATAACCCTAGGACCCGCCCCAGTCCTGGCCGTCTCGGGAGTCGGCGCCCCACAGCCATCCGGCCATCCCCAGCGCGCCGAAGCCGGCGGCAATGACGGCGACCGAAATGGGGCCGTCGACGAAGCCTGCCAGCGCCAGGACCGCTCCCAGCCACCCCGCCGCCAGGAGCACCCCCCACCGCGGGGCTTCCGGTGAGCTCCGGGCCTTCATGCTCACGGCATCTCCATCGTATCCCTGGTGGGTTGAACGGCCGGTGACCGCCGGATGTGAGGTCGCGGACCCCATGACCCTGGGCTAGGCTCGGCGCGCCGTGATCACCTGCCGGCTGTATCGGGATGGGAAGGTCGCTGAGGAGAAGTTCGAGCCCTCCCGCATCAGCGATGTGCTCACCGAGGAGCGGACCATGGTGTGGCTCGATCTGGAGGACCCCTCGGACGCCGACCTGGCCATGCTGGAGGAGGAGTTCTCCCTCCCCCGGTTGGATGGATGCGTTACGGGAGCGGGACCAACGACCACGGGTTGACAGCCTCGGCGAGCTGTTCTTCGTGGCCTTGTACGCCTTCGGCCTGGAGGAGGGGAAGCCGGTGCCGAAGGAGATCCATGCCTTCGTGGGACCGCGATATCTCGTCACCCTGCGGTATTCCCCGCTGTTCGACCTGACGCAGGTCCTCCACCGGTGGGAGGAGGAATCGGAGGGGTCGGTTGAAGGCGGCGGCTTCCTCCTTCACGCGCTGATGGACGAGGTGGTGGACACGTACCTCGAGGTCCTCGACGAGTTCGAGCTGGCCGCGGAAGACATCGAGGCCCGGGTGTTCGCCGGAGACGACATGCCGGAACGCGAGCGCAGCGTGAAGGTGATCCAGAAGGAGATCTTCATCGGGAAGCGGGACCTACTCGAATTCCGTCGCCGGGTGCTGCCGCTTCGGGAGGTCCTGGACCTCCTTCAGGAGGAGCGCAGAGTGGTGACGACGGCCCTGAAGCCCGACTACAAGGACCTTGCCGATCACGTGGCTCGAACCTTGGAGCACGTGGACTCGGTCCGCGAGGTCCTGACCTCGGCGGTGAACGCACAGCTTACCCTGGCGAGCCATCAGCTCAACGAGGTGATGAAGAAGCTGACCTCGTGGGCGGCGATCATCCTGGTCCCCACGCTGATCGCTGGGATCTACGGGATGAACTTCTTCCGTTCGTTCCCTGCATTCCGCCACCCCGCCGGGTTCTGGATCGCCATCGGGATGATGGTCGTTTCCGGCGGTGCGCTGTACTGGCTGTTCCGCCGTCGCGACTGGTTCTGACGCCCCAGGGGCATCCTTTGAGCCCTGCGGTACCATGGGTTCGTGACCGTCAAGAAGGTCCTGCTGGCCGCTCCGCGAGGTTACTGTGCGGGCGTCGACCGGGCGGTGGAGATCGTGGAACGTGCCCTACGCCTGTACGGGGCGCCGGTGTATGTGCGCAAGCAGATCGTGCACAACATCCACGTGGTCCGGGACCTGGAACGCAAGGGTGCGGTGTTCGTGGAGGAGGAAACCGAGGTCCCCCAGGGGGCCACGGTGGTCCTTTCGGCCCACGGGGTGGCCCCCGAGGTGTACGAGAACGCCGCCGGCCGCCGGCTCAAGGTGATCGACGCTACCTGCCCCCTGGTCACCAAGGTCCATCTGGAGGCCCGGAGGTTCGCCAAGGACGACCGGACCATCCTGCTGATCGGTCACGAGGGCCACGAGGAGGTCATCGGGACCAGCGGGGAAGCCCCGGACCACATCCGGCTGGTGGGGTCACCGGAGGAGGCTCGGACCGTTGAGGTGCCGGACCCGGACAACGTGTCGTACCTCTCCCAGACCACGCTCTCGGTGGACGAAACGAATGAGGTCATCGAGGTGCTCCGGGAGCGGTTCCCGAGCATCGAGGGTCCGCCCCGCGATGACATCTGCTACGCCACGCAGAACCGGCAGGAGGCGGTCAAGACCGTGGCCGCCCGGGCCGACGTGGTGCTGGTGATCGGCTCGGACAACTCCTCGAACTCGAACCGCCTCGTCGAGGTCTCCAGCTCGCTCGGCGCCAACGCGTACCTCGTGGACGATGAGACCGAGATCGATCCAGCCTGGCTCGAGGACGCCGAGACCGTGGGGGTCACCTCTGGAGCCAGCGCTCCGGAGTGGCTGGTGGACAGGGTGGTCCAGCATCTCCGCGACCTCGGCGCCGGTGAGGTCGAGGAGGTCCGGGTCACCGAGGAGTTCGTGGAGTTCGGCCTGCCCCGAGGGGTTCGGGACTCCGATGAGCGACGCCTCCGCGCCGCGGCGACCTAAGCCGAGCCGGTCGAGGTGGTCTGCGGAGACCGGACCAGGCTCTCGAGCTCCGAGATGCCGTCCTCGGGACCGATGGAGATCACCCGGTCATCGGCCATGAGCTGGAACCACGGCTTCGGCCGGTAGATCCACCGTCGCCCCCGCTGGACGGCCAGGACCAGCATCCCGGTCTCCGTCTCCACCGAGAGCTGCTTGAGAGTTGCGCTGTCGGCCCGCGATCCTGGCTCCACCACGCTTTCGGTGGCCACCTCTTCGGATGACTCGATGGCCGCGGCCACCACCGGGTGCAGCTCCTCGCCCTCCTCGACGAGCTTCGTCATGGACCGGGCCGCGTCGAAGATCGCCTCCGACGCGTAGGCCAGCCGGATCAGGCCCCGGAGGTCGTCGGGATTCCTGGCCTCCGGCGCTGCACGAAGCACCCATGACTCCAGCTCGTCCTGGAGCATGTCGCTGCGAGACTCGAGCGTGGCCACCTCGGCGGCCAGGGCCGGCTCGGCCAGCAGGAGCGCGGAATAGGCCAGCCCCACGGCCACCTCGGCCGAGTTCTTCATCTCGACCAGGATGTCCACGGCCCGGTCCAGCTCGTTGAGCGGCGCCGCGTCGGCGCCCGGTGGCTCAGGAAGGGGGGGAGCGCCGGCGATCTTCCGCAACAGGTTGGCGCCCTCCTCGGGCCCCTGGTACAGGAGCACGTCGCCCTGGGAAAGCACCGTGTCGGGCCCGGGGTCGAACTCCCACTCGTCGCCCCGTCGTACCGCGATGAGCCACATGCCGGTCTCGGTGGGTAGCATGAGCTCGCGGAGCGGACGCCCCACGCACTCGGCCTCGTCCCGGACCCGGACCCGTCCCACGATCTCGTCGGCGTGACGAAGGTCCGGACGCAGCGCCTCGGGGATCCCCAGGCTGGCGGTCACTACCCGGGCGATGTCGTTGGCGGCATCGCCGATCTGCTCGATGGAACCCGCGATGTGGAGGACCCCGCCCATGGCCTCGGCGTCCTCGGGGCTCCGGGCGGCGAGCATGGAGATGCGCCGGAGGTCCCCGAGGTAGCCGTCCATGATGTCCTCGAGCCGGCCGACCTCTTCCGCGAGGTCTTCGTCGTTGAAGAAGAGCGCGGCGTAGGCCAGGTCCACCATGAGCTCGGAGGTGTCCTTGGCCTCCGCGAGGAGGTCCTTGACTGTTCGGGGGCGGTCTTCACCCATGCAGGGTCACCTCGAAGTATAGCCACGGTGGTCCGAGCTTCACGAGCCCACCCCGAACACCAGCAGGCTGAGCACCAGGGCGATGACCCCGACGAAGTCCATGGAGCTGGTGATGAGCGGCAGTCCGTGATTGTCGGGATCGAGCCCGATCCGGTGCGTGGCCACGGCCGAGTAGTAGGCGACCACCGCGGCCACCAGAGTGGCGATGAGGCCCGACATCGCGCTGATCCCGATGACCCGAGCGATCCCCGGGCTGCTCAACCCGAGAATGGTGGCGAACAGGTGGGCGGAGATCCCCACCAGCGGGAACACCACCAGGGCGAACAAGAACACGATAGAGAAATCGAGCAGGGCCACACCTTCTGGAAGGCCGCGGGGCGACAGTGCTCCGAGATGCAGCTTCGAGGACAGGCGGGAAGACAGGATGCCTCCCAGCCCGCCGGCGTTCCCGATGATCGGAGGGATCAGGATGAGGAGCACGGGGTGAGCCACGAACTCCTCGAGCCGGCCCTCGACCACGAGCCCGGCCAGGAGGTCGATCGCGGCCGCCAGCAGGAGCACCGGCAGGCTCTCGGCGATGATCCTTCTGACCAGGGGAAGGTTCGTCATCAGGCTTCGCACGAACAGCGCGGTCGCCACCGCGAGCGCGAGGCCGGCGATCGTCGGCGTGACCCACCGGATCCCCACCAGGAAGGTGCCCACGAATAGGGCCGGGACCGTGAACACGTCGCCGGCGGCGGTGACCAGCGGGGCCGCGACGCTGTCGAGGTCCCAGCCGCGTCGGTAGGCTCGGATCGAGAGGAACACCGCGATCCCTCCGACCACCATGCTGGCAAGTAGCCCCGCGATGATGGACACCACCACGAAGTCGAGCAGCGAGATGCTCTGAACGCCGAACGCCTCTGAAAGCAGCTTGGCCAGCGCCCCGGCCAGCAGTGACCCCGCCAGCGTCAGGGTCGTGGCCGCGAAGAGGTTCTGGTACAGGATCCCGCCGCGCCGGCGGGTGGTCTCGAATAGGCCGGTGTGGATGCTCGTCCCCAGCCGCGACGCCAGGGCTCCGAAGATGTTGCCGCGCATGGCGATGGCCGCGGGGACCAGGACCATGAGCCCCGGGAGGCGCTCTAACGTGTTGCTGATCGATCCAAGGATGATCCCGGCCAGAAGGCTTGCGGCGGAGGCCAGGAGCATGGCCACCAGGCCCTGGGCGATCGTCCGTCGCTCCACCCGCCAGTAGGCGAAAAGGCGTCCGAACCCGCGCCGCATCTTGATCCCTTCGCCATCGGTCCAGCCCCCTCTGAAGCCCGAGGCAGTATGGCCCGAGCAGGAGGGTGGCTCAACTCACATCGGCGACGCGCTCGATCTCTCCGGCGAGTTGAAGGTCCTTCTCGGTGACGGCGTTCTCGCTCCAGGTATGGAGGGCGATCCTGACCCGGTTGTAGTGGTTCTCGACATCGGGGTGATGGTTCAGTCGTTCGGCAGGCTCAACGATCCGCTGGAGGAACGCGATGGCCTCTGGGAAGCCGGCGAACTTGAACCACTTGAAGATCTCGCCGCCCTCGTACTTCCAGCCGGGCAGCTCGCCGAGCCGCCGGTCGATCTGCTCCTGGGACAGTGGCTCCGGCTTCGTTGTCACTCCAGTTCGTTCAGCACTTGAACCTCTTCTTGCCCTCGATCTCCCCACGAAAGGCCACGGTGACCCTACAGCGGGTGGCGTCGGTGGGGACCCTGATCCGCGCCTTGAACTCGCTCTGGGCGTCCAGGGTGTCTCTGTCCTTTCCCGCCTTCTTGAGCGGCGAGCCGTTCGCGTACAGGACGACCTTGACACGCTCGCCGGGCGCGGGGGGGTCGATCCGACCGGTGATCACGGCCCTGCGGCCTGGCGTCCTGATCTTCAGGCCCTGGACGGTGATCCCGGGAGCGCCACCACCACCACCGCCGCCGCCTCCTCCGCCGCCTCCCCCGCCACCGGCGCAGGCGGTCTCGTTGGGCGTGGCGCTGTTCGGCTCAGGGTTGGGTGCGACGGCCTGGAAGTCGGTCGCGCTGTTGTCTGAATCGTCCGCGCCTTCGAGAAGGGTCGCGCAATTCGGGGTGATCTTCCGTTCGATCGATTGACCTGAGGGAATGGCCCCAGTGAAGGGCGGGCCAGTGTTGGTCTGGGAACCTGTGTAGCTGCCCCAGGCCACGCAGTCGATCGGGTTGGGCTCGGGGTCGAAGCAGACCTTTCCCCCTGCTGGGAGGATGGCCGCCGAACCCATCGTGAGATCCGGCGTCACGCTGAACTCGGTGGCTGCCTGCGCGGTGGCCAAGAGGATCGTGGCCTGATTGACGCTGTTCGACACACTGGCTGTGAAGGGGAACGAGTCGACAGGCGCCCCGGAGGCGTTGTAGACATGGACCGCATGCCCGGCGACCTGATTCTGGCCGGCCGAGTGCATCTGCAGCTCAATGAATTGCGAGTTCATGTTGCCGGTGGATCCCCCGTAGACCTCCCGGACCTTCATCAGATGGAAGGCGGCTTCCGCTGGCGGGACCCACAAGGGGAACGTTGCCGACAGCACGGTGGCCAGCAGGAGCACTCGCAGGGCCCGTCGGGCGTGTCGCATGGCGTCCCTCCTCGATCGGCGGACTTTCGAGACCTGCCAATATGCCCTTCGTCGCCGGGTGCTGCTCGGTTCGGCCTAACCGGAAGCCGACGCCAGGGCCTTCTCCAGGATCCCCATCCCCTCCTCGAGCAGGTGGTCCTCGATGGTGAGGGGGGGCAGCAGCCGGATGACGTTGTCGTACGTTCCGGCCTTCATGACGATCAGGCCCTGCCGGTAGCACTCCTCGATCACTCGGGTGGCGGCCTTGGGGGCCGGTTCCTTGGTGGCCCGATCGGCCACCAGCTCCATGGCCACCATGGGCCCCACGCCCCGGATGTCGCCCACGAGCTCGTGGCGATCCAGGAAGCCACGCAGGCCTTCCATCAGTTGACTTCCCATCCGGGTGGCCCGATCCAGGAGCCCGTCGCGCTCGATGATCTCGATCACCTCGAGGGCCGCGGAACAGGCCAGGGGGTTGCCGCCGAACGTCCCCCCCAGGCCTCCGACGTGGACGGCGTCCATCAGCTCGGCCCGAGCGGTCATCCCCCCGATCGGGAGCCCGCCACCCAGGGCCTTGGCCGTGACCACGATGTCGGGCTCCAGCCCGAAGTGCTCTACACCGAACCACGTCCCCGTTCTCCCGAAGCCCGTCTGAACCTCGTCGGCAACGAACAGGATCCCGTTGGCCCGGCAGAACTCCGCCACCCGCGGGAGGAACTCGGGGGCGGGAACCACGAAGCCGCCTTCCCCCTGAACCGGCTCCGCGATCACGGCCGCAATGCGCTCCGGCCCGATGTGCTTCTCCATCTCCCCGATGACCAGGTCCGCGCAGGACGGGCCGCAGCGTTCGGGAGCCTGTCCGGTGGGGCACCGATATGGGTACGAGAACGGGAGACGGTACACCTCAGGGGCGAGGGGCCCGAAGCCAACCTTGTACGGCATGGCCTTCGCGGTCAGCGACATGGCCATGAGGGTCCGGCCGTGGAAGGCGTGGTCGAACGTGACCACCGCGGGCCGGCGGGTGACGTACCGGGCCAGCTTTACCGCGTTCTCCACGGCCTCCGCCCCGGAGCTGACCAGCATGGTCCGCTTCTGGTGGTCGCCCGGGGTCAAGTCGTTCAGTCGTTCGGCCAGGGCGACGTATGGCTCGTTCATGGCCACGTGGAAGCAGGTGTGGGTGTACCGCTCGGCCTGTTCCTTCACCGCCCGGACGACGGCCGGCGCGGTGTTGCCGACGTTGAGGACGGCCAGGCCGGCGCCGAAGTCGATCAGCCGGTTGCCGTCGACGTCCTCGACGATCGCTCCGGAGGCTCGCTCCACGAACACCGGCACGGTGTTGAACACCGCCTTGGGCACCGCTCGTTCGCGGCGAGCCAGGAGGGCGCGGGAGCGGGGGCCGGGGACTTCGGTCACCAGGCGGCGCTCCTGCGGCAGGTCCACGGGCTCAGTCTCGGCATCGCCCCACGGTGCCGGGATGGCGCCGCCGCTGAAAGGCCGGCGGGCCCTTGTACGGTCCGGCCCATCGGGGCCGGCTCCCCGGGGCTTTTGTACGAACCGTACAATCCCGGTGTGACGGTTCGGGTCGAGGAGATCCTGCGGCTGCCCGGTCTGGCCCTGAAGCTGGTCGGCGGGGCCGAGGGCGTGTCGCGGACGATCCGCTGGGTACACGTCAGCGAGCTCGAGGATCCCACCCCGTGGCTGAAGGGCGGCGAGCTGATCCTCACCACGGGAATGGGGCTGGAGCGCTCTCCCGCCCGGCAGCGGGCCTACGTGGAGCGGCTGGCGGCGGCATCACTGGCCGGCCTGGGGTTCGGCGTTGGGTTCTCCTACGCCCGGGTGCCCAAGGCGGTGATCCAGGCCGCCGACCGTCTCCGGTTCCCGGTCTTCGAGGTGCCCTATCCGGTCCCCTTCATCGCCATCACCGAGGCAGTGTTCACACGGGTAGGGGCGGAGCAGTTCGACGTGCTCCAGCGTTCCCTGGAGGCCCAGAACGCCCTCACCCGGGCGGTGCTCGAGGGCCAGGGCGTGGAGGGCATCACGGAGTCACTGGCCGGGTCGATCGGCGGCTGGGCCGTGGTCCTCGACCTGCACGGCGTGCCCCTGGCCGCCGCTCCCCGAAGCGCCAGGACCCGGGCGCCCCGGCTGTGGGAGGAGCTCAGGGAGTCCAGGCCCGAGGATCCGGGGTTCAGCGTGTCGCTACTCGACCGGGGCGATCACGTCTCCGTCCAGCCGGTGGGGGCCCGGGGGCGGGTGGAGGCGTTCCTCGCGGTGGGCAAGGGGGAGGCCCTGGGCCAGTTCGACCGTCTCGTGGCCAGCCACGCCCTCTCGCTGCTGGCCATTGAGCTCGACAAGTCGCGGGCGGTGGCCGAAGCGGAACGGCGGTTGCAGGGAGACTTCCTCGAAGCCCTGGCCCAGGGCGGGCTCTCAACCCGAGAGACCGCGCGGGGGCTCCGGCGGTTCGGCCTGGCCGGGGACGGCGACGTGGAGGTGGCGGCCCTGGAGTCCGAGGTACCCGTGGCCGACCTCACCTGGGCCGTGGAGGACGTGCTGTCCCGGCGCGGGGGCGGGTTCCTCACCGCCCCACGAGACGAGGTCCTGTTCGTCCTGCTGCACGCCGACGGTTCCGGCGCCGTGGACGACCTGCGTCGCCAGGTCGGCGAGCGGCTGGGCGCCGAGGTGGTGGCCGGGACCGGGAGCGCGGTCCAGCCGGCCGACACGGGGCGGAGTCTCCGCGAGGCCCGCTACGCCCTCCAGATCTGCCGGGTGGAGGGGAGAGCGGCGGCCGACTTCGCTTCGCTGGGGACCTATCGGCTCCTCCTGACCCTCCAGGAGCCCGACGCCCTGCGAGCGTTCGCCGATTCGGTGCTGGCCCCGATGGACCGGTATGACCTGGAGCACGACGGTGACCTGGTCGATTCGCTCCGGGCGTTCCTGGATCACAACTCCCGATGGGAGCCCGCCGCCGCGGAGCTGTTCATCCACCGGCACACCCTCCGGTATCGGATGCGCAAGGCCGAGGAGCTCACCGGCCGGGACCTGAGCTCCCCGCACGATCGCATGGAGTTCTGGCTGGCGATCCGGGCCCGGGACCTCCTGCTGCGCCCGGCGGCTGGATCGCAGGACTTGTCCGAACCGTACAGGTGAAGCGGAGGGGTTGGTCCCCGCGTCGGGCCTCCCGGAGAACCGGCCCGGCAGTAGGCTGACAAGGCGGCGTTCAAGGAGGAGCCCATGGCCACGACGGTGCAGAAGCGGCAGATGTTCATCGGGGGGGAGTGGACCGAGGGGAGCGCGGGGGAAGGCCTCCCGGTGGTCAACCCCGCCACGGGGGAGACCATCGCGGAGATTCCCAGAGGATCGGAAGAGGACGTCGACCGCGCGGTGAAGGCTGCGCAGAAGGCCTTCGACGAGACCTGGTTCGACAGCACGCCCGGCGAGCGGCAGGCAATGATGCTGAAGCTGGCCGACGCGATCGAGGAGAACGCCGAGGAGCTCGGCCGGCTGGAGTCGGAGAACGTGGGCAAGCCCTCCTCGTGGGTGGTCTCCGACGAGATCATGGTGATCGCCGAGCAGATCCGGTTCTTTGCCGGGGCCGCCCGGGTCATGGGGGGACTGTCGACAGGCGAGTACTACAAGGAGGACACCACCCTGTACACCAGCTGGCTCCGCCGAGAGCCGATCGGGGTGGTCGGCCTCATAGCTCCATGGAACTACCCGCTGTACATGGCGATGTGGAAGTTCGCCCCGGCTCTGGCGGCGGGCAACACCGTGGTGATCAAGCCCTCGGAGTGGACCCCACTCACGCTCCTGCGGATGACCGAGCTCGCCGCGGACATCTTCCCCCCCGGCGTGTTCAACGTGGTTCTCGGGGACGGGGTGCCGACCGGCGCGGCCATCGTCAAGCACCCCGGCGTGGGGATGGTGTCGCTCACCGGCGAGGTCACCACCGGCAAGGAGGTCGCCCGGACGGCGGCGGACACCCTGAAGCGGGTCCACCTGGAGCTGGGGGGCAAGGCCCCGGTGGTGATCTTCGACGACGCGAACGTGGAGTCGTCGGTGGAGTGGATCAAGACCGCCGGGTACTTCAACTCGGGACAGGACTGCACCGCGGCCACCCGGGTGCTGGCCGGAGGCGGGATCTACGACAACCTGCTCTCGGAGCTGGTGCCGGCGGTCGAGTCCCTGAAGGTCGGTGACCCTTCGGCGGAGGACACCGAGATGGGGCCGTTGGTCTCTAGAGAGCAGCTCGAGCGGGTCACCGGGTTCGTGGACCGGGCCCGGGACGCCGGGGCCAAGGTGCTCACCGGAGGCGAGCGGATCGACGGTCCGGGGTTCTTCTACAACCCGAGCGTGGTCACCGACATCGATCAGGCCTCGGAGATCGTCCAGCGCGAGGTGTTCGGCCCGGTGGTCACAGTGCAGCGGTTCGACGACGACGATCAGGCCATCGCCTGGGCCAACGACGTGGACTACGGCCTGTCCGCGTCGGTGTGGACCCGGGACGTCGGGCGGGCCCTGAACGCCTCGCGGAAGCTCCGGTTCGGCACGGTTTGGATCAACACCCACATCCCGCTTACCCCTGAGATGCCCCACGGTGGCTTCAAGCAGAGCGGGTATGGGAAGGACATGAGCGTGTACTCGCTGGAGCACTACACCGAGGTGAAGCACGTGATGGCGGCGATCGACTGATGAGCGAGGTCAAGCGGTACCTCGTTGCCGGCGAGTGGCGAACCGGCGAAGACTCGTTCGAGGTCACCAGCCCGTACGACGGGGCGGTGGTGGCCAGGGTGGGGAAGCCCACCAGCGAAGACGCCGAGCGGGCCCTGTCCGCGGCCGTCCACACCTTCGAGAAGGAGTCCCGGAACCTCCCGGTGCACGCCCGGGCCGGGGCCCTGGCGCACATCTCCCGGCGCCTCGAGGAACGGGCGCCCGAGGTGGCCGAGACGATCGCCCGGGAGGGGGGCAAGCCGCTGAAGTGGGCCACCGTGGAGGCCAACCGAGCGGTGTCCACGTTCCGGTGGGCGGCGGAGACCCTTCGGGCCATGGACGGCGAGCTCCTTCGGCTGGACACGGATGCCGCGCTGGGGAGCCGCCTGGGTCTTGTCCGTCGCTTCCCCTACGGACCGGTGCTGGGGATCTCGCCGTTCAACTTCCCGGTGAACCTGGTGGCCCACAAGGTGGCCCCCGCCCTGGGGGTGGGAGCGCCCATCATCGTCAAGCCCGCGTCGGCCACTCCTTTGGGAGCCCTGCTCCTGGGGGAGCTGTTCTGGGAGACGGACCTGCCGGCCGGGATGCTCTCGGTCCTCCCGCTCTCCAGCGAGCAGGCCGAGCCCCTGGTCCGCGATCCCCGGATCAAGAAGATCTCGTTCACCGGCTCGAGCCCGGTGGGGTGGAAGCTCAAGGGCCTCGACCCCAAGAAGCACGCCACGCTGGAGCTCGGCGGGAACGCCGGGGTCATCGTGCACTCGGACGCCGACCTGGACCACGCCGCGGAGCGGGTGGCCTTCGGTGGCTACTACCAGGCCGGACAGTCGTGCATCGCGGTGCAAAGGGTGCTGATCCAGTCCGAGGTCTACGAGGGCTTCGTCGACCGCTTCATCAAGCAGGTGGAGGGACTGAAGGTGGGCGACCCCATGGACCCCTCGACCGACGTTGGGCCGCTGATCGACTCCGGCGCGCTGGACAAGGTGGCCTCCTTCGTTGACGAGGCCGTGGGCCAGGGGGCCGAGGTGCTCACCGGAGGGAAGCGCGACGACCCCTTCTATGCACCGACGGTCCTCGGCAACGTGAGCCGAGAGATGAAGGTGTGCCGGGAGGAGATCTTCGGCCCGGTCACCACGGTGACCAGGTACCAGACCTTCGAGGAGGCCCTGGAGGAGGTCAACGCCACCGAGTACGGCCTCCAGGCCGGGGTGTTCACCCGGGACATCGAGCGGGCCTTGCTGGCCCACCGGGAGATCAGGGTCGGCGGGCTCATCGTGAACGACGTCTCGGCGTTCCGAGCGGACCAGATGCCCTACGGGGGCTCGAAGGAGTCCGGCTATGGGCGGGAAGGGCTTCGGTACGCCATGGAGGAAATGACCGAGCCCCGCATCATGGTCCTGTCGCACATCCCCCTGTAGGGGGCGCGGCGGGCCCGGGCGGGATATCGTGACGCCGTCCCGGATGAGCGAGAGGTGAGCGTGGTGGGAGTCCTGCCTCCCGAGTGTGAGGATGTTCTGAACCGTGCGCTGGTGTGCGCGTTCACGGTGATCGGACCGGGCGACCGCCCCATCACCCACCCCATGATCCCGCTGTACGACGGAGAGAAGATCTACCTCCACTCCAGCATCCTGTTCTCCAAGAAGCTCGAGCACCTCAAGCGGAACCCCAAGGTGGCCGTGGCCATCACGGACCTGACCGCCACCCACGGCGACCCGCTGTGGGATCGGGTCACCGTCCAGGGCGACGCGACGGTCGTGGAGGACGACCCCCATTCGACCTGGGAGCGGATCCTCCCCTTGTGGATCGCCAAGGAACCCATCGTTGAGGGGTTCTTCAAGCAGCGGGTGGCCCTCCCATTGTTCTGGGAGCGCGCACTGATCGAGATCACCCCGCGGAAGGTTCACGTGTGGGAGAAGGGGCGAACGGGCGAGCCACCCCGGATCTACGAGCTGGCGGGGGCCGGCTGATGGCCGTAGACGCCGAGACGCTGCGGGAGATCGAGGAGGGGTACGAGCACGCGGTGATCGTGTTCCTCGACCGGGACGGCTATCCGATGAGCGTGGCCGCCGGATACCGGACCGATCTACAGCGGGGGGCGATCGTGCTGGAGGCTCCCGCCGGGGAGACGGCGCCGCCCGAGGGGGAGGTCAGCGTCGTGTTCAGCCACATCCACCCCCAGCCCGAGATGGGATACGACGAACGCCGCTACGTGACGCTGTGGGGGCGGCTCCACAGGGAGGGGAACGAGCTCGAGTTCACCCCGGTGCGGCACACGTCGTGGGACGAGAAGAAGGTGCCGTTCTTCCAGTACTCGGAGCTGAGTGTGCCGCAGGCCCACCGGTACCTGGGCGAGCTGAGCCGGCAACGCGGCCGGGAGGTGAAGCCCCGGCTGGCGTTCGGGTGGCTGTTCCTGCGAGCCACCCGGCTCCCGTTCCTCACGGCCACGCTGATCCCGGTCCTGCTCGGCGTGGCGGCCGCGGCGCTGGAGGGAACGTGGAGCCTGTGGCTGGCGTTCCTCACGTTCCTGGCGGCCGCTTTCGTCCATCTGGGATTGAACGTGGCCAACGACGTGTTCGACACGCTCAGCGGGGCCGACGCGGCGAACACCACGCCGACGCAGTTCAGCGGCGGCTCGCGGGTGATCCAGTACGGGCTGATGAGCCTGCGGACCATGGTGTTGCTTTCGGCAGGGTTCTACGCCGCGGGGATCGGCATCGGGCTGTACCTGGCGGTCACCCGGGGGTTCTGGCCGCTGTTCTGGCTGGGGGTCCTCGGCCTGGTCATCTCGATCGTGTACACCGCGCCGCCGTTCCGCCTGGTGCATCGGGGCGTGGGCGAGATCACCGTGGGGCTGGGCTTCGGGCCGATCATGCTGCTGGGGTCCTACTTCGTCCAGGCCCAGCGGTTCAGCCTGGAGGCGGGGCTGCTGTCGATCCCGGTGGCCATCCTCATCGCCCTGGTCCTGTACGTGAACGAGGTCCCGGATCGTGCCGGTGACGCGGCCGCGGGGAAGCGGACGCTTCCCGTCCGACTGTCCAGGGAGGGCGTGATCAGGGGGTACGCGGGGGCCCTGGCGGTGACGTACACGCTGATCGGGGTGTTCGCCGTTACGGGGCTGATCGCCCGGCCGGCGATCATCGCCCTGGCCACCATCCCCATCGCCACCCGGTGCGTCCGTGGGCTTCGCCGTGACTACGACGATCCGTATGCGCTGATGTTCTCCACGATGGGTAAGAACATCCAGCTCCACCTGTTCACCGGGCTGCTGCTGTTCGCCGGCTACCTGATCGCCATCGGCGCCGACCGGCTGATGGACTCCGTGCCGGTGTTCCTCAGGTAGCGAAGCTCTCTCGGAGCCCGGTTTCCAGGTTCCGGGGAACGTAGCCCAGCTCCTCGCGGGCCTTCCGATCGGTGGCCCAGTAGGTCACCCCATCCGCCGAGCGGATCGACTCGGCCAGGTTGGGTCCCACGCCCATGAGCCGGCCGACGATCGGCCCGAACGGGACCCCGGCCTTCACCACCCAGCCGGGAAGGGTCCGGCGGGGCGGGCGCCGACCGGATGCTCGAGAGATAGCCTCGATCATTTCGCCCATCGTGGCGATCTGGCCGCCGATGACGTAGGACTCCCCGATCCGGCCCTTGTCGTGGGCCAGGAGGATCCCCTGTGCGATGTCGTCGACGTGGACGAAGTTGAAGCCCGATTCGGGGAACAGCTTGAACGGGAGCTTACCGCGGCGGATCCGGTCCATGAGATTCCCCAGGTCCGAGGAGTCGCCCGGCCCGTAGACACCGCCCGGCTGCACGATGATCACCGGCGCGCCCTTGGCGATTCGGTCCTCGGCCACCCGGTGGGCCAGGACCTTGGTCTCCTCGTAGGCGGACAGGTAGCCGTCGCCGGGGTGCCGGTACGTTTCGTCGACGACCTTGCCGTGAGTGTTGCCGAATGCCCCGATCGTGGAGACGTGCACGATCCGCAGCACCCGCGCCTCCACGGCTGCGTCGATGACTCGCTCGGTGCCACGGACGTTGGCCTCGTACATCGCCGGACGCTCCGAGCGGGGGATCCCCACCTTGTACATCGCGGCGACGTGGAACACGGCGTCGGCCCCGCGAACGCCGTCGGTTAGCGAGTCGGTGGCCGAAAGGCTTCCCTCGCAGAGCTCGCAGCCCATTTCTCGGAGCTCCTCGGCCCGGGCCGGCGACCGCACCAGGGCCACGACCTGGTCCCCCCGCTCCCGCAACGCCCGGGCCAGGTGTCCTCCGATGAATCCGGTTCCGCCGGTGACGAACGCTCGCACGGCCGCAGTGTACCGGGGGCCATCGCGCCCCATCCCGACCGCTACACTCGCCACGGTCGTGGGCGTCCCCTCGGAGCGGTAGCGTTGGCCACCCGGTCCCTCCGTCCCCTGCTGGCGCCCCGGACCATCGCCGTCATCGGGGCGTCCGAGGCCCGGGACTCCTGGGCCCCGGAGATTCACGCCAGCCTTCGGGACTTCGGCTTCCGGGGGAGGATCTTCCCGGTCAACCCCAAGTACCGGGAGGTGTGGGGGTTGCCCTCCGTCCCCACGGCCGCGGAGCTTCCCCGCGGCGTCGACCTCGCGGTGGTCGTGGTGCCTGCCCGGGTGGCCGTGCGGGTCACCGAAGAGGCCGCCCGAGCGGGGGTGCGCTCCGCGATGATCGTGTCCAGCGGCTTCTCGGAGGCCGGGCCGGAGGGGGAAGCCCTCCAGCGAGAGCTGACCGAGGTGGCCGCGCGGCACCGGCTCCCGGTGCTCGGTCCGAACGTGGAGGGCTACCTCAACTACGTGGACCGGGTGGCCCCCTACGGGACCGTCCTTCCTCCGGATCCCCGCGCGGGGGGTCTGACGGTGATCTCTCAGAGCGGCACCGTGGTGTGGTCCATGGTTCAGATGGCCTCGGACCGGGGGGTCGGGGTTCGCGCGGCGATCGGCCTGGGCAACGAGGCGGTGCTCGGGCTCGGCGACCTGGTGGGCTGGGCGGCCGCGGACCGCCCCACCCGGGTGGTGGCGTGCTACGCGGAGGCCTTCCGCGACGTCCGCAGCCTGGAACGAGGTCTGGCCGCGGCCCGGAAGGCTCGCAAGCCCGTGCTGATCTGCGCCCCCGCGGGGAGGAGCGAGGCGGCTCGCCGCTCCGTCCTGGCCCACACCGGGGCGCTGGCGGGGGAGACCGGGGTCCGGGACGCGTGGCTCCGGCGGGCGGGGGCCCTGGTGGTCCGAGATCCGCTCGAGCTGTTCGAGGCCTCGGTGCTGTTGCTGGCCCGCAGGCGGACCCGTTCTCGCGGAGTGGCCGCCGCCATGCAGTCGGGCGGAGCGTGCACGTTGTTCGCGGAGGCCGCGGAGGTGGCGGGCCTGGAGCTCCCGGCGCCCCTGGCCGCCACTCAGGAGCGGCTCAGGGGCCTCCTCCCCGGTTTCGCCAACCCCACCAACCCGCTGGACGTCACCGGCCAGGCCGTGTTCGAGCCGGACATGTTTCGGGCCGCGTTGTCGGCGGTCGTCGAGGACGAGCGGGTCGGGGTGGTGGTGGTCGACGCCGCGCCACCCCGCCGGGACGGCGACCTGAACTGGTCGGAGCCGGTGCTCGAGCATGCCCGGAACCTTCAGGGCGATTCGGGCGTTGCCTTCGTGTCGGTCCTGATGTCCCCGCTGGCCTACTCGAAGACCGCCGTGGCCTTCGTGGATCGGGCGGGGATCCCGTTCCTCCAGGGCCACCGCCCCGCGGCGGCGGCGATCCGGGCCCTGCTCGACTGGCAGGAGCGCCGACCGAGAGGCTCCACCCGAGCCCATCACGGCCGGTCGCGGGCCATGCGCCTGGTTCGGGGACGCACGGGCCCCCTGAACGAGGTCGAAGCCGGCCGGCTGCTCGAGGCGTACGGGATTCCCCGTCCGCCGGAGCGGGTGGTCACGTCGCCCGAGCAAGCGGCGAAGGCCGCCGAGGCACTGGGGTCGCCTGTGGCGGTGAAGGCGGTGGCCGGTTCGCTGACCCACAAGGCCCGGGTGGGCGCCGTCCGGCTGGTGGTCAACGCGGACGACGTCCGCGACGCCGCCGATCAGGTCCTGGCCGCGGCTCGGTCCGCCGGGGTCCGTTCCCCCGGTCTGCTGGTGCAGCGGATGGTGGCCGGACCCGAGGTCCTCATCGGGGCGGTGGTGGACGAACGGTTCGGGCCGGCCGTGACCCTCCGGCCCGGAGGCGCGGCGGCAGAGGCGGGCGAGGCCACCTTCCTCTCCGCCCCGCTGACCCGTCGCCAGGCCGAGGCCCTGGTGCGGGCCGAGGCTCCTCGGTGCGGCCTCGACCCTGCCCGGGACGACTTCGGTGCCGTGGCCCGGGCGGTGGTGGCCATGGCCCGGCTGGCCTACGACCTCCGCGACCGCCTGACCGAGGTGGAGGCGAACCCGTTCGTCCTCACCCCGCGCGGAGGCGTGGCCGTGGACGCCCTGGCGGTGTGCAGGGGTAAGGTGTCGGCCCGAGGAGGAGGATGAGGATGGGCACGGAGGACCTCCAGCACATCGCCGCGTTGCTCGACGAGCGCCGGGTCATCGAGCCACCAGAGGGATTCCGAGCCTCCGCACTGGTCCGGGACGAGTCCGTCTACCGCCACGCCGAGGAAGACATCGAGGGGTTCTGGGCCCAGGAGGCCGGGCGACTGACCTGGTCCCGGCCCTGGGACACCGTGATGTCGTGGGACCCTCCCTGGGTCAAGTGGTTCGAAGGAGGCCGGCTCAACGTCTCGGTGAACTGCCTCGATCGCCACGTGGAAGCCGCGCCGGACCGGGTGGCCTACTTCTGGGAAGGCGAGCCCGGCGACCGGCGGACGATCACGTACCGGGAGCTTCATGGAGAGGTGTGCCGGTTCGCCAACGCCCTTCGCTCCCTGGGCGTTCGCAAAGGCGACCGGGTGGCGATCTACCTGGGTATGGTGCCCGAGCTGCCGGTGGCCATGCTGGCTTGCGCCCGGATCGGGGCTCCCCACTCCGTGGTGTTCGGCGGCTTCGCCTCGGAGGCGCTCCGCGATCGGATCAACGATGCCGAGGCCCGCATCCTGGTCACCGCCGACGGCGGGTGGCGCCGCGGCCAGGTGGTGCCGTTGAAGCAGAACGCCGACCGGGCCCTGGCCGAGACAGCCTCGATCGAGAAGGTCGTGGTGGTCCGGCGGATCGGCGAGGACGTGCCGTGGACCGAGGGCCGTGACCTCTGGTACCACCAGGCCATCGAGGGCCAGCCGGCCGAAGCCGAGCCGGAGGAGATGGACGCCGAGGATCCCCTGTACATCCTGTACACCAGTGGGACAACCGGGAAGCCCAAGGGGATCCTGCACACCACCGGCGGGTACCTGACGGGGGTCGCCGCCACCCACCGGCTGATCTTCGACATCCACCCGGAGTCCGACGTGTACTGGTGCGCCGCGGACGTGGGGTGGGTGACCGGCCACTCGTACATCCTGTACGGACCGCTGGCCAATGGCACCACGGGAATTCTGTACGAGGGAGCCCCGGACTTCCCCGACAAGGACCGGTGGTGGGACATCACCGAGCGGTACCGGGCCACGATCCTGTACACGGCCCCCACCGCGATCCGGGCGTTCATGAAATGGGGCCCGGACTACCCGCAGAAGCACGACCTGTCCTCCCTCCGGCTGCTGGGCACCGTGGGAGAGCCGATCAACCCGGAGGCTTGGATGTGGTACTTCACTCACATCGGCGGCCAGCGGTGCCCGGTTGTGGACACCTGGTGGCAGACCGAGACCGGCATGATCCTCATCACCCCGCTCCCGGGCGTCGTCCGGCTTAAGCCCGGGTCGGCCACCCGTCCGTTCCCCGGCATCGAGGCCGACATCCTGGACGAGCAGGGGAACCCCGTCCCTCCCAACACCGGCGGCTCCCTGGTCCTGCGTCGCCCCTGGCCGGCGATGTTCCGGACGATCTACGGCGACCCGGACCGATACGTGCAGCAGTACTTCTCTCGGTTCGGGCCCCACGTGTACCTCACCGGTGACGGCGCCAAGCGCGACGAGGACGGCTACTTCTGGCTCCTGGGCCGGATCGACGACGTGATGAACGTGGCCGGGCATCGCCTGTCGACGTTCGAGATCGAGTCGGCGCTGGTTGACCACGACTCCGTGGCCGAGGCGGCCGTGGTCTCCCGCCCCGACCCCGACGTGGGGGAGGCCATCGTGGCCTTCGTCACGCTGAAGGCCGGCCGGGAGGGGGACGAGCGTCTCATCGCGGAGCTGCGAGAGCACGTCGCCGGAAAGATCGGCAAGATCGCCCGGCCCCACGGGATCATCCTCACCGACGACCTCCCCAAGACCCGCTCCGGCAAGATCATGCGGCGGCTGCTCCGGGACGTGGCCAACGGACGGGACCTTGGCGACGTGACCACGCTGGCCAATGCCGAGGTGGTGGACGAGATCAGGGAGCTGTCCACCGCTCGGCCGGTGGAGGAGTAGGCCCGACCTCAAGTTCGCCAGCTCCAGGCCGAAGATTGTGGTGTGGGGCAGACGGCCGAGGTCGAGCACGCCCCGCTGATCTCCGGGCAGCGGGGCTTCCGCGCGCTGTCGCGGCGGATTGGTCGCGCCCTGCCCCTGTCCCTGAAGGTGGGGGTCCCGGCCTTGGTCCTGGCGGTGGTCGCCTCGCTGGTGATCGGATCGATGCTGGCCAGGCACACGCGTCAGGCGCTCATGGACTCCTTCGATGAACAAAAACAACTGATCGCCCTCCTGGTCGCCTCGCAGTTCGAGGCGGGGGACCCCGACCCCGCCCAGATGTCCGCCTTCCTGGACGACCTGCGGTTCTCCTCACCGCTCCTGGTCAGCGTCCGGGTGTACAGGTCGGAGGGGGGCCGGCGGGTGGTGTGGGCATCGGCCGGATCGGACGTCCCCGGCGGGAGGCTCCCCGAGCAGGTGTTCCCGGTTGGCACGACCAGGGGGCCGGCCTGGGTGGGGATCACCTTGTCCACGGGCGACCTGGACCGAGCTCTGGCCGACGCACGGTCCAACCTCAACGCCGTGATCCTGCTGGTCAGCGTGTTCGCCTTGGTCGGGTGGAGCGCGATCTTCTACGTGTTCATCTTCAGGCGGGCGGGTCGGCTGGCCCGCGCCGCCAGGCGTGTGGCCGGTGGCGACCTCAGCGTCCGGCTTCCCGAGGGAGTCGGCCCCGCGGGACGGGACGCGCTGTCCAACGTGGCCCGGGAGTTCGACCACATGCTTCGCTCCCTGGACTCCCGGACCCGGGAGCTGGCGGCGGCCGAGGCGCGGTTCCGCAACCTCGTGGAGCTCCTCCCCGTGGTGACCTACGTCGCCTCGTTCGGGCAGGAGGGAAGGTGGCTGTACGTCAGCCCGCAGATCGAGACGCTGCTGGGGTTCCTGCCGGAGGAGTGGACCTCCGATCCCGGTCTATGGTTCCGGCAGGTCCACCCCGAGGATCGCGCCCGGGTGATGGCCGACGAGGAACGGTCCTGGGCCACGGGTAACAGCCTGGCCATCGAGTATCGGATGCACACCAAGGGAGGACACCTGGTGTGGCTCAGAGACGACTCCGTGGTAGTGGACAGCGAGGACGGGATGAAGGTGTTCCAGGGTGTCCTGTCGGACGTTACCGATCAGAAGCGGGCCGAGGAAGCGGTGCGGGAGCTGAGCCTGCGCAACCGGTTGATCCTGGACTCCGCGGGAGAGGGGATCTACGGGCTCGACCTCCAGGGTCGGCTGACGTTCGCCAACCCCGCCACCGCGACCCTCACGGGGCACTCCACCGCCGAGCTCCTGGGCCGCAGGGGGCACGACCTGTTCCACTACGCCCGGCCGGATGGCTCCCCGTACCCGGCCGACGAGTGTCACATCTACGCCGCCTTCCGCGAGCGCGCCACCCGCCGCGTCGACGACGAGGTCTTCTGGCGCAAGGACGGGACCAGCTTCCCGGTCGAGTACACCAGCACGCCGATCATCCGGAACGGCGAGGTGGTGGGGGCCGTGGTCACGTTCGCCGACATCACCGAGCGCCGGCACGCCGAGGAGGCCCTCCGGCAAGCGCTGGATCGAGAGCGGGAGGCGGGCGACCGTCTCCGGTCGCTGGACGAGATGAAGAACGCGTTCCTGACGGCAGTGTCCCACGAGCTGCGCACCCCGCTCGCCGCGGTCCTGGGCTTCGCCCTGACCCTTCAACAAGAGGAGATCGATATGGCCGAGGACGAGCGGGCGTTCATGTTGGAGCGCCTCGCCGTGAACGCCCGCAAGCTCCAGCGCCTCCTGTCGGATCTCCTCGACGTCGACCGGCTGGCACGGGGCATCGTCGAGCCGAAGCGCACCCCCGTGGACATCGGAGCGCTGGCCCGGAGGGTGGCCAAGGAGACGGACATCGACGGACACCCCGTGGAGGTGCGGGCCGAGTCCGTGGTCGCGGAGGTGGACGGGTCCAAGGTCGAACGGATCGTGGAGAACCTCTTGATGAACGCGTCGAAGCACACCCCTCCGGGGACCTCGATCCTGGTCAGGGTGGTACCTCAGGCCGGCGGGGCCCTGATCGCGGTGGAGGACGAGGGGCCGGGAGTCCCGGACGCCCTGAAGGCCGTGGTGTTCAGGCCCTTCGAACGGGGGCCGAACACCCCCACGCACGCCCCGGGAACCGGCATCGGGCTGTCGCTGGTGGCCAGGTTCGCCGAGCTCCACGGCGGCCGGGCCTGGGTGGAGGATCGCCCGGGAGGCGGGTCGAGCTTCCGGGTCTTCCTGCCGCGGGTTAGCGCCCCGATCCCCTCGCCGGCCCCCGCACCCTGACCCCACGTTCCCGCAGTAGCTCGGTGAGGGTCATGGCGTCCCGCACGGCGGCGCCTCCCTGGTCGTTGTTGAAGAAAACGTAGGCCTCCCGCGCCTCGGTGCTCGCCAGGCGTTCCGCGTACCGCCGCAGCTTGGCCCGGGGGTAACCGGGCGCCGTGGGCCGGCCCTGGTGGAAGCGGAAGTAGGTCCACCCCCCGGTCACCACGTCGGGAACCCGGGCCCCGGGCCGGTCGGCCAGCACCAGGGCGCACCCCGCCCCGTCGAGCGCGGCGTTGACCTCGCTGGTCTCCCAGGACGGGTGGCGGAACTCGAACGCCGCCTTCATGGAGGAAGGCAGGACCTTGAGGAATCCGGTCAGCAGCGGGACGTCCGCCTTGAGGTTCGGGGGGAGCTGGAACAGCACCGGGCCGCGCTTGCGGCCCAGGCGCCGGCACCGGGACCACAGGAGCCGGACGGGTTCGCGGCAGTCGCGGAGGCGCCGGATGTGGGTGATGTATCGGCTGGCCTTGATGACGAACAGGAAGCCGTCGGCCGACTCCTCTCGCCATTTGGCGAACGTCTCCGCCTGGGGCAGGTTGTAGAAGGTGTTGTTGACCTCGACCGCCGGGAAGACCCGTGAGAAGTGCTCCAGCCACTTCCGCTTCGGGAGGTCGCGAGGGTACAGTCGGTCCCGCCAGTCGTCGTACTGCCACCCGCTGGTGCCGACGATGATCTCCATCAGCAGTAGGGTGTACCCATGATCCTGTTGGTCATCATCATCCTGCTTGCCGCAGCGGTGACCGGGAGCCTGGGCGCCGTCCTGGAGATCGCCGCCGGCGTGGCCGTGGGTCTGTTCCTCTTCGTCCTGGCGGTGGGTCTGGCGGCCTACTACTTCGCCCGGCACCGGTGGCGGCAGGCCATGCGGGACCGGGACCGCTACTCCGCCTGACCTGGTAAGACTCGCTCGAAGAACGTCCCGACACGCTCCGCCACCTCTGGTTCTCGCCGAGAGAAGAAGTGGTCGCATCCCGGAAAGATGGCCACCTGGCTGCGGGGGATCCAGGTCGCCAAGTTCTCCAGGTGGCCCACCGGACAGATCGAATCCCGGTCGCCGGCCACCATGAGCACCGGGATCGTTAGCCGTTCGAGCCTGTCCATCGTAGGAAGCGGGCGATGGGGAGCCGCTCCCTTGGCCAGGGGGATGGCCACCAGCGCCAGCGCCACGATTCGCGCGTCTTGCTCAGCATGGCATAGAGACACCCAGGCGCCGAACGACCACCCGGCGAGGACCGTGGGCCCCGGCGCCTCTTGGCGCACTCGGTCGACGGCGGCGGCCACGTCGGCCAGCTCCGCCTCACCGCCGCCGTAGGCCCCCTCGGAGCCCATGACCCCGCGGAAGTTGAACACCAGGGTAGTGAGACCTCGTTTGGCCGCCAGGTCGTTCCGGATCGCCCACAGGAGCGGGTGGTCCTTGCTCCCGCCGTGACGAGGGTGGGGATGGCCCAGGACCGCCGTGCCTCGGGGAACGCCGTCCGCCTCCCGGAGCTCGCCTTCGAGCAACAGGCCGTCACGGGTGCGGAACCGGACCGCGCACATGGGTGTGCGACGATGGCACGTCGGTATGGCCGAGGACAAGACCGGTACGGCGGTGGCTCTGGCCGGAAGCTCGGTCGTGCTCGAGGCCGGGCGCACGCGGCGGGTGCCGATGCCGTTCAACGACCTCAGGGACGCCGCGCTTCTGGTCGAGGAGACCGGCTACGAGGCGCTGTTCGTTCCCGACCACGGGGTGTGGGAACCATTCCCCCTCCTGGCCGCCCTGGCGCAGCGCACCGAGCGGATCGAGGTAGGAACCGGCGTGGTCACGATGACGTCCCGGGATGCCGGCACGATGGCCGCGGCGGCCCGGACGCTCAGCCAGGTCTCCGACGGCCGGGCCATCCTGGGCGTGGGGAGCGGGCCGGAAGGGAGGGTCGCCCGGGTCGAGCAGTACCTATCCGAGGTGCGGCAGGGTACCGGCGACATCCCCCTGTACCTGGCGGCGCTGGGCCCCCGGATGATGGAGGCCGCGGGTCGTGTCGCCGACGGGGTCCTGTTGAACTGGTGCACCCCCGAGCGGGTGGCCCACGCCGTGGACCTTCTGAAAGAGGGAGGGCGCCGGGTGGCCGTGGCCGTGTACGTCCGGGCCTGCCTCGGACACGAAGACGAAACCTCCCTCGCGGCGCTGGGGGAGGCCACCGCGATGTACGCGGGGATCCCCGGGTACCGGCGGCAGTTCGAGGCCATGGGCCTGGGACCCCCGGCCGCGGCCGCGGCCGAAGCCTTCGCCTCCGGCCATCTCGACCGGGTGCCGGAGGACCTGGTCCGAGAGGTGTGCGTGTGGGGGACCCGAGACCAGGCGGCGGATCGCCTCCGGGCCTACCGGGGGGCCGGAGCCGACCTGGTGGTGGTGTACCCTGTCCCCGCCCGGGAGCCCCTGTCCTCCCTGATGGGCACGATCATGGCCGCGGCCCCAAATCCTGCGGTGGAGCACTGACCAGCACAACAACGACCCCGCCGCCGCCGATAATCGCTCCGTGAGCGATCGGCTGATCGTGGAGGGGTGGGCCTTCGGGCCGGTGGCCCGGGCTGCACGGTCGCTCCTGCAGGCCGCGGTGCTCTTCCCGGTCCTCCGGTTCCTCACGCCCGTCGCGGTCCGGGGCGGGAACCTCCGGGACGCTCCGGGGCCGCTGATCGTGGCGGCCAATCACGTCAGCCACCTCGACACGCCGATCGTCCTCCGGGCCATGCCGCCGCGTATCCGCCGCCGCCTGGTCGTGGCTGCGGCCAAGGACTACTTCTATCGGGGACGGGTCCGAGGAGCGCTGGTGTCGCTCTCCCTGGCGACCTTCCCGTTCGACCGCGGCGAGGGCTCGGGAGAGTCCCTGCGACAGTGCCGCTCCCTCCTGGAGCGCGGGTGGTCTCTGCTGATCTTCCCTGAGGGCACTCGGAGCCCCACCGGCGAGCTGGGGCGGGTGCGCCGAGGCGTGGCCGTGCTGGCGAGCTCTACCGGCGTCCCGGTCCTGCCGCTCTACGTTCACGGCCTGGCCGACGTGATGCCGAAGGGGGCCCGGGCCCCCCTCCCGGGTGGGGTCGTCGTGGACGTGGGGAATCCGGTCCGGCCGGCCCCGGACGAGGACATCGGTTTGCTTCGTGACCGTGTGGAACGGGCCCTCCGTGCCCTGTCGCAGCGGCGGCCGAGCTGGGGCGCCGGTGAACCGGCCGACACGGCGGAGGACCGAGGGCCGGGGGGAGAGGGGTACCGAGGTGGGGATCTACGCCGTGAAGCCGGCGTTCCGGGCCCTCCTGCGACCGCTGGGCGCGGGCCTGGTCCGGGCCGGAGTTTCGGCCGACGCCGTCACGGTCGCCGGCGTGGTCTTTGCCGCCGTGGCGGGACTGGGGGTGTGGCTGGGCCGGGAGGGGAGCGCCTGGCTGCTCCTCGTTCCCCTTGGAGCCTTCCTCCGTACCGCGGCCAACGCGCTGGACGGCATGGTGGCCCAGGCGAGCGGGGCGGGGCGTCCGCTGGGCGAGGTCCTCAACGAGACCGCCGACCGGCTCGCCGACGTGGCCGTGTTCCTTCCGGTGGGCCTGGTTCCGGGTGTCCCGCCACTGCTTGTCGGGGGTGCCCTGGCCGCCATGCTGACGGTGTCCTTCCTGGGTGTGGTCATCAAGGCGGCCGGCGGATCGCGCGTCTATGCCGGAGTGATGGGCAAGCCCGACCGGATGTTCGTGGCCGGCGCCGCCGCCCTGGCGGCACTGTGGCTCGATCCCGGCCGGGTGTTCACCTGGGCCCTGTGGATCGTGATCGCTGGTTCCGTGGTCACGCTGCTCCAGCGGGCCCGGGCGGCCCGGAGGGAGCTCGGATGATCGAGGTCGTCGGGGCGATCCTCCTGAACCCGCTGGATAGCCCGTTCTTCGAGCCAACGGTCCTCCGGGTAGCCGGGCTCCTGGCGGTCGGGTTCCTGATGGTCCTGGTGGTGGAGCGGAAGCGGCTGGGGGAGCTTCGCAGCAGCTCGCTGTTCCAGAAGGTTTTCTCCTGGTCGGTGATGGCTCCGACGTTCCTGGCGGCGATCTTCTTCTCGGAGATCGTCGGCCTGGTGGTGATCGGATACATGGTGGTCCAGACGTCATCCGAGTACATCCGGCTGGTGGGCATCCGAAGGAGATACGGATGGCTGCTGGTGCTGGCCGGCGTTGCGACCCTCGTCCTCACGGGCCTCCTTCATCAGTACTTCCTGTTCGCTCCGTTGCTGTTCTTCGTCGTGGTGACCCTGGTGCCCATCGTCACCGGCGAGGTCGAGGGTGCGCACTACCAGGTGACCAGCACGCTGTTCGGCTACCTGTACATCCCGTTCTTTCTCTCCTACCTTGTTCTGATCCGGCTGGTGGAGCCGGACGGTGTCCCCATCCTCCTGGTGGTCGGGATCTCCGTCGCTCTCTCCGACGTGCTTGCGTTCACCGTGGGGTCGATGGTTGGGGGCCCGAAGCTGGCCCCGACGGTGAGCCCGAACAAGACGTGGGCCGGCGCCGTGGGCAACGTCATCGGGGCGTTCGCCCGGGTGGGGACTGATGTGGTTCCTGATCCCCGACGAGTGGAGCATTACCACGCGGCTCCTGGTTCCCGTGGTCACCGCCGCCGCCGCCGTCTACGGCGATCTGATCAAGTCGTTCGTGAAGCGCGACTTCGGGGTCAAGGACGCCGGCGACCTCTTGCCTGGGTTCGGAGGTCTGCTGGACCGGATCGACAGCCTGTTGGTCGGCCTGCCCATCACGTACTACGCCATCGTCATCAGCCAGCACTTCACGGTGGGACCGCGCTAGAAGCCGACCCGGGTCCAGTAATCCACGTAGACCACCACCCAGAACGCCAGCCACACGCCGAGGGCCGGCCACGGCCGGCGAGCGATCTGCCGTCGAGCGAGCCACCCGACCAGGGCGGCCACTCCGGCGACGAGTCCCAGCCGCACGGCTCGGGCGGGGATGGTCCAGGCCGCCAGCGATGGCAGGGACCAGCCTCGAACGATCATCTCGAGCGCCCAGACCTTGTAGGGGATGCCGGTGAACGCCGCGGCCAGCATGACGACCCCGCCGTTCTCGGCCAGGGCCCGCCCGGCGTCGACGAACATCCGGGCGGGCACGGCCGGGACACCGTCGATGGCCGCCCGGACCGAGGGCTCCGAGACCTGAGCCCAGACGAAGAGCACCGCGCCTCCGGCCACGGCTCCGGCCACCGCCGCGCCGGCCGCTCGGACGGCCTTTCGGGGGGCCACCAGGGCCACAGCCCCGACGATCACGTCCGGGACGATGAAGAAGAGGGTCGCTTCGGCCAGCCCCCACGCGAACGAGGCCGCGATTCCCCACCGCTCCAGCCACCGGACGACCCCGGTCCCCGGCCGGGCGAGCTGCGGGGACCTCTCGGTCTCGGCCACTCGGCCAGCGTAGAGGGTGGCCACCCTCGGGGACGCCCCGGGTGCGGACGGGGGGTCCGCGTACTACACTGATATGCAAGATACGCACCGTCGAAAAGGGGAAAACTCCGGACATGACCTACACCATCGCCGAGCCATGCATCGACGTGAAGGATCTGGCGTGCGTGGACGAGTGCCCTGTGGACTGCATCTACGAGGGCGGCCGGATGCTGTACATCCAGCCCGACGAGTGCGTGGACTGCGCCGCCTGCGAGCCGGTGTGTCCGGTCACCGCGATCTTCTATGAGGACGACGTCCCCTCCGAATGGAAGGTGTACAACCAGGTGAACGCGGAGTTCTTCACCGAGGAGGTCGCCGGGTTCACCTCGCCGGGTGGGGCGGCCCAGGTGGGCGCGGTGGATAAGGACCACCCGCTGGTGGCCAACTTCCAACCGAGCACCTGACCAGGAGGGCCACATGACCTACACGATCACCGAGCCATGCATCGACGTGAAGGACCTGTCGTGCGTGGACGAGTGCCCCGTGGACTGCATCTACGAGGGCGGCCGGATGCTGTACATCCAGCCCGACGAGTGCGTGGACTGCGCCGCGTGCGAGCCCGTCTGCCCGGTGACCGCCATCTTCGCCGAGGACGACGTTCCCGCGGAGTGGAAGGAGTTCACCCCGATCAATGCGGAGTTCTTCTCCGAGGACATCGCCGGGTTCACCTCGCCCGGAGGAGCGGCCCAGGTGGGCGCGGTGGACAAGGATCACCCCAAGGTCGCCGCCTGGCCCAAAGTTCCCTAGACGTGCGCTTCCGCGAGCTCCGGTCCCAGCCGGACCGGGCCTTCCTCATTCGCCTCGAGCGAGGCGAGCCGGTGGTATCTACGCTGGCGACGTTCAGCGGTGAGCAGAACGTAAAGGTGGGTCGGTTCGAGGGCATCGGTGCCCTGTTGGACGCCGAGCTGGGCTTCTACCACCTCGACCGAAAGGACTACGACCGGTTCACGGTCGGCGACACCGAGGTCCTGGCACTCCTCGGAAACGTGAGCCGCCTGGACGGGCAGCCCAGGATCCACGCCCACCTCACGGTGGGAGAGGTCGACGGAACCGCTCGCGGCGGGCATCTGTTCGAGGCCCATGTTGGAGCGACTCTCGAGGTGTTCCTTCTCGAGACCCCCGGAGAGGTGGCCCGGCAGATGGACGAGGAGATCGGGCTGCCGCTGCTGGACCTCTAGCCGGCGGCTGGGGCCGGCCGTTCCCCTGATGGGAGAGGCCGAACCCGGCGCTGCTCGGATCCGTCCTGGGTCTACCTGGCGCCGCACCTCGAGCAGAACGACCGGCGCGCCGGGGTGAGGCACCCTTTCCCCGTCCCATGCAGGCCAAACCGGGCCGGTTTCAACGAACCATGCCCGGGGCAAGGACAGATGGATGACTCGACGCACAGGCCACATCGTGGCCACGTTCGCCGACATGGACGCCGCCCGGGCGGCCGTGAGCAAGCTGGAGCGAGGCGGGATCGAGGCCTCGGAGGTCTCGGTCGAGAGTCCTCGGGCCGAGCGAGCGGCCCGAGATCCCGACCCCCGGCCTCGTGACCGGCGGGTGGTGCAGCACGTGGGCTCCCGGGTGCTCCTGGGAGCCGTGATCGGCTCCATCATCGGTGGAGGGATCGGGCTGCTGATCGGGCTGATCCTCCTCGACGGTCCCGCTGCCACGGTGGCCACGGTCATCGGCGGGGTGATCGCCGGCGGCGCGGTGGGTGGGGTCCTCGGCGGCTACGGGTCCACGGGCCAGGGCGAGGAATGGGACGTCGCCCATCAGCCCGACGGGGGCCCGGTCCGGGTCCGGGTCACCGCAGTGGACCCCGACGAGCTCGAGCGCGTCGAGGAGCTGCTCCGGACCGAGGCGGCGGTCTCGCTGAAGCGTTCGGACAACTGACCCGGTTGACCCCGGACGCTCGCGTTGGTACATCCTGAGCCGTGCCTCCGGCCCAGGCTGGCCCGAGCATCACCGGCTCCCGGAACCCGGCGCCGGTGTTCGGGATGGTCCTGTTCTTGGCGTCCGAGCTCATGTTCTTCGGAGGGCTGTTCGCCGCTTACTTCAGCCTCCGGACCGCTACGGGAACGTGGCCTCCCTCGGACGTCGAGCTTGACTTCCCGCTCACCGTGGCGGCCACGGTGGTCCTGGTGGCCTCGAGCTTCACGATGCACGCCGGGGTCCTCGGGCTCCGCGAAGGTGATGGCAGGGCGATGCGGCGGTGGGTGGGCCTCACGATCCTCCTGGGCGCGGCGTTCCTGGCCATCAAGGGGTTCGAATTCGCCACCGCCTCGTTCGGGATCGGCTCACACGCGTACGGGTCGCTGTGGTTCACGATGCTCGGCGCCCACGGGGCCCACCTCGCCGTCGGCGTGGCGCTGCTCCTCGTGCTCATGGTCCGGGAGGCGTCGGGGACGGCGCGCGCCCAGGCGGTCGGCTACTACTGGCACTTCGTGGACGGGGTGTGGCTGGCGATCTTCGGAGTGGTCTATCTGATCCGATGAGCATGCGGAGGCTCCTGGCGCTGGCCCTCCTGGCCCTCGGGCCGGCCGCGGTGATCCAGCTGGCCTCGGCGTCGGCCCGGGGACAGGAGGACGTGGAGCGAGGGTTCGACCTGTATGCCGCGGGATGCTCCACCTGCCACGGGCTCGGGGGAGAGGGGACCACCCAGGGCCCGTCGCTCGTCGGGGTTGGCCCGGCCGCGGTGGACTTCATGCTGTCCACGGGCCGGATGCCGCTGGCCGACCCCGGGGAGCAGCCCGTCCGCAACCCGTCCGCGTACGGCCCGGACGAGATCGCCGCGATCGTGGCTTACGTCATCTCCCTGGGTCCCGGAGGCCCCTCGATCCCCGAGGTGATGCCGGCGGCCGGCGGCCTGCCCCGGGGGCGCTCCGTGTATGCGGCCAACTGCCTGGCGTGTCACGGGGCCGGCGCGCAGGGCGCGTCCGTGGGCGGGGGAGCGGTGGCCCCCGCTCTCGAAGACTCGACGCCGACCCAGCTGGCCGAGGCCCCCCGGATCGGCCCGGGGGCCATGCCGGTGTTCGACGAGCGGGTGATCGACGAACAGGACATGAACTCCCTGGTCCGGTACGTCATCTCGCTGCGGACCGGCCAGGACCGGGGAGGTCTGAACCTGGGACGGGTGGGCACGGTGACCGAGGGCCTGATCGGGTGGCTGGTGGGCATGGGACTGCTCGTGCTGGTGATCCGGATGACCGGGACGAGGACGTGAACGGCGCCGAGGGCCGTGTGGCGGTGGCGTTCGCCCTGTCGATCGTGGCGGGCCTGGCGGTCACCGTGGTGTACGCACTCGGCGGGCAGCCACAGGTGGAGGGGGCGCTCCTGGCGGTGGCCCTCGGCGGCCTGGGGGCAGGGCTGATCCTGTGGGGAAAGCGGTTGATCGGGGAGGGGGAGCTCACCGAGGAGCGAGAGCGCGGTCCCTCGCCCGCGGCCGAGCGGGACGCGGCGGAGGGAGCCATCGCCCGGGGCCAGGAGGAGATCGGGCGCCGCCGGTTCCTCAGCCGGTTGCTGTTCGGAGCCCTCGGCGCCCTGGGGCTGGCGGCCCTGTTCCCCATCCGGTCGCTGGGTCCCAGTCCCGGCCGGACCCTGTTCCGGACCCGATGGACCCCCGGGGCCAGGCTGGTGAACGAGGACGGCGTGCCGGTCACGGCCGCGGATCTGCAGGTCGGTTCGGTCATCACGGTATTTCCCGAGGGTCACGTGGGGGCAGCCGACTCCCAGACGCTGCTGATCCGGGTGGAGCCCGCGCTCTTACGGCTCCCGCCGGAGCGCCTGGAGGAGGCTCCCGACGGGCACGTGGCCTACTCGAAGGTGTGCACCCACGCGGGGTGCCCCGTGGGGCTGTACCAGGCCCAGACCCACCTCCTGCTGTGCCCCTGTCACCAGTCCTCGTTCGACGTCCTGGAAGGCGCCGCCCCCGTGTTCGGGCCGGCGGCGCGTCCGCTTCCCCAGCTCCCGGTGGAGATCGACGGGGACGGGTTCCTCCGGGCCCGGTCGGACTTCCCCGAACCCGTGGGACCGGGGTACTGGGACAGGCCGGGGGACTGACGACGGTGAGCGTGATGCGAGGGATGGTCCGGTGGCTGGACGACCGTCTGGGCGCCGCGTCCTTCGCCCGGCGCTCGCTCCGCAAGGTCTTCCCCGATCACTGGTCCTTCATGCTCGGGGAGATCGCCCTGTACTGCTTCCTGATCCTGGTGCTCACGGGAACCTTCCTGGCGTTCTTCTTCGTGCCGTCGGGGCGTGAGGTGGTCTACGACGGCCCGTACGAAGCCCTCCGAGGTGCGGAGATGTCGGCGGCGTACGAGTCGGTGCTCCGCCTGTCGTTCGAGGTTCGGGCGGGGATGGTGATGCGGCAGATCCATCACTGGGCCGCCGTGGTGATGCTGGCCGCGGTGGTGCTCCACCTGTTGCGGGTGTTTTTCACCGGAGCCTTCCGCCGCCCCCGGGAGATCAACTGGATCCTGGGGGTCACGCTGCTCCTGCTGGCCATGGGCGCGGGGTTCACCGGGTACTCGCTCCCCGACGACCTCCTGTCGGGCACCGGGCTGCGGATCGCGTACTCGGTGCTGCTATCGATCCCGTTCGTGGGGACGTGGATCGCGTTCCTGGTATTCGGGGGGGAATTCCCCACGGCCGAGGTCATCAGCAGGCTGCACGTCCTCCACATCATGATCATCCCCGCGTTGCTCGCGGGGGTCCTCACGGTCCACCTCGCTCTGGTGTGGCACCAGAAGCACACCCAGTTCCGCGGGCCCGGCCGAACCGAGGACAACGTGGTGGGCTCCCCCCTGTGGCCCACGTACATGCTGAAGGGAGCCGGCCTGGCATTCGTGGTCTTCGGGGTGCTGGCCCTGATGGCGGGGGTGTTCCAGATCAACCCGGTGTGGCTGTACGGGCCGTTCGACCCCAGCACGGTGAGCTCTCCCGCGCAGCCCGACTGGTACCTCGGGTGGCTGGACGGATCGCTGCGACTGTTCCCCGGTTGGGACCTCGAGCTGTTCGGCCACACCATCTCCGAGGTGTTCTGGCCGGGGGTGGTGATGCCCACGGTGTTCTTCGGGCTGATGTTCGGCTGGCCGTTCATCGAGCGGCGGCTCACCGGCGACCGAGACGCCCACAACCTGCTCGATCGTCCCCGCGACGCGCCGCTTCGGACCGGGGTGGGCGCCGGGGTCCTGACGTTCGCGGCGATCCTCACCCTCACCGGATCGAACGACGTCCTGGGGCCGTTCTTCGGCGTCACCGCGGAGGACCTCACCCGGTTGTTCCGGGTGCTGGTGGTGGTCCTGCCCCCGGTGGCCGGCTACGCCACGTACCGGCTGTGCGTGAGCCTGGCCCGGCGGGACGTCCATCCGATCCGGGAGCCCGACCGGGTGGCGCTCAGGCGCACGAAGACGGGCGGGTTCACCGAGGAGGAAGAATGACCGGCGCCCTGCTGGTGGGGGCCGGAGCCCTATACGCGATTGGGGTCCGGAGGTTCGACCGTCGACAGCCGGGCAGAGTGTTCCCCCGCGCACGGGTGGCGGCGTTCCTGGCCGGCCTGATCGTCTTGGCGGCGGCCCTGGTCGGACCGATCGACCGGCTGGCCGCGGAGCGGTTCTCCTGGCACATGGTCCAGCATCTGGCGATCCTCTTCGTGGGGTGTCCGCTCCTGCTGCTGGGTCGGCCCGTGCTCCTGCTCCGCAAGGCGGGACCCCCTCCGGTGCGGCGAGCGGCCGCCTCCCTGCTGCGGAGCCGGTGGGTTCGGGCCCTGACCCACCCGGTGACGGCGTGGCTCGCGTTCGCGGTGGTGCTGTGGGCCACCCACTTCACCTCCCTGTACCAGCGAGCCCTGGCCTCACCCGGGATCCATTTCCTGGAGCACGCGCTGTACGTGTCGGCCGGGCTCTTGTTCTGGACGCCGGTGGTGGCCGCCGAGCCCTCCCCGCACCGGGTGGGGCACGGTCCCCGGCTCCTGTACCTGTTCCTGGCCGCGCCGGCCGGGGCCCTGGTGGCCTCGACCCTGTTCCAGGCGGAGCGGGTTCTCTATCCCGCCTACGCCGGGCCCGGAGGGCTCGCCGACCAGCGGGACGCCGCGGCGATCATGTGGATCGGCGAGGGGCTGCTGGTGCTGGTGGCCGTGTTGGTGGTGGGAGCTTCGTGGGCCAGGCACGAGCGATCGGTCGCGGAGCGAGCGGACCTACTCGCCGAGCAGGGTGCGGAGAACCACTCGGTCGGGCCCGGAGCCGAGGGGTGATCGTCGGCTAGTACACGTGGCCGCCGGCGATGCGGGCCTCCAGGTACGCGAACCCCAGGAGCGCCAGAGCCCCCGCCACGATCAGGACGCCACCCAGGACCTCCATGCCCCCCGGACCGCTGGCCACCCACAGGAGCAGCAGGGCCCCGGCCGCCACATTGGCCGCGGCGGTGACCGTGGCCACCCTCCGGGTCAGCCCCGCGTAATCGGGTGCCACCCACAGCAGATACGCGTACCCCCACAACAGCACGCCGGCGATCTCCGCATAGATCGCCGGCCGGGCCGGCGGGAGGCCCAGGGCCAGGAACAGGTCGTCCCACACCGCCAGCACCAGGAGCAGGCCGAGAGCAAAGTCGAACAGGGCGTCGGCATGCAACACCCGCCGAGCTTGCCTTGCCCTCACGAGGAGAAGGCTACCGCGTGAGGCCGGCGGCCACCGGCTCGCCGGCAGTCCAGACCCCCAAGGGCACCGGCGTTCCGGAGGTGCGCACCCGGTCCCCGCGGGGTACCCTTCATCTGCCCATCGTCACAAGGAGGTGGCGTATGGTCACCGCGTTCGAGGCCGTCCGCGGGTTCTACGAAGCCGCGGCGGAACGGTTGGGGCTGGAGCTGTCGCTCCGCGAAGCTCTGGCCACGCCGGAGCGAGAGCTCACGGTGAAGGTTCGGGTCCCCACCGACTTCGGCGGCTTCAAGGTGTTCACCGGGTATCGGGTCCAGTACAACAACGCCCGGGGCCCGTACAAGGGCGGGATCCGGTTCCACCAGGACGTTTCTCTCGACGAGATCCGCACGTTCGCCGCCCTGATGACCTGGAAGACGGCGCTCATGAACATCCCCTTCGGGGGGGCCAAGGGCGGGGTGCGGGTCGATCCCAAGTTGCTGTCGGAGCCGGAGCTCGAGCGGCTGTCCCGGGCGTACATGCGGTCGGTCGCCGACGTCATCGGTCCGCACGTCGACGTGCCGGCGCCCGACGTCAACACCACCCCGCAGATCATGGGGTGGATGGCGGACGAGTACTCCCGCCGCTACGGGCCCAACCCCGCGGTCATCACCGGCAAGCCGGTGGTGCTGGGCGGCTCGCTCGGGAGGGACGCGGCCACCGGCCGGGGCTCGGCGATCTGCCTCGAACGCCTGGTCAAGGCCCGGGGGTGGCGCCGTGAGGAGACTCCTGTGGCCGTCCAGGGCTACGGCAACGCCGGGTCGTGGCTCGCCGTCATCCTGGAGAAGCTGGGGTATCCGATCGTGGCGGTCTCCGACACCAGCGGTGCGGTGCTGTCCGCCACAGGGCTGCCCGCGAGCGAGGTCCTGGCCCACAAGCGGGAAACCGGCAGCGTGACGGGCTTCCGCGACGCGGAGACCATCCCGGGCAGCGAGATCATCGGCCTGGACTGCGCGGTGTTGGCCGTGGCAGCCCTGGAGGAGGCCATCACGGAGGACAACGCGGACCGCGTCAAGGCCCAGGTCGTGGTGGAGACGGCCAACTATCCGATCACCCCGGAGGCCGACCCCATCCTGGACGACCGGGGCGTCACCGTGGTCCCGGACATCCTGGCGTCCGGCGGCGGAGTGGCGGTCTCGTACCTCGAGTGGGTCCAGGACCTCCAGCGGGAGCAGTGGACGGAAGACCGGGTCAACGACCGACTGGCCGAGCTGATGGGCGCCGCCACCGACCAGGTCATGGCTCGGGCGGACAACGAGGCCCTGTCCCTGCGTGAGGCCGCGTACATGATCGGGGTGGGCCGGGTGGCGGAAGCGGAGGTCGCCCGGGGCTTCCGGTAGCCCTACTCCGCGGCCAGTCCCACGATGGCCACCGCGAACAGGGCGGCCGCCGGCAGCAGCAGCCAGATCCCGAACACCAGTCCGCCGGCCAGAAGCAATGAGGCGCCCGCCAGGAAGACCGGCCACGCGCTGGTGGCCACGAAGGTACCCACCGGCTGTCCGGCCGCCTCATCGGGCCGGGCGTCGGGCCGGTCCTCGGGCCCCGGCTCGGTTCCCCGAAGCCGGCGCCACAGGTACCCGGCCACCAGCAGGGGAGCCACCCCGAACGAGAGCAACAGGGCGAACCCCGCCGGCTCGTAGGCGACCACCCAGTACGCCGCTCCCACCACCAGCCCGAACGCCCCCGAGCCCACCAGCACCTTCGTCGCGGTCCTCATCGATCCACCGGTTGGGCCACGTCCGGGTGACGGAGATCGAAGGCCGGCCGCTCGGAGCGGATCCTCGGCAGCCGCTCGAAGTTGTGCTCCGGAGGGGGAGAGGAGGTGGTCCATTCCAGCGAGTTCGCTCCCCACGGGTCGTCCCCGGCCGGTTCCGGTGAGCGGCGAGAGACCCACAGGTCGGCCAGGAGCACCAGGATCCCTGCCGCCAGCATCGCCGAGCCCGCCGTTGCCAGGACGTTGGCGCCGGTCCACCCGTCGGACGGGAGGTAGTCCACCACCCGTCGGGGCATGCCCTCCAGCCCGAGGAGGAACATGGGGAAGAAGGTCAGGTTGAACCCCAGGAAGATCAGGGCGAACGACACTCGCCCCATACCCTCGCGGAGCCGGTACCCGAAGAACTTCGGCCACCAGAACGTGAGGGCCGCCAGGACCCCGAACACGCTCCCTCCCATGATCGTGTAGTGGAAGTGGGCCACCACGAAGTAGGTGTCCTGGGCTGCGAAGTCCAGGGGAGGCGACGCCACGATCACCCCGGTCACCCCACCGATCAGGAAGTTGAGCATGAACCCGATGGCGAAGACCATCGGCGTGGGGAAGGTGAGCCGTCCCCGCCACATGGTCCCGATCCAGTTGAAGAACTTGATCCCGGTGGGCACCGCGATCAGGAACGACATCACCGCGAAGAAGGGGTTGTTCACCGCGGCCGTGGTGAACATGTGGTGGGCCCATACCCCCATCGACAGTCCCGCGATGGCCAGCGTGGCCAGAACCATCCCCGTGTAGCCGAACAGGGGCTTCCGGCTGAACACCGGGACGATCTCGCTGATCACCCCGAAGTACGGAAGGATCATCACGTACACCTCGGGATGGCCGAGGAACCAGAACAGATGCTGGTACAGCACCGGACTTCCGCCGTTCGCCGGGTCGAACAGCTGGCCACCCAGCCGCCGGTCCACGAACAGCATCACGAACGCGGTGGCCAGCGGAGGGAATGCCACCAGGATGATCAGGGACGTGACGATGACCGTCCACGTGAACAGCGGCAGGCGCCACATGGTCATCCCGGGGGTCCGCATCTGGAACGCGGTGGTCAGGAAGTTGACCGCCCCCATGATGCTGGAGGCACTGGTGAGAAGGAGGCCCACGATCCACAGGTCGACGCCGGGCCCGGGCGAGTACCGGATCCCCGACAGGGGCGTGTACCCGGTCCACCCCGCGTCGGCGGCCCCTCCGCCGGTGACGAACCCGCTGAGGATCACCACCCCGCCGGCCAGGAACAGCCAGTAGGACAGGGCGTTCAGCCGGGGAAACGCCACGTCCGGGGCCCCCACCTGGAGGGGCAGGAGATAGTTCGCCAGCCCGATGGCGAACGGGGCCACGAACAGGAAGATCATGACGGTCCCGTGGATCGTGAACAGCTGGTCGTAGGTCTGTGGCTCGGTGACCTGGATGCCGGGGGCGGCCAGCTCGGCCCGGATCACCAGAGCCAGGAGGCCGCCCAGGAGGAAGAACCCGAACGACGTGGCCATGTACAGGATGCCGATCCGCTTGTGATCGGTGGTGGTGAGCCACGTCACCGTCCCCGGAGCCGGAGGCGAAGGCGGCGAGACCCGTTCCGCGACCGTGGTCACCCTGCGGCCTCCCGGTCGGCCAGCCATTGGTCGAATTGCTCCGCGGAGACGCCGCGGACCGTGAACCGCATCCGGTAGTGGCCCAGCCCGCAGAACTCGGCGCACAGGCCCCGGAATACGCCAGGCTCATCCAGAGTCAGGTCGAACGACGTCGTTCGTCCGGGGATCGCGTCGCGCTTGAACAGGAAGTCGGGGACGTAGAAGGCGTGGATCACGTCGGTGGAGGTCAGCCGGATGCGGACCGGATCGCCGACGGGGAGGACCATCTCCGGAGGGTCGTCTGGAGTACCGATCACCGACACGTCTGTACCCTCGTAGTCGAACCGCCACGACCAGTCGAACGCGGTGACATGGATGGTGGCCGCGGGCCGGTCGGCGGGTGCCTCCACCCGGACCTCCGCCCGGTAGGACAGCACGAACAGCACCACCACCAGGGCCACGGGAACGAGGGTGTACACGACCTCCACCGGGATGTTGGAGCGAACCTGGGGCGGGAGTCCGCCAGGGCGCCGCCGGTACCGGAGCACGGACCACAGGATCAGCCCGTAGACCACCACGGCCACGGCCACCGCGGCCCAGAAGAACAGCGCGCCCAGCGAGCCGATCTCTCGTCCCTGGGTGGTCGGCGCCTCCGGCAGGGTCCTGCACGCGGCCAGCGCCACCCCCGTCGCCGCCGCGAGGAGAGGGCGCACCCGGCTCACAGGCCAGAGTGAACCAAATCCGCCCGCCGCCCGGGAGCCTCCTCGAAAGGAAGTGGACCCCGCCGGTCGTCGCTCTACTGAGCGCGGTCGATCAGTCGGGCGGCGACGGAGTCGCGGAGGTCCCCGCCGAGGAAGGCGCGGATCCACAGGGCTCGCTTGTACGGGCGGTGGAGCCCCTGCTCCCAGGTGAACCCGATGCCGCCGTGCACCTGGATGGCTCGCTCCGCCGTGCGGACCGCGGCGTCGGCGGCGAACGAGGCCGCCGTGGAGGCGGCCATCCCGGCCTCCGGATCGCCGCTGTCGATGGCCACGGCGGCCCACAGGGCCAGCGATCTGGCCAGCTCCACGTCCATGAACGTGTCGGCCAGCTGGTGGCTGACGGCCTGGTACTTCCCGATCGGCGTGGCGAACTGCTGGCGCTCCCCAGCGTAAGCCACCGCCTGGTCCAGGACCCCGGACGAGACTCCCACGGCCTCCGCGGCCAGCGCGGCCCGGAGCCGGCTGATCGTGGCCTCGACGATGGCGGAGGCGCGGTCTCCCCGTGCGAGCAGCGAACCGCCGGTGATCTCCTCCGTGACCTGCCCGAGCCGGCGGGTGCCGTCCACCGTGGAGAACGAACGCCAGGCCACGTCGTCGCGATCCACCGTGACCAGGTTCCCGTCCTTGTGGATCACCAGGAGATCGGCCGCCGGGAGGTCCACGGCGTAGCGTCCCAGGCCCGCGACCGTGGCCACCCGCTCGCCACTGACCACGGCCGCCAGGAGGTCCGGCGCCTCGGCCAGCGCCGGCTGCGCCAGGATCACGCTGCCCAGCCAGGGCCCCGGGAACACCGCCCGGCCCAGCTCCTCCGCCGCGATGGCCTCCTCGACGAAGCCCATTCCGGCGCCGCCGTGTGCTTCCGCCACCCCCACTCCCGCCAGGCCCAGTCCGACCGCTTCCTTCCACAGCGCCGGGTCCCATCCCTGGTCGCCGTCGGCGATCTCGGCCAGCCGGTCGATCGGCACGCGGTCCGCGGCGAAGCCCCGCACACTCTTGCGGAACAGCTCCTGCTCTTCCGAGTACGTCAGGTCCAACCCGCTCACCTCGACCTGGGAAGGCCCAGCACCCGCTCGGCCACGATGTTTCGGAGGATCTCGCTGGTCCCTCCCTCGATCGTGTTGCCGCGGCTGCGAAGCTGCTGATAGGGCCAGGCGTGGTCGTCCCCCGGTCCCAGGGCCGCGTCGGGACCCAGGATGTCCAGGGCCAGGTGCATGAGCCGTTGGTTGGTCTCGGAGAAATGCAGCTTGGCGATGGAGCCTTCGGGGCCGGGCACCCCCCGCTTCATCAGCGTCGACAACGCCCGGTAGTTCGTGTACCGGAGCGCCTGGATGCCCGCGTACACGCGGGCGATGCGGTCCCGGACCAGGGGATCGTCGGCAGCCACACCACCGTTCCTGGGGGTCTCTCCGGCGAGCTGGACCAGCCTCCGGAACCGAACGTCCAGCCGGCCGATGAGGAAGAAGGCGCTGGAGCCCCGTTCGTGCATGAGGGTGGTGATGGCCACCTGCCAGCCGTTGTTGACCTGGCCGACCACGTCCTGTGGGCCGACGTAGGCGCCGTCCAGGAAGATCTCGTTGAACTCAGCGTCCCCGGTGATCTGTCGAAGCGGCCGGGCCTCGACGCCATCTCCGTGCATGTCCAAGAGGAAGTAGGTGATGCCCTGGTGCTTCGGGACTTCTGGGTCCGTTCGGGCCAGGAGGATGCACCGATCCGCGATGTGTCCGAACGAGGACCACACCTTCTGGCCGGTGATCCGCCATCCGTCCCCGTCGGGGACGGCGCGGGTCTGGAGGGAGGCCAGGTCGCTCCCTGCTCCCGGCTCGCTGAAGCCCTGGCACCAGATCTCCTCACCGGTGAGGATCGGGGTGAGATACCGGGCCTTCTGGTCCTTGGTGCCGGCGGCGATGATCGTGGGACCGGCCATCCCGATCCCGATCAGCCCCACGTGCTCCGGCGCCTCGGCCCGGGCCAGCTCTTCGTAGGCGATGGCCTGGAAAGAGAGGGGTGCGCCTTGCCCGCCGTGTTCTTTCGGCCAGGCGAGCCCGGAGTAACCGGCGTCGTACGTCTTCCGGGTCCACTGTCGGAGGAACGCCACCCGATCCCTCGGCCACTCCCAGTCGGGCGTGTTCCAGCCTTCAGGGAGGTTCTGGGCCAGCCACGTTCGGAGCCCGGTACGAAACGCCGCTTCCTCTGGCGTGTCGCGGAGATCCATGTGGGCCGGATACTACCGCCCGGTAGGTTCCCGCCGCTATTTTCGCCGGGGGGTCCGCTCGCCGGGTGAAGTACATAAGGGACTCCACCGTGGCGAGCTACCCGCCCGGACCCCCCACGCGCGAACCCCCCGGCCGATCGCCGGGGGGTCAGCGGCTCCTGTTAGTACTCGAGCTCGTCCTGGCGACTGCGGACGTACAGCAACACCGCGATCACCAAGCCGAGGACCCCGAGGAGCAAGAGGAACTTCTTCATATGGGCCCCCTTGGGACGTCTCGACCCGCAGGATAGCCCAACGGCAGTCCCGGGGTCCTGTCATCGGCCCCCGCGTGTCGCACCGGCCGCCTAGGATGGGTTCATGAAAGGCGACCGGGTGGAAGTCACCGTGGACACCGGGGGAAGCGTCCAGCGATTCGAGATCGAGGCGACCCGCTCGGGCCGCCGGCTGGAGGTCTCCACCGCCCGGGGCGTGGTCGAGGTGGCCGAGGTGACCCGTACCGGAAGGCCCATCCGAACCGGCCGGTTCATGGCCTCCCGGGTCATCGCCATCGTCGAGTACCCCGCACCGCCTCGATAGGGCGTCCTCGTTTCGCGCCCGCTTTGCCAGGGTATGTCGAGGACGAGGCTTGGGAGGTGAGCCATGAAGGTTCAGGACATCCAGCAAAAGGCTACCGACATCGGCTCGACGGTCGGTCATCGGGCGGTCGAGATCGGCTCCACGGTCGGCGGCCGGGCCAAGGAGACCGGCAAGGCCCTGATCATTCGGACCGAAGGCCCGCGGAAGGCGATCGGCGAGCGGGCTGAAGGCCCCCGGAAGGCCATCGCCAAGCGGACCAGGCGCACCCGGCGCAAGGTCGGGTACTGGATCGCCGGCGAGGAGCCGAAGGGCCGGACGATTCCAGTGCTCGCCGCGGCGGCCGCGGGGGCCGTTGCCGCCTTCTTCCTCGATCCCGTCAGCGGCAAGCGGCGCCGCCACATCGCCCGCGACAGGACCGCCTCGGTCGTCCGCCGAGTCCGGGAGCAGGTGGCGAAGCGGGGCCGGTACCTCGAGGGCAAGGCCGAGGGTCTCCGCCACGAGCTCGCCACCCTCGACGGCGATCGTGTGCCCGAGAACGACGCCACGCTGGCCCACAAGGTGGAGAGCGAGCTGCACGAGGATCGGGACGTTCCGAAGAGCATCAACATCAACGCCGAGGAAGGGGTCGTCGTCCTTCGGGGAACGGTCCCCCGCCCCGAGCAGATCGAGGCCATCGAGCGGAACGTGAGGGCGATCGACGGCGTCCGGGACGTGAAGAACCTGCTGCACCTGGAGGGAACTCCGGCCCCCAACCGCTGAAACGCGGCACCTAAGGCGACGGCGTGGGCGCGGAGGACTACCTGCCAGACGGCCGGTCTCTGAAGGCCCTCCGTGAGGCTGCGGCGGAATGCCGCGGTTGTGGCCTGTGGAAGGACGCCACCCAGACCGTGTTCGGTGAGGGTCCTCGCTCGGCCGAAGTGGTGATGGTCGGCGAGCAGCCCGGCGATCGGGAGGACCTCGAGGGGCGGCCGTTCGTCGGTCCCGCCGGCAGGATCCTGGACCGGGCGCTCGAGGAAGCGGGGATCGACCGCGGAGCCGTGTTCGTCACCAACGCGGTCAAGCACTTCAAGTTCACCCCCCGGGGCAAGCGCCGGATCCACAAGCGTCCGGCCGCGGAGGAGATCGCCGCGTGTCGTCCGTGGCTCGACGCCGAGATGGAGGCGGTGAAGCCCAAGGCGTTGGTCGCCCTGGGCGCCACGGCGGCGCAGGCCCTCTTGGGACGCCAGTTCCGGGTCAGCCGGCAGCGCGGCGTGCCGGTCGATTCGCCGCTGGCCCCGTTGGTGATGGCCACCGTCCACCCCTCCTCGATCCTTCGCGCCGACGACGAGGACCGCGAGGATGCCATGGCCGCGTTGGTGGCCGACCTCCGGGTCCTGGCCCGGGAGCTTCGGAAGGCCTCGTAAGACCTCAGGCGGGGATGGCCGCCACCACGTCCACCTCGATCAGGGCTTCGGGGCGGAACAGCCCGCTGACCTCGACGGTCGTGCTGGCCGGCGGGGGATCGGAGAGGTAGCGAGCCCGCACTTCCCGCACGCCCGCCAGCTGCCCGATGTCCGTCATGAACGTGGAGATCTTCACCACGGTCGAGAACGAGGCGCCGTTGGCCTCCAGGATGGCCTTCAGGTTCTCGAACACCTGCTCCGTCTGGCGGGCCATGTCGCCTTCGCCGACCAGGTTGCCGCCCGGCTCGTAGGCCACCTGGCCCGACACGAACAGGAGAACGCCGTCGCCGGTCTCGACCCGGACGGCGTGTGAGTAGTTCCCCACGGGTGGGGCGATCGACTCCGGATTCATCGCGGTGGTCCGCATGAAAGGCTCCTCTCTGTTCGAGCGGCCGACGGGCAGCCCCGGTCAGCCGCGGCCGGGCAGGGCCTGCTCCAACGTGCAGTCGCGAGGATCGCGGTCCGGCCGCCACCGGATGAACTGTCCCAGGTGACGCAGCCGTTCGCCCTGGAAGTGGTCGTAGGCCACCTCGCAGACCAGCTCGGGCTTCAGGGGGATCCACTCTCGCTCGTGGGCCCGCCACCGCGATGGGCCCCCCAGCATCGTGTCCAGGGCGAAGCTCTCGCCACCTTCCAGGGGGCGGAGCTTCTCCTGGATCGCCAGGCGATCCGAGACCGAGAACGCGCCGCTGGCTCCGATGTGGCGGAGGTTTCCCTCGGAGTCGTACAGCCCCAGCAACAGGGAGCCCACTCCCTTTCCCGACTTGTGCACCCGGTACCCTCCCACCACCGCCTCAAGGGTCCGTTGGTGCTTGACCTTCACCATGGCCCGCTTGCCGGGCTGGTAGGTGAGGTCCTCGCGCTTGGCGATCACGCCGTCCAGTCCCGACGGTTCCAGCTCCTCGAACCACCTGATGGCCTCGTTGGGGCGGGTGGTCTGGGGGGTGAGCACCACCTTGGTCCGAGGAGCAAGGATCGCCCGCATGGTTGCCGACGTGGTCTTCCTGGGGATCAACGTCGAGAGTCGGTCCCATCGTTCGGCCAGGGGGCGCTTGCGGAGATCGGATCCACCCTCCGCCAGGAGGTCGAAGGCCACGAAGGAGGACGGCGTCTCCTTGGCCAGGCGGCGGACCCGCGACTCGGCGGGGTGGACCCGTTGTTGGAGCACCTCGAAGTCCAGGACGCCGTCCCAGGCCACCACGATCTCGCCGTCCATCACGTATCGATCCGGAAGGCCCTTGGCCAGCGCGTCCACCAGCTCGGGAAAGTAACGGTGGAGCTCCTTGCCGCCGCGGCTCCCCAGGCGGATGCGGTCCCCGTCGCGAAACACGATGGCCCGGAACCCATCCCACTTGGGCTCGTACCGCCACCCCTCGCCGCGGGGGACCTCCTTCTCCAGCTTGGCCAGCATCGGCTCGACCGGGGGCTTCACCGGGAGCGTCACCGGAGGGCCTCCTCCAGGAACTCCAGGACCACCCGGTTGAACAGGTCCGGTTTGCGGATGTTCGGCACGTGGTCGGCGTCCTCGATGACGGCCCGGCGGGCGCCGGGGATCCCAGCCACCAGGATCTCTCCCATCGCAGCGATCTCCTCGATGTCGCGATCTCCCCACACGACCTGCTTGGGCACGCCGATCTCGCCGAGCCGGTCGATGGCCCGGGGCTCGATGGCCTCCCGGAGCTCGTCGTTCTCGATCGACTGGGCGTTCTCGTTCTCGTGGGCGATCCGTCGCTGGCGTTCGTCGTCACCGGTGCGCAAGGGAGTGAAGATGTCCAGGTAGACGTCCGTGGCGGTGGCCAGGTCCCCGGCGCGAGCGAGGGCCTCGGCCTCTTCCTGGCGCGCGTCGATCTCCGGCCTCCACTCGTCGAAGCCCCGGACCCCGGCGCCCACCAGCACCAGCGCAGTCACCCGTTCGGGCCGCGCCAGCACGACGTCGATGGAGACATAGCCGCCGAAGGACAGCCCCACCAGGGCCGAGTGGTCGAACCCCGTGGCGTCCGTGACCGCCACGACGTCGTCGACGTCACGAAACGTTCCGGTGAGCGGATCCGAGCGCCCGAACCCTCGGGCGTCGAACCGCATCACCCTGAACCGCTCCGTGAACGCCTCCCACTGCTGGTCCCACATCCGCCGGTCCCACAGGCCGCCGTGGACCAGCACGACCGGAGGTCCGTCCCCGGCGATCTCGTAGTACAGGCGGGCGCCGTCTGAGGTGGTCGCGAACCCCAAGGTCATTCGGCCTCCAGGATGAGGTCGGCTGCGGCCGCCAGGTCGTCGGCTCGGAGAACGCCGGGGCCGGGGTCGTGGTCCGAGCCCGGCAGGAGCCCGTGGCCGGTGCGGACCACGATGGGCCGCACTCCCGCCGCCCGTGCGGCGCCCGTGTCGACGGGGTGGTCTCCCACCATCCACGAGCGCTCCAGGTCCAGGTCCAGCTCCGCCGCAGCCCGGGTCAGCATGCCGGGGCCGGGCTTGCGGCAGACGCACGGGCCGGTGAACTCGGGGTGGTGGGGGCAGAAGTACCAGCCCTCGAGCTCGGGGGCTCCCTGGGATCGGAGGAGCTCGGCGGCGTGGGTGTTCACGGCCCGGACCGCGTCCTCGGTGAACAGCCCTCGGGCCACGCCGGCCTGGTTGGACACCACCACGAGGACGAAGCCGGCCCCGGCCAGTCTTCGCAGGGCTTCGGGGACCCCCGGCAGGACCACAACGCCATCCGGCTCGCCGAGATGGCCCACTTCCTCGATGAGCGTGCCGTCGCGGTCGAGGAAGATCGCCGGCCTCACGGTGCCTGCTCGGCCAGCGCGCACAGCAGGTGGCCCACGGTGATGTGGCCCTGTTGCACGAGCCCGCTGGTCTCACCCGGGAGGTGGAGGCACACCTCGGCCAGCTCGTCGAGGGGAGAGTCCTCCGGCCCGACCAGGGCCACGATCCCGATGCCGGCTCGGCGCGCCTCCCGGGCGGCCCGCACCACGTTCCCGGACCGTCCGCTGGTCGACAGGCACACCAGGACGTCGCCGGGTCGTCCCAGAGCCCGCACCTGCCGGGCGAACACGTCCTCATAGCCGTAGTCGTTGGCCACCGCGGTGAGCGCGGAGGTGTCGGTGGTCAGGGCCAACCCGGCCAGTGGCTCGCGTTCGCGAGAGCGGTCCAGGCGACCGACCAGCTCGGAGGCCAGGTGCTGGGCGTCGGCGGCGCTACCCCCGTTGCCGCAGAACAGGATCTTGCCGCCCCCCGACAGGGCCTTCGCGATCAGCTCGCCCGCCCGGGCGGTTTCGGAGGGAAGGGTGCCGCCGGCCGCCTCGGCGGCCAGACGGGCCGAGGCCTCCAGGTACTCCTTGGCCGCTCGCTCGCGTTCTACCGGACCCGCCACGTCTGCACGCCCTGGGGCTCGAAGTGGAACTTCTCGACCCGGGCTCCGGCCCGCTCCATGCGCTCGGCGATCGCCGGACGACGATCGAAGGGGCAGAACAGCAGGAGGTAGCCGCCGCCGCCGGCACCCAGCAGCTTGCCGGCCAGCGCCCCACACCGTTTGGCCTCCTCGTACAGCTCGTCGATCCGAGCGTTGGTGATGCCCTCCGCCAGGTGGCGCTTGGCTCGCCACGACTCGTCGAGGACGTCGGCGAACCACCCGAGGTCGCCGGTGAGCAGAGCTTCCTTCAGCTCCAGCGTGAGCTCCTTGATCCGCTCCAGCGAGGCCACCGACTCCCGGCGGCCGCTGACGTACCCCTCCACCTGTCGCCGGAGGATCCCGCCCGACTTCCGGGTCATCCCCGTGTAGCAGAGAAGGAGCGAACCGTGGAGCTCGTTCTCCACGTCGGGGGGAATCCGCAGTGGGTTGACCACCACGCGGTCTCGCCCCAAGAACTCGATGAAGTTGAATCCCCCGAACGCACACGCGAACTGGTCCTGCATCCCCCCGGCCTGCCGTAGGTCGATCCGCTCCACCTCGAACGCGCGGTGGGCCAGCTCGTACGGCGTCAGCGGGGTGTGGTTCAGGTTGGCCACCGCGGCAAGCATGGCCACCACCAGCCCGGAGGAGGACCCCAGTCCCGACCCGGGAGGCGCGTCGCAGAACAAGTGGAGGTCCAGGCCGGTCTCAGGGGCCATGTGGCGCAGGCACGCCTTCACCAGGTCCAGGTGGCCGTCGAACACCAGGTCCTCGGGACTGGCGTACCGGGCCGAGTCGCCGTCCTCCGTGGAGACCTGGTACTCGGCGTCCTCCCTGGGGCGAAGGGAGGCGAAGGCGTACAGGTCGATGGTGGAGGAGAGCACGCATCCGCCGCGCTCCTCCGGGTACGGCATCACGTCGGTCCCGCCGCCCGAGAAGCTGACCCGCAGTGGAACCCGGGCCCGGATGGTGCCCGGAAGGGCTTCGGACCCATCGAGCCGGTCGGAACGCCGGGCGGTCTTCACGACAGCACGTCGAGCAGGAGGCCCCGGAGCCGGGCGGCCACCGCGTCCCAGGTGAACTCCCGCTGCACCCGGTCGGCCCCCGCCGCCCCCATCTTCGCCGCCTGCTCCGGGTCGTCCAGCATCGCCAGGATGGCCTCGGCCACCTCGTCGACCTCGTTCCCGTCCACCACCAGTCCGGTCTCGCCGTGGAGAACCGCCTCGGGAGCCCCGCCGGAGTCCCCGGCCACGCACGGCCGCCCCACCGCCGAGGCCTGGAGGAACACCGCGCCGAACGCTTCGACCTCCAGGCCCCACTTCCGGGTCCTGCACGGCATGGCGAACACGTCTCCGGCCCGGAAGTACGCCGGCACCTCCCGATCGGGGACCTCCCCGACGAACACCACGTTGTCCTCGACCCGCTTGCGGTGCGCCAGGGTCCGCAGCCGTTCCAGGTCCGGGCCCGTGCCCACCACCAGGAACCGCACGTCCGGATAGTCCATGAGGATCCAGGGGAGAGCCCGGATCACCTTGTCCTGCCCCTTGCGAAGGGTGAGGCGGGAGACGCAGGAGATCACCGGCCCGTCCCCCAATCCATAGCGCTCGCGCACCAGGCGGTCCGAGACCGCCGTGTTGAACAGGGCGTCGTCCACACCTGGGGGCAGCAGCTCGATGCGGGGGCCGGGGCCGACCGCCGCGCGCAGCAGTTCGGTGGTCCAGTTCGACACGCCGAACAGCAGCGCGGCATGGCGGCCGATCGAGGACAGGACCGAGCGGGTCACGGGAACCTGGCCGGCCCAGATCTCAACCCCATGAGTGAACGCGGTATAGGGGACCCCGGTCCGCCGGAGGATCTCCGGGCCCATCATCGCCAGGGGCGCGGCGGCTCCGAACAGCACGATGTCCACCCGGTCCTCCCGGACCAGCTGCTCCACTCGATCCCGCACCGCCCGTGTGGGATACATGCTCTGCGAGGACCACCGCACCACCTTCTGGGGGAACGAAGCGTCGAAGTCCCGGGCGCCGGGCCAGTCGGAGGCGAGCACCGTCGCCTCGCCGGCCGGGAGCCTCCTGGCGAGGTGAGCCACGTAGTGGTTGATCCCGCCCACCTTGGGCGGGAAGTCGTTCGTGACGATCAGGACGTTCATCAGCGCGTCTCGCGGTCGGTGGGGAGCGGCACGGATGATACCCGGCCTAACCGGGGGTCACCGACGCCGACCGGCGCCGGAGGACGGTCCCCAGCCACACGTAGAAGATCGGGTGGATCACCACGCCGTACAACACCGGTGGGAGGACCGTGATCTTGGTCGCGGGGTCGATGACCCCTGTCAGCCGGCCCAGGTAGACCAGGATCAGCAACGCGCCGCCGATCTCTCCGACGATGCCCAGGCCGCGGTGGAACCCCCCGCCCCGGGTCATCAGCCACCCCACGATGAGCAGGGCCACGCCCAGGAGCCCGAACCGGAACACGCCGTAGGGGTCGGGCGCCGCTTCGTGTCCCAGCTCGGGGGTGAGCTCGTTCCCCAGACCCAGCCCACTGTTCTCGAGCTGGCCGAAGGCAGCGACGATGCCCAGGAGCAGGGCCAGGAGGGCGAACCCCCGGTCGACGTCCCTGAGTCCCAGGTACAGGGCCACGGTCACCGGCGTGGCCAACAGCGCCCCCACGAGGCCCAGGGCGAGCCAGATCTCCTGGAGGGGGCTCCCGGCACCCTGAACGATGGCTCCGAACAGGATCCCGTAGGCCAGGCCTCCGATACCCACGAGGATCGCGGAAGTCCCCGCGAACCGCTCGAACGACCTTGACATGGAGAAGCCCTCCCCCTTTTCGACGGTTCATCCTACGCCGCCGCCCCCGGACCCTCGAAATCGAGGCCGGAAGCCGGATCGGCCTCCGGAAGGCCACTTGTCGGGTGGCTCCGGTACCCTGTGCGGATGCGCAAGGCCGATCTCACTCGCGACGAGGCCGGGGAACGGGCCCGTCTGGTCTCCGGGCTTACGTATGAGGTCCACCTCGACCTCCGTGCCGATGAGACGTTCGCCACCGAAACCGTGGTGCGGTTCGCCTGTGCCGCCGCCGAGACGTCCACGTTCCTGGAGTTCGTCGGAGAGGTCGAGTCCATCGAGCTGAACGGGACGGCCGTCGAGCCCTCCGCCCACGATGGCACCCGGATCCGGCTGTCCGGGCTGGCCGAGGCGAACGAGCTTCGGGTGACCTCACGGGGGTCCTACTCCCGGTCGGGGAAGGGCCTGAACCGGTTCCGGGATCCCGTCGACGGGGCGGTGTACGTGCACAGCGACCTGGAGCCGTTCGACGCACATCGAGTGTACCCGTGCTTCGACCAGCCGGACCTCAAGGGGACGTTCCGGTTCTCCGCGGTGGCCCCGACCGACTGGGAAGTGGTGTCCAACGTCCGCGCCGAGGCGGAGCCCGAAACCGAGGGCGACGCCCGCCGCTGGAGGTTCCGCCCCACCCTGTCAATCCCCGCGTACATCTCGGTGCTGGTGGCCGGACCCTTCCACACGGTCCGGGATCGCCACCGGGACATCGACCTGGGGCTTTACTGCCGTCGGTCACTGGCCGAGCATCTCGAGCCCGAGGAGTGGCTCGAGGTGACCAGGCAGGGATTCGATTTCTTCGAGGACGCCTTCGGGTATCCCTACCCCTTCGACAAGTACGACCAGGTAGTGGTGCCGGAGTTCGCCGCCGGGGCCATGGAGAACGCGGGGTGCGTGACGTTCCACGAGCGGTACATCTTCCGTTCCCGAGTCACCAACGCCGCCCGGGAGATGCGGGCGGAGACGCTCCTCCACGAGATGGCCCACATGTGGTTCGGCGACCTGGTGACGATGCGGTGGTGGGACGACCTGTGGCTGAACGAGAGCTTCGCCACGTACGTCTCCGTGCTGTGCGAGGTGGAGGCAACCCGGTTCCGGCAAGCGTGGACCACGTTCGCCAACCAGGAGAAGACGTGGGCGCTCCAGCAGGACCAGCTCCCCACCACCCACCCCATCGTGGCCGACATCCCCGATGTTCGGTCGGTCCATCTCAACTTCGACGGCATCACCTACGCCAAGGGGGCATCGGTCCTCAAGCAGCTGGTGGCCTGGGTGGGGATGGACCGGTTCCTCCACGGAATGAAGGTCTACTTCTCCCGCCACGAGTTCGGGAACGCGGAGCTGGCAGACTTCCTGGCGGTCCTCGAGGAGGCCTCGGGCCGCGACCTCCGGGCCTGGTCGAAGGAATGGCTTGAGACGCCGGGGGTCAACACCCTTCGGGCCGAGTTCGAGCAGGATGGGGAGGCGTTCCGATCCTTCGCCATCCGCCAGGAGGCGCCCGAAGCCTGGCCGACGCTTCGACGACATCGGGTAGGGGTAGGCCTGTACGACGCGGAGGACGGCCGGCTGGTCCGCCGGGAGCGATGGGAGGCAGACGTGATCGGCGAGCGCAGCGAGCTCGGCGACCTGGTGGGTGAGCGGGTGCCCGACCTGGTGCTCGTCAACGACGACGACCAGACGTTCACCAAGATCCGATTCGACGATCGGTCGCTGTCCACGGTCCTGGAGCGCCTGGGCGACATCGAGGATCCACTGGCCCGGACCCTGTGCTGGACGGCCACGTGGGACATGGTCCGGGACGCAGAGCTCCCGGCCCGCGACTACCTGGCGCTGGTCATCCGCCACGCAGCGCGGGAGCAGGAGATCGGGGTCGTGGAGAGGAGCCTGGCCCAGGCCGCAAACGCGATCAACCAGTACGGCGACCCGGCGAACCGAGCCACGGCCAAAGAGGAGCTGGCAGCCGGGGCGCTGCTACGCCTGGAGTCCGCGGAGCCGGGGAGCGATCACCAGCTGGCCTGGGCCCGGGGGTTCATCGGGGCGGCCCGATCACCCGAGCATCTGGGACTCCTCCGAGGTCTGCTCGAGGGCTCGGTTTCCTTCGAGGGGCTGGCGGTTGATGCGGAGCTTCGGTGGGACATCGTGACGGCCCTGGCGGCCGCGGGAGTCGACGACGCCGCAGCCCTCATCGACGCCGAGCTGGAGCGGGATCCCACCGACAAGGGCGAGCGGTACGCGGCCGGCGCCCGTGCCGCCCGACCCGACCCGGAGGCGAAGGCAGAGGCCTGGCGGAGCCTCCTCGAGGACCGTTCGCTCTCGCTGGCCATGCACGACGAGACCATGCGGGGGTTCCAGCAACCGGGACAGGAGCCGCTCCTCGAGCCCTACGCCGGACGGTACTTCGACGTCTTGCCGGAGGTGTGGGAGGACCGGGACCTGGAGTTCACCCTCCACTTCGGCGAGGTGATGTATCCGCGCTTGATCGTGGACCGGCGAACCGTGGAGATGACGGAGGCCTACCTGGGCGGGGAGGACGTGCCCGGGCCGATCCGCCGGCTCCTGCTCGAAGGCAAGGATCGGATCCTCCGAGCCCTGCGAGCCCGGGCCACCGACCGGGCGTGACCCGGTACCGCTGGGTCGCCCTGGGCCTGGGGATCACGGCCCAGGCGGCGTTCGCGGCCCTTCTCACCGGTCTCCCGGCCCTGGGTCCCGCCCTCAGCGAGGAGTTCGGCCTCTCCCTCTCGGGATTCGGTCTGGTGCTCGGATCGATCACCGCCGGCGCCACGGTCTCGCTGATCCCGTGGGGACTCATCGCCGACCGCCTGGGCGAGCGGGTGGCGCTGGCGGTGGGCCTGGCCGGCTCGGGCCTGGCACTGGCCGCCTCGGCCGCGGGGGGACCCGTGATCCTGGCGGCGGCCCTCCTGGTGGCCGGCATGCTCGGCTCCGTGGCCAACGTGGCCAGCGGCCGGGTGGTGATGGGCTGGTTCGAGTTCGAGCAACGCGGCGTGGCGTTCGGTCTGCGACAGGCGGCTGTGCCTCTGGGAGGAGCCACTGCCGCGTTCACCCTTCCGGCGCTGGCGGCTCGGATCGATCCACGAGCCGGGCTCCTGGCCCTGGCCGCCGGATCCCTGGCCGCCAGCGTGGCCTGCGCGACGTGGCTCCGACCGGCGTCCGGCGGTGCATTTCCCTCGGTCGGAGCCCGGGCCACCCTCCGGGATCGGAGGATCTACCGGCTGGCCACCGCAAGCGGGGCCCTGGTGCTGGCCCAGGTGTGTGTGATCGGATTCGTGGCCCTGTTCCTGGCCCGGGAGCGAGGGATGTCCGCGGTCGCTGCCGGCTCGGTGCTGGCGATCATCCAGGTCCTGGGAATGATCGGCCGGGTGGTGACTGGGCGGTGGTCGGATCGCCGGGGGGCGCGGATCGCCCCCCTTCGGATTCTTGCCGCGGCGATCGCGATCGCCTGGTTGGCAACCCCGCTGGCCTTCGGAGTGCCGCTGCCGGTGCTGATCCCCATCCTGGTGGCCTCCGGGGCCCTGTCGTTCTCCTGGAACGGCCTGGCCTTCGCCGCCGTCGCCGAGCTCGCGGAGCCCGGCCGGAGCGGGACGGCCATCGCCATCCAACAGACGGCCCTGTTCGGGACCGCGGCCCTGGTCTCTCCGTTGTTCGGGGCGCTGGTGGAGGCCACGTCCTGGCCCCTGGCCTTCGCCGTCACGGCGCTGGGGCCGGCCGCCGCCTGGTCCGCCCTCTGGCCGGGGCCGAGCGGCGGACTGCGGGGGCCGGCGTGGATCGAGGGGGAACGCCCATCTAAGTACGCCTCTAAAGGTCCTTCACCACGGGTTCGATAGCCCTGGGTATGGACCTTCGGGGCCGCTTGTCCGCTGCTGCCCGCTCCCGGCATCGCGACGAGCGGGGGACCCATGATCTGCTGGGCCGCTATCGCCGCATCTTCCTGGTCGCCGTTCTCGCCGTGGCCCTGGTCCTGGTCCCCGTGGCCCTTCTGGAGCCGGGGTTGGATCCCCGCCTGAGGGGAGCCTCCCTGGCGGGACTGGTGTATCTGGTGGCCTGGTGGATCCAGGTGTACCGGTCCAGCCGGGTGGGGCTGGTCGGAGGCCTGGTGGAGGTGGCGGCTGTGGTGGCCGCCGCATCCGGCCTGGTGGCCACCGCCCTCCCGCTGGTTCTGGTGGCGGCCGGGTATCGATGCTCGTTCGGGTCCCGAGGCCAGGCCGCCTGGTCGATCCTTCTGTACAGCGGGGGGCTGGTGGGGCTGTACTTCCTGACCCCGGGGCATACGGGGAGCGCGGAGGTGGCCCAGCAGGTCGTGGCGGTGGGCGCCGTGGGCCTGGTCGCTCACGTGTTGGCGGCGACCCTCGGCGAACACTCCAGGACCCTGGTTCGCGAGCGGATCCTTTCGAGGGTTGGCTCCGACCTGGTGGCCTCCCGATCTCGCCAGGACATCTACCGGGCCGTCGAGACGGCGCTGAGCGAGCTGGGAGCCGGGCTGACCGACGTGCGGTTGACCCTGGCACTGGGCACTCCGAGCCGGATGACCGTGGTGGCCGCGGCCGGTTCCGGGGTCGACGAGGTCCGCGGAGCCAGCATGACGGTCCCCGCCCTCCTGGGCGACATCCAGCAGGACCACCTGGCGGCCGGACGGGGGCTGAGGGTCCCGGAGCAGACCGAGGGGTTCCTTCCCTTCGAGCCCAAGCAAGGCCCGTCCCTGGTCGTTCCGCTCAAGACCCAGGACGAGCTGACCGGGCTGATGACCTTGGAGACCGATACCACCGTCCCAGGCTGGGTCGAGGAGACCCTGGTGTTCCTGGCGGCGCAGACCTCGCTGGCTCTGGAAGGAGCGGCGCTCACCGAGCACTTCCGGTCGCTGGTCCAGAACTCCTCCGATGTGATCACCGTGATGGGAGCCGACGGGACCATCCGATACCAGAGCCCGGCGCTCGAGCGGGTGTTCGGTCACCGCCCCGAGGACCTCTCGGGCCGCGGCCTCGCGGAGATGGTGCACCCCGACGACGCCGCGCGGGTCGGCAAGGTGCTGGCGGAGGCCGCCGACCTACCGGGTGCCCGCCGCTCGGTGGAGGCCCGCTGGCGGCACGGGGATGGGACGTGGCGGCACGCCGAGACCTTCGTCAACAACCTGCTTCACGATCCGACCGTCAGGGGCATCGTGCTCAACACCCGGGACGTCACCGAACGGAAGCAGCTCGAACGCGAGCTGGCCCATCGGGCCCTGCACGACCCGCTCACCGACCTGGCCAACCGAGCCCTGTTCCGCGAAGCGGTGGAGAAGGCCATGGCTCGGATGGCCCGGACGGGCCATGCCGTGGCCGTGGTGTTCCTGGACGTGGACGACTTCAAGGACGTCAACGACAGCCTGGGCCATGCCGCGGGGGACCGTCTCCTGGAGGCCATCGCTCAGCGCCTGAGTGGGTGCGTGCGCCCCTACGACGTGGCCGCCCGGCTGGGCGGCGACGAGTTCGCCGTGCTCCTGGAGGCTGCCGGGGAGGAGGTGGCCTCCCGGGTGGCCGCTCGCATCATCGACGCCATGCAGGCCCCAATCACCATCGACGGGCTGGAGATCTCCACCCACGCCAGCCTGGGGATCGCGGTGGCCAAGGGTCCGTCGGTGGGCGTCGACGAGCTGCTCCGGAACGCCGACGTGGCCATGTACCGCGCCAAGGGCCGGGGAAAGGGCCGGTTCGAGGTCTACGACTCCAACATCGATACCTCGGCCATGCAGCGGATGGAGTTGGCCGCCGATCTCCGGCGGGCCCTCGACCGGGGCGAGTTCGAGCTCCAATACCAGCCCATCGTCGCGCTCGATGGCGGGAAGGTGCTGGCCATGGAAGCTCTGCTCCGGTGGCAGCATCCCGAGCGGGGCCTGCTGCTTCCGATCGAGTGCGTGCCAACCGCGGAGGAGACCGGCCTGATCGTGCGGATCGGCCGGTGGGTCGTGGAAGAGGCGTGTCGCAAGCTCAGGGCGTGGCACGAACGCCATCCCCGCCACCGCCATCTGGCGGTTGCAGTCAACGTCTCGGCCCGTCAGCTCCAGGACGCCGGCTTCGTGGGGGACGTCCTGGAGGCCCTCGAAGCCGCCGGCGCCGATCCCGGCTCCCTGATCCTGGAGATCACCGAGACTGTGCTGATGCGGGACACGGAGGAGATCCGCCAGCGCCTGGAGCAGCTCCACGCGGCCGGCGTGCGCCTGGCCATCGACGACTTCGGGACCGGCTACTCCTCATTGAGCTATCTCTCGCGGTACCCCGTCGACATCCTGAAGATCGACCGGTCCTTCATCGAGGGGGTCGGCGGCCCCACGGACCTCACCCCGGTGATGATCTCCATCGGCAAGACCCTGGGCCTGCAGACGGTGGCCGAGGGCGTGGAGTCCTCCGAGCAGCTGACCAGGCTTCGCGAGCTCGGCTGCGATGCCGCCCAGGGCTATCTGTTCAGCGCCCCGGTGCCGCCCGTCGAGGTGGAGGACATTCTCGGTCGGGGCGTGGTGGCGTCGGGTCTCCACGCCCCGACGACCTGATCACCTCTTAGACCTTCGCCTGAAGCTCCAGGGTGCAGGAAGACAGTCCCCGCTTCTCCAGGTACCGCTGGTGGTACTCCTCGGCCGGCCAGAACGTGCCGGCGGGTAGGATCTCGGTGGCGATGGGCCGGCGGAATCGGGACTGGGCCTTGCCCTTGGATGCCTCCGCCTGGGCTCGCTGATCCGTGTCGTGGGTGAAGATCGCCGTCCGGTACTGGGTTCCCACGTCGGGACCCTGGCGGTTCACCTGGGTCGGGTCGTGGCTGCCCCAGAACACATCCAGCAGCTGCTCGTAGGACACCCGATCGGGCTCGTATTCCACGAGCACCGCTTCCGCGTGCCCGGTCCGATCCGTGCACACGTCCTCATAGCTGGGATCGTCGAGGGTCCCGCCCGTGTACCCCGCGGTGGTAGCGATCACCCCGGGGACCTCCCTGAACGCCGCCTCCACCTGCCAGAAGCACCCCGCTGCGAACGTCGCCTTGGCCATGATGTGTCTCCTCCCGGTCGCCAACTGTAACCCGGGGAAGGTGGGAGGGATTCCGTGAGCGAATAAGGGAACCGCCGGAGCCCGAAGACTCCAGCGGTTCCAAAACCTTTATACCCAGAGCGTGGCCGGGTGGCAAGGGGTTTGGGGTGGTCTTGTCGGACTTTCGCGAGGCCATGTTGCCGGCCGGCGCCGGGCGCGCTAAACATATGCCCATGAGCGGGAAGGCAGGAGACCGGATCGTGGTCGAGTCCGAGCAGGTCGGACAGCCGCCTCGCGAGGGCGAGATCCTCGAGGTGATCGAGGGGCAGCTCGGCGTGCGATACCGGGTCCGCTGGGAGGACGGGCACGAGTCGGTGTTCGCACCCAGCGGGGGAGCGGCGCAGGTCCTCGCTCGCCGGCGACGCGGGCGCGCGCAGGGCTAACCGGTCCGCGGAGGACCGGTCCGGGCCGGTAGGCTGTCGGCGGATGGCCACTCGAACCGGGCCCCGGTTCGCGCCGCACGACCCGGAGTTCGTCGCCGACCCCTATCCCGCGTATGCCGCGCTCCGGGCGGCGGGACGGGTCCACTACGTCGAGGAGACCAACCAGTGGCTGATCCCGCATCACGCCGACGTGGCCGCGCTGCTCCGGGAACGCCGGCTGGGGCGCACGTACCTCCACGTGGCCACCCACGCGGAGATGGGCCGGCCGGAGGACGCCGAGCACACCGGGCCGTTCTGGTACCTGATCCGCAACGGGATCCTGGACATGGAGCCCCCCGACCACACCCGGGTCCGCCGGCTGGTGGCCAAGGCGTTCAGCCCCCGGATGGTCGAGTCGCTCGGGCCCACTGTGCAGCGCCTGATGGACGGGCTGGTCGACCGGGTGGCCGGTGCCGGGACGTTCGACCTGATCCGGGAGATCGCCGAGCCGCTCCCGGTGACCGTCATCGCGGAGCTCCTGGGCATCCCCGCCGACGACCGGCGCCACCTCCGTCCGTGGTCGGCGGAGATCTGCCGGATGTACGAGCTCAACCCCAGCGAGGAGGACGCCCGGGCCGCCTCACGCGCGTCGATCGAGTTCTCCGAGTACCTGCGCGGTCTTATCCGGGAGCGCCGGGCCCGGCCGGCCGAGGACCTCATCACCGAGCTTGTTCAGGTGGTGGATCAGGGCGACCGGCTCACCGAGGACGAGATGATCGGCACCTGCGTCCTGCTGCTGAACGCCGGCCACGAGGCCACCGTGAACATGACCGGCAATGGCTGGTGGACGCTGTTCCGCAACCCCGGCGAGCTTGCCCGCCTGCGAAAGGATCACGCGTTGATCCCCCCGGCCATCGAGGAGCTGATGCGCTTCGAGACCCCACTGCAGATGTTCGAGCGCTGGGTGTTCGAGGACCTGGAGATCGACGGGGCCCGGATCCCCCGCGGTCAGGAGCTTGGCCTCCTGTTCGGCTCCGCGAATCGGGACCCCGGGGTCTTCGACCGGCCGGACGTCCTGGACCTGGGAAGGGACCCCAACCCCCTCATGACGTTCGGCGCGGGGATCCACTACTGCTTGGGGGCCGCACTCGGCCGCCTGGAGCTGGCCACCTCGTTCGGGACCCTGCTCCGGCGGGCCCCCGGGATGGAGCCGGTGGCCGAGCCGGAGTGGAAGCCGAGCTACATCATCAGGGGCCTGAAGGAGCTGCGGGTCCGGCTCTGACCAGGCAACTTCCTTCCGGGGGAGACGGGCCGGGCGCGACTCGGTAGGCTGCACCGCCATGTCTTCGTGTCGAGCCGGTCGTGCCTGAACGACGGACCCGGTGGACCGTGGCGATCACTGCCGCGGTCCTCCTGGCGGTCGGTGGTTCGCTGTGGGCCGGTCTGGCCGGAGATGGATCGGACCGACAGGGCAAGCCGGAGCCGGCGGAGCCGACCCGGTACTTCCTCAACGTGAGCCTGGGGCAGGTCAAGGCGTTCCCGGTCGAAGGCCGGGTTCGGCTGCGACGGCTGGCCGGGCCTGCCGAGGCGGTCCGGCAAACGATGTCCGCGCTGTACACCACGGGGTTCGTCGACCCCGGCCTGTGGGGCGGTGGGCGATTCCCCTCGCTATTCGATCAGTTCGCCCGTGAGACTCGCGGCCAGGCCCGCCGGGACCTCGACCAGCTGTCGCTGGGTCGGGGCGCTACCCGGCTCGCGGAGGTGCGACCGGACCAGGCCATCCTTCGCCTCCGATTCCTCCTCGACGCCCGGCGCCGACCGGTGTCCGCGCTGGCGGCCATGGAGTTCTCGGGGACCGGCGTGGGGGAAGGGTTCGAGGTTCCCATCCGTCACTCGGGCCAATACGTGCTCCAACCGACGGGGGACCGTTGGTTGATCGTCGGGTACGAGGTCCGGGGACGGGTGGGATCCGGAGGGGGTTCGTGACGCGGGGCCGGATCACCGCGGCGGTGATCGGCAGCCTGCTCCTGTGGGTCGCCGCCGGCGCCCTTGCGGCCGGCCCTCAGAGTGGGGGTGAGCTCCCCGCCGCCCTGGACCGGTCGTTCGCCGCGGAATTCTCGCCGACCGTCCCGGACCGCGACCTCCTGTTCGTCCTGGTGATCGGGAGCGATGCCCGACCGGGCCATCCCGCGGCCGGGTCCCGTGCCGATTCTCTCCATGTGGTCGGGGTGAACCCCTCCAGGGGGACCGCGGGGGTGGTGGGGATCCCTCGGGATTCCTACGTCCCCATCCCGGGTGTGGGGACCCGGAAGATCAACGAGTCGCTGTTCTACGGCGGTCCACAGCTCACCGTGGCCACCGTGGAGCGGCTCACAGGGATCCGGATCGACGCGTACGTGCTGGCGGCCTTCGAGGAGTTCCGGCAGCTGGTGACCGCGGTGGGAGGCGTTGAGGTGGACATCCCCTATGCCATGAGCGACTCGGCCTCCGGGGCTCATTTCCGGCCGGGGCCCACCCGTCTGGACGGCCCGGAGGCCCTGGCGTTCTCCCGGGACCGCCACGACGTTCCCGGTGGGGACTTCGGCCGTTCGCTGAACCAGGGCCGGTTCCTGGTCGCCGCCCTCCGGGAGTTCCGCGGCGACGTGGCCGGTGACCCTGTGCAGCTGTTCCAATGGATCATCGGGGGGGTCCGGTACCTCCAGACCGACCTGAGCTTCGGCGAGGTGATCGAGCTGGCCCTCGCGGCGGTGGGGCTCGACCCGGGCGAGGTTCGGAACAAGGTGGTGTCGGGGAGCGGCGGGAGCGTGGGCGGCCAGAGCGTGGTCCGCCTGGGTTCGTCGGCCCAGGCGATCTTCCGGGACCTGGCCCGGGACGCGTCGTTCTAGGTGCCCTCGGTTTCCTCACTTCACGGTGGGGTATGGACCGAGTGACAGGACGAGCGGACCCTGATTGAGGAGGTGTCGATCCATAGCGTCCCGCCGGCAGACCGACGCCGCTCGGCGGAACATCCGGAAGGCCCAGCGAGTCGCTCGCCAGAAGAAGACCATCACCAAGCTGCCGAAGGCGGTCCGCTCCGACCTCGGCCGCCAGGCGGCCAAGTCTCGGAAGCGCGGAGGCAGGCCCGGACGGGACCTGGAGGACCGAACCCGCCAGGACCTGTACAAGGTGGCCAAGGCGTAAAGGGATCTCCGGCCGCTCGAAGATGGGGAAATGGGACCTGATCCGAGCGATCCGCAAGGCCAGCTGACCAGGAGCGCATCCGGTCCCACCTGACAAAGCGGTCGCATCGCTCCACGCCGTCCTGCGTAATCGGATACAATGAACTCGTGACCATCCCCGTGTACCGCACTGAGGGTGGGCGCATCCTGCGGATCATCGAATCCGACGACGGTGGGCTGAACGTCGAGCTGCTTGAGGATGGCGCCTGGGTCGCCGGCCGTATAGGGATGGTGGGTCTGCGACTGTCCCCTACGACCGACAAGTTGCGCCCAGAAGAGGTCAGGGCTCTCCCCGAGTAGCCGCCCGGAGCCACTCCCGCCCCTCGTCAAGCCACCCCCGGATGGTCAACCCGCTTCGGCCCAGCTGGTCCTGGATCGCCTCCGCATCGAGGAGCTCCGATCGGTACTCCTGGGTCCAGGTGCGGTCACCGATCGAGTACTCGGCCACCGCGTGCAGGACGTTCCCCTCCCAGGCCCTTACCCGGGTCCGGATCCGCACGTCGCCGTAGGTCGACTCGTAGGCGTCGCTCCCGACCCAACGAACGTGCGGGTGCGCCCGCTGGATCAGGACCATCCCCTGGGGCGTGACGTGCCGGGCACAGGCGTCCAGGAACGCCCGCCGCTGGTCCCGGTCCGCGGTGTTGACCAGGTAGCTGGCCAGGACGACGGCCGGGAACGTCCGGCCGAGGTCCAGCGACTCGATGTCTCCGAGGACGGTCTCGGCTCCGTGCACGTGGGCCGGTCGAAGAACAGGTTGACGGCCTCGTAGGGGGTGAGGTCGCCCGTCGCGTCCGGAGCAGCGGGGGCCCTCACAGGGCCCGGGAGGCGAGTCTTCTCCGTGGGACCTCCTCGTCCGTCGGAGGCAGACTACCTCCGGACGCAGCTCCTCTGGCGGTCCCGTCCCGGACCCCCCACACACACGTCCCTTCCGCCACCGCCCAGGAGGCGGTCCTTCCCGGAGCCGCCTCTCAGGACGTCACGTCCTCCCTGTCCCAGCAGACGGTCCCGGCCCGGACCACCGCTCGCCCGGTCGCGGCCTGTGCCGGCCACGGCCACGTCGTTCCCCTTGAGGGCTCGGATCATGTCCCGCCCATCGAAGCCGCACAGGATGTCCGGCCCTTTGGTTCCGCGAATGGTGTCGCGTCCCGGCGTGCCGAGCACCTGGTTGAGTCCCGGCCTGCCCCGTCGAAGGCAGGCCTCGATGGCGCCCGGCGACGGAAGCTCGAAGGGCCGTCCGATGACCAGCTCCACGTTCCGGTCACCGGGGGTACCGAGGGCCATCAGGTCCTGCTGTGGGTCGTGGAGCTGGACCTCGCGCCCGGCCGAGGCCAGCCAGTCCTCGTTGATGTCCCGGGGGGCTCCGGCCAGGGCGGTCTCGTGCGTGTGGTCGTGGGCCGCCCAGTCGATGTCCCGAGGGTTGGGGGCCGCGCTGGCGTCGAACACCACCGCGAAGATCGACAGAGTGCCGTCGCCGTTGTCGGCGATCTCGATGGTCCGGCTCTGGGTGGGGTAGTCGGCGATGGCCGACGTGTTGACCTCCCAGAACGCCGTTTCCAGGATCGGGTTCTGGTGCGCCAGGATCCTGTTCTCGTGGGTGTGCCCATCGACCTGGAGGATCACGTTGGGGAACCGCAGGAGCAGCTGGGTGAGGTCCTCGCCGGTGTGGATGGGGCCCACCGACCCCGGCGGCTGGCCGGTGCGAGGGCCGGTGTTGTCGGTCGTGGCGATGGTGTGGTGCGCGGCCACCACCACCAGCCGGTTGGAGGCCTGCGGGTTGATGACTTTCTTCCCATCCGGCTGGTAGTACACCCGGGATACCCGCTTCAGCTCCTCCTCCAGCCACTGGAACTGGGCATCGTCGAGGTTGCCGCCGTCCAGGCCCTCGGCCGCGTTGGTGTCCAGGGCGATGTACCGGAACAGCCTCTCGTCCCACGAGTAGCAGGCCCGGGGGGCGTAGGCCGGGTAGCTGGTGGCCGGGCAGCGGCGAACGGCCGGAAGGAACCCGTGCCCCACCGGCAGGCCAGTGGTAATGGCATGCTCCGCGATCCAGTCGGCCCGGTCCACGAGCCGGCGGTCGGGATCGGCGGGGACCACCTCGGTGGTCCCCGGGCTGGTCAGCAGGCTCATCCAGAAATCCGGATCGGTGAACCCACCCGCGCACGCCTCCTGCTGCTTGTCGGGGGCGATGTCCATCACCTTCAGGCTCCCCACCGCCCACTGGCGGACGAACGCTCGCCACACGGCGTTGTCGTCGGCGATGGTGCCCTGGACCTTCATGTCGTGGTTGCCCAGCAGGGAGTACCACGGGATCGGGGTGCCATCGGCGTTGCGGAGCCCGGAGGCCCAGAACGGCTCGTTGGCCAGGTCCAGGATGCTCTCCCCGGGGACGGGGGTGGTGAGCGCCGGAGTCCCGCCCTCGGGGTCGGTGCCCTGCACGCCGTCGTAGCCGTCGGCGCCGGTGTCCGGGTCGACCAGCTTCCCGCCGTCCATGGCGTCGATGACGAACCGGGTTTCGTTGTACTGCTGGTTGTCCGCCAGATCCCCAAGGGCCAGGGTGAAATCGAACGGCTGGCCGAGGATGGGGCTGCCCTGGGCGGCGATCTGGCTCGCCGTCCGGACGTGAGCGTTCATCATGTGACCGACCATGGTCTCGTGAGGCCGGAACGCGGACCTCGCGAGATGGTCCTCACACTTGTCCGCCCATTCACCGCGGAGCGGCGACTCCTCGTCCACGTACTGGAAGTCCGCGAGGCTGAAGAACGCGCTGAGCGGGACCCGCCGAGCCTCACGCCCCGCCAGAGCTTTGGCCAGGTCCTCCCGGAGGATCAGCGGCTGGCCGGGGCCACACTCCAGGACCCCATCGTCATTCGTGTCGACCATCGTGCCATTGAGGGTCGTGGCGCCGCAGTCGATGGCGGCGGATCCCGCAGCGGGCGGTACCGGCGCCACGCCGGCAGCTCCAACGAGCAGTCCGACGAGACCGAGGAGAAGGAGGAACGATCTGCGCACCTCGTCAACCCCCTTCCCGCCCGCCGCGGGCAGGACGAGGGCCAGACCCTACCACGCAGGGGTGGACGGTCGATGAACAGACTGCGGCCGGTTCATCGACCGGGCGGACCCGACCGGGAGAATAGCCGTGCTGTGGTCCGCCCCAGGGCGTAAGAGAGGACCGCGATGGCCGCTCCGGCGACCCCAGACAGCGCTCCGATCCACGCGTTGTTCCGGGAGAAGTCGAACGGCGAACCCGCCAGTCCCTCTGCAGCGTGGATGGACCACAACACGACCCGGACCGGCAAGAGCGCGAGCGTGCCCAGGGGGCTGACCACGAAGCTTCGGTGGATCACCACCGGGGTGTGGCCCCACAAGAGCGCGTACCCGACCAGTCCCCAGAACGCGCCGACGAGGACGGCGACCGCCCAGCCCGGGAGACGAGCCCGTTCCACCGGCGCGGTGTCCACGGTTCGCTTGTAGCACGGCCAGTTTGGGTCTGCTAGCCGAGGCTCCGAGGGGTTTCCTCAGGCCAGCTGCGGAAGCACGTCCCGCTGGTAGAACCGGAAGAACCCTACCTGGTCCGGTCCGATCTGGTGCACGTACACGTGGTCGTACCCGGCGTCGGCGAACTCGCGGATGGCCTTCACGTGGCGTTCGGGGTCGGGACCGCACACCACGGATTCCGCCACATGGTCCTCGCTCACCAGCTCCGAGGCCTGCTCGAAGTGGCGCGGCAGAGACAGCTCCACCGTGAGCTCCCCCTTCACGGCGGCATTCGGCCACCACTCCGTGGCCACCTTCCGGGCCTGGGTCTCGTCCTCGGCCCAGCACACGTGAACCTGTCCGTAGCGGGGCTTCCCCGTTCCACCGGCGCGCTCGAAGTTCGAGATCATCTCGTGATCCGGCGCCAGGCCGATCAGCCCGTCGCCGACCCGAGCGGCCAGCTCGGTGGCTCGGTCACCCTTGGCCGCCACCACGATCGGCGGCGGTTCAGCCGGGACGTCGTAGATCCGGGCTTGCTCCACGGTGAAATACCGGCCTCGGCGGGTCTGCTCATCACCTGTCCACAGCAGCCGGATCGTCTCGATGGCTTCCTCGAGCATGTCCAGCCGCTCGTCGACGGCCGGCCAGCGGTCACCAAGGACGTGCTCGTTGAGATTCTCCCCGGTCCCCACGCCCAAGAAGAACCGTCCCGGCATCATCGCCGCCGCGGTGGCCGCGGCGTGGGCCACCAGCGCCGGGTGCATCCGGACGATCGGACAGGTCACCCCTGTCCCCACCCGCATCCCGTCGGTGGCTTCGGCGATCCCCCCAGCACCGACCACACGAAGGGGCTGTGGCCCTGGCGCGAGATCCACGGATGGAAGTGGTCCGAGATCAGCGCAAACGAGAAGCCGGTCTCTTCGGCGGCCCGCGCATTCTCGACCAGGTCTCGCGGGCCGTGCTCCTCGCTGGAGAGCGCGTAGCCGATCTCGGTCACGACTTGCGGGCTGCCGCGCGACCACCCTTCCGTCCTGCGGCCTTCTTCTGGGCGGTGGTGCCGCCCTGCGACGTGGCCCTCCGTCGCTTGCCGGACCCGGAAGATTTCCCACCCCGGGACGACGCTCCAGGCGAGTTGGCGATCCTGGCGGCTCGCTGCTTCGACATGCCCTGTTCCTTCGACCGCTCGTACTGCTTCTCGTTCTTCACGCTCGGTCGCCTGGGCATCGTTCCATCACCTCCTGCCCGGCAGACCTACCCACGGCCCCTGATTTCAAGCATGGAGAAGGGGAAGAATAGGCACCGTGAGCGAGCGTCTCCTGAAGATCTACCTCCAGGACCACCTGGCCGGGGCCACGGCCGGCCTGGAACTGGCCCGACGGTGCCGGGCGAGCAACCCGGACGGCGAGATCGCTCGGGCCCTCGACCGCCTCATCGACGAGATCGCCGAGGATCGCCAGATCCTCGAAGGCCTCATGGAGCGGCTGGGATTCGGTCCCGACCGGGGCAAGCTGGCCGCGGCATGGGTCGCGGAGAAGGTGGGCCGCCTCAAGCCGAACGGCGCGATCCTCGGGTACTCCCCGCTGAGCCGACTCGAGGAGCTGGAGGCCCTGAGCCTGGGCGTCGAGGGGAAGCTGTGCATGTGGCGAGGGCTGAAGGCGGCGGGCGACGTGTCGGGGGCGTTCGCCGGCGTGGAGATGGACCCGCTGATCCGCCGAGCCCAGCGGCAGCGCCGGCGGCTGGAGAACCTCCGGGCCTGGGCCGCGGTCGAGGCCCTGGCCTCGGACCGGGCCCCGGAGAAGCCCGCATCGGTCTGACCAACGCCGATCTGGCGGAGCTGCTGGCCCGGGCCTCGGAGGGCCAGGACGGGCACCGAGCCAGAGCACTCAGACGAGCCTCACGCTCGGCGCTGACGTGGCCTGAGGAAGCCGCGGAGGTCCTGGGGGGCGGACGATCCCTCACCGACCTCCGCGGCGTGGGGCCCTGGGTGGCCGGCATCATCGAGGAGTGGATCGAGACCCCGCCGGATCCGATCCCCGATCCGCCGGCGGTCCGGGCCGGCTTCAAGACCGTGGCCGAGGCCCGAGCCATCCTGGCCGAGCACCCGGAGTGGCGGCTGCGAGCCGATCTCCAGATGCACACCACGTGGAGCGACGGCACGCTCCCCCTGGACGAGATGGTCCGCCTGGCCGGGAAGCGCGGGTACGAGCACGTGGCCGTCACCGATCACTCCCAGGAACTGCCGATCGCCAGGGGCATGGACGAGGCGAAGCTCCTCCGACAGGGGGAGGCCATCGACCGACTCAACCGGGAGCTCGCCGAAGAGGAAGCCTCGATCCGCGCGCTCCGCGCGATCGAGATGAACCTCTCGCCGGCCGGCGAGGGGGACATGGACCCGGAGGTCCTGGGGACCCTGGACCTGGTCCTGGGCGCCTTCCACTCGAAGCTGCGAGTCACCGAGGACCAGACCGACCGGTACCTGGCGGCGCTGGCCAATCCCACCATTCACGTGCTGGCCCATCCGCGAGGACGCCGGTGGGGGACGCGCCCCGGGCTACAGGCCGACTGGAAACGGGTGGCCGAGGCGGCCGCTGAGCGTGGCGTGGCCCTCGAGGTCGATGCGTTTCCGGACCGGCAGGACCTCGAGGTCGGCCTCCTGTCCCACGTCCGGGAGGCCGGGGGCTGGGTGTCGATCGGGACCGACGCCCATCGACCGGAGGAGCTGGGGTTCATGGACTTGGGGGTCGCCGCGGCGATCGCCGCGGAGATCCCCCGGGACCGCATCCTCAACTTCCTGGCGACCGAAGAGCTCCGGGCCTGGGCGGCACGGGGGCGGTCCGTGGCGAGCGGTCACTGATAGAGGCTCGCGCCCGGACTGAAACCTACTCGACCGGCTCGAGGCCGCACGGAAGGACCTGCGGGCCCTGGACTGGCGGCTCCACGACGTGGTGATGGTGCCCCTGCGGGAGCTGAAGGAGGTCGACGAGGAGCGCCGGTAGAATCTCCGGCCATGAGCGTGGCCCGCGGACTCGCCGCCCTGGCCCTCACGGTGTCCGCATTGTTGCCGGCTCCGGCACCCGGGGCGGGGGGCGGGGCGCGCCGGATCGCGTGGAGCCGCCTGGCCGACGCTCCCTCGTCGCGGACCGAGGTGACCGCCGCGGTCCAGGGCGGCGCAGCGATCCAAGGGGGCAAGGTATACGTGGCGGGAGGGTACGCAGCGCCCGCCCAGACCGTGGACGCCGTCGACGTCTACGACCCCGCTTCCGACTCCTGGTCCGCGGGTCCGCCGCTCCCTCTGGCCGTGAACCACGCGATGGCGGCAAGCTCTGGGGGCACCGCGTACGTCATGGGTGGCTACACGGCCGCCGGGCCACCGACGGCCCGGGCCTTCGCCCTGGCCGGCGGGACGTGGACCGAGCTTCCACCGATGCCCGAGCCCCGAGCGGCCGGCGGAGCAACGGAGGCCGGCGGGCGGATCTATGTGGCCGGCGGGGTGGGACCCGCCGGGCTGGCCACCACGACGATGGTCTTCGACCCTCGCGCCGGTACATGGTCACTGGCCTCGGGGCTCCTTCGCCCCCGAGAGCACATGGGGGTCGCGGCGGTGGGCAACCGCGTGTACGCCGTCGGAGGCCGGGACGGCACCGCCCCCGGCCTGCCGGACGTGGAAGTGTTCATTCCATCGTCGGGGAAGTGGAAGCGGCTCCCGGACCTGCCCACGCCCCGTGGCGGCATGGCGGCCACGGGGACGGACAACGGCTTCGTGGTGGCCGTCGGTGGAGAGGCCGCCGCCACGTTCCGGGAGGCCGAGGCGTTCGACGTGCGCAGGAAGCGGTGGATCCGGCTCCCCGGCATGCCCACCTCCCGGCACGGTCTGGGGGTGGTGGCACTCGGCGACACCGTGCTCACGCTCATGGGGGGAGTGACGCCCGGCCTCTCATTCTCCCCGGCCACGGAGGCCCTCGATCTCGGCTCGCTTGACCAACTCCGGTGCTTCGGGCGATCTCCCGACGTCGTCGGTGAGCCTGGCCCGGACGTGCTCACCGGATCCAACGCCCCGGAGACGTTCGTCCTGCAGGGAGGGGACGACGTCGTCAAGGCCGGCGGCGGGGCCGACCGGGTGTGCGCCGGCGGCGGGCGCGATGAGGTATCGGGCCAGGGCGGCGGTGATCGCCTCGACGGCGGACCGGGCCGGGATCGGTGCCGGGGTGGTCCCGGTCGAGACGAGCAACGGCGCTGCGAACGGGGCGCGGCCTGAAGCGCATCCTCCTCGCTGCCCTGACGGTGGCCGTCGCGGTGGCCTGCACGGAGAACGGGGCCGCGCCCGCACCGGAGGCCACCGGCGTTGCCTGGCGCTCCCTGTCGCCCGCTCCCACGGCCAGGACCGAGGTGGGGGCCGCGGTCCTCGCCGGGCGGATCTATGTGACCGGGGGATTCGCCTCCCCCGACGGAGCGACCGTGCCCACGCTCGAGGTGTACGACATCGCCGCCGACCGATGGGAGGCCGGCCCCTCGCTGCCGGTCGGCGTGAACCACGCGATGTCCGTGGCTCACGACGGGGTGGTCTACGTGTTTGGCGGTTCGCTGGCCCAGGCCGGCCCCAGCGACCGGGCCTTCGCGCTTCGAGACGGCGCCTGGGAGGAGCTTCCCCGGATGCCCGAGCCCCGGACCGCAGGTGGCGCGGCGGTGGCCGCCGGCCGGATCTACGTGGTCGGCGGGGTTGGAGAGGACGGAGTGGCCGAGGCGGCGATGGCCTTCGACCCCGCCACCGGCTCGTGGTCCACCGAACCCGGGCTCCTCCAGGCCAGGGAGCACATGGGGGTCGCCGGGTTCGAGGACCTGATCTACGCCATCGGAGGCCGGGCCGGGAGCCTCGCAGGGTTCCCCGACGCCGAGGTGTTCCACCCGGACGAGCAGACGTGGTCGCCGCTACCGGACCTCCCCACGCCGCGGGGTGGCATGGCGGCGACAGCGACCTCGAACGGGTTCGTGGTGGCGGTCGGCGGCGAGGAGGAAGGGGGGACCTTCGACGAGGCCGAGGCCTTCGACATCCAGGCCGGACGGTGGCTGGCCTTGCCGCCGATCCCCACGCCGCGCCACGGCCTAGGCGTGGTGGCCGACGGCACGACGGTGTACGTCGTCGCCGGAGGACCGGAGCCCGGCCTGTTCTTCTCCCCGGCCCTCGAGGCCATCGACCTGGCCTCACTCTGAACGTGGCCACAGAGCAACCGTCCGGTTGCGCGTGCCATCGCCTGCCGGTATCATGAGCAACCGTGGGGTTGCGGAGGAGGACCACATGAGCGAGCCGACGATCCCGGTGGTGGTGGAAAGGACGTCCCACGGCGAGCGGTCTTTCGACATCTACTCCCGGCTGCTGAACGACCGCATCGTGATCCTGGGGACCCCCATCGACGAAGGCGTGGCCAACGTGGTGACCGCCCAGCTGATCCACCTGGAGTCGGAGAACCCCGACCGGGACATCAGCCTGTACATCAACTCCCCCGGAGGGTCGTCCACGGCACTGTTGGGGATCTACGACACGATGCAGTACGTCCGGCCGGACGTCTCCACGATCTGTGTGGGCCAGGCCGCCTCGGCGGCCGCCATCCTCCTGGCCGCGGGGGCTCCAGGTAAGCGGTTCGCCCTGCCCCACGCGCGCGTCCTCCTCCACCAGCCTCACGGCGAGCTCGGCGGGCAGGCCGCGGACCTGGAGATCCACGCCAGGGAGGTCATCCGTCAGCGACGGCTGGTGGACGAGATCCTCGCTCGTCACACCGGCCAACCGGCGGAGAAGGTGTCCCGGGACACGGACCGGGACTTCATCCTCGACGCGCAGCAGGCCAGGGCCTACGGGGTGATCGACGACATCCTGTCAAGCCGGAACCTGCCGCACCTCGGGGGATTCCGGGCCTCGGATGGTCCGGACGGGAACGGTCGGGTCTCCGAGTAGCGCCCTCGAGTTTGGCCCTCAGGTCATCCCGGGTAACACTCCATGAAGGACAACGCGGTCGGGAGGCGGACGATGGCTGAGCGTGGCAGCGACAAGAGTGGACCTCGTGTCGACGAAGAGCTCAAGCGGCAGGCCGAGGCCATGGAGCGGGGCGCGCCCGTGCCTTCACGCGCCGACGAGGCCCGTGAGGCCGAGGGGCCGGGTGACGATGAGCCTGTCACCGATGCACGGCTCACCGGGGATCGAGGGCTGACGCCAGAGGGAAGCCTGAGCCCGGACCAGCTTGAGGAGCGAAGTGAGATCGCTCGCCATCTGGACCCGTCCGTCTTCCCGGCAGATCGTGACACGTTGCTGCGGAACGCTCGGGCCAGGAACGCTCCGGTCGGGGTGATCGAGCGGCTCGAGCAGCTGCCCGACACCCGGCTCGAGCAGCTGCCCGACACCCGGTTCGAGAACGTTCAGGCAGTGTGGGAGGCGCTGGGGGGAACAACGGAGGAACGAGGCTAGCCATGGGACAGCCGCAGCAACCGGAGATCAGACGGAGCGAACGGGGACAGCTGAACCAGGAAAGCTGGCGACGCAAGCAAGAGGCGCGTCGCCGACCCAAGGAGAAGGGACGAACCGGCCCCGTGCCCGAGGAGAACCGGCCGGGTCATTACCCGGAACGGGAGCAGGATCAGCCAGAGTCCTGATCGGGCGGATCCTCCATTCGTCCGCGGTATCTCTCCCAGGGGTCGTAGTCGACCTCCAGCGTTTCCTGCTGCGGGCGTTCGGCCTCTGGAACCCTTCGCAGGTTGAGCCGGATCCGGGTCCAGGTGGTGCTCGGGCCCCGCATCGCGTCCACCAGAACGTCCTCCGGGCCCAGGTACGACCAGACCTCGGGATGTCGCACCCGCCAACGGTCCAGGCCTTCCCTGGCCTCGGCCTCGGTGGCCGCCCGGGCGATCTCGATGAGCGGCATGGTCGTGCGGCGCCTCCCGGTGGGACCGGCGGTCTTTCCCGGCGCCGGCGGCGGCACCACCCCGTCCCGCCGGGGGGCCTTCTCGCTCTTCTTCCGGCGCTTCGATGGCTGCACCCTCGGCGGCTCGCCGGCCTGCTTCTCGTAGTGCGGCGGCCAGGGCGCATCCCCGAATCCGGCGGCCTCGTGCTCGGCCGAGAGCTCGAGCACCGGCTCCAGTGAGCCTGCGGCGTCATCCATATCCGCCCACGGGTCGCCGATCCGGGCGAATCGCTTGGGAACGGTGTCGATCGTGTAGGCCTCCGGCTGGCAGCGCGGGACCTCCTCCCACGTGAGGGGAGTGGAGACCCGGGCGTCCGGGGTCGGGCGCACCGAGTACGCCGAGGCCACCGTGCGGTCCTTGGCATTCTGGTTGTAGTCCATGAACACGCCGTGACGCTCCTCCTTCCACCACCTGCTGGTGGCCAGGTCGGGCGCCCGGCGCTCCACCTCGCGGGCCACGGCCAGGGCGGCCCGCCGGACCTGGGGAAACGTCCATCGGGGTTCGATCCGGCAGTAGACGTGGAAGCCGCGAGAGCCGGAGGTCTTGGGCCATCCGGTCACCCCCATGTCGTCCAGGACGTCCCTGGTGACCAGGGCGACGTCGAGGATCTGTTGCCACTGAACTCCCGGCACGGGATCGAGGTCGATGCGGAGCTCGTCGGGATGGTCGAGAGCGCCGGCCCGGACCGGATGCGGGTTGAGGTCGATGCACCCCAGGTTGATCACCCAGGCCAAGTGGGCCGCGTCCCGGACCACGACCTCGTGGGCGGTCCGGCCGGAGGGGAAGCTCAGCTCCACGGTCTCGATCCACTCCGGTCGCGACGTGGGCGCCCGCTTCTGAAAGAAGAACTCGCCCTCCGCTCCGTGGACGTAGCGCTTCAGGGCCATCGGTCGGCCCGCCACGCCACGGAGCGCCCCATCGGCCACGGCCAGGTAGTAGCGGACCAGATCGAGCTTGGTGTGCCCGGTCTGGGGGAAGAAGACCTTGTCCGGATTGCTGACGGTAACTTCCCGGCCGGCGATCTCCAGGATCTCCTTGCCCGAAGCCATCGTAGACAGGATAAGGCCGCAACTCGCATCGTCATCATCGGCACCGAGTAACCGTCCGAGCGGCACGAGTTCGCCAATTCGGGCCGGTCGAGGAGATTACCGACTGGCCGTGGCGGCGGGCGAGGTTCAGATCGATACGGCCGCCGGGATGACCTCGCTCCCGACCAGAGCCACCATGTCCAGGTCGGAGTGGTCGAGGTGCTGCAGCATCACCCGCCCGATCCCCGACTCGGCGTATGCGGCCAGTCGTTCCAGGACCTGGTCCACGGTGCCGACGATCCCGGCTTCGGCCACGTTCTCCAGGTAGGCCGGCGGATCGCCGCGATGGCCCGACCGCTCCATGAGGCGGGCCGCGCGGCTCTCCAGTTCACCGCGGTCGCGGCCAACGATGGCCTTCCTTGAGGGCCTTTGAGATGCGCGCCCCAGTGGCGGCGTCCGCACCCCCTCCTCGCGTCTGCTGCCAGTCCTTGACCAGCCGTCGGTAGGCGACCTCCGCCTGGTGGGCGAGCTCCTGCTCGCGTCT
>JBOGVS010000004.1:0-127938 GCA_050692555.1 Actinomycetota bacterium
GATCACCTGGAACTCTTGCGCCGCCGGCTCCGGGGACGCCGGCTGCTGGGCGGGCTGGTCCGTCTGCGGCTGCTGCTGCTCGGCGCAGGCGGCCAGCACCACCATCAGAACCACCGCGATCCTTCTCATGTTTCGGGTCCTTTCGTCTGCCTGTCTGGACCACAGGATGGCCGGGCCGCCTCGTCATCTGAACCCTGCCTGCACGAGAAGGCCCTGGCCGGTCCCCTTACCCCAGAGGGGAGGCCAGCACACCGGCCGCGGTGGGGAGAGCCCCCTTCCAGTCGATGGGTTCGGGGCGCACAATCAAGGCATGGAACAGAGGACTGCGGCCCGTCTGGCCTGGTCGTTGTGGGTCCTGGTCCTTCTGGGGGCGGCCACGGCGATCGTCCTCCAGAACCTCCAGGAGGCCGGGAGGCTCGACCTCGAGGACGTCCTGTTTACGATGGTGTTCGCGTCGATGGGGGCCTTGGGCGCCCTGATCGTCTCCAGGCAGCCGAGGAACGCCATCGGGTGGCTGTTCCTGGCCACCACCCTGGCGGGCGGCGCCCTGTTCGTCGCCGAGGAGTACTGGCGGTACGCCGTCGAGCAGGTTCCTCGACTGCCGGGGGCGGCGTGGACGGCGTGGATGTCCGACTGGATCTGGGTGGTCCTGCTCTCGATCCCCTCGACGTTCGTCCCCCTGCTGTTCCCGGACGGCCGGCTCCCATCCCCCCGGTGGCGACCGTTCGCGTGGATCGCGGGAGGGTACTTCTCCCTGGCGGCCCTGACTTTCGCCCTCGACCCCGCGCCCGGTTTCGCGCGACTTCCCAACCCCGTGGGTGTCGAGGCGGTCCGGCCGCTGGTGCGATTCATGGACGGTCCCGGGTTCGCCGTGGTCCTCGCGCTGGCGGTGGTGGCGCTGGCCTCGCTGATCCTCCGGTTCCGACGCGCCGATGGGCAGCGGCGACGGCAGATCAAGTGGTTCGCGTTCGGAGCGGCCGTCCTCGTGGCGGTGTTCACCGCCACCGCGATCATCCCGGCGCTCGGCCTCAAGATCCCTCCGGCCCTGGAGACCATCCTGGTGGGTGCGGCCTACATGGCCCTCCCCCTGGGAGCCGGCATCGCCATCCTCAGGCACCGGCTCTACGACATCGACGTCGTCATCAACCGCACCCTGCTGTTCGCGCTCCTGGCCGCCTTCATCACCCTCGTCTACGTGGGGATCGTGGTGGGGATCGGGGCTCTCGTCGGCAGCCGAGGCAACGTGCTGCTGTCGATCGTGGCCACCGCGCTGATCGCCCTGGCGTTCCAGCCGGTTCGGACCCGGGCGGGCCATCTTGCCAATCGCCTGGTGTACGGGAAGCGGGCCACGCCCTACGAAGTACTCTCGTCCTTCTCCGACCACTTGGAGGACACCTATTCCAGCGAGGAGATCCTTCCTCGAATGGCCCGGATGGTCGGAGAGGCCACCGGCGCGGAGCGGTCCCGGGTGTGGCTCAGGGTGGGATCCGAGCTCCGGCAGGCGGCGGGATGGCCGGACACCGAAGTCGGCCCGTCACTCCGGTCGTCCGGTTCGGAGCTTCCCGCCTTCCCAGAAGGCGAGCGATCGTTCCCGGTGCGGCATCAAGGTGAGCTGCTCGGCGCGCTCAGCGTGGTCACGTCGCGGCGGGAGCCGTTGAATCCCACCCAGGAGAAACTGATCTCGGACCTAGCGGGGCAGGCCGGTTTGATCCTTCGCAACGTCCGCCTGATCGAGGAGCTCAGGGCATCGCGCCAGCGTCTGGTGACGGCCCAGGACGAAGAGCGCCGGCGTCTGGAGCGGAACATCCACGACGGCGCACAGCAGCAGCTGGTGGCGCTGACGGTGCAGCTGCGCCTGGCCCAGAACCTGGCGGGCAAGACGGCGCCGAACGTGGCCGACCTCCTGGGGAAGCTGAAGGAGCAGACCACGGAGGCGCTGGACGACCTTCGCGATCTGGCCCGGGGGATCTACCCGCCGCTTCTGGCGGACCAGGGTCTGGCAGCCGCGCTCCAGGCCCAGGCCCGAAAGGCCCCCGTCCCGGTGGAGGTGGATTCCGACGGCGTCGGCCGCTACCCGCAGGAGGCCGAGGCCGCCGCGTACTTCTGTGTCCTTGAGGCTCTGCAGAACATCGTCAAGTACGCCGACGCGTCGAGAGCGGTCGTCCGGCTAACCGAGGAGGGCGGCCGGCTGGTGTTCTCGGTCCAGGACGACGGCCGCGGCTTCGATAGCGCAACGACGCCCAAGGGCTCGGGACTCCAGAACATGACCGACCGCCTCGAGGCTCTCGGTGGAAGCGTGGAAGTCGCCAGCTCGCCCGGCTCGGGAACGAACGTCACCGGGCGCATCCCGGTGGGAGGCGGAGAATGACCGCCCGGACGGCCACCCGGCTGGCGTGGTCACTGTGGGCCCTGGCGACCGCCTTCATCTTGGGGGGTCTGATTTCCCTGCTCTCCAGGCCCAGCACCGAGACAGTCCTCGACGTGGCGCCAATCCTCCTGGCCCAGATCGGGTTCCCCACCCTCGGGGCCCTCCTCGCCAGCCGGCGCCGGGAGAACCCGATCGGCTGGATGTTCCTGGCCGGGTCCGTGTTCATCGGACTGGGCGTGGCCACGGGCGAGTACGCCGATCGCGCCGTGAGCCTCGGCCCGCTCCCCGCGACCGTCTGGGTCCTATGGATCAATACCTGGTCCTGGTTCGTGGGGCTCGGGCTTCTCCTCGGTTTCACGCCATTCCTGTTTCCGAACGGCCGGCTGCCCTCTCGGCGTTGGAGGCCCCTCGTGTGGGTGGCCGTCGGTGTCTTCGCCTTCGTGATTGCAGCTCAAGCATTTCGCCCGGGGCTCGTCGAGGGCTACCGCCCCTACCGAAACCCCCTCGGGATCGAATCGGCAGGCGGCCTGATCGACGCCGTCCTGTCCATCGGCTACGTCGTGCTGGGCATCGTGCTGGTCGCCGGCGTGGTCTCGCTCTTCGTGCGGATGCGGAAGGCGGGGGGCGAGGAACGACGGCAGATCAAGTGGTTCGTGTATGCGGCGGGGATCTCGGTCGCCGGGATCGCCGTAGGCATCGTGGGCGGCGTCCTCGGCGTGGAGGCCTTGGAGGGCGCCTGGGTCGTGGGTCTCATCGGGCTTGCAACCATGCCCATCGCCGCAGCCATCGGGATCCTCAAGTACCGGCTGTACGACATCGACGTCGTCATCAGCAAGACCGTGGTGTACGGGGTTCTTGCCGCGTTCGTCACCGCCGTGTATCTGGGCATCGTCGTGGGGGTCGGGGCATTGATCGGAAGCCGAGGCAACGTCTTGCTCTCCATTGTGGCCACGGCGCTGATCGCCGCGGCGTTCCAGCCCGTGCGCCAGCGAGCCAGACACCTGGCCAACCGGTTGGTCTACGGAAAGAGAGCCAGCCCGTACGAGGTGTTGTCGGAATTCTCGGGCCGGGTGGCCGGCTCGTACGCGCCCGACGACGCCCTGCCTCGGATGGCCAGGGTGGTGGGCGAGGGGACCGGCGCCCGCGGCGCCGGCGTGTGGCTCCGCGTTGGACGCGAGCTGCGACGGGAGGCTTCGTGGCCATCCGGTGACGGCTCCGCCGCTCTGGAGGTCCAGGGCGATGACCTGCCGGACATCGAGGGCGCCGACCGCGCGTATCCCGTCCGCGACCAAGGTGAGCTGCTGGGGGCGCTGTCCATCTCGAAGCCCCCCGGCGAGCCACTGACGCCGGCCGAGGACAAGCTGCTGGGCGACCTGGCCTCGCAGGCCCGGCTCATCCTCCGCAACGTGGGGCTGATCGAGGAGCTCCGGGCCTCGCGCCAGCGTCTGGTGACGGCCCAGGACGAGGAGCGCAGGCGCCTGGAGCGAAATATCCACGACGGAGCGCAGCAGCAGCTGGTGGCGCTGGCGGTGAAGATCAGGCTGGCCAGGACACTGGCCGGCAAGGACACGGCCAGGGCCGAAGCCCTACTCGACGACCTGCAGGGGGAGACCCAGGAGGCCCTGGAGAACCTCCGCGACCTGGCCCGGGGGATCTACCCGCCGCTGCTGGCAGACCAGGGCCTGACGGCGGCGCTCCAGGCCCAGGCTCGAAAGGTCCCGTTCCCGGTGGACGTCCAGCCGGATGGCGTCGGCCGGTACCCCGCGGAGGCCGAGGCCACGGCGTACTTCTGCGTGCTCGAGGCGCTCCAGAACGCGGCCAAGTACGCGGATGCGTCACGGGCGGTGGTCCGGCTGGCCGAAGAAGACGGCCGTCTGCTGTTCTCGGTCCAGGACGACGGTCGGGGGTTCGACAGCGCCACCACGCCCCGGGGTTCGGGCCTCCAGAACATGGCCGACCGGCTCGAGGCCGTTGGCGGGTCGGTCGAGGTGCGGTCCGCGCCGGGTCGCGGAACGACGGTGACCGGCCGGATTCCGGTATCGGCGGCATGAAGCAGCGGACGACGTCCCGGCTGGCCTGGTCGCTGTTCGGGCTCTCGGTCCTCCTCTCCGCCGCCGCGATCTGGCTGGCGATCGTGCAGCAGGTGGATGTGGGCTTCACCATCGCCGCCACGCTAATGGCCTCCCTGCCCTTCCCTCTGGTTGGCGCGATGATCGCCTCTCGGTTCCCCCGGAACGCCATCGGCTGGCTGTTCATCGCCGTCGGCGTGTTTCAAACGCTGAATACCTTCACGTTCGCGTACGCGAACTACGCCCTGGTCACCGATCCGGGATCGCTGCCGCTGGGAGAAGCGGTCGCGTGGGTGTCGTTCTGGAGCTGGATGCCCAGCCTGGGCTTGCTCACCACGTTCCTGTTCCTTCTGTTTCCCAACGGTCGAGTCCCTTCGCCACGGTGGCGGTGGGTGGGATGGCTGGCCGGGATCGGGGTCGGCCTGGTGGTGCTCGGGGCCGCCGGGGGCGCCTTGACGGTCGAAGCAGTGAAGTTCGTGGGGGAGGCCTCGTTCCCGTTCCCAACGTGGGCGCTGGCTCTGGCCGCGGTCGGAGGCGGGATGGTGCTGGTCGGGTCGGTTGGTTCGGTCACCTCGCTGGTGATCCGGTTCCGCCGTTCCCGCGGCGAGGAACGCCAGCAGCTCAAGTGGGTGGCGTACGCGGGAGTGTTCGCGTTCGTGATCATCGCCATCCAGTTTCTTCCGATCAGGTTCCCGGCGGTGTTGGAGCCTCTCCTCGGCGTGGCGCTGTCGGCCGTGCCGGTGGCTTCGGGGATCGCCATCCTCAAGTATCGGCTGTACGACATCGACGTGGTCATCAACAAGACCGTGGTGTACGGGGTCTTGGCCGCGTTCGTCACCGCCGTCTACCTGGCCATCGTGGTCGGCATCGGCGCGCTGGTCGGGAGCCGGGGAAACGTCTTCCTCTCCATCGTGGCTACCGCGTTGATCGCTGCCGCGTTCCAGCCCGTGCGCCAGCGAGCCCGCCACCTGGCCAACCGCGTGGTGTACGGGCGGCGGGCCACACCCTACGAGGTGCTGTCCGAGTTCTCCGAGCGCATGGCGGGGACCTACTCCGCCGATGACGTCCTCGAGCGGATGGTCCGCCTGCTGGGAGAGGGAACCGGGGCGGCCGAGACGGGCGTGTGGCTCCGCGTGGGGGGTGAGCTTCGCCAGGAGGCGTCCTGGCCGGCCGGTGAGCGGCGGACCGTGCCCGCGCCGGGGGAGGACCTGCCGGAGCTCTCCGGGTGGGACCGAGCGTTCCCGGTGACGGCGCGCTCACGGTGAGGATGCCGCGTGGCGAACCGTTCTCTCCCGCGGCCGAAGGGCTGGTGCGCAACTTGGCCACCCAGGCGGGGCTGGTGCTCCGGAACGTGCGGCTGATCGAGGAGCTTCGGGCGTCACGGCAGCGGCTGGTGGCCGCCCAGGACGAAGAACGGCGTCGGCTGGAGCGGAACATCCACGACGGCGCCCAGCAGCAGCTCGTGGCCCTGGCGGTGAAGCTGCGCCTCGCTGAGACCATCACCCGGAAGGACGCGGACAAGGGAGCCGGGCTGGTCGCCGAGGCCCGGGGAGAGACCCAGGATGCCCTGGACAACCTCCGGGACCTGGCCCGAGGGATCTACCCGCCGCTGCTCGCGGACAAGGGGCTGGCGGCGGCCCTGGAGGCCCAGGCCCGAAAGGCACCGGTGCCAGTGGAGGTGGAACCCGACGGGGTTGGCCGTTACCCGCAGGAAGCCGAGGCGGCCGCGTACTTCTGCGTGCTGGAGGCCCTCCAGAACGTGGCCAAGTACGCGGGAGCCTCGAGGGTCACGGTCCGGCTGTGGGCGGAGAACGGGGCGCTGGTGTTCGCGGTCGAAGACGACGGCCGGGGATTCGATCCCCAGCGGACCCCGCCGGGGTCGGGACTGCAGAACATGTCGGACCGGTTGGAGGCCCTGGGAGGCGGCGTGGACGTCCGGTCGTCACCGGGAGAGGGAACCGTCGTCGTCGGCCGCATCCCGGTTGCGGGGGCGGGATGAGGGCGCGGGCCGCATCGCGGCTGGCCTGGTCGCTCTGGACGGCGAACCTCCTTCTGATCGTGGGCGCCGGAGCGATGTTCCTCCTGGGGAGAGGTCGCCCCGGCGAGGTCGTGCTGTTCGTTCTCATTGCGACGTTGCAGCTCACATCGGCGACCGTGGGCGTCCTGATCGTCTCCAGGCACGCCGCGAACCCCATCGGCTGGCTGTTCCTGGCCATGGCGCTGGGGTTTGGATTCGCCCGGCTCGGGAACGGGGTGGCCAGTCTGGCCGTCGGCGACGTCATCCCCGTGACGCAGTGGGTGCGGGTGGCGGATTGGTTCGGAAGCTGGGCATACCTTCCCGGCGTCATCATCCCGGTGACCTTCCTGTTCCTTCTGTTCCCTAACGGTCACCTCGTCTCACCACGGTGGCGATGGGTGGCCGGGATCTCCGCGACGTCCGTTGTCCTGCTCGTCGCCGACGCGGCCCTCTCTCCAGGGCGCATGCAAAACGTTGTCCTGCTCCGGGACAATCCGTACGCCATCGGCGACCCGGCCGTGTGGGAAGTGGTGAGCACGATCGCCTGGGTTGCCGCGATCGCGGGCATCGTGTCCGCGGCGGTGTCCATGTTCCGCCGGTTCCGCCGGTCCTTCGGGGACGAGCGACAGCGGATCAAGTGGTTGGCGTACGCCGCGGTGGGTGTTGCCGTGCTGTTCGTGATCGCAGCGGCGGGTTTCTTCACCTACGGCGCCAGGCCCGATTCGATCGCGGCTACCGTCATCCTCCCGGGGATCATCCTGACCGCCATGATCATCATCCCGGTGGCCACAGGGATCGCCATGCTGCGCCATCGCCTGTTCGACATCGACGTCGTCATCAACCGGACCGTGGTGTACGGGCTGCTCGCAGCGTTCGTCACCGTGGTCTACGTGGGCATCGTGGTGGGGATCGGCGCCGCGATCGGCAGCCGGGGGAACGTGCTGCTGTCGATCGTGGCCACCGCACTGATCGCGCTGGCCTTCCAGCCGATGCGAGAGCGTGCCCGGCGGCTGGCCAATAGGGTGGTCTACGGGAAGCGGGCCACGCCGTACGAGGTGATGTCGGAGTTCGCCGACCGGGTGGCCGGAACCTACTCGCTGGACGACGTGCTCCCCAGGATGGCCAGGATCGCCGCCGAGGGCACCGGCGCGGAGCGGGTGGAGGTGTGGGTCCGGGTCGGGAACGAGCTGCGGCTGGAGGCCTCCTGGCCTGCGGGCAGCGAATCGCGGTCGCTGCGGCTGCAGGGGAACGCCGAGCTTCCCTCGATCCCGGACGTCGATCGGGCCGTCCCCGTGAGCCAGCAGTCGGAGGTCCTGGGGGCCATCGCCGTGAGCATGCCTCGGACCGAAGCGCTGACACCGGCGGGGGAGAAGCTCCTCGCCGACCTCGCCTCACAAGCCGGCCTGGTTCTCCGCAACGTGCGTCTGATCGAGGAGCTGAGGGCCTCACGCCAGCGGCTGGTGGCCGCCCAGGACGAGGAGCGTCGCCGGCTGGAGCGCAATCTGCACGACGGCGCTCAACAGCAGCTGGTGGCGCTGTCGGTGAAGATGCGCCTGCTCAAGGTCCTTGCTCGAAAGGACCCGGAGAAGACCGATGAGCTCGTGGATCAGCTCCAGGCGGACAGCCAGGACGCGCTAGACAATCTCAGAGACCTGGCTCGGGGGATCTACCCGCCGCTCCTGGCCGACCGGGGACTGGCGGCGGCGCTGGATGCCCAGGCCCGCAAGGCGGCGATGCCCGTGGAGGTGGAGCAGGACGGCATCGCTCGCTACGACCAGGAGGCTGAGGCCACGGCGTACTTCTGCGTCCTCGAGGCCATCCAGAACGTAGCCAAGTATGCGGACGCCTCTCGGGTGATCGTGCACTTGGCCGAGGCGGACGGCCACCTCACATTCACGGTCACCGACGACGGGCAGGGCTTCGATGTCGAGGCCACCCCGAAGGGTTCGGGGCTTCAGAACATGGCCGATCGAGTGGATGCGATGGGCGGGACGCTCGTGGTGGATTCCGTCCCCCAGCGAGGCACCAGGGTGGCCGGGCGGATCCCCGTACGCCGCTCACCCGGGGGCGAAGGACCGGTACCGCAGCAACCGCAATCCGGCGAAGAAGATCCAGATCGGGAGCAGGCCCAGCAGCGGGATGAGGACCGCGATCAGCGGCTCCACGTCGAGGATCCGGCTCGCTGATCCGATCAGCGAGCCGACGCCGAGCACGGCCGCGGTGACGCCCAGGACTGGAGCTCCGGCTCGCCGCATGGCCAGGCCGGTCATCAGGAGCCAGATCCCCAGCGGGATGGCCTCGAGGGTCTGCCACAGGCCATGGTGGACGACTTCCGTCAATGTCGTGAACATCGTCACGGCTGTCGCGCCGCTGGTTCCCCCTTCGGCAGCTGCGTTGATGAGCGGTGGAGAGGCCACGGCCAGGGTGACCGCCCCCATCGAGCCGATCAGCACGTACGACAGCCCCGCCATGGTTGCCAGGTCCAATCCCTCCCGGTGGCCGGGCGGAGCGAGCTCTCGGCGAAGGGCCAGCATCAGCGGCGCCAGTAGCAGGTAGAACCCCAGCATGTCGGTGAGGTAGCCCCACCGAAGCAGCTCGGCCCGGTCGGGGCCGACACCTACCAGCCGCCCCGGCTCGTTGATAAGGTCGAGGGGACCGAACTGGTCGAGCAGGGGCCAGGAGGCGGCCAGTAGGAGGGCGCCGCTGGCGAAGCCGAGCAGCGCCGCGAGGATAGAGCTCCACCCCGCGACGCGCTTCAGCCCACGCGCTCCTGGACCTCGCGCAGCCGTGCCACCACACCCTCGAGGATGGCCACCGCCACGCTGGGGTTCTTGATCAGGAACGGCTTGAAGTACATGGCCTCGAACACCAGGCACTCCACCGGCTCGACCGCGGTCACGGTGGCGGAGCGGGGGCGACGGCCCAGGAGAGCCATCTCTCCGACGAAGTCGCCCGGCTTGAGCTCGTGGGTCTTGCCCCCGGCCTCGACGGTGGCCCGGCCGGACATGATCACGTACATCGCCTGGCCCTGGGTGTCCTTGGCGATGATGGTGTCGCCGGCCCCGAACGTCTTGCGCTCGCCGACCTTGGCCACCCGCTGGAGGTCCTCGGGGGTGAGCTCCTCGAAGAATGGGATCTTGCGCAGGCTCTCGGCGTCGGTGGTGGTCATGAGGGGGCTCCTCCCTTGCGTGCCGCCGACCAGGCCGCTTCAAGCCGGTCGGGGTCGAACTCGGACTTGGGGATGTAGGCCGCCGCCCCGGCCTCGGTGGCCTGAGGCTCGTACTCCTCGGCCTCGTACGTGGAGACCATCAGGACCACGACCTTGCCGGCGGAGTCCGCGAGGATCCGGCGGGTGGCCTCCAGGCCGTCGATGCCCGGAAGGTTCAGGTCCATGAGCACCAGGTCGGGGCCGAGCTGGCGAGCAGCTTCCACGGACCCTTCACCCGTCTCCGCCTCGCCCGCCACCTCGAAGCCGTCGGTGGCCTCCACCACCGCCCGCGCGGCGAGGCGGAAGGGCTCCTGGTCATCGACGATGAGCACTCTGGTGGCCATCCTGGGGTCAGGGTCTCACGGCGCTGCAGCTCGGGAAAGGATGCCTCCACCACCGGAACCGGGGAGCCAGCCTACCGGTGGGTCTCTTCCTTCTCCTTCTGGGCCTGGGCCACGATCTTGTCGGCCAGGTGCGAGGGGACCTCCTCGTAGTGGGAGAAGGTCATGGAGAACACCCCGCGGCCCCCGGTGATCGAGCGGAGATCGATCGAGTAGCGGGTCATCTCCGCCTGGGGCACCTGGGCCTTGATCTTGCTCTTCCCGGTGCCCGTGGGCTCCATCCCCAGCACCCGCCCACGCTTGGCATTCAGGTCCCCGATGACGTCGGCCATCTGCGAGTCCGGCACCACCACCTCCACGTCGAGAACCGGCTCGAGGAGCACCACCCCGGCCTTCTGCGCGGCGTCCTTGAGGGCCAGCGATCCGGCGATCTGGAACGCCATGTCCGAGGAGTCCACGGTGTGGAACTTGCCGTCGACCAGCCTGACCCGGAGGTCCACCATTTGGTGCCCGGTGGTTCCCTCCTGCATCGCCTTCACCAGGCCCTTCTCCACGGAGGAGATGAACTGACTGGGGATGGCCCCGCCCACGATCTTGTTCACGAACTCGAATCCGGCGCCTCGCTCGAGGGGCTCCGCCTCGATGTGGCAGATCCCGTACTGGCCGTGGCCGCCGCTCTGCTTCACGTGGCGCCCCATGGCCTCGACCGGGGCCCGGAGGGTCTCCTTGTAGGGGACCCGGGCGGGACGGGAGACCACCTCCACGCCGAACTTGCGATGCATCCGCTCCGCCATCACCTCCAGGTGGGCCTCGCCCATCCCGTACATCACGGTCTCTCGGGTCTCCGGCTGGCGCTCCACCCGGAAGGTGGGGTCCTCCTCCTGCAACCGGGCGAAGGCGGTGGACAGCTTGTCCTCGTCACCCTGGGTCTTCGGCTCCACGGCCACCGCGTGGAGCGGCTCGGGAAGCTCGAGAGCCGGCAGGGTGATCGGTGACGACTTCTCCGACAGGGTGTCGCCGGTGTGCGTCTTGGACAGCTTGGCCACCGCGCCGATGTCTCCCGCGGGGACCTCGGCCACCTGTTCGTGCTCCTTCCCCCTCATCGTGAACAGCTGGCCGATGCGCTCCTCGGTGCGCTGGGTGGCGTTGTATGGGGTTGAGTCGGGCCGGACGCGGCCGGAGAACACCCGGAACAGGTTGACCCGTCCCACGTAGGGGTCGGAGATCGTCTTGAACACGAAAGCGGTGAGGGGCCCGGACGGATCACACGGGCGCTCCTCTTCCTGGCCGTCGGTGGTCATGACCTTGACCGCGGGGCGGTCGACGGGCGAGGGGAACGCATCGGTCACCAGATCGGCCAGGCGGTCCACGCCCATGGCCTTGGTCGCGGAGCCGCACACGACCGGGGCGAACTTGGCCTCGGTGATCCCGGCTTTCACCCCCTTGATGATCTCCTCCTCGGACAGCTCCCCTTCCTCCAGGTACTTCTCCAGCAGCGTGTCGTCGGCCTCGGCCACCGCCTCCGCGAGCTTCTCCCGGTAGGGGTCGGCCTTGCCGGCGATGTCGTCGGGCCAGTCGCCCTCCTCTCCCTTCGGACCCGACGGATAGCGGTACGCCCTACGAGAAAGGAGGTCGGCCACTCCCTCGAAGTCGTGCTCCTCGCCGATGGGGAACTGGAGCGGAGCGACCTGGGTTCCAAATGCCTGCACCAGGCCGTCGAGCGTCCGTTGGAACGAGGCCCGTTCGCGGTCCATCTTGTTGACGAAGAAGGCCCGGGGGAGCCCGTGCTCCACAGCCAGCTCCCACACCACCTCGTGCTGGACCTCGACGCCGTCCACCGCCGACACCACGAACAGGCAGGCGTCGACCGCTCTGAGGGCGGCGCGAACGTCGCCGATGAAGTCCGCGTACCCCGGGGCGTCCAGGACGTTGATCTTCGCGCCGCTCCACTCGATCGGCGCCAGGGCCAGGGACACGCTGATCTGCTTCTTGGTCTCCTCAGGCTCGAAGTCCGTGACGGTGTTGCCGTCCTCCACCGTGCCCATTCGGGTGGTCACGCCGGCCGCGAACAGGAGCGCCTCGGAGAGAGACGTCTTGCCGGCGCCTCCGTGGCCTACCAGCAGGACGTTGCGGATGGAGGCTGGTTCGTACGTCTTCACGGCGGCTCCCCGGTCGCGGAAAGACCGATTATAGGCGCGCTCCCCGGACCCGAGAGTTGCTACGCTCGGCGGGCGATGGTCTTTCGCGTCCCCGCCCGTCCCTCCGTCGTGGCCGCGCTGCTCGTGGTCACCGGCCTGGGGGCCGTGGCCGCCGGGGCCCTGGTCCTGTTCGATCAATACCCCCTGGCCGGGCTGTGCACCGCCGTGGCGGGGGGGGCCTCGGTCCTGGCAGGGATGGGGGCCCGAGACACGAGGATGCCCCGCCTGGTGTTCGCCGACCACGCCGTGGAGCGGGTAATGGAGGCCGTGGTGTTCGGGGCGGTGGCCTGGGACGTGGCGCCCGCCTCGGCATGGACCGCCGGGGCGGCGCTGGCCGCGCTGGTGGCTTCGTACCTGGCGTCGTACCTCCCGGCCAAGGCCCTGGGGCTCGGATTCCGGATGCACGAGCGGCTGCCGTTCCGATCCGTGCGGCTCACGCTGGTGGCTGTGGGTCTCCTGGTCCCCGACCTCCTGGGGGCGGCCCTGGCCGCGGCGGCGCTGGTGTCGCTGGAACCGGTCATCCGGCACGGGCTGGCCGTGGGACGGCAGCGGGAGGCCGGGTGAGCGAGGAGGCCTCCGCCGGCCCGGAGTCCTTGAAGGACCGGCTGTCGTACGCGGGGTTCGCGGCCGTGGAGCGGCTGGCGATGGCGCTGCCGGAGGCGTGGGGACGGAACCTGTTCGACCTCGGAGGGGAGGCGGCGTTCTTCCTGGCCCCGAAGACTCGCCGGGTGGTCGAGTCGAACCTGGCTCGGGTGCTGGGCCGGGAGCTGGGGTCGCCGGAGGTCCGAGCGGCGGCCCGGGAGGCGTTCCACTCCTACGCTCGGTACTGGTTCGAGGCCTTCCGGGTCCGGGTGATGCCGGATCAGGAGGTCCTGAACCGGTTCCGGATCGATGGACGTGAGCATCTCGTACGGGCCGTTCAGGACGGGAAGGGCGTCATCATGGCCCTTCCGCACATGGGGAACTGGGATGCCGCCGGGAAGTGGGTGGCCCTCCAGGGATGGCGGATCAGCGCCGTGGCCGAGCTGCTTCGCCCCGAGCGGGTGTTCCGTCTGTTCCTGGACCACCGGAAGGCGCTGGGCTTGAACGTCGTTCCGCTCGACGACGACCGAAAGGTCGGCGAGGACCTGGTCCGCCTGCTCGGGGAGAACCACGTCCTGGCTCTGGTCTCCGACCGCGATCTCAAGGGCCGTGGCGTTCTGGTGGAGATGTTCGGCGAGAAACGAAGGATGCCGGCCGGGCCGGCCCTGCTGGCGCTGGCCACCGAGTCTCCCCTGATGGCCTGCTCGGTCTACGACACCGCGGACGGATGGCTGATCGTCATGCGCCCGGTTGAGGTCGAACGCACCGGGAACCTCCGAGCGGACGTGGCCGCATTGACCCGGCGGTTGGCGGCGGAGTTCGAGCGATCCATCGCCGCGGCGCCCACCCAGTGGCACATGTTCCAGCCGGCCTGGGACGAGGCGGACGCTGCCGACGGCGACGAGACCGTTCCCTCCGCCGCGGTTACCGGCCCATGAGGATCGCCCTGGCGTGTCCCTACGCGTGGGACGCGCCGGGTGGGGTCCAGGTCCACGTTCGCCAGCTGGCTCTCCGGCTTCGCGATCGCGGCCATCGGGTGCTGGTCCTGGCGCCGTCGGGGACCCGGCCGGCCGATGGGTTCGTCCGGGTGGTCGGCCGCCCCATCCGCATCCCGTACAACCAGTCGGTGGCGCCCATCGCCCCGTCGCCTGCCGTGGCGGCCCGGGTTCGTCGAGCCCTGGATGAGTTCCACCCCGACGTGGTCCACACGCACGAGCCCCTGGTCCCGGGCGTGGGGATGTTCGCCGCGCGGGCCGACCGGGCGCCCGTGGTGGCCACGTTCCACGCGTTCGCCGCCGGAGCACGGCTCTTCGATCTGGCGGCCCCGCTGCTCCGTCCGGTGTGGCGGCGGCTGGCGGCCCGGATCGCGGTGTCGGAGGCCGCCGCGTCGTTCGTTTCCCGGCGGTTCTCCGAAGACGGCGTCCGGGTCATCCCCAACGGCGCCGACGTGGAACTGTTCGCCGAGGCCACTCCCGCGGTCCTCCCGGAGGGGCGGCGGATCCTGTTCGTGAACCGCCTGGATCCCCGGAAGGGATTCCCGGTCATGGTGGAGGCGTTTCGGCGCCTGGCCGCCGAGCGTCCCGACGTCCTCCTGGTGGTGGCGGGGGAGGGCCGGGACCGGGTGGCTCTCCATGGCCTCCCCATCGAGGCCCGGGCCCGGGTGATCATGCTGGGGACCGTCCCTCACGACGATCTCCCGCCCTATCACGCCGCCTGTGAGGTGTTCTGCGCCCCGTCCACCGGACGGGAGAGCTTCGGCTTGGTGCTGGTGGAGGCCATGGCCGCCGGCCTCCCCGTGGTGGCCTCGGACATCCCCGGGTATCGAGAGGTGGTCCGGGACGGAGAAGACGGGATCCTGATCCCCCCGCGTGACCCGGAGGCCCTGGCCCAGGCCGTGGCCCTTCTGCTGGACGACGAGGGCGCCCGCGACCTCTACGCGCGGACCGGACGGGATCGGGCCCGGCGGTTCTCCTGGGACACGGTGGCCGGAGAGATCGAAGAGGTGTACGCCGAGGTGTCCGGTGGCTCCTGAGCGAGGACCTACTTGGGCGGCAGCGTATGGACGAATTCGCGTGCCCTCGAGACCCAATGCCGAAGTCTGGCCTCGGTCTTCACACCTGCCGGGTCGACGAACACGAACCCCTTCGACGGGCGGCCGGTGAAGTCCATGGGTCGCACGTGGGGTTCCTCGATGGCCTGGTGAGCTCCATCGACGCCGAGCCGCAACATCAGATCGTCCCCGATGACCCCGCAGCACATGTGCCCGTTGATCATGAACGCGAGCCCGCCGAACATCTTGCGCTCTTCCACGTCCTCGCCCTCAACCAGGATCTTCTTGACCCTGGACGCCAGGCGTTCGCTGAAGGCCACTTACGCTCCTTCCGCGAGTGCCATCATGGTCCTCTCACCTCTTCGACGAGTGGACCCAGTCGAGATCGACAGCTGATCCGAAGATCTACCGGCGGGTGCGGGACCGGCAGGAGCGGCACAGTCCGTACACGTCGGCCCGGTGGCCGGTCACGCTGAAGCCTCGGCGGCGGGCCACGGTCGCGGCCCAGTCCTCCACCTCGCACGAGGGAATGGTCTGCACCTGGCCGCAGCGATCGCAGATCAGGTGGTGATGGTGGACCACCTCGCACAGCTTGTAGGCTACCTCGCCCTCGCCGGCCTCGAACATCTCCGCCGTTCCGGCGGCGGCAAGGGCCCGAAGGGTCCGGTACACCGTGGCCAGGCCCGGCCCGGTCCGGCTCCTGACCTCCTCGTGGAGGGCCTGGGCGGTCACCGGCCGGTCCTTTCCTTCGAGGGCCCGGATGATGGCCACCCGCTGGGTGGTGGGGCGGAGTCCGGCGAGCTCGGCGAGTTCGGCGGCCTCGGTCATCCCGCCTTCCTGGGCCGGTGGCCGGCGGCGGTTCTCCGGCCGACCACGGTGAACCCCAGGAACGCCCCGATCGCGGTGAGGACGATGGTGGCTCCGGGGACCAGCTCTCCCTGCCAGGCCGCGATGGCCAGTCCGGCCCACGCCGAGGCCGCCCCCACCAGCACCGCCCATCCCACCGTGGCCCGGAACGAGTGGGCGACCTTGGAGCCCGCCGCCACGGGGACCACCATCAGCGCGGCGATCAGCAGCAGGCCGACCACCCGCATCCCGCCCACCACCAGGAGCGCGGTGAGGGCCACCAAAACCAGGTTGAGGCCGTCGACCGGAAGCCCCGCGGCCCGGGCGGTCTCTTCGTCGAGAGCCACCGCCAGGAGCGGGCGGTACAGGAGGAACACCGCCGCCACCACGAGCGCCCCCAGGATCGCGATGAGGACCACGTCGGTCCATGACAGCGCGAACAGGCTGCCGAACAGCACCGACAGCACCGAGGTGTTGAACCTTCCTGCCAGACTGAGCCCCACCGCTCCGGCCGCGATGCCCAGGTAGAAGATCAGGGCCAGGGACAGGTCGCCGGTCAGCCGCCCGCGGACCCTGAGGGCCTCGAGGGCCACGGCCCCCACCAGCGCCACGATTAGCGCCCCCCACACCCCGGAGATGCCGGCCAGCGCACCGAAGGCCACCCCGGCCAGCGCCAGGTGGCCGATGCCATCGCCGACAAGCGACAGACGACGCTGAACCAGGAACGCCCCGACCACGGGAGCCGCCAGCCCCACGATGGTGGCCGCGACCAGAGCTCGCTGTCCGAAGCCCGCGGTGAACAGGAGGTCGATCACGTCGCCGCTTCCTGCTGTTGATGAAACTCGGCGTGCGAAAGGTCTCGGGCCCGTCCGTCTTCCATGAACAGGATGCGGTCGGACACCTCGTGGAAGTCGTCGGGATCGTGAGACACGACCATCACCGCAGCGCCTTCGTCTGCCCGGCGCTTGAGCTCCTGGACCAGCCTGGGTCGGAACGCCCGGTCGATCCCGGTGGTCGGCTCGTCGAGGATGAGGACCGGGCGCTCGCCGACCAGTGCGCGGGCGATCACGGCCCGCTGCTGCTGGCCTCCGGAGAGCTCGAACACGCACTCCCGGGCCAGATCCGTCAGTCCCGTGGCCGCCAGGGCCGCGTCGATCTCCCCCCCATCGGCGCCTCCTCTCCACCAGCCCACCAGGGGGTGCGAAGGGGTGGCCCCGGCCGCCACCACCTCGGCGACGGAGACCGGGAGCACCATGCCGCCGGCTGATCCCTGGGGCGCGTACCCGATGAATCGCCGGATGGAGGGGTCGGAAGCCGGCCGTCCCAGCACCAGGACCTGGCCGGCGTTGGGGGAGAGCAGCCCGACCACCAGCTTGATGAGGGTCGACTTCCCGGAGCCATTGGGGCCGGTGAGCACCACGAACTGACCACGCTCGACCGAGAGGTCGATATCCTCCAGGACGGGGATCGGACCGTACCCGAACCGCACCCCTCGGATCTCCACGGCCGCACTCACCGGCAATCGAGCCCTTCCCGGAGCGACTCGAGGTTGTCACGCATCACGGTGAGGTAATCGCCGGACTCCGGCTGTCCCTCGAGGGTATAGAGCGGAAGAGCGGGCACTCCGGCGTCCGAAGCGACTGTCTCGGCCACCTGCTGGGCCTCGGCTCCGGCCTCGTAGAAGATCGCGCCCGCCCGCTGCTCACGGACGAACTCCGCAGCTTCGGCCAGACGCTCCGCGGTGGGCTCACCTTCCGGCTCGAGGCCTGCCACCCCCAGCTGGCCCAGACCGTATCGCTGCGCAAGGTAACCGAAGGCCTCGTGGGAGACGATCATGGTGTCGAAGCGACAACCCTGGAGGCCCTGTTGGAACTCCCCGTCCAGGGCCTCGAGCTCCGCTCGGAGCTCCGCCGCGCGTTCCTCGTAGCCATCCCGACCGTCGGGGTCCGCCGAGACCAGGCCCTCGGTGACCCGCTCTTCGACCGTGGCGAACGTTACCGGGTCCAGCCACACGTGCGGGTCGGCGGTCAGCTCCTCTTCTCCTTCGTGGGTTTCACCTTCTTCCTCCTCGTGGGCTTCACCTTCGAGCAGCTCCAGTCCGTCGGCGGCGGCCACCACTACACCCGAGGCCTCCTCTACGGCGGCCTCCACCTGCGGCTGGAATCCGATGTCCCCCAGGTACGCGACCAGGTCTGCATTCTCGATCGCGGCACGATCCTCGATGCCCAGTTCCACGTCGTGCGCCTCGGCGCCCGGGGGAGTGAGGTCCAGGACTTCCCACCCCGGGCCAGAGATGCGCTGGGCCAGGAAGGCGAGGGGGTAGAAGGACGCCACCACCGTCCGGCGATCGCCGGCGGTGGAGCTCGAGCAGCCCGCGGCCAGCAGCGCGACGGCAGCCAGCGCAGCCATCCAGCGGCTGATTCGGTTCATGGGCGAGAATGATAATCATTCTCACAAGCGGGGCGCAAGGCAGGCGGATTCGAAGCAAGCGGGGGGCTGGTACGATGCGCGCGTGCTGAGCCTGTGGATCGCCCTGGGGATCGTGGGAGTTCTGCTCCTGTACGGGATCCTCAGCTTCAACCGGCTGGTCCGGAACCGGAACCGCGTGGAGAACTCGTGGTCCGGGATCGATGTGCAGCTCCGTCGGCGGTACGACCTGATCCCCAACCTCATCGAGACGGTGAAGGGATACGCCACACACGAGCGCGAGCTGTTCGATCGGGTCACCCAGGCCCGCACCCAGGCCATCCAGGCCGGCAACGTGGCCGACCAGGCCCAGGCGGAGACGGAGATCACTCGGAGCCTGGGACGGTTGCTGGCGGTGGCGGAGGCCTACCCGCAGCTCCGGGCCAACGAAAACTTCCTGGCGCTGCAGGAGGAGCTGACGGCGACCGAGAGCAAGATCGCCTTCTCCCGGCAGTTCTACAACGACCAGGTGATGCGGTTCAACACGTTGATCGAGCAGTTCCCCTCGCTGCTCGTGGCACGACTGGCCCGGTTCACCCCGCGGGAGTTCTTCGAAACGGAAGAGGACTCCCGGGGCGCGGTGGCCGTCGACCTGTAACCGGTGTACGAGCAGATCACCCGCAACAAGATCCGGTCCTTCCTGCTCATCTTCGGAGCCCTGGTGCTGGCCGCCGGCCTGGGCTACCTGTTCGGCTACCTGCTGGGCGGTGGGCTGGCGGGCCTGGTCGTGGCGCTGGTGATCGCGGCGGTGATGTCGTTCTCCTCCTACATGTACGGCGACCGTCTGGTCCTCCGAGTCAGCCGGGCCCGGCCCGCCACCAAGGAGGAGTACCCAAAGCTCCACAACATCGTGGAGGGATTGGTCATCGCCTCGGGCCTTCCCAAGAAGCCCGACATCTACGTGATCGACGAGGCGGCACCCAACGCGTTCGCCACCGGGCGCAACCCCGAGCACGCCTCCGTCGCCGTCACCACAGGGCTGATGGACATCACCAATCGAGTGGAGCTGGAAGGGGTCCTGGCCCACGAGCTGGCCCACGTGAAGAATCGGGACATCCTGGTGGGCACCCTGACCGCCACGCTGGTGGGCGTGGTGGTGCTGCTGGCGGGGTGGATGCGGTGGGGCCTGTTCTGGGGAGGCGGCCGCCGCGGTGGGCGCGGCGGCGGCGGCTCCAGCATCTTCCTGATCGTGGCGGTCCTTGGAGCGATCCTCGCTCCCCTGGCCGCCCAGATCATCCGGTTCGCGGTGTCCCGTCGCCGGGAGCTCCTGGCCGACGCAGACGGGGCGCTCCTCACCCGGTACCCGCCTGGGCTGGCCAGCGCGCTGCGGAAGATCGCCTCGTCCATCAACACCATGCGGGTGGCCAACAACGCCACCGCGCACCTGTGGTTCAGCCAGCCGTCGAGGGCGGTGGGGGAGGGACACAGCCGCATCGAGCGGCTGTTCTCCACCCACCCGCCAATCGAGAAGCGGATCAAGGCCCTCGAGGAGATGTGAAGACCCGTTGAACGAACCCGGCATCGCCGGTAGGATGCGCCGGACCTTCCCCTGATCGTCCCAAGGAGGTAATCCCCCTGTGGCCCTGTCGACACGCGCGCGAACCGTGGTGTGGGTCGCTGCCGCCGTGGTCCTGGCCGGGGCGGCGTTCGTCGGCTTCCGGCTCCTGACCAAAGAAGAAGGAGAGCCGCTCCTGGCCGTCCCGTTCATCGGCCCCGACCCCACCTGCCCGCTGACCGGACTGGAGGCGGAGGACGAGTCGGTTCTGGAACGCCGGGTGCTGGCGGTGAAGATCGAGAACGCCCCCGAGGCCCGTCCCCAGATCGGCCTGGCCGAAGCCGACGTGGTGTACGAGCAGGAAGCCGAGGGCGGCATCACCAGGTTCGCCGCCCTCTATCACTGTTCGGACGCCGAGCGCATCGGGCCCATCCGCAGCGCCAGGCCCGTGGACCCGGCGACCCTCCAGCAGTACGGCGAGCCCCTGTTCGTCCACGCCGGGAGTGTCGACGCGGTGATCCGGGCCGTCGAACAGGCCGGCATCGAGATGATCAACTGCAACTTCGAGGAACAGGTCTGCCCGCGGGACGAGTCGCGGGTGGCCCCCCACGACGTGTTCACCTCGACGGAGGCCCTCCGGGACGCGGGCCAGAAGGAAGGCCCCGCTCCGCCGGAGGTGTTCTCGTTCGATAGGGACGTTCCCGAGGCGGCCCGCCGTGGCCGGGAGGTCCACCTCAACTTCTCCCCGGTGGCCGACGTCACCTGGCGGTACCGGGCCCGGGACGACGTGTACCTCCGGTTCCACGACGAGTCGCCCCACGAGCTCGAGGACGGTGACCAGGTGGCGACGGCCAACGTGGTGGTGATGGTGGTGAAGCGGCTGGACACCCGGATCACCGACTCGGCGGGGACCCCCGTGCCCAACTTCGAGGTCATCGGGACCGGCCAGGCCTTCGTCTTCAGGAACGGGCAGGTGATCCGGGGGACGTGGGACCGGGAGACCGCTGACGACCCCACCACGCTTCTGGACCGGGACGGCGAGGAGATCGCCCTGTCCCCGGGGACCACCTGGGTCGAGCTGTTCCCATCCGACGCCCCGGAACCCGTCGAGTTCTGACCCCCGGCCGGTCCCTTCTCGCCGTATCCTGGGAGGCGGCGCGGAGGAGGAGCACATGGACAGGGAGACCGGGACCTTCCGAGTGAAGTCGGGCCTGGCCGAGATGCTCAAGGGCGGGGTGATCATGGACGTCACCACCGCCGAGCAGGCCAAGATCGCCGAGGAAGCCGGAGCCGTGGCGGTCATGGCCCTGGAGCGGGTGCCGGCGGACATCCGGGCCGAGGGCGGCGTGGCCAGGATGGCCGACCCCACCAAGGTCCAGGAGATCATGGAGGCCGTGACGATCCCGGTCATGGCCAAGTGCCGGATCGGCCACTTCGTGGAGGCCCAGATCCTCCAGGCCCTGGGGGCCGACTACATCGACGAGAGCGAGGTGCTCACCCCGGCGGACGAGTCCCACCACATCAACAAGTGGGACTTCGCGGTGCCGTTCGTGTGCGGAGCCCGAGACCTCGGAGAAGCTCTTCGCCGGATCGCCGAGGGAGCGGCGATGATCCGCACCAAGGGCGAGGCCGGGACCGGCAACGTGGTCGAGGCCGTGCGGCACGTCCGCACGATCACCTCCCAGATGGCCCGGCTGCACGGGAGCCGCGAGGACGAGCTGGTGTCCGCGGCCAAGGAGCTCGGCGCGCCGCTCGAGCTGGTCCGCCAGGTGGCGGCATCGGGGACGCTCCCGGTGGTGAACTTCGCCGCCGGTGGCCTGGCCACCCCGGCCGACGCCGCGCTGATGATGCAGCTGGGCGTGGACGGGGTGTTCGTGGGCTCCGGGATCTACAAGTCCGACGATCCCGCGTCCCGGGCCCGGGCCATCGTTGAGGCCACCACGTACTTCCAGGACCCGGAGATCCTGGCCAAGGTCAGCCGGGGCCTGGGCGAGCCGATGCGGGGCATCGACATCGCCGAGCTGGGGGAGGGGGGCCTCCTCCAGACCCGAGGCTGGTAGCCGCCGCTAGGAGTCCAGACGTTCCGTCAGCGCGAGGGTATTACCCTCGCTGTCCTTGAACCACGCGCCCTTGTACGGGCCCATGCCCGCGACGTCGCCGTCCCACTCCATCCCCTCGATGTCGTAGTGCTCGAAGGTGACCCCCCGGCCCTTGAGGTCGTCGACGACCCCGCGGATGTCCTCGACCGGCCACTCCATCTGGGTGGTCTGGCAACTGATCGGATACGAGGTGGGATACACCGAGAAGCTCGCCCCTCCGCTCTCGTACCACGCACCCCCGGGGTCCTCGCTCTTGGGGGTCAGGCCGAGCCTGTCCTTGTACCACGCCTTGGCCCGTTCGATGTCCGACGCGGGAAGCGTGGTATGTGGCGCGAACTGGTCCAGCATGTCGACCACCTCCTGGGCGATCCGGGTCGGCACCGGCCGCCGGCGCCGACGAGCATCTCAAGCCTATCTCAGTGCGCTTCCGTGGACTTGCGGGCCACGCCGATCACGTCGGCGTACCGCGGGTGATCGAGCTCCTCGATGTTGAAGCCGGCCTTCCGGAAGAGGGCGAGGGTATCGCGTCCGATGTGACAGCGGAACATCCGGTGGTGGAGCGGGTCGAGGACCCGCTGCATGAGGCGGCGAGCCGGTCGCCTGGCCCTGACGTGCTCGCCGAACCGGAGCTCTCCGCCCGGGCGGAGCACCCTGTGCACCTCGGCGATCGCCCTCGCCGGGTCGTCGACGCTGCAGAACACCCCGCTGGAAACCACCGTGTCGAAGGAGGCGTCGGGGAACGGGATCCGCTCGGCGGGCGCGGCTCGAAGCCCCACGCCATGCTTGGCCGCCCGAGGCTCGGCCCTGCGGAGCATGTGCGGATCGGGCTCGGTGGCCACCACATCGCATCCTTGGGGTAGTAGGGGAAGTTGAATCCCGTTCCCGCGCCGATCTCCAGGATCCGTCCACGAGCGCCGCCGGCCACTCGTTGCCTGGCGTCACGGGTGTGCTGTGGTTCTCCTCGGCGGCCGCGGCGCTCGTAGCACGCGGCGAACCACCGATGGCCTCGCTCGGCCGACGCGCGAGAGGGAGTGCCCATCAGAGAGATGCTCAGGGAGGGCCGACGCCCATGCGCTCCCTTGCCATGGTCACGATGGGTGAGGAGATTGCCCTGGCCTTGTCCGCTCCCCGGGCCAGAGTCTGCTCCAGGCCGGTCTCGTCGGGACGGAGCCCCGCGTAACGCTCCCGGAGGGGAGCCAGGTGCTCGACTACGGCTCGTCCGACGTCCTGCTTGAACTCCGCATAGCCCTCCGCCTGGGCGTACTCCTTCTCGATGGCCTCCGGTGTCGTCCCCCGGACCGCGGCCATGATCTCGATGAGGTTGGTGATCCCGGGCTTGTCCGGAGCCCGGACGATCTCCCGGCCTGAGTCGGTTACCGCCGAGCGGAACTTCCGGATCACCTCGTCGGGCTGGTCGAGGATGTACACGGCCCCCTGTTCGGTGCTGGCGGTGGTGGACATCCTCTTCTCTGGCACCTGGAGGTCCATGATCCGGGCGCCCACCTCGGGGATCCGGTGGGCGGGGACCACGAAGGTCTCCCCGAACCGGGCGTTGAACCGCTGGGCAATGTCCCGCATGAGCTCGATGTGCTGGCGCTGATCGGCTCCCACCGGGACTTCGTCGGTTCGGTACGCCAAAACGTCAGCGGCCTGAAGGACCGGATAGAGGAACAGCCCCGACGAGACGAAGTCCCGCTGCTCCTCTGACTTCTCCTTGAACTGTGTCATCCGGCTCAGCTCGCCGAAGGCCGTCACATTGGCCAGCAGCCAACACAGCTCGGTGTGCTCTTTGACGTCGGACTGTCGGAACAGGATGCACCGTTCGGGGTCAAGCCCTGCGGCCAGGAGGATGGCTGCGGTGTCGTACAGCCGGTTGCGGAGGTCCTTGGGGTCGTAGGCCACGGTGATGGCGTGGAGGTCCACGATGCAGTAGATGGCCTCCCCGCGGTCCTGGCCCTCTACGTACTGCCGGATGGCCCCGATGTAGTTGCCCAGGTGCTTCCGCCCCGTGGGCTGGATCCCGGAGAAGATACGCATGGTCCGCTCAGGGTACCGCGGGCCGGGGAGCGTGAGGTCGCCTCGCTATCATGGAGGCGTGAAGGCTGGCATCCTCGCCTTGCAGGGCGATTTCCGTGAGCACGCCGGGGTCCTCGAAGACTTGGGAGCCTCTCCGGTGCTGGTCCGCACCCTCGATGACCTCTGGGGGGTCGACTGCCTGGCCATCCCCGGCGGGGAGAGCACCACGATGGCCCGCCTGGCTCGGGCCCACGGGTTGGTGGAGCCGATCCGGGAGCGGGCCGCGGAGGGGATGCCGATCTTCGGGACCTGCGCCGGGATGATCGTCATGGCCCGCGAGGTGACCGGCGGGGAGCCGCTCCTGTCGCTGGTGGATATCCGGGTGGCCCGGAACGCGTATGGCCGCCAGGTCGACTCGTTCGAGGCCGAGGTGCCGTTCTCCGGCGGAGAGCCGGTCCGGGCGGTGTTCATCAGGGCTCCGGTGGTCGAGTCGGTCGGCGACGAGGTGGAGGTGCTCGCGGAGCTGGACGGCCACCCGGTGGTTGTCGAGCAGGGCTCGCTCCTGGCCGCGGCGTTCCATCCCGAGCTGGCCGGGGAGCCTCGGCTCCACCGGCGGATGCTGGAGAGGGTGGGGTAGGCGATGTCCGGGCACTCCAAGTGGTCTGGCATCAAGCACAAGAAGGCCGTGGTCGATCAGCGGCGCGGCAAGATGTTCAGCAAGCTGCTCCGGGCTATCGAGGTGGCCGCTCGAGAGGGAGGCGGCAACGTCGAGGGCAATGCCACCCTGGCGTCTGCGGTGCAGAAGGCCCGGGACTTCTCGGTCCCCATGGACAACATCGAGCGGGCCGTCAAGCGGGGGACCGGAGAGATCGAGGGGACCCGGTACGAGCCGGCGGTGTACGAGGGGTACGCCCCCGGCGGGGTGGCTGTGCTGGTCGAGGCGCTGACCGACAACCGGAACCGGACCGGCCAGGAGGTCCGGCACACGTTCACCAGGCTGGGCGGGAACCTCGGGGACCCCGGCAGCGTCACCTGGCAGTTCGAGCGAAAGGGCGTCATCCTCCTGGACCGCGACGCCGCCCCCGACGAGGACCGGCTCCTGGAGATCGTCCTGGAGGCCGGAGCCGAGGACCTGTCGGAGGAGGGCGACCAGTGGCAGATCAGCACGGACCCCGGGTCGCTACCGCAGGTCCGGGCGGCCCTGGAGGAGGCCGGCGTTCCCATCGCTTCCGCCGACCTGTCGATGGTCCCCCAGTCGAGGGTCCCGCTGGACGGATCGCAGGCCCGACAGGTCCTGAACCTCATCGACGCCCTGGACGAGCTGGACGACGTCCAGGCCGTCTACGCCAACTTCGACATCCCCGACGAGGTTCTGGCCGAGGTCGGGTAGGCGTCCTCCCGGCGCGCTAAATTACATCCGTGTCGTCCTTGAGCCGTTCCACGCCGGCATCTAGACTGAACAGGTGTTCGACCGACTGGTGATCGGGATCGATCCGGGGATGGCGGCCACCGGGCTGGCCGTGGTGGCAGGAGGCGAGGGCGGGGCCGCGGGCGTGGTGGAGGCCGTCACCGTCTGCACCGCCGCGGGCACCGCGGAGGCCGAGCGACTCCGGACCGTGTTCCGAGCCGTGGATCGGGCCATTCGGGGTCACGGCCCGGCGGCCGTGGCGGTGGAACGCCTGATGTGGGGGCGCAACGTCGGTAGCGCCATGAGCGTGGCCCGGGCCACCGGGGTGGTCCTTCTGGCTGCGGCCGAGGCCGGTGTTCCAGTGCACGAGTACGCCCCGCTGGAGGTGAAGATGGCCGTGACCGGCAACGGGGGAGCCAGCAAGGCGGAGATGCGCCGGGCCCTGACCCGGATCCACGGCGTCGCCGACGTCCCCGATGAGCCTGACGCCGCCGATGCCGTGGCCGTGGCCCTGTGTCACCTGAACCAGACCCGGGTTCTAAGAACGGCGACGCGATGATCGCTCTGGTCGAGGGGACCGTGGCGGAGCGCGGCGGCGATCGCACGGTCATCGTCGCCGGGGGCGTGGGCTATGAAGTGCTGGTGCCGGGGTCCACCATGGCCACCATCCCGCCTCCCGGCAAGACCGCGCGGGTCCTCACCCATCTCCACGTCCGGGACGACGCCATGACGCTCTACGGCTTTGCCACGCCCGCCGAGCGGGAGCTGTTCCTGCTCCTGGTGGGGGTGAACGGCATCGGGCCCAAGGTGGCCTTGGCCATCCTGTCCGTTCTCACGCCGGAGGCCGTCCGGCGGGCCGTGCTCGACAGCGACGCCGACACCATCACGATCGTGCCGGGGGTGGGGAAGAAGGTGGCCGCCCGGATCGTCCTGGACCTCAAGGAGAAGCTCGGCGGCGACATGGAGCTCCCGGCCGGTGGACCGATCGCCGAGGTGCGGGAGGCCCTGCTGGCCATGGGGCTGTCCCCGCAGGAGGTCCACGACGCGGTGACGGGCCTCGAGCCCGATGGTCAGCCGATCGAGGATCTGCTCCGCGAGTCGCTCCGGCGGGTGGGAGCCCGATGACCGAACCGAGGGGGGCTCGGGGGGGTAGCTCGCCAGGTGTGGCACGGCCGCGGGGACAGAAGGCGAGCGGACCCCCCGATCAAATGGACGGCACCATCGCCGCGAACGAGCTGGACGCGGACCCCGAGTTCGATGCGGCGCTGCGGCCGCGTTGGCTGGCCGAGTTCGTGGGCCAGGACCGGGTCAAGGAGCAGCTCGCCCTGCTGATCCAAGGGGCCCGGGAACGCGGCGAGCCGCTGGATCACCTGATGTTCTCGGGGCCGCCCGGCCTGGGCAAGACCACGCTCGCAGGGATCATGGCCAACGAGATGAGCGTGGGACTAAGGCACACCTCCGGCCCGGCCCTGGAGCGGACCGCGGATCTGGCCGCCATCCTCACCAACCTCGAGCAGGGCGACATCTTGTTCGTAGACGAGATCCACCGGATGCCCCGGCCGGTGGAGGAGGTCCTGTATCCGGCACTGGAGGACTTCAAGCTCGACGTGGTCATCGGCAAGGGGCCCTCGGCCCGGACCATCAGGCTCGACCTCCCGCGATTCACACTGGTGGGGGCCACCACCCGGCTGGGACTGATCACCCTCCCGCTGCGGGAACGGTTCGGGTTCAGCCCCCGGCTGGACTACTACGACGAGGAGGAGCTGGCCAGCGTGGTCCAGCGCTCGGCCGGGATCCTGGGCGTGGAGGTCGACGCCCCAGGGGCTGAAGAGATCGCCAGGCGGTCCCGGGGCACTCCTCGGATCTCCAACCGTCTCCTCCGGCGGGTCCGTGACTACGCCCAGGTCCGAGGGGACGGCCGGGTGACCATCGAGGCCGCCGCCGACGCGCTGGCGCTGTTCGAGGTGGACGAGCGGGGCCTGGACCGCCTGGACCTGTCGATCCTTTCCGCGCTGGTGGAACGGTTCGATGGAGGACCGGTGGGCCTGTCGACGCTGGCAGCGGCGGTGGGGGAGGAGACCGGAACGATCGAGGACGTCTACGAGCCGTACCTCCTCCAGATCGGATTCCTCCAGCGCACTCCCCGGGGCCGGTTGGCCACCGACTCCGCCTACCGACACCTGGGGGTGGCCCCCGAGGGCCGCCTGGTCTGAGACCGGGGATATCCTGGCGTTCGGTGGACCTGTCCGGGCTCGGACGCCTGTTGCTGATCCTGGCGGTGGTCATCGCGGTGATCGGCGTGATCCTGATCCTCGCGGGGCGCGGCCTGATCCCCCGCCTTCCGGGGGACATCTCCATCGAGCGGGGGAACTTCCGGTTCTACTTCCCCCTGGGAACCTCGATCCTGATCTCCGTGGTTCTCACCATCCTCTTGAACGTGTTCTTCCGGCGATAGGCCTCAGGCCGGTTCGACCGGGTTGACCACATCCGGGCCCGCCCCTAGGCTGTCGCCTGCTGTGCCGTCGCCGGTCCTCCGAATCGCCAGACGGGTGGAGTCGCGCCTGCTGGCGTTCACCACGGCCTTCGTCCTGGTGTTCCTGTTCGCCAACCCCCCACCGGCCCAGGCCACGGTCACCGCCACGTACGCGGCGGGGACCCTGACGGTCACCAGCGACGCCGCGGATCCCATCACGGTCACCTGTTCCGGTGGCAACGTGAAGGTGAACAACGCCGACCCCAGCGGCGGCCCCGCGGCGTGCTCCGCGGTCACGTCGATGGACATCACCGCGACCGGGGCGTTCACGAACACCATCGACCTGTCCTCGGTCACTCCGAGCGCCGGGTTCACCCTGCTGGCGAATGTGGACGTGGATGCGGGGGGTGGGAACGACACCGTCAGCGGGAGCGAGTTCGACGACGCGATCCTGGGCGGGGAGGGCAACGACTTCCTCCAGGGCCGCGAGGGCGACGATTCGCTCGAGGGCGGCGGGGGCCAGGACCTCATCACCGGAGGAGGCGGACGCGACTCGATCCTCGGAGAGGACGGCGACGACACCATCACCGGAGGGAACGGTCCCGACGAGATGGACGGCGGCGCCGGGAACGACTCTCTAAGCGACGAGCTGTTCACCCCCAGCGGATCGGACACGCTCCTGGGAGGCGCCGGGAACGACACGCTCTCCTCGGGAGGGGCCGCCGACACGCTGGACGGAGGCGGTGGCGACGACTTGCTGGACGCCTTCGGGGGCTCCGACTCGCTGCTGGGAGGGGACGGGAACGACACGCTCCGTGGCGGGGAGGACGGCGACACCGTCATCGGCGGCCTCGGGGACGATTTCCTGAGTGACTCGTTCGACGACCCGCTGGAGACCGGCGCGGCGAACGACTCCCTCCTGGGGGGGTTCGGCGCCGACACCCTGGAGGGGGGCCCCGGCGACGACATGCTGAAGGGTCAGCAGGATCCCGACGTCCTCCGGGGGGGCGCCGGCAACGACACCATCGACGACGAGCTCGACCTGGGGGCCAGCGACACCCTCACCGGGGGGCCGGGGGACGACCGCCTGGAGGGCGGGGGAGGCGGCACGGACCGGGTCACCCAGTCGGCGGACGCGAACCAGACCCTCACCGACGCCCAGCTCACCGGGGTCGGTACCGACACGATCACCGGGATCGAGGAGGCCGCGCTCACCGGTGGAGGGGGAGGCAACGTCCTGGACGCCTCCGGGTTCGGGGGGCCGGTGACCCTCGACGGCGCGGCCGGCCCCGACACCCTGCGAGGCGGGCGGGCCGATGACACCCTGGTGGGTGCGGGCGGGCCCGACACCTACGACCTGTCGACGGTGGCGGGTTCCGACACGATCCAGGAATCCCCGGGGTGCAGCCAGGGCGACTCGGTGACGTTCGGCGGCACCTCAGCCGGCGTGACGTTCGACCTGGGTGTGGGGGGATCCCAGCCCGTGGGAGCCGGAGCCGTGGTCCTGGGAACCGGGGACCCCGTGGAGAACGCCATCGGGTCCCCGTTCGCGGACAACCTCACCGGAAACGGGTGCGGGAATCACCTCCGCGGGGGAGCGGGGGACGACATCCTGTCCGGAAGCGACGGCGGAGACGTCCTGGAGGGGGAGGAAGGGTCGGACCAGCTGAACGGAGGCAACGGGAACGACATCGTCCGTCAGACCGTCGATGCAGATCAGGCCCTCACCAACGCCACTCTGGTCGGCCAGGGATCCGACACCCTGGACTCCATCGAGGGTGCCCAGCTCACCGGGGGGCCATCCCCCAACGCCATCAGCGCCGCGCGATTCACGCGGGGTGCCACCACCCTGAACGGGTCCGGAGGCAACGACGCCCTGGTCGGGAGCCCTTCGGGAGACCTGATCGTGGGCTCGGGCGGCAACGACAAGGCCTCCGGCGGGGACGGCGGGGACACCATCCGGGGCCAGGCTGGCAAGGACCGGCTCCGAGGCCAGAAGGGGAAGGATCGTCTGGCCGGAGGGACCGGCAACGACCGCCTGGCCGGCGGCGGCGGAGACGACCGGGCCAACGGCTCGAAGGGCAACGACCGAATCGGCGGTCAGGGTGGAAAGGACGTCCTCCGCGGTGGCGGGGGCAATGACCGGATCAATGGCGGTGGGGGGAGCGACCAGCTCAAGGGGGGTTCGCAGAACGATCGGCTGCTGGCCAGGGACGGGAACCGCGACACCGTGTCCGGTGGCTCGGGCAAGGACAGTGGCGTGTTCGACCCGGTCGATCGGGTCACCAAGGTGGAGAAGGGCGCGGGCGGCAAGCGAGGGCGGGGCCGAGGCTAGCTAGCCCGTCAGGGGCCCAGCACGATCAGCAGGATCAGCACGTAGTGGCACACGCTCGCGGCCACCACCATGACGTGCCACACCTCGTGGTAGCCGAACACCGCCGGGTTGGGGTCCGGCTTCCGGCGGAAGAACATCACGGCGCCCACCGTGTACAGCATGCCGCCCGCGAACAGCAGCCCGGCCTCGAGGAGCGACACCCGGCCGGGGAGCGCCGGCAGGGCGATCAACATGGCCCACCCCAGGGTCAGGTACAGCGCCGATCCCAGGTTCCCCCACCGGCTGGTGGAGAGCTTGAGGGCGATCCCGACGGCCGCGCCGGTCCACACCACCGCGAGCAACACGATGGACCACGCTCCGTCCAGGACCAGGAGAGCAAAGGGAGTGTAGGTCCCCGCGATCAGCAGGTAGATCATCGAGTGGTCCAGGCGGCGCATCCACTTCCAGGCCACCGGCTTCCAGTCGATCCGGTGGAACGTGGCGCTCACCGCGTACATCCCGCTGAGAGCCACGGCGTAGATGATGGCCCCCGCCCGGGACAGGGCTGAGCCGGCCACGGCCACCAGGGAGATGCCGGCGGGCACCGACACGAAGAAGGCCACCTGGTGAAGGCGGCCTCGCCACCGAGGTCTCGGTGCGGCGTGCTCCATGGTCTGCTCCATCTCGAACCTACCGGCTGGTAACGTATCAGGACGAGGGTCGGTTGTCACCGGAGGCCTCGGAACGTTGGGTTGAACGATCCGTGGCAGTCTCGACCCCTGCGACTGGCATACTATGGGTGTCCGACCGGCGGCCGGAGCCGCCGTTTTTCTTGGAGGGACCAATGGACGGATCCACATTCCTTGCCCAGGCCGGCGGGAGCAACACGACGTTCCTGCTGTCGCTGGTGTTGATGGTGGCCATCTTCTACTTCCTGTTGATCAGGCCTCAGCAGCGACGAGCCCGTCAGCAGCGGTCGTTGGTACAGAGCCTCGACGTAGGCGACGAGGTGGTGACCATCGGGGGGATGTTCGGCCGGATCATGGAGCTCGACGACGAGACCGTGACGATCGACGCCGGCGCCGGGACTCGTCTCCGGTTCCTCAAGCAGGCCGTGGCCCGCAAGCTCGTCGAGGAGGAGCCGGAGCCTCAGGGCGAGGAGGCGGACGAGGAGGCGGACGAGGAGTCGTGAAGGAAGAGGCGGGCCCCCGGGCCGTCACGGCCTCTCCCACGCTCGAGGACATCCAGAAGGACCCCGTCATCTCCGCGTACATCGCGCAGGCCGACCGGGTGATGGACGGGCTGGGGTTCACCGAGCACGGGTTCCGGCACGCCAACCTGACCGCGAAGATCGCCTACAACGTCCTCTCCCGGCTGGGATTCGAGGAGACCACGTCCACGCTGGCCGCCATCGGTGGGTACCTCCACGACATCGGCAACGCGATCTCCCGATGGGGGCACGGCCAGACCGGTGCGGTGCTGGTGCATCAGGTGCTCAACGACCGGATGGACCACACGGACCTGGCCGTCCTGATGGGGGCGATCGGAAACCACGAGGAGGATGACGGGATGGGCGCCGGGGCGGTGGCCGCGGCGGTGATCCTGGGGGACAAGTCCGACGTGCATCGGTCGCGGGTCCGCAAGACCGCCCAGATCGACTTCGACATCCACGACCGGGTGAACTACGCGGCCGAGAAATCATTCCTGCGGGTAGACTCCGAAGCGAGGACGGTGACGCTCGAGCTCACCATCGACACCTCGATCAGCCATGTCATGGAGTACTTCGAGATCTTCCTGGGCCGGATGATGATGTGCCGGCGAGCCGCAGAGCAGCTGGACTGCTCATTCCATCTGGACATCAACGGAGCCAGCCTCCTGTGAGCCGGAGGCGAGAGTGAAGGCCAACCGCGGCCACGTGATCTCCATCCTTTTCGTCCTGACGCTGGTGGTCCTGGCCGTCTCGGGCTTCGCCTTCTGGGGCCTGCGTCCCCTGCTTGGCCTGGACCTGGTCGGCGGGGTGTCCGTCACCCTGACCGCGCCCGCTGGGACGCAGGAAGACGTGCTGGACCGGACCCTGGAGACGATCCGGGAGCGGGTCGATCGGGTGGGCGTGGCGGAGCCGGACATCACCCTTCAGGGCGACCTGAACATCCAGGTGCAGATCCCCAAGTTCGGGGGCCAGAGCCAGGAGCGGCTCCTCGAGCTGATCGGCCGAACCGCTCGGCTGGAGTTCCGCGAGGTGCTGGAGCAGATCGTCCCGGGATCGGAGAACTACGAGACGACCGAGGTCACCAGGGGGGAGAGGCCGGATGGCGAGGCCGTGTACCCGGCAGCGGACACCCCGGAGGGCCAGGACCCTGTCCTGTTCCGGATGGGGGAGGTCCTGCTCACCGGCGAAGCGCTTACCGAAGCCCGGGCCTCGTTCAACGATCCGGCGCAGGTGACCGACCCCACGTTCACGGGGTGGGTGGTGGACTTCGAGCTCTCTTCCGAGGGCTCGGACCGGTTCGGCGAGATCACTACGGATCTGGCCGGCAAGCAGATGGCCATCGTCCTGGACCGGCTGGTCGAGTCGGCTCCCACCGTGAACGACCCGATCACCGGAGGCACCGGGACGATCACCGGGATGGCGGGAGAGGGCGAGGCCCGCGACCTGGCGCTGGTGCTCCAGACCGGAGCCCTCCCCGTGGAGCTGGAGCAATCGGAGGTCCAGACGGTGAGCGCCACCCTGGGACAGGAATCACTCCGGGCCGGCCTCCTGGCAGGGATCGCCGGGCTGGTGGGCCTGTGCCTGTACCTGGCGTTCTATTACCGCCTGCTCGGCGTGGTGACCTGGCTGGGGATGGCCATCTGGGCGGTGTTGTCGGTCGCGCTGGTGGCGGTTCTGGGGCGGACCGCCGGCTACAGCCTCACCCTGGCGGGGGTCGCCGGGCTGGTGGTGTCCCTGGGGATCACCGCGGATTCGTACATCGTGTTCTACGAGCGGCTCAAGGACGAGGTCCGCAAGGGGAAGACCGTTCGAGCCGCGGTGGCTCCGGCGTTCGCGCGCGCCTGGCACACCATCGTGGCTGCCAACAGCGTGGCGATCCTCGGGGCCGTGGTCCTGTACCTCCTGGCCATCGGGTCCGTGCGGGGCTTCGCCCTCACGCTTGGCCTGGCGACGCTCCTGGACATGTTCGTCGTCTACTTCTTCAAGCGGCCCACGGTGTTCCTCATCGCCCGCAGCCGATTCCTGTCCGAGCTGCCGGGAATGGGTCTCCGCTCCGGCGTGGCGGTGGCGGAGCCGGCTCCGGTTCGCGGAGGGTCGCGATGAGCCTTCGCGGGGCCATCGCCTCGTTCCGGGGGCAGCGGGAGTTCCACGTGGAGATCATCGGGAGACGTCGGCTGTGGTTCCTGATCTCGTCCGCGCTCGTGGCCCTGTCGATCGCCGGTTTTCTGGTGCGCGGTTTCAACCTGGGGATCGACTTCCTTGGCGGTGCTACCTTGAGTTACCGGAACGAAACCGGGGCCCGGGTGGATGAGATCCGCTCCGCCCTTGCCGGGGTAGGCCACCCGGACGCCCTGGTCCAGCTCACCGGGGAGGACGGGGTGCGGGTCCGTACGGAGTCGCTGGCCTCGGATCGGGAGGAGGTTCTCCAGGCGCTGGCCGACCAAGCGGGGATCGTCCCGTCGGAGATCAGCGTGGAAGACGTGGGGCCGAAGTGGGGACAGCAGATCTCCATCAAGGCCCTCCAGGGCCTGGTGATCTTCTTGATCCTGGCGTCGATCTACATCACGTTCCGCTTCGAGTGGAAGATGGCGGTGGGCGCGCAGATGGCGCTGTTCCATGACCTCATCATCACCGCGGGGGTCTACGCGCTGCTCGGACGCGAGGTCTCCCCGGAGACCGTGATAGCTATCCTCACGATCCTGGGGTATTCCCTCTACGACACCGTGGTGATCTTCGACAAGATCCAGGAGAACGCCCAGTCCACGTCGCTCGTCGCCAAGGAGACCTACTCCGGGGTGGTCAACCTGTCCCTCAACCAGGTCCTGATGCGCTCGGTCAACACAAGCCTCACCACCTTGCTGCCCATCGGCACCCTCCTGCTGTTCGGTGGGGAGACCTTGGAGGCCTTCGCCTTCGCCCTGTTCGTGGGGGTGGGGGTGGGGACGTACTCCTCGCTGTTCGTGGCAGCTCCCGTCGTGGCGGTCCTCAAGGAGCGGGAGCCGAAGCTGGCCGAGGTGCGAGAGCGGGTCGCTCGCCGCGAGGACCGGCCGGGTCCCCCCGCGGTGCCCGCGGCCGCCAAGCCGGCCGCCGGCCGCGAGCTGGTGGGAGCCACCGCTCCGGCCAGCCCCAAGACGACTGCCCGGCCCGCCTCGCAGAAGCGCAAGCCGAAGAAGAAGAAGCCACGCTCCAAGCGCAGGAAGCGATAGATGAACGACCCGGAGAGACTGAAGTCGCTGATCCGCGACGTTCCCGACTTTCCCCAGCCGGGGATTGTGTTCAAGGACATCACCCCGCTGTTGGCCGACGAGGCCGGGTTCTCCTCGGCCATCGACATGATCGTGGTGCACTACGGCCGGGGGAACGTGGACAAGGTGGTGGGGATCGAGGCCCGGGGGTTCATCCTGGCCTCCCCGGTGGCCTATCACTTCGGCGCCGGGTTCGTTCCCGTCCGCAAGGCAGGGAAGCTTCCCTGGGACACCGAGTCGGAACAGTACGAGCTGGAGTACGGCACCGAGACCCTGGAGATCCACAAGGACGCCTTCGACCCGGGAGAGCGGGTGCTGATCGTGGACGACGTCCTGGCCACCGGAGGCACGGCCCGGGCCACCTCCCGGCTGGTGGAGCGGCTGGGCGGCAAGGTGGTGGGCATCGCCTGCCTCATCGAGCTGTCGTTCCTGGAGGGGCGGAAGCAGCTCGAAGGCCTGGAGTTCTTCAGCCTCCTCACCTACTGAGGCGTTCGGCTCGCACGGGAGGGAGGGCGTGGACGACCTGATCGTGCGGGCCCGCGGGGTCCGGAAGGTCTACCGAGGCGGGACCGAGGTCGAGGCCCTTCGGGGCGTGGACTTCGAGGCCGGCCGGGCAGAGATGGTGGCGGTCATGGGTCCGTCCGGCTCGGGCAAGACCACCTTGCTGAACTGCCTGTCGGGGCTGGAACGCTTCGAGGGCGGCGAGGTGCTCATCGATGGGTCCGACCTGGCCGCGCTCTCCGACGACGATCGGACCGAGTACCGGGGCCGGAACATGGGCTTTGTGTTCCAGGCTTTCAACCTCCTTCCCGTGCTCACCGCGGTGGAGAACGTGGAGATCCCCCTTCTCCTGCTGGGGGCGCGAGCCAGGGATGCTCGCCGGCGGGCCGCGGAGATCCTGGACGTCATCGGGCTCGGCGATCGGCTGGACCACCGGCCGGACCAGCTGTCGGGCGGGGAGCAGCAGCGGGCGGCGGTGGCCAGGGCCCTGGTGCACCGGCCCGCAGTGGTGTGGGCCGACGAGCCCACCGGGAACCTCGACACCGAAGCGACCGAGTCGGTCATGGGGCTGCTGGTCCGTTTGAACGAGCAGGGCCAGACCATCGTGCTGGTCACGCACAACCCCTCGGTGGCCGCCCGGGCCGCGCGGATCGTTCGGATGCGCGACGGCCGGATGGAGGGGCCGGGCCGGTGAGCCCGGCAGGGATCGTCCTGGGCCTGTTCGTCCTGGTGTACGCGTCCGTGGCCCTGCTGGCCGCGTCACGCCCGCTGCTGGCCCGGCTGGCCGCTCGGGAGGCCCTCCGGCGTCCCGGTCAGTCCCTGCTGGTGATCGGCGGCCTGATGGTGGCCTCGGCCGGGATCACCGCGTCGCTGGTCGGGGCGGACTCCTCCGAGGACAGCTCGGTGCGCAACGCCTACCGGGCCTGGGGACACGTCGACCTCACGGTTGCCGCCGGCGGCGCCATGTTCGACCCACGGGTGGCGAGCACACTGGCCGCGGACCCGGAGGTGGCCGGTCGGGTCGACGGCGTCCAGGCGGGGATCGAGCTGGTCGGCTCGGTGTCCGATCTGGATCGCAGGCAGGGAGAGCCGGGGATCCGGGTGATCGGGTTCGACCCCGTCACCCAACCCCCGTTCGGCTCGTTCGTCCTGGAGGACGGGACCCGGACGACCGGAGAGGACCTGGGGCCGGGGGAGGTGCTGCTCTCCCGTCAGCTGGCCGAGGACCTCCGGGCCCGGCCGGGAGACCGGCTGACGATCGGCCTGGAGAGCGGTGCGACCGCCCAGGCGGTCCAGGTCGAAGCGGCGGCCGTGGTCCGGCCGGAGGGCCCCGGAGCCTACGGGCTCCGCCCGGCGCTATTCGCGCCGGTGGCCACCGTGCAGGCCGTTGCGGGGACCCAGGGCGTGAACATCGTGCGGGTCTCCGCAACTGGAGGCGTGCGCACCGGTGCGGGGGGCGCCGCCCTGGCCCGCCCCGAGATCGGGGAGGCTCTGGACGCGCTCCCGGCCGACGTTCCGTTCCAGGTCCGGGAGGTCAAATCGAGCGAGGTCCGGGAGGCCAGGCAGGGGACCGAGTTCACCCGAGCGATGCTCCTGGGGATGAGCTTCCTGATCATCGCCGCGGGAGCGGCCCTGGTGGTGAACCTGACCACGATGCTGGCGGAGGAGCGCCGCCCCCGTCACGCGGTCATCCGGGCCTTGGGGCTCACCCGCCGGGGGCTGGTCACGCTGTCGGTGATCGAGGGGGCCATATACAGCCTGGTGGCAGCCGTCGCAGGAACGGCCATCGGCCTGGTGGCCGGGCGGCTGGTGGCCGAGCGATTCGCCGAGGCCTTCGCCCAGTTCACCGGGGGCGTGGTGGATCTCCGGTTCCGTCTCTCGGTGCGCCCGGCCACCCTGGCCATCTCGTTCGCCGCCGGCGCGCTGATCGCCTTGACCGTGTTGTTCCTGGCGGCCCGGCGGACCTCCCGGATGTCGATCCCCGCGGCGATCCGCAACCTGCCGGACTCGGCCGAGCATCGCCGGCGGCCGGCGCTGCGATGGGCGGCGGTGGGGGTCCTGGCGGCGGCGGGAGCCGGAAGCCTGTTCCAGGCACACGATGCGGCCCGGCTGGTGGGAGGGATCGCCGTGGTCCTGGCGGCGTCGGTGGCGGTGCGCCCCCGGCTCTCTCCCCGGTTGCACGCCTCGTTGACCGGCCTGGCCCTGGCGGGGTGGTCGTTCGTGGTCATCGGGGCCATCGACCCGGAGGCCGACGTGGGGGAGTTCATGTCCGCGTTCACCGGGGCGGTCCTGGCCGCGGTGTTCGGGCTCTCCCTCCTGGTGGCGGCGAACCTGGGACTCATCGAGGGTGCCGGAGCGATCGTGCGCCGGCTGCGTGCCGTCCTCCGCCCCCCGCTGGCGTATCTGGCCCGCCGTCCGGTGCGCACCGGACTGTCCACGGGGATGTTCGCGGTGGTCCTGGCCATCGTGACCATCCTGGCGGTGTTCCTCTCGGTGTTCCGTCCCCGGTACGAGCGCGACTCGCTGGGGTACGACGTTCGAGTCACGTCCACCGGCGACCCGGACGTCGAGCTTCCCGCTGGTGTGGACGACCGGGTCCGTGACCAGGTGCGGATTCCCACACTCGGGTACGTCGGCGAGTTCCGCTCGGAGTTCGGGGGGAGCGCCCAGGCGTTCGTGCCGCTGTTCCCGCTGTCCGGGGAGCTGAAGACCGACCCCCCCGTGAAGCTGGCGTCCCTCCAGGACCGGTACGAGACCGAGGACCAGGTGTGGAGCGCGGTCGAGCGGGATCCTTCCTTGGCCGTGTCGGTGTTCGGGAATCCGGGCGACGAGATCGTGCTCCGGGTCCCCTCGGGCCCCGTGCGGTTCACCATCGCCGCCAATCCCCAGGTGGGGATCCTGGACGGGGTCATCGCCTCTGAGGCCGCACTGGCCCCGTTCGACTCGGCGCCCCGAGGAGTCACGCTGCTGGTCGACACGGACCCCGGCGCCGACGTCACCGAGGTGGCCGCGGCGATCGAGCGAGGACTTTTCGCCGCCGGCGTGGACGCCCGCCCCATCCGCGACCTCCTCGACGAGGGATACCGGGCCAACCGAACGTTCTTCTCCGTGGTGGACGTCCTCCTCCGGCTGGGGCTGGTGGTGGGGATCGCCTCCCTGGGGATCCTGGGCCTCCGGGCCGTGGTGGAGCGCCGTCACGTGATTGGGGTGATGCGGGCCATCGGGTACCGTCGCCGGGCGGTGATGGCCGGGCTGATGACCGAGGCCCTGGTGACCACGTCGATCGGGGTGGGCGTGGGGTTCGCCGCGGGCGTGGTCATGGGGTACCTGTTCTTCCGGCAGTTCGCCGAGGGCAACCCGTTCGGGATCGACGGGGCCAGCATGGGGACCGCGCTGGCACTGGTGTACGGGGCGGCCTTCCTTGTCACCCTGGGGCCGGCGTGGCGGGCCTCGCGGCTGGCCCCGGCAGAGGCGGTCCGCTACTCGGAGTGACCTCGGTCTTCAGACGGTCTGACCGCAGGTCATCGTGCTTAAATGAGTGGAGAGGAGGTCGCGACGATGGAAGAGGTGAAGGCACCCGAGCGTCGGGGTGGCCTCCTGTCGCGCCTCCCGTTCGTCTCCGGCCCCTCCGACCTGCCCCAGAGCCTGGACAGCCTGCTGCGCAAGGTCCGCACCTACAACCCCAAGGCCGACGTCAAGATGGTGCAGAACGCCTACGAGTTCGCCGAGGCCTCGCACCGAGGGCAGGTCCGCAAGTCCGGGGAGCCGTTCATCGAGCATCCCCTGGGCGTGGCCCACGTCCTGGCCGACCTGGGGATGGACACCACCACGCTGGTGGCCGCGCTCCTGCACGACGTGGTCGAGGACACCGACCTCTCCCTGGAGGACGTGGAACGCGAGTACGGGGCCCACGTGGCGGCCATCGTGGACGGGCTCACCAAGCTGGACCGGATCACCTACCGGACCCGGGAGCAGCAGCAGGCCGAGAACGTCCGGAAGATGATCGTGGCCATGGCCCGGGACATCCGGGTCCTGATCATCAAGCTGGCCGACCGCCTCCACAACATGCGGACGCTGGACAGCCTGTCCCGCCCCAAGCAGGAGCAGAAGGCCACCGAGACACTGGAGATCTACGCGCCGCTGGCCCACCGGCTGGGCATCTTCCAGATCAAGTGGGAGCTCGAGGACCTCTCGTTCAAGACCCTGCACCCCAAGCGGTTCGAGGAGATCGCCAGCCTGGTGGGCAAGGCCGAGCACGAGCGGGCCACCTACCTCGAGCAGGTGGTGGACGAAGTGAGCCGGCAGCTCCGGAAGATCAAGGTGAAGTCGGACGTCCAGGGACGCCCGAAGCACCTTTACAGCGTGTACGAGAAGATGGTCCTCCGGGGCAAGGAGTTCAATGAGATCTACGACCTGGCGGGGATCCGGGTCCAGGTCGACACGGTCAAGGACTGCTACGCGGCCGTCGGTGCCATCCATTCCCTGTGGAAGCCCATCCCCGGCAGGTTCAAGGACTACATCGCGATGCCCAAGTTCAACATGTACCAGTCGCTGCACACCACGGTGATCGGGCCCGAAGGACGGCCGCTCGAGGTCCAGATCCGTACCCACCAGATGCACCGGACTGCGGAGTTCGGGATCGCCGCCCACTGGCGGTACAAGGAGACCTCCAAGAAGAAGGACGAGGCCGCGGACCTGGCATGGCTGTCGCAGATGCTCGAGTGGCAGAAGGAGATGTCCGACCCCCGGGAGTTCATGGAGGGGTTGAAGATCGACCTGTACCAGGACCGGGTGTTCGCGTTCACCCCCAAGGGCGACGTGATCGACGTGCCGTCGGGAGCCACGCCCATCGACTTCGCCTACGCGATCCACACCGAGGTGGGGCATCGGTGCATGGGAGGGAAGGTGAACGGGAAGCTGGTCCCCCTCGACTATCGGCTGGAGACCGGCGACACCGTGGAGATCCTCACGTCGAAGAGCGGCAAGCCCAGCCGGGATTGGCTCCAGGTGGTGGCCACCCCGCGAGCCCGGAACAAGATCAAGCAGTGGTTCAGTCGCGAACGGCGCGAGGACGCCATGGACACCGGGAGGGACATGCTCCAGCGGGAGCTGCGCCGTCAGGGGCTGCCGCTGAAGCGCCTGACCACCGAGGCCCAGCTGGCCGCCGTGGCCGCCGAGCTCAAGTACCCCGGTCTCGACGCCATGCTGGTGGGGATCGGGGAGGGCCACGTGTCCCCCCAGTCCGTAGTGACGCGCCTCACCCGTCTCATCTCTCAGGACGAGGACGAGGAGGTCGCCGAGATCCCCCCCGCTCGTCCGGTCCGGCTGCCGCCCCGGGACGGCCAGCCTGTGCTGGTGGCCGGAGCCGACGACCTGTGGGTCAACCTGTCCCGGTGCTGCACGCCCGTTCCCGGCGACGAGATCGTGGGCTTCGTGACCAGGGGACGGGGCGTCTCGGTGCATCGGGCCGACTGTCCCAACGCCATCGCGCTGGCCAAGGACCAGGACCGGTTCATCGACGTGTCGTGGCGTCCGGGGAAGGGCACCACGTTCGTGGTGTCGATCCAGATCGAGGCCCTGGACCGCAAGAAGCTACTCGGTGACGTGGCCACCGCCCTCTCCGAGCTCCAGATCAACATCCTGTCGGCCAGCAGCACCGTGGGCAAGGATCGGATCGCCAGGCTCAGGTTCACCTTCGAGCTGGCCGACATCAGCCACCTGGCCGGCGTGCTGGGCACGGTGAAGAAGGTCGACGCGGTGTTCGACGCGTACCGGGTCGTCCCCGGCTAACATCCGTTCCCTCCATGAAGGTCCTTCTCCAGCGGGTGGCCCGTTCCGAGGTTCGGGTGGGGGGCACCTCGGTGGCCTCCGGGGGCCCCGGACTCCTGCTGCTAGTTGGTGTGGGACCCGAGGACGGCGGCGACGAAGTCCGAAAGCTGGCGGAGAAGGTGTGGAACCTCCGGATCTTCGAGGACGACCAGGGCAAGATGAACCGCTCCCTGTCGGAGGTGGGCGGTGACGTGGTGGTGGTCCCTCAGTTCACCCTGTACGGGGACACCAGCCGCGGGCGCCGGCCGTCCTGGGTCCGGGCCGCTCCTGGGGACATGGCCGACGGGATCGTGGAGTCCTTCGCCGCGGCTCTGGCCGGGCTCGGGGCGAACGTTTCGCTCGGCGTGTTCGGTGAGCACATGGAGGTCGAGTTGGTGAACGACGGCCCCGTCAAACGTTGTTGTTGGAAGCCTGACGGAAATCCGGAGTCGCGAGCCTCACTCCTTGGAGTTCAAACGGTCGCGGGCCTCGGCCATCAGGTTCCCGAACACCCGGGCTCCGGTAGGGAACGCGTGGATGGTGTCCGCCAGGCCGGTAACCGGGATAGCCTGTTTGATCGCCAGCACCGCCTCGTGGATCAGCTCCGACGCTCCGGGGCACGCGGCGAACGAGCCCACCAGGACGCCCCTGTCGCCGTCCACGACCGCGGTGAGGTGGCCGGGCGATCCCTCCAGGATGGCCTGATCCGAATCCCGGCGAGGCTCGATGGTGAAGCCCCGGGCGGTGGTTGCGAAGTCCTGAGTCACCTCGAAGGCATCGATGCCCTGCTCGCGGGCCTGGTTCACCAGAAGCCCCACTCCGGCGGTCTCCGGATCCGTGAACGAGGTTCGGGGCACTGCGGACAGGTCGGCCCGAGCATCATGGCCCACCGCGTTCCGGGCGGCGACCCGACCCTGGTAGTCGGCCACGTGGGTGAACTGAAGACCTCCGGCGCAGTCTCCGGCCACGTACACGCCGTCGGCCACCTGCATCCGGTCGTCCGGCTTCGCCGTCCCTCGGTCATCGACCGCGACGCCGGCTTCCTCAACTCCGAGGGCCCGGAGATCCGAGGCCCGGCGGCCCACGGCCACCAGCAGCTCGGCGGCCTCCACGGTCGTTCCGTCAGCCAGCTCGACCACGTGGCCGGGCCCGCCCCGGCGGACCGCTTCGGCCAGCACCCCGGTCCGCACGTCGACCCCCTCGTCGCGGAGCTGGCCGGTGACCAGCTCCGAGCTGCGTGGGTGTTCGCGGGGGAGCAGGCGGCCGTTGCCCTCGATGATCGTGGTCTTCACCCCGAATCGCGCGTAGACCTGGGCGAGCTCGACCCCCACGACCCCACCGCCGAGGACCACGATGCTGGAGGGGAGCTCACGGAGCGACGTCCCGTCGTTGCTGGTCCAGTACCCCGCGTCCTGGAGCCCCTTGATCGGGGGGATGACCGGCAGCGAGCCCGTGGCCAAAACCAGTGCTCGCCCTTCCAAGCTCCGGGACCCATTGCCGTCCTGGCGGACCTCCACCCGCCCGGCGCCCACGATCCGGGCGGTGCCCCGGACGACCTCCGCTCCGGCCGACTCAAGACCGGAGACATGACCGGCATCGTCGGGGTAGTCGATGCCCTCACGGGAGATCATCCAGTCCCGCCGCGCCGAGGCCCGGGACCAGGGGTAGCCGGCTCCCAGGCGCCGGCGACCGGCGGCGTCGAGGAGGGTCTTGGAGGGCAGGCACGCCCAGAAGCTGCAGATGCCGCCGACCAGGTCGCGTTCGACCACCGCGACCTTCCCGCCCAGCTCCGCCGACAATGAGCCCGCCGCTTCCCCACCCGCACCGGCACCGATGACGATCACGTCGTAGTCCACACGGCCTCCCTTCGGATGCATTGTCCAACCGCCGGAGGGAACACCGCCATTCCCGAAGAGGTTGGTCATCGCGATGGTAGGCTGACCGCGCCCACGGCTGAGCGACGGGAGGCGGGTAGATGGAAGGGAGCGCGCCGGCGACCGGCAAGGGCCAGGCCAAGCTGCGGATGAGCAGCTGGCAGCGGTGGACCATGCTCGCGGTGATCCTGGGGTCCGGGATCGTCTTCCTGGACACCTCGGTCGTCAACCTGGCCCTCCCGCGGATCGGGGCGGAGCTCCCCAGCCCCTTGCTGGGGTTCGCCCGGCTCGAAGCCCAGTCGTACGTGGCCAACGCCTATTTCGTCACGCTCAGCGCCCTGCTGATCCTGGCCGGCGCTCTCACCGACTACTACGGGCGCAAACGGATGTTCACCGTCGGTCTGATCGGGTTCCTGGCCACCTCGGTGCTGTGCGGCTTGGCGCCGAACATGGAGCTCCTGATCCTGTTCCGGATCCTCCAGGGCGCCACGGGCGCGTTGGTGGTCCCCGGGTCGCTGTCGATCATCACCGCCAGCTTCGAGGGCGAGCAGCAGGGGCGAGCCTTCGGCCTGTGGGCGGGCGCCTCGGCCGCCACCACCATCCTGGGCCCGTTCATCGGCGGTGTCCTGGTGAACTCGATCTCCTGGCGGGCGGCATTCTTCATCAACGTGCCGTTCCTCCTGCTGGCGCTATACGCGACGAGGACGGGCGTGCCGGAGACCCGCGACGAGCAGGCCTCCAGCCAGTTCGACTGGCTCGGGTCGCTGGTGGTGGTGGCGGCGGTGGGCGGCCTGGCGTTCGGAACGATCCGGGGGGAGCAGACCGAGTGGCAGGGCATCGAGGCCTTCATCGCCCTGGGCCTCGGAGCGGCGGCCCTGGTGGCGTTCCCCATCATGATGGTGAAGCTCCCTCACCCGCTGGTTCCGCCCTCCATGTTCCGCTCACGGAACTTCACGATCACGAACGCCTCCACGTTCGTGATCTACGGTGCCCTGTACGTGTTCCTCAGCTTCCAGGGCCTGTTCCTCATCGGAACCCTGGGCTACAACGAACCCGCGGCCGGGATCGCCGGACTGCCCGCCACGCTGTTCCTGGTTCTGCTTTCCACCCGGTTCGGGAAGCTGGCGGCGAGGTACGGGCCCCGACTGTTCATGGCCGCCGGCCCGGCGGTGATGGCCCTGGGCCTCCTGTACCTCACCCGGTTCCCGGCCGACAGCGAAGCGTGGGTCTTGGGGACGGGGGCCGGAGGGAGCATCCTTCCTCCGGGGGCCTACTTCGTCGACCTCCTTCCGTCGCTGCTGGTGTTCGGCATCGGCCTGGCGATCATGGTCGCTCCGCTGACCACCGCCCTGATGACCTCGGTGCCCAAGCACAACTCCGGAGTGGCCTCGGCGATCAACAACGCCATCTCTCGGGTGGGCGCGCCACTGGTGACCGCACTGATCTTCGTGGCCGTGGTGTCCAGCTTCTACGGCTCGATCGAGGAGCGGGTCCCCGGGGCGGACACCTCCTCGCGGGCGTTCCGAGGGCAGGTGGCCCCGCTGAACCCGCCGGAGGAGGGAGCCGATCCCGCGGTGGTGGCAGCGGCCAAGGAGGCCTCCACCGACGCCTTCCACCTGGCCGTGCTGGTGGCCGCGGGGCTGATGGTCGTCGGCGCGGTGGTGAACGGCCTGGGGATCAAGAACCCCAAGAAGGGGCGGGAGGAGCCCACGGAGGAGAGGGGTCCGGCCGTTCCTGCTGAGCGGGTGGACACCATCCCCGAAGGTGTTCCCTGCCTCCCGGTCATCTCACCCACGGCCTTGCCCGTCGACTCCCGGATGGGTCCCCCGCCTGACTCGTCCTGAGGAGTGGTAACCGCCCGGACGCCGGCCGACGCCTTCGACCTTCTCGACTGGAAGCGGCGGGTCTTCGGTTTGTACGCGGAGGTCCGTGCCGGGGGAGACGGGCGAGCCGGATGGGACCGCTGGCGAGAAGTTCGCCACGACCTGATCACCTCGCATCCGCAGTCTCCGATCCCCGAGGGTGATCGGGAACGGCACCCCGGCCCGGTGTACTTCGAGTACGACCCCCAAGCTCGGGTCCTGGCCGATGTGGAAACAGCGGAGCCGGAGACCGTGGTCATCGAGGGCAGCGCGGAGGGGCGGTTCGAGGCCACCAGGTTCGGGCGGGCGGGATTCGAGCTCGCCGGAGCGGAGCAGTCCCTATCCCTGTACTGGCTGGAGGGGTACGGCGGCGGCGTGTTCGTGTCGTTCCGCGACGCCACCAGCGGACGGGAGTCGTACGGGGCGTGCCGCTACCTGCTGGACACGGTCAAGGGGGCCGACCTGGGGATGGAGGACGGCCTGCTGGTGCTGGACTTCAACTTCGCCTACAACCCCTCCTGCGCGTACGACCCCCGGTGGGTGTGCCCGCTGGCACCTCCGGACAACCGCCTGGCCCTGCCGATCCGGGCAGGGGAGCGAACGCCTCCGAAAGCGTGAGGAGGGCCCACCGGAGGGCAGGCCCTCCTCCTACATCCTCGTTTTACAACAGCCCTTCGTCGTTGAGGTGCGCTTGTGCCACCAGCGCCGGGTCCGCGCCTCCGGTCTCCACGCGCCCGTTGAGCTCGAGGATCACCTCCTGGGCGATGGTCGCGCTGACCTCGTTCAGGAGCCCCTCGATCTCGTCGTTCAGGACCTCGTTGCTTACCACCGGGGTGATGTTCTCGGTGCTCTGAAGGGCCTGGTCGTCCTCCAGGAACACCCAGCCTTTATCCGCCACTACCGGAGAGGTGGAGAACAGCAGGGCCACGTCGATCTCCCCGTTGTCCAGGGCCTCCACGGTCAGTGGGCCGCCCACGTCCAGTGGCTTGAAGTCACCGAACTCGATCCCGTAGGTCTCATCGAACCCGGGGAGGCAGAACGGCCGCTCCGGGCATTCCGGCGGACCGCCCAGCACGAGGTCGCCTGCCACCGGAGCCAGGTCGCTGGTGGTGGTCAGCCCGAACTCGTCGGCGGTCTCCTGGGTGACCACCAGGGCGTTGGTGTCGTTGGCCTCCGCGGACTCAAGCAGGGTCTGGCCCTGGTCTTCCAGCAAGGGCTCGAGCTGGTCGCGGACGGCCTCAGGGTCACCCGACGCCTCGCTTTCGGGATCCAGGAACAGAAGCAGCGAGCTGAGGTACTCGGGGGCGATGTCGATGTCACCCCCCTCGATGGCTGGTTGAAGGACCTCGCGGGACTCCAGGGTCAGCTGCTTCTCGACCTCGAAGCCCGCGTTCTCCAAGACCTGGGCGTACATCTCCGCCACGATCTGGTTCTCGGCGAAGCCGACGGCCCCGACGGTGACCTGTTTGACGTCACCACCGTCTTCTCCTCCGCCCCCACCCGGCTGCTCCTCGCCGCATGCCGCTGCAATCAGCGACAGCGTGAGGAGAGCCGCCCCGAGGGCGGATCTGCGGATTCCCCGCATGGGTTCCTCCCCTCTCTCTCCGGGGGGCTCTCGAGCCCCCTCCTTACGAACGCCTGACCCTATCAACCGACCGATGATCCGGCTATGCCCGTCTCTGATGCGGGGACCGGTGCGGCCTTGCGCTCTCGGGTCGAGGTCCGGGGGCGGAGGGCGCGCTCCAGGAGTCCCATGGCCAGCTCGGTGATGATCGCCAGCAGGGCGACCAGAAGGGCACCGCCGAAGACCTGCGGGTCATTGCCGGAAGCGAACCCGTCGACGATGAACCGGCCCAGGCCGCCCCCGGCCACCACCGCGGCAAGGGTCGCGGTGGCCACCACCTGGACCGTCGCGGTGCGGAGCCCGGCCACGATCACCGGTGCGGCCAGCGGCAGCTCGATGCGCCGCAGCACCTCACCCTCCGTCATCCCCATTCCGCGAGCCGCCTCCAAGGTATCGGGGTCGACGGCCTGGATCCCCACATACGCGTTGGTGAGGATCGGAGGGATCGCCAGGAGGATCAGGGCGAACAGGATCGGCGGCCGGAACGCGGGGGGAGTGTCCAGTCCCAGCCCGAACATGATCACGAACAGGAACAGGAGCCCGAAGGAGGGGATGGCCCTCCCGAGGTTGGTCACCGAGACCACCAGGAACTCTCCTCGCCGGGTGTGTCCGATCAACAGGCCCAGCGGCATGGCGATCACCGCCGCCACGGCCACCGAAAGCGCCGACATCTCGATGTGCTCGAGGAGGCGCACGGGAATCCCGGACGAGCCCGACCAGTGCTGGGGGTCGGTGAACCACTCCACGACCTCGGCGAAGAACCCGGGCTCGCTCACGTAGCGGACCGGACCTTCCGGGCCCGGGCCCACGGCATCAGGATCCGTTGTCCGGAGAGCAGAAGCCCCTCCGCGGCCAGCGCCAGGGCCACCGAGAGGACCAGGCCCAGGAGGATGGCGGTGGTCGTGGGATACAGCCTGCGGAACCCGGCCAGGAAGAAGAACCCCACACCGCCTTTCCCGATCAGCGCGGTAACCGTAACCAGCCCGATCGTGGTCACGGTGGCGATCCTGATCCCGGCCACGATCACCGGCAGGGCCAGCGGGACTTCCACTCGCCACAGGAGCTCGCGGCCGGTGTACCCCACCCCCCGGGCCGCTTCCTTGACGTCCTCCGGCACACCGCCCAGGCCGGCCACGGTGTTCCGGATGAGGATGAGCAGCGTGTAGCTGACCAGGCCGATCTCCGCCGTGAGCGTGGAGAGGCCGAAGAACGGAACCAGAAACGCGAACAGGGCCAGGCTGGGGATGGTGTAAAGGATCCCGGTCACCCAGGTGATCGGGGGGTACCACCGGCGGTGACGATGGGCGTACACGGCCAGGGGAAACGAGATCAGCAGGCCGATCCCCACCGCCAGCAGCGTGAGGCTGAGGTGCTGGAGGAGCTGCTCGCCGATCACGTCGACGTTGTCGGCCAGCCAGTCCCAGCGGATGAGATCGTCGGTCACGAGATGATTTCCTGGGAGATGCGCTCCAGGGTGAGGATCCCCAGGTAACGCTGGCCCTCGGTGACCACCACGGCCACGTTGGTCCTCGAGGTCACGATGGAGTCCAGGGCCTGCCGCAAGGAGTCACGGCTGGTCACATAGGCGCTGAACTTGCGTGGGTGGGCGTCGGCCACCGTGGCCGCCCTGGCCAGAGCTTCCTGATCGACCCATCCCAGGAGCTCGCCGTCCTCGAGCACGCTGGTCCATCCCAGCCCGAACTTCTCGATGACCTCCCTGGCGTGGTCGGCCGTGTCGGCGGGGGAGACCACCGGGCCCTGCTCCACCTCGATCTCCGAGACCTTCAGGAGGGCCAGCCGCTTCAGCCCCCGCTCCGCGCCCACGAACTCCTCCACGAAGTCGTTGGCCGGTTCCCTGAGGATCTCTTCGGGTGGGGCGTGCTGCTCGACTACCCCTCCGATGTTCAGGATCGCGATGCGATCGGCCATCTTGATGGCCTCGTCGATGTCGTGGGTCACGAACACGATGGTCTTCCGGAGGCGTTCCTGGATGTGGACGAACTGGTCCTGGAGCCGGGCCCGGACGATGGGATCCACCGCGGCGAAGGGCTCGTCCATCAGCATCACCGGGGGGTCCACGGCCAGGGCCCGGGCCACCCCCACCCGCTGGCGCTGCCCCCCGGAAAGCTCGAGGGGGTACCGGTCCAGGAGCTCCTCGTCGAGCTCGAAGATCCCGGCCAGCTCCCGGACCCGGGCGGCGATCCGAGGACGGTCCCATCCCACCAGTCGAGGAACCGTGCCGATGTTCTCCGCCACGGTCCGATGGGGGAGCAGCCCGATGCTCTGGATCACGTAGCCGATCCCCCGCCGGAGCACCACGGGGTCCTGGTTCAGGACGTCGGTCCCGTCGACCTCGATCGAGCCCGACGACGGCTCCACGAGCCGGTTGATCATCTTCATCGTGGTGGTCTTGCCGCAGCCGGATGGGCCCACCAGAACGACGGTCTCGCCCTCGGCGACCTCCAGGCTCAGGTCGCGCACGGCGGGATCGCGAGCGCCGGGGAAGCGCTTGGAAACGTTGCGGAGGGAGATCATGGTCCCCGCCCTTGGCGTCTGGATCGGTCCAAGTATCCCGGTCGGAGGTGGCAGCGCAAGGGCCGTTCCGCGATTCCGCTACGATGACCCGCATGTTCCTGGATGTCTTCTCCGACAATCCGTTCGGTACCAACTGCTGGGCCGTGTCCGCCGACGGCTCGGATGAGGCCGTGGTGGTGGACCCCGGGTTCGAGGCCCCGGCGATCCGGCTGATGGTGGCCCGGGCCGGGAAGCGGCTCGCGGCGGTGCTGGCAACTCACGGCCACGGCGATCACATCGCCGCAGCTCCGCAGGTGTGCGGCGAAGACGTCCCCCTGTACATCCACGAAGCCGACGAGCTGGCGCTCACGGACCAGCAGGCCTGGGGGGCCGGTTATCCGGTCGACGAAGACTTTCGGCCCAAGGAGGTCAGGACCATCGGCGACGGGGACGTGCTTGAGTTCGCCGGGTTCCGGATCGAGGTGATGCACACGCCGGGCCACACCCCCGGCCACGTGTGCTTCCGGACCGACGGCTTCCTGTTCTCCGGCGACCTGGTGTTCCGGGGGGCCATCGGCCGGTCCGATTTCCCCAACTCCGACCCCCGGCAGATGGACGCCAGCCTCCGGCGGTTCCTGGAGCTCCGCGATGAGCTTCCCGTGTACCCGGGACACGGCCCCCAGACCACGGTCGGCCGGGAACGGCAGACCAACGAGTGGCTCATGGCCCTGTCCGCGGCCTCCGAGTGACGGACTTCCAACCACCGCGGGGCACCCAGGACCTCCTGCCGCCGGTCTCCGACCGTCTGGAGGTGCTGGCCGCCGAGGCTGCCGCCCTGGCCAGGAGGTGTGGTTACCGCAGGGTGGAGACGCCCACGTTCGAACACACCGAGCTGTTCGTCCGAGGGGTGGGGGAGACATCGGACGTGGTCACCAAGGAGATGTACACGTTCGAGGACCGTGGTGGCCGCAGTCTGACGCTCCGTCCTGAAGGGACCGCGCCGGTGGTCCGGGCCTATCTGGCCAAACGGCAGGAGCTGCCCACACCGTTCAAGGCGTACTACATCGTCCCTATGTTCCGGCACGAGCGCCCCCAGGCGGGGCGGATGCGCCAGCACACCCAGTTCGGGATCGAGGTCATCGGCACCGACGCTCCGGGAGCCGACGTGGAGGTGATCGCGATCGGCCAACGGTACCTCTCGGGACGCGGGCTGAGGCGCTTCCACCTCCTGGTGAACAGCATCGGTGACGAGCGGTGCCGACCCGCTTACCGGGAGGTCCTGTTGGCGTTCCTCGAGGAACGAGCCGGCCGGCTGTGCCGGAACCATCGGGAGCGGTGGCGGGCCAACCCGTTGCGGGTCCTCGACTGCAAGGAAGAGGAGTGCCGGCAGGCCACCGAGGACGCCCCGCGGATGCTGGACCATCTGGACGACGAGTGCCGCCGTCACTTCGAGGCCGTGCGGCTCGGGCTGGAGGAGGAAGGAATCGCCCACGAGATCGACCACCGGCTGGTCCGCGGACTGGACTACTACACCCGCACCGCGTTCGAGTTCGTGAGCGAGGTCCTGGGTCCGACGCAGTCGACGCTGTGCGGCGGCGGGCGCTACGACGGGCTGGCCGAGGTGCTTGGGGGAGAGCACACCCCCGGGATCGGGTTCGGCCTGGGGCTGGAACGCGTCCTGCTGGCCCTGGAACGCGAGAGGGTTCCTCTGCCGGAGATCGAGGCTCCGGTGTTCGTGGTGGCCATCGGCGACGAGGCCAGACGGGAGAGTCGAGCGTTGCTCCGCGAGCTCCGTGACGCCGGGGTGGCGGCCGATGCCTCTCTCGAGGATCGCCCGCTCAAGGCCCAGCTGAGGATGGCCGACCGCTCCGAGGCCCGGTACGCCGCCATCCTGGGCGAACAGGAGCTCCAGGACGGCGTGGTCACCGTGCGCAACCTGGCCGACGGCACGCAGCAGCGGGTCAAGCGCACGGAGCTCGTGCCATGGCTGCGTCGATGAGGACCCACCGCTGCGGCGAGCTCCGGGCCGAGCACGCCGGCGCCGATGTGGCGCTTTGCGGCTGGGTGGCCCACCAGCGGGACCACGGCGGCGTGCTGTTCCTCGACCTACGGGACCGCGAGGGGATCGTCCAGGTGGTGGTCCACCCCGCCGATGCCGCGGAGGCCCACGCCACCGCAGAACGCCTGCGCGGCGAGAGCGTGATCCGGGTGGAGGGCGAGGTGCGCCGCCGGCCGGAGGGGACCGTGAACCCCGATTTGCCCACCGGCGAGGTCGAGGTCGCCGCGCGCCGGGTGGAGGTCCTGTCGGAGGCGGAGACCCCGCCGTTCGCCATCGAGGACCGGATCCAGGCCGACGAGGCCCTCCGGCTCCGGCACCGCTACCTGGACCTCCGCCGGCCGGAGATGACCGGGAACCTTCGGTTGCGGCACCGGGCGTTCGCCGCGATCCGCCGGTTCTTCGACGACCGGGAGTTCGTGGAGGTCGAGACCCCCATGCTCACCCGCAGCACGCCGGAGGGGGCCAGGGACTTCCTGGTCCCATCACGGATGGCCCCGGGAACGTTCTACGCGCTGCCGCAGTCCCCCCAGCTGTTCAAGCAGCTTCTGATGGTGGCCGGGTTGGATCGCTACTACCAGATCGTCCGGTGCTTCCGCGACGAGGATCTCAGGGCCGACCGCCAGCCGGAGTTCACCCAGCTGGACGTGGAGATGTCGTTCATCTCGGAGGAGGACGTCCAGGCCCTGATCGAGGAGATGCTCGCCGTGGTGTGGCGGGAGGTGCTGGACGTGGAGGTGAACACCCCCTTCCCTCGGCTCCCCTACGCCGAAGCCATGGCCCGATACGGATCCGACAAGCCCGACCTTCGTTACGACGGCATGGAGCTGGCCGAGCTGTCGGCGGCGTTCCGGGGAACCGGGTTCAACGCGTTTGCCGGGGCCCTGGGGAAGGGCGGGGTGGTGAAGGGGCTGGCGGCCCCGGGCGCCGCGGCGTGGTCGAGGAAGGAGCTCGACGGGCTGGTCACCGAGGCCACCGGCCGGGGGGCCTCGGGCCTGGTGTGGATCGCCTTCTCCGGGGCAGAGGTGCGGTCTCCGGTGGAGAAGCACCTCTCTGCTGAAGAGATCGAAGCGGTCCGAGAGCGCACCGGGGCGGGGGATGGAGACCTGGTGCTCCTGGTCGCCGACCCCGAGCCCCGGGCCAACACGGTTCTCGACGGTCTCCGTCGCCTGATGACGAGCCGGCTGAACCTGATGCCCGAGGGCTCCTGGTCGTTCCTATGGATCAGCGAGCCTCCGTTGTTCGAGTGGAGCGATGAGGAAAACCGCTGGGTCTCCGTGCACCATCCGTTTACCTCGCCGGCCACGGAGGACCTGGACCCGGAGACGGCGACGGCCCGGGCCTACGACACCGTGGTGAACGGATGGGAGCTCGGCGGGGGCAGCATCCGGATCCACCGGCCGGACGTGCAGCGGAAGGTGTTCGACGTGCTGGGCTTCTCGGCACAGGAGGCCCAGGCCCGGTTCGGGTTCCTGCTCGACGCGTTCCGGTTCGGGATTCCCCCGCACGGAGGGATCGCGTTCGGCCTCGACCGGCTGGCCATGGTATTGGCCGGACAGGAGAACATCCGGGAGGTCATCGCGTTCCCCAAGACCCAGTCGGGGGCCGACCTGCTCACCGGCGCCCCCGCGGAGGTCTCGGAAGCGCAGCTGCGGGAGCTCGGCCTCCACCTCCGCCGCCCGCCCACGCCCGGCTGACCGCCCGCCCTCCGGGAACGAGGAGCAGGGCTCCCACGAGCACCGTCCCGATCCGTGTTCCTACCACCGTTCGGAAGGTCCTCAAGCCGACGCCCATCTGGCCGATACCAATGAAGCGGCGGCCCCACGGCGTCGGCCGGGCGGCCCAAGACGGAGAGAGACCAGAACGATGAAACGGACTCGCTGGAAGGCCCATCCGTTCCAGAGCGCATTGCTGCGCCTGGTGATCGTGGCCGTTCCGATCGCCGCCTCGTTCGGGGTCGCCGCCTTTCTCAGCCGCGCCCTTCCAGCGCCCGGATCACCGAACGAAACGGTGCTCTGGTGGGTGGCGGTGCTGGGCGGCTCGTTGGTCGTCCTTCTGATAACGGAGCGGATGGTGCGCAGGCTCAGCCCGCTGGCCGTCCTCCTGAAGCTGTCCCTGGCCTTCCCGGATCAGGCTCCCTCCCGGTTTCGCGTGGCGAGGCAGACCGGAAACCTCAGGGAGCTGAAACGCCGGCTCGGCCAGCTCGGCCGGGACGGTTCCGAGGGGGAGGCGGCACGGGCGGCCGAGATCATCCTGTCCCTGGCCACCGCCCTCAGCTCGCACGACCGGCACACGCGGGGGCACTCGGAGCGAGTCCGGGTATTCACCGACATGCTCGCCGAGGAGATGCGGATCTCCGGTGACGGAAGGGACCGTCTGAGGTGGGCGTCGCTCCTGCACGACATCGGAAAGCTGACGGTCTCGGCGCGGACCCTGAACAAGTCGGACGGGCTGAATGATCGAGAATGGGACGCTATCAAGCAGCACCCGGCCGAGGGGATGCGGTTCATCGAGCCACTGGCGGCCTGGCTGGGGGAGTGGGCCAGCACCATCGAGCAGCACCACGAACGATACGACGGCGGCGGATACCCCGCCGGGATCGCAGCTGACCAGATCTCGTTGGGAGCGCGGATCGTTTCGGTCGCGGACACCTACGACGCGGTTACCTCGGCGCGCAGCTACAAGAAGCCTCTGAGTGCGACCGCTGCCCGGGAAGAGATCGCGCGACACGCGGGCGGACAGTTCGATCCGAGGGTGGTCCGGGCACTTCTGAACATCTCGATCGGCCAGCTGTGGCGGCGCGTCGGGATCTGGTCGTGGCTGGCGCAGGTGCCTCTCGTTGGACGGGTGCCCCAGTTCGTAGAGCGCGTCGCCGGGCTGGAGGAGGGCGCCGTGGTCGCTGTCAAGAGTGCCGCCGCTGTGACGACGCTCGGGGTGGCGGGGGCAACACTGCCGCTGGCGCTGGCCTCGGGAGGAGAGGCCCAGGGCCGTGAGCGAACGGTCATGGTGCTCATGGCTGAGGAACAGCCCGACGGAACCATCGATGACCGGCACGGCCGGCCCGCCGGGCAGCGCGACGACCGGAAGGAAGGAGCCCGCCCCGACGAGTCCTCGCAGCCCGGTGACTCGGCTCCGGGGACCGCTGGCGAGCAGGGCGACAGTACCGACTCAAGTGAGCAGGATCCGGGCTCCGGTGGGTCCGATGACTCCGGCTCGGGCGGCCGCGGCGGAGAAGGAGGGTCCGGCAAGGGTGACGACTCCGGAGGGGGCTCGGGAGGCACGCCCCCCGGACAAGGCGGAACGCCACCGGACCAGGGCGGAACGCCACCCGGCCAGGGCGGAACGCCGCCGACGCCACCGGGCCAGGGCGGAACGCCGCCCGTCGACGACGACGACGATGATGACGACGACGACGATGATGACGATGACGACGACGACGACGATGACGACGACGACGATGACGACGAAGACGATGACGACGAAGACGATTGAGGGGCCGCGACCGACGAGGGCCTTCTCCCCCGCGCTCGCGGCTTGAAGCCGGCTCCGGCAGCGACTAGCATCGAGCTGCGGCCGCTGCCGGGTCGTGGACTCGTTGAGTCAGCATCTCTGGATCCGGGAGCCCGGCTCCGGTCGGGGTGTTGAGCCCCCATGCGGGGTTCACTGAACCGGCCGGGAGGGCACCCACCTGCGTGAGCGCAGGCCCATCGAGGACACGACCTGGTCGGCCGCTTTATCGTGGGCCCATGGCCGAGCCGCTGGCCGCCCGGATCCGCCCACGGTCCTTCGACGAGGTGGTGGGACAAGGCCACCTGCTCGGTGACGACAAGCCGCTCACTGCCCTGGTCCGGTCCGGCCATCTCCCGTCGGTGATCCTGTGGGGTCCCGCCGGCACCGGGAAGACCACGATTGCGTACCTCCTGACCCAGGAGGCCGGTGCCGAGCTCGTCCAGCTCTCGGCGGTGTCCTCGGGAGTGGGCGACGCCCGCAAGGTCATGGCTCGAGCCCGGGACTCCATGCTGCCCATCGTGCTGTTCGTGGACGAGGTTCACCGGTGGAGCAAGTCCCAGCAGGACGTCCTGCTTCCCGCCGTGGAGGAGGGGGCCATCACCCTGATCGGGGCCACCACGGAGAACCCGTACTTCTCGCTGGTCACGCCGCTTCTATCCCGGACCATCCTGCTTCGCCTGGAGCCGCTGGAGGAGGACGACATCCGAGCCGTCCTGTCACGAGCGCTGGAGGACACCGAGCGAGGCCTCGGGGACATCGACGTGAAGGTCCAGGACGAGGCGATCTCCCACCTGGTGACGGTGGCCGGGGGCGACGCTCGGATCGCGCTGACCGGACTGGAGGCGGCCGTGCTGGCCGCGCAAGCCGAAGGGAGAGACGAGGTCGATCTGGCATTGGCGGAAGCCTCGGTGCAGCAGAAGGCGGTGGTCTACGACCGCCAGGGCGACGCCCACTACGACGTCATCTCCGCGTTCATCAAGTCGATCCGTGGCTCGGACCCCGACGCGGCACTGTTCTGGCTGGCCCGGATGGTGGAGGCCGGCGAGGATCCGCGGTATATCGCCCGCCGCCTGGTGGTCCACGCATCCGAGGACATCGGGATGGCCGACCCGCGGGCGCTGCTGGTGGCCACCGCGGCCGCCCACGCCGTGGAGTACGTGGGACTCCCCGAGGCCGCCATCAACCTGGCCCACGCCACGATCTACCTGTCAGTGGCGCCCAAGTCGAACAGCGTGATCACCGCTCTGGGGCAGGCCCGCACCGACTCGGCGTCCAGCGACGCGGTGCCCCACCACCTCCGGGACACCAGCTACCCGGGGGCCCGGAAGCTGGGGCACGGCAAGGGGTACAGGTACCCGCACGACTTCCCCGGCCACCGGGTCGACCAGGAGCATCGGCCCGTCCGCTTCGAGGGGCGGCGGTACTACGAGCCCTCGGGCCAGGGCGAGGAGCGGGCCCCGGGTCAGGAACGGGCCGGTGACTCGCGGGATGCTTCCGCCGACGAGCCGCCGGTATGATGGGCCCTCATGCGAGGGGAGGACCGTGTCGGGGGGTGACATCGCCCTGCTCATCGCGGCCATCGCCTGGGCCCTGCTGGTCGTTGGTCTCCTGTTCCTGTCCTTGAAGATGGTTCAGGTGCTGGACAGCACCAGGACCACGATCGACAGCCTCCGGGTCGAGACCGTCCCGCTTCTGGTCGAGGTCCGGGGCACGGTGACCGGCGTCAACAAGGAGCTGGACCGGGCCGACGTGGTCATGGTTTCTGCCGGAAAAATCGCCCAGTCCGTGGAACGGATCACCAAGCTGGTGGACATGGCCACCACCACGCCGCTCATCAAGGTGGTGTCCTTCTCCTACGGGCTCCAGAGAGGGCTGCGGCGGTTCCGGGGCGAGGGATGAGAAGGGTGTTCTGGATCGGTGTGGGTGCGGCCCTGACCGTCATGGCCGCCCGGTGGATGCGCAAGCAGCGAGAGAAGTTCTCGCCCGAGAGCATGGCCGCCAAGATGGCCGACGGGATGGAGGACCTCCGGGCCCTGGTTCGAGTCTCCGTGGAGGAGGGCCGGCGGGCCATGGAACAGAAGGAAGCGGAGCTCCGGGCCGAGCTGGGCGGCGGCGGCCCCCCCGGATAGCTCGGCCACCCACCCCGGGTAGACTCGGACGTCAGTGTCAGGCTGGTCGGTGTCCGAGGGGTTGGCTCCTAGACTCGGTGCCCTTCGTGGGCGTCATGGCTTTTGCCGCCCCTCGGACGTACGAGACCGGCCGGCGTGGCTTGATAGGAGCGTGGCTACGCCCCCACTGAGGTGTGCCCGCCGACCGGTCCCGACCCTACGAGGAGGAGGGTACCGGAGAATGGTCACCTTGGGGATCGACGCGCACAAGCGGACCCACACCGTGGTGGCGATCGACCACAGCGGCCGGCAGCTGGGATCGAAGACCACCATGGCCACCACCACGGAGGCCCACCTCGAGCTGGTCCGGTGGGCCGATCGGTTCGGAGCGACACGGCGGTGGGCGGTGGAGGACTGCCGGCATCTGTCACGTCGGCTGGAGGCCGACCTGCTGGCCGCCGGGGAGGAGATAGTCCGGGTACCGCCCAAGCTGATGGCTCACGCTCGCGATGCTGCTCGGACCTACGGGAAGTCCGATCCCATCGACGCCCTGGCCGTGGGCCGTGCTGCCCAGCGACAGCCGGACCTGCCGGTGGCCCGGCTGGACGGGCCCACCCGGGACCTCCGGCTCCTGGTGGACCACCGGGAGGACCTGGTCAGAGAGCGCACCGGCCACATCAACAGGCTCCGCTGGCACCTGCACGAGCTCGACCCGAGCTGGGATCCACCGCTCCGTTCCCTGGTCCGCTTCAAGCACCTCGATGAGCTGGGGGGCCGCCTGGGCTCCCTGGAGGGGATGGTGGCTCGCATCGCCAGGGACCTGGTGGCCCGGATCCGCGAGCTCACCGTGCGGGCCAACGCCCTGGAGCGCGAGATCATCGACCGTACCTCGGAGGTGGCCGCCCACCTCTTGGAGGTCCCGGGCGTGGGGGCGCTGACCGCCGGGAAGATCGTTGCCGAGACCGCCGACGTGCGCCGGTTCCGCTCCAAGGACGCCTTCGCCCGCCACAACGGGACTGCTCCACTGCCGGTGTGGTCCGCCAACCGCACCCGGCACCGACTGTCTCGCACCGGGAACCGCCAGCTGAACGCAGCCATCCACCGCATCGCCGTCACCCAGAAGCGGTGTCACGACCCCGCCAAGGCCTACCTGGAGCGGCGGATGAACAACGGCAAAACGAGAACAGAGGCTCTTCGAGCGCTCAAGCGCAAGCTGTCTGATGTCGTTTACCGAGCCCTCCTCGCGGACGCGATTTCTTCTCCGGACGTCGCGGTTGGCGAGGCGGCTTGACATAGGAGCAAGCCGTCAGCGCCATCGTCGTCGAGGACCTCTGGAAGCGGTACGGGGACGTCGAGGCCGTCCGAGGGATCAGCTTCACCGTCGAGCCGGGCCGGGTGTTCGCCCTCCTCGGTCCGAACGGCGCCGGGAAGACCACCACGGTGGAAGTCTGCGAGGGGTTCCGGGAGCGGTCCTCCGGTCGTGTCGAGGTGCTGGGCTACGACCCGGCCAAGAAGGATCGCGACATGAAGGCCCGGATCGGGATCGTCCTCCAGTCAACGGGAGTGGACATCTACCTGACGGTCGCGGAGACCATCGAGTTCTACCGCCGCCTGTACCGAGAACCCCGACCGGTGGACGAGATCGTCGAGGTCGTCGGGCTGAAGGAGAAGCGAGACGCCAGGGTGGGCAAGCTCTCCGGCGGCCAGCAACGGCGCCTGGACGTGGCCATCGCCCTGGCCGGCGACCCGGAGCTCCTGTTCCTGGACGAGCCGACGACGGGTTTCGACCCCGCCGCCCGGCGAGGTGCGTGGGGGATCGTCCAGAACCTCAAGGAGCTCGGCAAGACCGTGCTGCTGACCACCCACTACATGGACGAGGCCCAGACGCTGGCCGACGAGGTGGCCATCATCGCCAAGGGCGAGATCGTGGCCCAGGGCCCCCCGGCCTCGCTCGGCGGCCGCGATACTGCGGCCACCCGGCTCCGATTCCGGCTGGAGGGGGGAGCGGGGCAACTCCCGGAGAGCCTCCCCGGCCGAGCCACCGACCGGGACGGCGCCGTGGAGGTCACCACCGAAGACCCCACTCGGGCGCTGCACGAGCTCACGGGCTGGGCCCTCGAGCGCGGGGTGCGGCTCGACGCGCTCGAGGTCAGCAGGCCGTCGCTGGAGGACGTGTACCTGGAGATCACCGGGGGAGAGGCGGGGGCGGAGTGAGCGACCTCGAACAATCGTTCCGCGTGGTGCGGTACACGAACAAGGCCTTCTGGCGCAACCCGGCCAACGCGTTCTTCACGTTCGCCTTCCCCCTCATGTTCCTGGTGATCTTCACCGCGCTGTTCGGGAACGACGAAACCACGGTGGCCGGCCGGGAGATCAGCGTCTCGACGTTCTACGTGGCCTCGATCGCCACGTTCTCCATCATCACCGCCACGTACACGAACCTGGCCATCAACATCTCGTTCACCAGGGACATGGGGATCCTGAAGCGCGTCCGGGGGACGCCCATCGCCTCGTGGTCCTACATGGTGGGGAGGATCCTCCATGCGATCGGGGTGACGATACTCCTGGTGGTGATCGTGGTGGCCTTCGGGGCGGCGTTCTACGACGCCGAGGTGCCCACCGATACCTTGCCGGCGTTCCTGGTGGCCATCGCGGTCGGCGCGGCCTCGTTCTCCGCCCTGGGCCTGGCCATCACCTCGCTGATCCCCAACGCCGATGCGTCGCCGGCGATCGTGAACGCCTCGATCCTCCCGCTCCTGTTCCTCTCGGGGATCTTCTTCCCCCTCGAAGATCCCAACGCCTGGTACGTTGCGGTGGCCAAGATCTTCCCCATCTACCACTTCAACGAGTCGGTGCAATCCGCGTACTTCAGCGTGTCCGGGAGCGGGTTCGAGCCATTCAATCTCCTGATCCTGGGGGCCTGGGGCCTGGCCGGCGCGGTGCTCGCCGCGTTGTTCTTCTCCTGGGAACCTCGCCGGTAGGCGCCTCGGCGAAGAACCCGCCGCTACACTGGCTCCCATGGACGGTCAGGAGATCCGCCGTCGGTTCCTCTCGTTCTTCGAGGAGCGAGGGCACACCGTGGTGTCCTCCTCGTCGCTGATCCCGAACGACCCCAGCCTGCTGCTCACCACTGCCGGGATGGTCCAGTTCAAGCCGTACTTCCTGGGCCAGCAGGAGCCGCCATATCCGCGAGCCGTCAGCGTCCAGAAGGCCTTCCGCACCACTGACATCGAGAACGTGGGCCGGACCATCCGCCACCTGACGTTCTTCGAGATGCTCGGAAACTTCTCGTTCGGCGATTACTTCAAGAAGGAGGCCATCGCCCTGGGCTGGGAGCTGGTGACCGGGGACTTCGGGCTGGCGCCGGAGCGGCTGTGGGCCACCGTGTATGAGAAGGACGACGAGTCCGAGGAGCTGTGGCGGGAGTATCTGCCTGCGGAGCGGATCGTCCGGCGGGGGATGGACGACAACTTCTGGTCGATGGGCGTGGCCGGGCCGTGCGGCCCCTGCTCGGAGATCTATGTGGACCGAGGGTCGGCGTACGGCCCCGACGGGGGCCCGGCGGTCGACGAGGAGCGGTTCCTGGAGATCTGGAACCTGGTGTTCATGCAGTACGAGCGGGACGACGATTACAACCTGATCGGGGAGCTGTCGGCCAAGGGGGTGGACACCGGCTCGAGCCTGGAGCGGGTGGCTCTGGTCCTGCAGGACGTCCCCTCCATCTTCGACACCGACCTCCTGGCCCCGATGGTCGACGCCGCCCAGGGCGCCACGGGCCGGAGGTACGGCGCAGACGCGCGAGACGACCTGTCGCTCCGGATCATCGCGGAGCACGGCCGGGCCACCACGTTCCTGATCGCCGACGGCGTCCTGCCCTCGAACGAGGGCCGTGGGTACGTCCTCCGGCGGATGCTCCGCCGGGTGGTGATGCATTCCCGGCGTCTGGGCGTGGACCACGGGATCACCCGGCCACTGGTGGAGCGGACCGTTGAGGTGATGGGCCAGGCCTACCCGGACCTGGTGGAGAAGAAGGCGTTCGTGCTCCAGGTCGCCGCGTCGGAGGAGGAGCACTTCGCGGCCACCCTCCGCCAGGGCATGACGTTGTTCGGCGACGAGGTCGATCGGGTGAGGGCCGGCGGAGGCGGGACCTTCCCGGGTGAGGCGGCGTTTCTGTACCACGACACGTACGGGTTCCCCATCGAGATGACCGTGGAGCTCGCGGAGGAGCAGGGCGTGGAGGTCGACACCGAGACCTTCGAGCGCCTGATGAACGAGCAACGAGAGCGGGCCCGGGCCGCGGCCAAGGGTGGCCGCGACGAGGCGGCGCTGGTCGAAGTGGCCCGGTCTTCAGGACCGACGGAGTTCGTGGGGTACGAGCGGCTACAGGCGGAGGGCCGGGTGGCCGGCCTGGTCGCCGGAGGGACCACGGTCGAGGCAGCGGGCCAGGGCAAGGACGTGGAGGTCGTGCTGGACGGCACGCCGTTCTACGCGGAGGGCGGCGGCCAGGTGGGGGACACCGGCATGCTGAGCACGGCCACGGGGGAGGCCCGGGTCCAGGACACCGTCCCCGGCCCTGGAGGAGTGATCGTGCACCGGGCCACGGTCACCTCCGGCGAGATCCGCGAGGGACAGGAGGCCGAGGCGGCGGTCGATGCGGATCGCCGAACGGCCACGGCCCGCTCCCACACCGGGACCCACGTGGTGCACTGGACCCTGCGGCATCTGCTCGGAGAGCACGCCCGGCAGGCCGGATCGCTGGTGGCCCCGGGGCGGCTCCGGTTCGACTTCAGCCATTTCGAGCCGGTGTCCCGGGACCGGCAGGAGGAGATCGAGGCCACGGCGAACGAGCGACTGGTCGAGGATTCTTCGGTCCGGGCGTACGAGACCACGTTCGAGTTCGCCCGCAACCAGGGGGCCATCTCCCTTTTCGGCGAGAAGTACGGCGACATCGTCCGTGTGGTGGAGGTGGGGGACTACTCGATCGAGCTGTGCGGCGGCACCCACGTCCCCCACACCGGCCAGGTCGCCCTGACCCTGATCACTTCGGAGCAGAGCGTGGGGTCGGGCCTCCGGCGGATTGAGGCGCTGGTGGGGCCCGACGCCCTGGAGCACGTGAACGTGGAACGCCGGCTCCTGGAAGAGGTCGTCGAGGCCCTGGGAGCCGGCGACCCGCGACAGGCGCCGGAACGGGCCCGCCGGGCGGTGGCCCGGATCAAGGAGCTGGAGGCCGTCCTGGGCGCGGTCCGCAGCAAGGAGCGATCGGCCCGCGTGGAGGACTTGGTGGCCGAGGCCCAGGACGTGGCCGGGGTTCGACTGGTGGTCACGGAGATCGACGGCCAGGATGCCGGATCGCTGCGGGAGCTGGTCATCAAGCTCCGGGACCGGCTGGAGCGCGAGGGGCACGGGGCCGTGGTCCTGGGGAGCGCGGACGGCGGGAAGGCAACCCTGGTGGCCGCGTGCACCAAGGCGCTGGTGGACCGGGGCGTCACCGCTCCCGCCTTGCTGGAGCCGGCGGCATCCGCCGTGGGGGGCGGGGCCGGCGGCAGGCCGAACCTGGCGTTCGCCGGAGGGTCGAAGGCCGCCGCATTGCCGGAGGCCCTGGCCACGGTCCCGGACCGTTTGGCTTCTCTCGTCTCCGGTGCCTGAGCGGCACGGCAGGGTGCTGGCGCTGGACCTCGGCGAGGTCCGCATCGGGGTGGCGATCTCCGATCCCGATCGAACGGTAGCCGTGCCGGACGGAACGATCCGGGTCTCCGGCGGGGTGGAGGATCTGAAGGCGGTCGCGGCCCTGGTGAAGGAGACCGAGGCCACCGAGGTGGTGGTGGGGCACCCGCGGCAGCTGTCCGGTGAGCGGGGACCGGCGGCTCGGCGGGCGGAGGAGTTCGCCGAGGGCCTCCGGCTCATGCTCCAGGTGCCGGTCCACCTCCACGACGAGCGGCTGACCACCGTAGAGGCGGAACGCGGTCTCAAGGAGGCTGGGGCCTCCGGCCGCCGTCGCCGGCAGGTCGTGGACCAGGCCGCGGCCACCGTGATCCTGCGCTCGTGGCTGGCCGGCCCTCGTCCCGCGTAGGTCGGAACCACCTCGATACGTCGCGGGTCGAGCTCCTTCGGACGATTGATATCCTGTCGCTCTCATGGGCGATCGGGGCCGTCATCGGGCCCAGGGGAAGGCCGCCCGAGGGCTATTGATCCTATTCCTGGTCCTCGTGCTACTCGGCGTGGGAGCCGGCGGGCTGTACCTGTACACGACCGGCGGTTTCGGGCCTTCCACTCCGGTCACTGTGGAGATCCCCGAGGGGGCCACCGCCGACGAGGTGGGCGCGCTCCTGGAGCGTCAAGGGGTGGTCCGGTCGGCACTGGCGTTCCGGGCGGCTACCTCGATCAGGGGACTGGGCAGCTCACTCCAGGCCGGCGCCTATCAGCTACGCACCAACATGACGGTCGACGAGGTACTCGACGTTCTCGAGCGCGGGCCGATGGTGCAGACCGTGGCCCTGACGATCCCGGAGGGCCTCGAGGTACAGGAGGTGGCCCAGCTTACGGCCGAGACCCTGCCCGTCGATGCGGCCCTGTTCCAGCAGCGAGCCACCAGCGGCGAGTTCGTCCTCCCGCCATACCTTCCCGAGAAGGCGGGGACCGTGGAGGGGTTCCTGTTCCCCAAGACCTACGAGTTTCCCCCCGAGGCCGGCGAGGACGAGGTGATCGGCCGACTGCTGGACCAGTTCGAGGTGGAGGCGGACGGCCTGCCCTGGAACCGGACCGACGAGCTCGGCCTGACCCCGTATGAGGTGGTCATCGTGGCATCGCTCATCGAGCGGGAGGCTCGGGTTCCTCAGGACCGCGCACCGATCTCCGCGGTGATCCACAACCGGCTCCGGGAGGGAATGGCCCTGCAGATCGACGCCACCGTCCAGTACGCCCTCCCGGAGACCAACCGAGAGCTCACCTTCGAGGACTACGAGTTCGAGAGCCCGTACAACACGTACCTTCACACGGGCCTGCCTCCCACTCCCATCGCCAGCCCGGGACGGGACGCCCTCCAGGCCGCGCTGGATCCCGCCAACGAGGATTATCTGTACTTCGTGGTGGTGGACCCGGAGACCGGCGAGCACGCATTCGCCGAGACATATAAGGAGTTCCTCCGCCTGAAGGATCAGGCCGGGTTGTAGCCGGCGAGGTCCCAGCGACACTCCTCCCGGCACCCGCTGGGCCCGGTTGGGCCGGCCACTCAAGCCCGTTCCCGCAGCCGCCGAAGAAAACCGTGAGTGGACGACATGGATTTCGGTGGCCTCGCGGCACGGATGGCGGGGGGCCTGGACGGCGTCCGGGCCTGTCTGATCGTCTCGCGTGACGGCCTCAGCCTGGGGGCCCACCCGGCCGCGGAGGAGCACCGAGCCAGGGAGGCGTGGGACGCCGTGCAGAGCGTGGGTGACGTGCATCGAGGGTTCGCCGAGGTGGGCCAGGAGCTGTGGGCCGTGGCTCGCCGGGGACCCTATGCCGCCATCATGGTGGCCTCACCGGAGGTCCGCCCCGGCCTGCTGCTGGACAGGATGGACACTCACCTGCTGGCCGCCGAGCGCCTTCGGGCCCGGAGCGCCGAGGAGGGTCCGGAGGCCCAGGCCATCCGGTCCGAGCCGGCCCGTCGGCCCCGTACCCCGCTGCATCCCGAGCCCAAGCCCGAGCCGAAGGAGACTCGCCCCACGCATGAGCCGGTGAACCCCGCCCTCGAAGGCCTCGCCGGGCGGCTGGTCGACCTTTCCAGCGTCGGTCCTCGCAAGGCCGACGACCAGGGGGGACCCGAGGAGCCTTCAGAGCTCCCAACCGAGGATTCCCCGGTGCCCGCACCGAGTGCTCCCGAGCCGGCCGCGCCGGCCGCGCCGGCCGCCATCGCTCCGGTGGCCACCCCCTCGGTGGCGATGAAATCATCGGCTCCGCCCGCCGCAGCACCGCCCGTGGCGGAGGCCCGGGAGGAGACGCGCGCGCCGGACGGCCTCGGAGCCGCCCAGCCCGGAAGATCCGAGAGGCCGGAGCCTGCGACGCCGTCCACGCAACAGGAGAGCGAGCGCGAGGTGGACCGCATCGCCCTGGCCCGGGAGTTCAGCCGGCTGCTCTCGGACGAGTTCGGGGGAGGGAAGTAGGGTGCCCGACACCAAGGACCTCGGCGAGGTCCTGCTCGACGAAGGCCTGATCACCTCCGACCAGCTGGCCACGGCCAGCGCGGAGCAGGAACGGGTGGGCCGGTCGCTTGGCCGGGTGCTGATCGACCTCGGGCTGATCAAGGAGCCCGAGCTGGTGGCGGCGCTCGCCTCCCAGATCGGGCTGGAGTTCGTCGATCTCAGCGACCGTCAGATCGACCCCCAGGCGGCCAGCCTGATCAGCGACCAGGTCGCCCGGCGATACCGGGCCCTGCCGATCGGATTCGAGAACGACCGTCTCATCGTGGCCATGTCCGACCCCGCCAACGTGTTCGCCCTGGACGACATCCGGACCATCACCGGGATGGAGGTCAAGCCGGTGGTGGCCACGGCGGCGGACGTGGAGACGGCCATCCGCAAGTACGGCGCGTTCGACCAGTCGGTGGAGGACATTGCCAGCGAGGCGTCTTCCCAGGCCGAGGACGGGGTCCAGGACCTGGAGAAGATGGCCGCTGCGGTGGAAGAGGCCCCCATCGTCAAGCTGGTCAACATGTTGATCACCCAGGCGGTGGCCGAGCGTGCCTCGGACGTCCACGTGGAGCCCGCCGAGCGGGACATCCGGATCCGGTACCGGATCGACGGCGTGCTCCACGAGGTCATGCGCTCACCGAAGAACATCCAGAACGGACTGATCTCCCGGCTGAAGATCATGGCGGATATCAACATCGCCGAACGCCGAATGCCTCAGGACGGCCGGGTCGGCCTGGTGGTGGGGGGCAAGGCCGTCGATCTCCGGGTGGCCACCCTGCCCACGGTCTTCGGGGAGAAGGTCGTGATCCGCATCCTGGACAAGTCCAGCGTGCTGCTGAAGCTCGACGACCTGGGGTTCTCCGAGGGCTCGTACCTCCGGTACGAGTACGGGTTCCGTAAGCCGTATGGGACCATCCTGGCAACCGGGCCGACCGGTTCGGGGAAGTCCACGACCCTGTACGCCACGCTGAACATCATCAACACGCCCGATCGCAACATCATCACGGTCGAGGATCCGGTCGAGTACCGCCTTCCCGGCGTGAACCAGATGCAGGTCAACACCCGCGCGGGATTGACCTTCGCCTCGGCCCTTCGGTCGATCCTCCGGGCCGACCCCGACGTCGTCCTCATCGGAGAGATCCGCGACTACGAGACGGCCCTCATCGCCATGGAGGCGGCGCTCACCGGCCATCTGGTGCTCTCCACCCTCCACACCAACGATGCGCCTTCCTCGATCACCCGGCTGATCGAGATGGGGGTGGAGCCCTATCTGGTGGCCTCGGCCGTGGACAGCGTGGTGGCCCAGCGCCTGGCTCGCCGGTTGTGCGAGCACTGCAAGCTGGCGTACCAGCCGACGGAGGCGGAGCTGGAGCAGTCGGGGTTCCCCGAGGACAGCTGGAAGTCTGTCGAGAAGCTCTACCGGCCCGAGGGCTGCTCGCGATGCGCCAAGACTGGCTACCGCGGGCGAGTGGGCCTCTACGAGGTGATGACGATGACCGAAGGGATCGAGCTTATGACGGTCGAACGGCGGCCTTCCGACGACATCCGCCGGCTGGCGATCGAGCAAGGCATGGCGACGCTCCGCCAGGACGGGCTGATCAAGGCACAGGCGGGGCTCACGTCTCTCGAGGAGATCTTCCGGGTGGTGGCCTGAGATGAGCATGACTGCTGAACGAGACCAGACGACCGAGTTCCCCGTGGGGGAGCTCCTCGAGAAGGTCATCGAGCGGAAAGCCTCGGACCTGCACGTGACGTCCGGCTCGCGCCCGGTGGTCAGGCTGCACGGCACGCTGGTCGCGCTGGAGGATTATCCCCAGCTCACTCCGGAGATGCTCCAGCGGATGGTGTACGCGATCCTCACGCAGAAACAACGGGAATCGCTGGAGCAGAACCTGGAGCTGGACCTGTCCTACGCGCTGCCGGGGAAGGGGCGGTTCCGGGTGAACGTCTATTACCAGCGGGACTCCCTGGGTGCTGCATTCCGGATGATCCCGTTCGAGATCAAGACCGTCGAGGACCTTGGCCTTCCGCCACAGGTCGAGGACTTCGCCCGGCTTCGCAGGGGGATGGTCCTGGTGACCGGACCCACCGGCTCGGGCAAGTCGACGACGCTGGCGGCCTTGGTGGACGTGGTGAACCGGGAGCGCGACGAGCACATCATGACCGTGGAGGATCCCATCGAGTTCCTCCACACGCACAAGCGCTGCATCGTGAACCAGAGAGAGGTCGGCCACGACACGCTGTCGTTCGCCGACGCCCTGAAGCACGTCCTCCGGCAGGACCCGGACGTGATCCTGGTCGGGGAGATGCGCGACCTGGAGACCATCTCCACCGCGCTGACTGCGGCGGAGACCGGCCACCTGGTGTTTGCCACCCTTCACACCCAGGACGCCCCCCAGACCATCGACCGGATCATCGACGTGTTCCCGCCCTTCCAGCAGCAGCAGATCCGGGTGCAGCTGGCCGTGACCCTCCAGGGGGTGGTGACCCAGCAGCTGCTCCCCACGCCCGACGGGCGGGGACGTGCCGTGGCCGCGGAGGTCCTGGTGGCCACCTCGGCGGTTCGGAACCTGATCCGGGAGGCCAAGATCCACCAGGTGTACTCGTCCATGCAGGCCGGGGGGCAGTACGGGATGGTGACCATGGATCAGTCGCTGGCCGGCCTGGTGAAAGCGGGCACGCTCGACTACCAGATGGCCGTGGACCGCTGCCACTCGCCGGAGGAGCTCAACCGGATGCTGGGGAAGGCGGTGTAGGCGATGGCCCAGACGTACGCGTACAAGGTCCGCGATCGCCGGGGGTCCCTGCACACCGGGGAGATCGAAGCCGACAGCACCGACCTGGTCATGGCCAAGCTCCGGGAGCTCGACTACATCCCGCTGGAGATCAAGGCCAAGAGCCAGGGGATGAAGCGCGAGTTCCACATCATCCCGCCCCGGGTCAAGATCAAGGACCTGGCGGTGTTCTCCCGCCAGTTCGCCACCATGGTGAACTCCGGCCTGCCGCTGCTCCGCACCCTGGCGATCCTCGAGGAGCAGACGGAGAGCACGAAGCTCGCCGAAGTGGTCGGGGAGATGCGCCTGGACGTGGAGCGAGGCTCCTCCCTCTCCGCCGCCATGGCCAAGCACCCCAAGTCCTTCAACCGGCTGTACGTCTCGATGTGCAAGGCGGGAGAGGCGTCCGGGACCCTGGACACCGTGCTGCTCCGTCTGGCCGACGCGGCGGAGCGAGAGGTGGCCCTGCGCCAGAAGATCAAGTCCGCCATGACCTACCCCGTGGTGGTGTTCGGGCTGGTGATCCTGATCCTGGCCGCCATGCTCCTGTTCGTAGTTCCCACGTTCGAGGACCTGTACAGCAGCCTGGGAGGGACGCTGCCGCTCCCCACCCGGATCCTCCTGGCCGTCTCGGAGTCGTTCCGAAGTCTGTTCGTGTTCCTCGTGGCCGGGGCCATCCTGGCCGCCTACCTGTTCCGGCGGTGGCTCAAGACGCCACGGGGACGGGCGAGGATGGATCGGTTCAAGCTGAAGGCCCCGATCTTCGGCCCGCTGTTCCACAAGACCGCGCTGTCCCGGTTCGCCCGAACCCTAGGTGTGCTCAGCCGGTCGGGGGTCCCCATCCTTCAGGCCCTGGACATCACCGCGGAGTCCGTGAACAACGCGGTCCTGGCCGAGGCGATCAAGGACATCCAGGGCGGGGTCAAGGAGGGCGAGAGCCTGGCCGTGCCGCTGTCCCGGCACGAGATCTTCCCGCCGATGGTGGTCCAGATGATGGCGGTGGGCGAGGAGACCGGTGCCCTGGACAACATGCTGGAGAAGATCGCGGACTTCTACGACGCCGAGGTCACCGCCGCCGTGGAGTCGCTGACCTCGCTGATCGAGCCGGTGATGATCGCCGTGGTCGGCGGGGCGGTGGGCCTGATCGTCATCTCCCTGTACATGCCCCTGTTCAACATCATCAACCTGATCCGCTAGGCGGCCGTCCCCTTTATGGGGGACGGCTGCCGCGGGTGGTTTCTGCCGATCGCCGCTCAACTCGGGTGTAGCGGCGACCGATACAGGAGGCAATGAACTTCAGCGACCTCGAGAGGAGGTGATCACATAATGCTGAGGAAGATCCGAGAGGCGACCCAGGACGACAGAGGATTCACGCTCATCGAACTCATGGTCGTCGTCCTGATCATCGCCATTCTGATCGCGATCGCCATCCCCACCTTCCTGGGGCTGCGAGAGCGGGCCCAGAACCGGTCCGCGCAGTCAGACGTGCGGAACGGGCTGACGGCGGCGAAGGCCTTCTACACGGACAACGAGACCTTCGTTGGTTTCACCGTGACGGTGGCCGAGGGGATCGAGCCGTCCCTGGACTTCAACGCCACCGGCAACAAGACCCAGGTCGGGATCCGCGTCGCCACCGTCAGCGACGTCATGCTCACGAAGCAGAGCGACTCCAACGACTGGTTCTGCGCGCGTGATCAGGGCGGCCTGTCTTCGGTCCGGGGTCCGGGCGCGACCGAGCCGGCGAACATGACGGCTTGTAACAACCTGCCTGGAATCTAGCATCGGACCAAGAAGCGGGAAGGGGCGGCCTTCGGGCCGCCCCTCTCGTTTCTCAGGTCGGTGGGGTAACTGGCCGATAACGACAGCGAGAGACGAGATTTCATGACCCCGACCGAAAAGACCCTGACCCGCCGTGCTGGCCAGGCCGGCTTCACCGTGGTGGAGGTGATGATCGCCCTGGCCGTATTCGCCGTTGTCATCGGCGCCGTGGCCACCACCCTCAGTACGGCCCTGAACATCACCCGGAACAACAGGCACCGGAGCACGGCGGCTCACCTGGCCAGTCAGGAGATGGACGTGGTCCGGAGCACGGACTTCACCACCCTGCCCCTGGGCCTGGTGCAGTCGAACGTCAGCGTGGACGGCATCGACTACACGGTGCGACGGGAGAGCGCCTGGGTCATCCAGGGCGGCACCACCGATCCGTGCACCAGCCCCGGCGGCTCCGTCCCGGCGTACATGCGGATCACTGTGGGAGTGACGTGGCCGAACATGTCGGGGACCCTGCCGGTGCAGTCTCAGACCGTGGTCTCTCCGCCGGTGGGAGCCTTCAGCTCCACCAGCGGCCACATCGGGGTCAAGGTGTTCGACCGGGATGCTGCTCCGGCCGCCGGTCACGTGGTGAGGATCACCGGTCCGGTCCTGTCCAGCCAGGCCACCACCACGGACGGGTGCGCGTTCTTCGCCTACCTCCCACCGGGGGCCTACACGGTGGCCCTGGACACCCCGGCCCATGTTGACGGGCAGGGGATCCCCACGCCCAGTCAGCCAGCTTCGGTGACCGTTGGCAATACTACCTCGATCCAGTTCGACTACGACCGCGAGGCCGCGCTGGATCTCGCGTTGACGGGCCAGTTCGGTGGGACGATCCCCGCCGGGGTGCCGGTGACTCTGGGGAACACCAAGCTCCTCCCCACGGGCACCAAGTCGTTCCCCGGGACCGGCAGCCCTCGCAGCATCGGGGGGTTGTTTCCGTACGCCGACGGCTATCAGGTCTGGGCGGGAGATTGTGTGCAGGCCGACCCCGAAGGCCAGAGGCCGGGAGGCGCGGGAGCGTACTACCCGGGAGCCTCCCGGGACCCAGCCCTGGTCGTCTCTCCGGGACAGACCACCTCGGGAACGGTCCGCATGGGCACGGCCATCGTGACCGTTGAGCGCCAGGGGCTGCCGCTGTCCGGGGTCGTCGTGATGGCCCGCCACGCACCGGACGACGGGTGCAGCGGGGGGAACCTCCTGACCCTGGGGACCACGGGCCCGCTCGGCCAGCTCCAGACCGCCCTGCCCTACGGGGACTGGCAGTACGAGGTGACCGGGCAGACTCCCACAGGCCAGTGGCCGACCGAGATCCTCGATCCGGAGCAAACGTCTCCCGACCTCGTGCTGGTGCAGGTCCAATGAGGCGGCTGGGCGACGAGCACGGGATGTCCATTGTGGAGCTCACTCTCGCGATGGGCATCTTCGCCACGGTGATGACGTTCACTTTCACGGCCACCATGTCGGCGTGGCGGTCGAACACCGGAGTGGACCGCCGCCTCCGGAACCTGGCCGAGGCCCGGGAGATCGTCAACAACGTGGCCAAGGGCCTCCGCACCGCCGTCCCTCTGTCAGCGGAGCCCGCGTTCACTGAGGCCGAGGACTTTTCGGCGGAGTTCCACGCGAACCTGAACGTCACGACAGGGCCCAGGTTGATCAGTCTGTTCGTGGACCCCTCGGGTCGCCTTGTTCAGTCGATCACCGAGCCGGACGCCGGCTCGGGTCCGCTCTGGACGTATTCCGGAACCGCCCAAGTCAGAAACCTCGGTGAAGGCGTGGCCAATCCCACCGGCCGGCCCGTCTTCGTCTACTACGACGGGACTGGCGCTCCACTTACCACCCCGCTGTCGGATACGGACCTCCCCAGGGTGGAGGCCGTAGGCATCAGGCTTGAGATCCAGACGGGGTCGACCCCCGGAGAACCCACCACGGTCCTCGACCGGGTGCGACTCCCCAACATCATCTACGGAGGCGCATGAGCATGCTGAGCAGGATGCGACGAGACGAATCCGGGGTGGCCATGGTCATCGTGGCCATCTCCACGTTCGTCACGCTGGCCCTGGTGACGGTTGCCGTCCAGTCCGCGGTCAGCTCACGGTCCCTTTCCCGGCGAGACCAGGACTGGAACGCCTCCCTGGCGGCGGCGGAGGCCGGTATCGACGACTACCTGTCGAGACTCAACCGGGACGACTCGTACTGGCTGTACTCGGCTACCAATCCGCCCTCGGACGGCAACCAGGCGTTCACGGATTGGGTGCCGATCCCCGGTCCCGCCAACGAGGGTGACTTCCGCTATGACCCCGACACCTCGCGGCTGGTCTCTGAGGGAGTGGTGAGCCTGACCTCCACCGGGCGGGTCCGGGGCACCACCCGGACCGTCCAGGTCGCGCTGCGGAAGCGGAACTTCCTCGACTATCTGTACTTCACTGACTACGAGACCAAGGACCCCGCAGCCTACAACACGGGGTTCCCGGACTTCGACGAGTTCACCCCCACCGAGGCTCAGACCCTCTGCGAAAGGCACTATTACGGGGTTCCTCCCCGGGACCCCGACTGCACGGACATCTACTTCTTCAGCCGGGACACCCTCAACGGGCCCGTGCATTCGAACGACGCCATCCTGATCTCTGGGACCCCCCGGTTCATGGGCGAAGTCACCACCAGCTGGGACGACCCTTCGGGGCGGCGGTGGCGGGGGAGCGGCAACCCGTCCTTCGCCCGGCCGGGAGACCCGGAGCTGGTGTCTCCGCTCACCCTTCCGCCCAGCAACACGGCCATCCGCACCGAGGCCGATGCGGCCCTGGGTGGCACCGGATGCCTGTACACCGGCCCGACCAGCATCGTCCTCAACCCCAACGGGACCATGGACGTGGATAGCGACTTCACCCTCCCCGGCTCCGGGAACTGCTCCACGGGGCTGGGCGTGGCCCTCCCTCCGAACGGCGTCATCTACGTCCAGAACGTCCCGGCAGGGCACCCCAACGCGGGGTGCACCACCCATCCCCTTGGCTACCCGATCACCAACGACATCACCAACTACAGCTGCCGGGACGGCGACGTGTTCCTGGAGGGCACTCTCAACGGGCGGCTGACCATCGCCGCGGAGCACGACATCACGGTGGTGTGGCACGTGACCTATGCGGGGGGACTGGCCGGGGACGACATCCTCGGCCTGGTGGCCAACAACTATGTCCAGGTCTACCACCCGGTTCGGTGCACCTCTACGGACGGGGACGGGAACTGCACCAACGGAGTCAACCTGGCAGTGCGGCCGCCCCCGAACCAGTTCTTCCGCGATCCGCAGATCCACGCGGCCATCCTCTCCGTTCAGCACTCGTTCCGGGTCCAGAACTACCGGTTCGGTGGGGCTCTGGGGCTGCTCGGCGTTCGAGGGGCGATCGCCCAGAAGTTCCGGGGGATCGTGGGGACCTTCGCCGGCGGGAACCCCAACAGCGGATACGAGAAGGACTACGTCTACGATCAGCGGCTCCGATACCAATCGCCCCCCCACTTCCTGGACCCGGTTTCCTCCTCCTGGCAGGTGGCCAACTGGGCTGAGGAACCGCCCGCGTACCTAGCGTAGGTAGCGTCGCCGCTAGACTCCGGCCGATGGCGGCCCGGATGATCCTCGCCGCTCTGGCCGGCCTGGTGATCGGCAGCTTCCTGACCGTGGTGGTCCACCGGGTCCCGCGCCGGGAGTCGGTGGTGGCCCCACGCTCCCGCTGCCCGCGGTGCGGAGCTGCGGTTCGCGCCCGGGACAATCTTCCGGTGATCTCCTGGCTCTTGCTCCGGGGGCGGTGCCGGAGCTGCGGGAGCAGGATTTCGCCGGCCTACCCGCTCACCGAGCTGGCCACCGCCGGGCTGTTCGTCGCGGCGGTGGTGGTGTTCGAGCCCCTGTTCGTGGCGGCCCTGATGGCTCCATTCCTGGCCCTCATGCTGGCGGTGGCCCTGATCGACGCTCGCTGGCGGATCGTGCCGAATCGTCTGGTGTATCCGGCCATGGCGGCGTTCGGGGTAGCCATCGTGGTGGGGGACCTGACTCGAGCCGGGGTCGAGGCCTCCTCGGCCCTCATCGGGATGGCTCTCTACGGCGTTCCCCTGCTGGCCACGGCCCTGGTGGTCCCCGGGGGGATGGGGATGGGCGATGTCAAGCTGGCGGCCTTGATCGGGCTGGTGCTGGGCTCGCTCGGCCTGGCCTACGTTGCGGTGGCGGCCGGCACCGGGGTGGTGGCGGGAGGCCTGGGGGCCCTGGCGGCCATGGTGTTCCTCCGGTACGGCCGCCGCCAGCAGATCCCCTTCGGACCGTTCATGGCCGGGGGAGCGGTGGTGGCGGCACTGGCGACCACGCCGATCACTTCCCTCTATCTGTCCCTGGCCGGGCTGGGATAGGCACCCGAGTCGCCCCTTTCGTCACCCTGCGTGGCATGAGTGAATTACAGTTCTGTAGTTCATACAGGGTCAACAAAAGTCGCTAAAGGTGGTCCTTGACCCTAACCGATGTACTTGTTAGTTTCGGCGCCCCTCGTGATGGATGTGACAGATGAACACACGAAACCGAGGGAGATGAACATGGGGCATTTGGTGCAGATGAGGTTGATGTGGCAGATGTGGTGCTGGATCAGGTTGTGGGGGATGTGAGCGTGCCCAAGCGACGCCCCTTCGTCGGTGACCGGCTGCTGACGGTCGGTGAGGTGGCCGCCACCATGCGGGTCTCGAACATGACCGTGTACCGGCTGATCAAGTCCGGCCAGCTGGCGGCGATACGAGTAGGGAAGAACTATCGGATCCGGGAGTCGGACGTGAACAAGTACCTGTCGGACCGGTCGGTGCGGATCGAGGGGCAGGAGTAGTGGCCAAGGGGCGGATCGGTCTCGACCTGGGATCCACGGCCGTTCGGGCCGCGGAGGTGACGGTGGGAGGGGACCCTCCCGCGTTGATCCGGGCGGGCCAGGTGCCGCTCCCGCGGGGAGCGATCCAGAGCGGTGAGATCAAGGACGTGGAAGCCGTGGCCGGAGGCATCCGGGATCTGTGGCAGCGGGGCGGGTTCAAGAGCCGGCAGGTGACCATGGGGGTGGGTAACCAGCGGGTCGTGGTCCGCGAGGTGAGCGTGCCGGCGCTGCCGGCCAAGGAGCTTCGGCAGAGCCTCCCCTTCCAGGTCCAGGAGCAGATCCCCATCCCCGTGGAGGACGCAGTCCTCGACTACGACGTGCTGGACGAGTTCGAGCAGGAAGGCGCCCGGATGGTCCGCCTCCTGGTCGTGGCCGCCCAGCGGGACATGGTCAACCAGTTCATGGAGGTCGCCGATCGAGGAAAGGTGGAGCCCGTGGCCATCGATCTGACCCCGTTTGCCCTGGTTCGCGCGGTCGGGCAGGATGGGGGCCTCGGCCTCCAGGAGGCCGAGGGCGGCGGCGAGGCCGTCGTGGACGTCGGCGCCGACGTCACCACGATCTGTGTCCACGAACGAGCCGTGGCCCGGTTCGTCCGGATCCTGCCGTCGGGGGGACATGACGTGACAACGGCGATGGCCGATGCCCTCGGTGTGCCCGAGGACGACGCCGAGGCCCTGAAGCGCGGGCAGGAGCTCGCTGAAGCCCCGCCCCAAGAGAACGTGGAGGCCATCCGGCGGAGCCGTGTCGGGAGCCTGGTCGATGAGATCCGGTCGTCCCTGGACTTCTACCGGGCCCAGACGCCGGGGGCCGAAGTGTCCCGGGTGTTGGTGACCGGTGGAGGCTCCAAGCTGCCGGGATTGATGGAGATGCTGTCGGATCGGTTCGAAGCACACGTGGCCCCCGGCCACCCGTTCTCGAAGGTGGACGTGCGTTTGGACCTGGACGAGGAGGCCCTGGCGGACGCCGAGCCCCTCCTGGCCGTTTCCCTAGGACTGGCGCTGCCTCAAGGGTGAGCCCGTGCGGATCAATCTCCTCCCTCCCGAAGTCTTCGAGCGCCAGCGGGCCCGGCGCAGGACCGTGGCCGTCTCCGCACTCGGGTTCATCGTGCTAGCCGCGCTGGGCGCCTTCTACGTGCTCCAGATCTCCCGGCTGAGCGACGTCGAAGACGACATCACCGCCCAACAGGCCACCAACGCGGAGCTCCAGGCCCAGGTCGCCGATCTCCAGGATGTCGCCCAGCTCGAGCAGGAGATCGCGGCCACCCGGACGCTGCTGGACGGCCTGCTGGCCGACCGGGTCCAATGGTCCGGGGTGCTGGGCGATGTCTCGCTGGTGATCCCGGCCCAGGCCTGGCTGAATGGTCTGACCGGCACCACGGCAGCCGCGGCTCCCGAGGGCGAGGCCGTGACCACGGGGGCGTTCGCCGGACAGATCCAATTCACCGGGTTCGCCTTCGAGCACCGGGACGTGGCCCTATGGCTCTCTCGGTTGGAGGATGTCCGTGGGTTCCTCAACCCCTGGCTGGGAACCTCGACCAAGACGGAGATCGGGGATCGGCAGGTGGTCGAGTTCCAGAGCTCGGTGGACCTCTCGACCGAGGCTCTTGAGAGCGAGCAGGGAGGGCAGCCATGAGGCGAGCTCCGCTGATCGCCGCGGCCGTGTCGGTTCTCCTGGCGGTGGCCCTGGTGTTCCTCCTGGTCATGCCGAAGATGAAAGACGTCGACGAGGCGAACGAGCGGCTCCAGGAAGCGGAGGAGCAGGAGCTGGTTCTGCAGACGGAGCTTTCCCGCCTCCAGGCCTCAGCGGAGGAAGCGCCGGCGCTTCGCCGGGAGCTGAAGGAGTTCCGGCAAGCCGTGCCGGCCGCGGCCGACCTGCCCGGCCTGATCAACTTGTTGCAGGATGCAGCCGACCGGGCCGGCGTCGACTTCTTCTCGATCGTGCCGGGGGCCCCCGCGCCGGCTGCCGGCCGGTCTGCCTCCGAGATCCCCGCGCAGATCCAGACGATCGGGGGGTTCTTCTCGGTCCGCGAGTTCATGTTTCGCCTGGAGACCCTTCAGCGGGCCTCCAAGGTAGTGAGCATCACGGTGGCTCCCGGCGAGGAAGACCCCTCGCAGCTCGACGTGAACCTGGAGGCCAGGTTCTACACGACCGACCTCACCACCGGCCCGGGGGCCGCCGGCGACGAAGCACCGCAGCCCGGCGAGACGATCACCCCTGCGCCGGGAACCAGTCCCGCCACAGGCGCGAGCCCGGAGCCGACCGGGACCGAAGCCGCTCTTCCCCCCAACCCAGGAGCGTGATAGACGGATGAGTTCCCGCGAGCGAAACATGCTGATCATCCTCGGTGTGTTGGCCGTTGCAGCTCTTGCCTTCTTCCTCCTGACCTCGGGTGACGAGGAGCCCGAAGAGGCAGCCGCCCCCACGCCGGACACCTCGTCGCCCGCGGTCACCACTCCGCCAGAACCTCAGGAAGAGGAGGAGGAGGCCGAGCAGGCCGTCGACTTCCTCGGGGGGCGGGATCCCTTCGACCCGCTGGTGGTGGAGGTCGAGGGCGGTGGCGAGGCTCCCACCGACGACACCACCACCGGAGACACCACCACCGGAGACACCACCACCGGAGACACCACCACCGGGGACACGACCACCGGGGACACGACCACCGGAGGGACCGGCTCCGAGGGTGAGACCGAGGACGTTACCCTGACCGGAAGGCCGGTGACCCTGGTGAGCATCTCCTCTCGAGGGAGCAAGGACGTCGCTCAGGTCGAGGTGGATGGCCAGACCTTCACCGTGAGTGAAGGCCAGAGGTTCTCCCGACATTTCGAGCTGGTGTCCATCAGTCGCCACTGCGCTCGGTTCCTCTATGGGGACCAGTCGTTCTCACTCTGCGAGGAGGTGGCTCCCAGGTAGCCCCGCGCGGCCCAAGCCGCCGGCGGTCGCAACGGGGGGAGCGGCCGCCGGTGTCAGGAAGGCGGCCCTAACGGGCCGCCTTCCGCCATCCCGGGTTAGGACCACGGCTATCATGGGCGAACCGTGGACCACGCCGGCAGACGGTCGCGTCTCTCGTTCGGAGACCTTGGCGTTGACGCGTTGCTGGTCACCCGACCGGTCAACGTGCGGTACCTCACCGGGTTCACCGGGTCGAACGGCCAGCTCCTGGTAACCCCGTCGGGAGGAGTGTTCTTCACCGACTCCCGGTATGAGGACCAGTCACGTCGGGAGGTCCCCGACCTTCGCCGGGTGATCTACCCCCGGGCATTCCCGAGGGCCCTCGGGGAAGCGTGCCGCGAGGAGCGGGTCGGCCGTCTGGGCTTCGAGGCCTCGGGGGTGACCTTCAAGACCTACCGCGATCTCGTGGCCCTCGACGGTCCGGAGCCGGTCCCGGTGACGGAGGTGGTGGAGGTCCTTCGGTGGTCCAAGGATGCCGAGGAGATCGCTCTGGTCCAGGGGGCCCAGGAGCTCACCGACGATGCGTTCGACCGGTTGCTGACGAAGCTGACCGAGGGAATCACGGAGCGCCAGGCCGCGCTGGACCTGGAGGTGGCCATGCGGGAGGCGGACGCGGAGCGGATCGCCTTCGACTCCATCGTGGCTTTCGGGGAGAGCGCCGCCGAGCCCCATCACCGCCCCGTCGACCGGGCTCTGGCCCGGGGAGACGTGGTCAAGCTGGACTTCGGGTGCGTGGTGGACGGCTATCACTCGGACATGACCCGGACGGTGGCCTTCGGCGAGCCCGATCCCCGGCTCCGAGAGGTTCACGACGTGGTTCGGGCGGCCCAGCAAGCGGGGATCGAGGCCGTGGGACCCGGAGTGGCCGGCGGTGAGGTGGACCGGGCGGCTCGCGCGGTGATCGAGGAGGCCGGCTACGGCGAACGGTTCGGCCACTCGCTGGGCCACGGCGTGGGCCTGGAGATCCACGAGGGGCCGACGCTTCGGGCGGGATCGGAGGATGTGCTCCCCACGGGGGCGGTGGTCACCGTGGAGCCCGGCGTGTACCTCCCCGGCCTGGGCGGGGTCCGGATCGAAGACATGGTGGTGGTCACCGAGGACGAGTGCCGGACGCTCCCACGCGCCTCCAGGGAGCTCCAGGTCCTATAGGGCCATGAGCGTCTCCACCAACGACCTCAAGAACGGGATGACCCTCAACCTGGACGGGCACCTGTGGACCGTCCTGGGGTTCCAGCACCACAAGCCCGGCAAGGGCCAGGCCGTGGTCCGGACCAAGCTCCGAAACGTGAAGTCCGGCGCGGTCCAGGAGCGGACGTTCAAGGCCGACGAGAAGGTCGGCCTGGCGATCGTGGAGCGAAGGGACATGCAATTCCTGTACCGGGAGGGTGAGTCGCTGGTGATGATGGACTCCCAGAGCTTCGAGCAGCTCCAAGTGCCCGAAGAGATCGCCGGAGACGCCACCCGGTACCTGGTCGAGGGAGCCATGGCCACCGTCCCCATGTACGAGGGCACCGCGATCGGCATCGAGTTGCCCGCCGCGGTGGTGCTCCGGGTGACCAAGGCCGACCCTGGGGTGAAGGGCGACCGGGTCAGCGGGGCCATGAAGCCGGTGACCCTGGAAACCGGGATCACCGTCCAGGTTCCCCTGTTCGTCGAGGAGGGGGACAACGTCAAGGTCGACACCCGTTCCGGCGAGTACCTGACCCGGGAGAAGTAGTCGTGGCCCGTCGCCGGGAGGCCCGTCGTGTGGCGGTGGGGATCCTGTATCAGGCGGACGTGTCGCGGCGGTCACCGCTCGAAGTGCTGGCGGAGCGCCAGACCGTGGGGGAGCGGGTCCCCCGGTACGCTCAGGAGCTGGTCCGCGGGGTCGAGAAGCACCGGAGAGAGCTCGACGGGCTGATCGGTGAATACGCCGAGGGATGGACCGTTCCTCGGATGGCGGCGGTCGACCGGACCCTGCTCCGAGTGGCGGGCTTCGAGCTGTTACACCGGGACGACATCCCGGCAGCGGTGGCCATCGACGAGGCGGTGGCCGCGGCCAAGGTGCTGTCCACCAAGGACTCCGGGCGGTTCATCAACGGAGTGCTGGGCCGCATCGCCCGCGAGCACGCCGGCGCCGGATAACAGTCAGTCCTGGGGCTTTAGCCGCAGGCGTCGTAGGACCACTGGACGTCGCCGGCGGGCGTGGCGGCCACGTCGACCACCAGCGACCACGAGCCGTCGGTCGCGGACACCTCGAACGAGTAGACGCCGAGGATCTCCCACCGGTACTGGGCGAACGAGACGCCACATTGCCACCAGTCCGGAGGCCATCCCAGGGGGTTCGTCGGCTGTTCCCACGTCCCCAGCACGGTGAAGGGGCGGGTGCCGAGCACCCGGCCGGAGGTGGAGTCGCCCACGTGGATCGTGGCGGTTCCATCCATGCCCAGGTCGATGGCGGTCTCGGCCGGCGCGGTGCATCGGGTGGCCCGATAGTCCACGGTGACCATCTGATCGAAGTGGCGGGCCGGACCCCAGTTCCGGTAGGTCTGGACGTGCCGGAACTCGTGGCATCGCTGCTCGGCTTTCAAGACCTCGGCGGCGGCCATGCCCTCGGCGGCGGGGACAGCGGTCTCCCGCGGCCAGGGGGACTCCGAGGCCATGGCCGTGCCCTGGACCACGCCGAGAACGGCTGCGGTGAGCACGGTGACCGAGAGTGTCCGCACCACCGCGGACCCTCTGGTTCGGCGGCGTTGCGGGCCGCCGCCGCCGACACGGCGTCGTACCGACGGGATCTTCAGGTTTGTCCCTCCGCGGGCACCCATCCTACCGACTGCTACCGACGCGGGCCCGCTTCGGGAAGCGGTGGACTACTGGGAGTTCGTGGTGCGGTCCGGAGCCCGGACCTCGGTGGCCCCGGACTCGGTGCCGGCCTCTTCCTCGGCGTCTGCCTCGGCCTTGCCCTCCTTGAGTCCCTTCTTGAACTCGGTGGTCGAGCGGCCGAAGGAGCGGGCGATGTCCGGGAGCTTGCGGGCACCGAACAGCAACAGGAGTACCGCCAGGATGAGGATCAGCTCGGGGGCCCCGATGCTCTGGAAGAACGCAACCATACGGACTCCTTTCCGGCCCAATGGTACACCCACGGGGGGTTGGGGACGCCGGAACCCACCTCGTGGTGTATCCTCCCTGGTGAGCTTCCCCTTTAAGTCCGGTCCCGTGAGGCCGGGAAGGGAGGACCAGGAACGCGTGACCAGGGTGGGCGCTCCACGACCGCGTGGAGCGCTTCTTTGTGCGGGCCGTCCACGTCCCCTGTGGGGAGGTCTGGGTGCCCTTTGAGCCCCGGGCCCGGCTCCTCGAGGCCGGCGACATCAGGCGGGCCGTGACCCGGATCGCCCACGAGATCCTCGAACGGAACAAGGGTGCAGGAGAGCTGGTCCTGGTGGGGATCGCCGAACGGGGAGACGACCTGGCCCTTCGGCTGGCCGATGAGCTCGGCCGGATCGAGGGCGCGGAGGTTCCCGTGGGGGTCCTGGACATCACCTTCTACCGGGACGACATCGGTCTCCGGGCGGAGGCCCCGGAGATCCACGAGACCCGCATCCCTTTCGACGTCAGCGGGATGACCGTGGTCCTCGTCGACGACGTCCTGTTCACCGGTCGCACCATCCGAGCCGCGATGGACGCGCTCATCGACTTCGGCCGCCCTCGGGCCGTGCAGCTCGCCGTGCTGGTCGACCGGGGACACCGAGAGCTTCCGATCCGCGCGGACTACGTGGGCAAGAACGTGCCGACCCGGGAGGACGAGCTCGTCCGGGTCCTGACCAGCGAGACCGATGGCGCGGATGCCGTCGAGGTGGGGGAGGATCGATGAACGAGCACCTGCTTTCCGTGACCCAGCTGTCGGCCGAGGACATCACCCGGATCCTCGATACCGCGGATTCGTTCCGGGAGGTGGGGACCCGGGTCATCAAGAAGGTTCCCGCGCTGCGGGGCCGGACGGTGGTGAACCTGTTCTACGAGGACTCCACCCGAACCCGGATCTCCTTCGAGATCGCCGCCAAGCGATTGTCGGCCGATGTCATCAACTTCTCGACCTCGGGTTCGTCGGTGGCCAAGGGGGAGAGCCTGAAGGACACGGCGCTCACGCTCCAGGCCATGGGCGCCGACGCCATCGTGATCCGCCACTCCTCGAGTGGGGCTCCCTACACCCTGTCCCGGTGGGTGGAGGCCAGCGTGATCAACGCGGGCGACGGCACCCACGAGCACCCCACGCAGGCCCTCCTGGACCTGTACACGATCCGGGAGCACTTTCCCTCCTTCGACGGCCTCCGGGTGGCCATCGTCGGCGACGTGCTCCACTCGCGGGTGGCTCGGTCGGGCACCCACGCCCTGGCCAAGATGGGCGCGGAGGTGACCCTGGTGGGGCCACCGACGCTGATCCCCCCGGAGGCCCCCGCGTGGGGGGCTCAGGTGTCCCACGACATCGACGCGGTGCTCCCCAAGGCGAACGTGTGCTACATGCTCCGGGTGCAGCGCGAGCGCCAGCGACGGCAGTACTTCCCCAGCGTACGGGAGTACTCGAGGCTGTTCGGCCTGACCAGGGAGCGGGTGGCGGCGCTGCCGGAGGGAGCCTTGATCATGCATCCGGGCCCCATGAATCGCGGCGTGGAGATCGCCTCCGAGGTCGCCGACCTCCCGCAGTCGCTGATCACCGACCAGGTCACCAACGGCATCGCGGTCCGCATGGCCCTCCTCTACCTGATGCTGGGCACATCCGGAGGGGGAGCTCGCCAGGGGTCTGACGGAGAGATGGGCGGTGACGGCTGATGCCGGGGGTGGTCCTGAAGGGGGCCCGCCTCGTTGACCCGGCCTCGGGCCACGACGGTTCCACCGACGTATTGATCCTCGACGAGCAGGTGGAGGCGGTTGGGGACGTCGACGCCCGGCGGGCCGAAGTGCTGGATTGCGACGGCCTGGTGCTGGCCCCCGGTTTCGTTGACCTTCACACCCACCTCCGGGAGCCCGGCCGCGAAGAAGCCGAGACGGTGGAGACGGGCGCCCGGGCCGCCGCCCTGGGCGGATACACGGCGGTGTGCGCCATGCCCAACACCGACCCGGTGGCGGACACCGCGGCCGTGGTCCTCGAGGTCCAGCGCCTCGGTGAGAAGGGCGGCCTGGTCGACGTGCACCCGGCAGGCGCGATCACCAGGGGCCTGCGAGGCGAAGACCTGGTGGAGATGGGGGAGTTGGCGGACCTCGGCGTCCGGCTGTTCACCGACGACCACGAGTGCGTGCAATCCGCGCAGGTGATGCGGACGGCGCTGGAGTACGCCAAGGCGTTCGACGTGGTGATCTCCCAGCACGCCCAGGAAGCCACACTGTCGGAGGAATGGCAGATGCATGAGGGGTATCACTCCGCCCTCCTGGGTCTCCGAGGGGTCCCGGCCGAGGCGGAGGCCGTCATCGTGGCCCGCGATCTCCTGCTGACCCGGCTGACGGGAGGACGCCTGCACCTGACCCACGTGTCCGCGGGGATCTCGGTCGCGCTGCTCGGCGAGGCCCGTGCCGGCGGGGTGAGGGTCACCGGCGACGTCACCCCCCATCACCTCACGTTCTGCGACGAGGACCTCCAGGGCTACGACACCGCGCTCCGGGTGAACCCACCGTTCCGCACCGCCGAGGATCGCGACGCGCTGCGCCGCGCGGTGGTCGCCGGAACGTTGGATGCCGTGGCCACCGACCATGCTCCCCACACCGAGGAAGACAAGGAGGTCGAGTTCGACCGTTCCCGGCCCGGGGCGATCGGCTTGGAGACCGCTCTGGGAGCGACCCTCACTGCTCTCGGCCCCGATACGGATCTCGGCGTGATGGTCGAGCGGATGTCCGCCGCTCCGGCGCGGATCCTGGGGCTGGAGGATCACGGGGGTCCGGTGAGTGCCGGCCGCCCCGCCAACCTGGTTCTGTTCGATCCCACCGCGGAATGGACGGTGGGCGAGCGGCCGTTCGCCTCTCGAAGCCGGAACTCGGCGTTCCTGGGCCGCACGCTCCAAGGTCGCGTGGTCCACACCCTGCTCCGGGGCCGGTTCACGGTGCGCGACGGTGAGGCCGCCGGATGACGGAGGCCCTCCTGGCCCTGGAGGACGGCACGGCCTTCCACGGCCGGTCGTTCGGCGCCGAAGGAGAGGCTTTCGGCGAGATCGTGTTCAACACGGGGATGAGTGGATACCAGGAGATCCTCACCGACCCGTCCTACGCCCGGCAGATCGTGGTCATGACCTCGCCGCACGTGGGGAACTACGGGGTGAACGACGAGGACCCGGAATCGGGAGCCGTTCGGGTGGCGGCGTTCGTGGTTCGAGAGGCGGCTCGAAGGCCCAGCAGCTGGCGATCCGAGCGTTCGCTGGCCCAGGAGCTCCGGGTGGCCGGCGTCCCCGGCATCGAGGGAATCGACACCCGGGCTCTGACCCTGCACATCCGAGAGGCGGGTGCCATGCGGGCCGCCGTCTCCACGTTGGACCTGGACCCGGCGTCGCTGGCGGGGCGGGCCCGGGAGGAGCCCCCCATGCTCGGGGCCGACCTGGCTCGGACCGTCTCCGCGGACCGCCCGTATGACGCCACCGAGGTCGCTGGTCCGCCGGCGTCGCGCGAGGGGCGCACGTTTCGGGTTGCGGCGTTCGACTGGGGCCTGAAGAGGAACAGCCTCCGGCTCCTGGCCCGGAGCGGTTGCCACACAACGGTGTACCCGGCGCTCACCCCGCCCCAGGAGGTCCTGGGGGGCGGGTACGACGGCGTGTTCCTGTCGAACGGTCCCGGCGACCCGTCGGCGACCCGGTACGCGGTGGAGACCACCCGGGCGCTCCTGGGCAAGGTCCCGGTGTTCGGGATCTGCCTCGGTCACCAGATGCTGGGCCGCGCCGTGGGAGCCGCCACGTACAAGCTGAAGTTCGGCCATCGCGGTGCCAACCAGCCGGTGAAGGATCTCGACAGCGGCCGCGTGGAGGTCACCAGCCACAACCACGGCTTCGCCGTCGACCCCTCCTCGTTCCGCGGCGCCGGCGGGCTGGGCCAGACCCCGCCCTCCGAGCCGGCCGTCGTGGAGGGCGACCTGGGCGGGGTGGCACTCACCCACTGGAACCTGAACGACGGCACCCTCGAGGGGATGCGCCTGCTGGACGTGCCGGCCTTCTGCGTCCAGTACCACCCCGAGGCCGCCCCGGGACCGCACGACTCCGCCTATCTCTTCGACCGGTTCGTGGCTCTGATGGAAAGTGGAGGCGGTTAGGTGCCGCGGCGGGGGGACATCAACTCGATCCTGGTGATCGGCTCCGGACCGATCGTGATCGGCCAGGCCTGCGAGTTCGACTACTCCGGGACCCAGGCGTGCAAGGCCCTCCGGCGCGAGGGGTACCGCATCGTGCTGGTGAACTCGAACCCCGCCACGATCATGACCGACCCCGAGTTCGCCGATCGCACCTACGTCGAACCCCTGACCCCCGAGTCCCTGCTGCAGGTCATCGGCCGGGAGCGGCCCGACGCCCTCCTGCCCACGCTCGGCGGCCAGACCGGGCTCAATCTCGCGGTGTCCTTGGCCGAGTCCGGAGCCCTCGAGGATCACGGCGTTCGCCTCATCGGGGCCAGCCTGGAGGCCATCAGGCGGGCCGAGGACCGGCGACTGTTCGTGCGGACGATGCTCGAGGCCGGCCTCCCGCTGCCGCGCTCCGGCTTCGCCCACTCGGCGGAGGAGGCCCTCGAGGTGGCCGGCACCCTCGGGTACCCGGTGATGGTCCGGCCGTCCTATGTGCTGGGAGGCGGAGGAACCGGACTGGCCGCCGACCCCGACGGCCTCCGGCGGTTCGCCGCCGACGGTATCGCCGCCAGCCCGATCGGCGAGGTCGTGGTGGAGGAGTCGGTCGAAGGGTGGAAGGAGTTCGAGCTCGAGGTGATGCGCGACGGGGCCGACAACGCCGTGGTGGTGTGCAGCGTGGAGAACGTCGACCCCATGGGTGTGCACACCGGAGACTCGGTCACCGTGGCTCCCCAGCAGACCCTCACGGACCGTGAGTACCAGTCCATGCGGGACGCCGCGCTGGCGTGCATCCGGGCCGTGGGGGTGGAGACCGGCGGCTCGAACATCCAGTTTGCCGTGGACCCCGCCTCCGGGCGGACCGTGGTGATCGAGATGAACCCCAGGGTGTCGCGATCCTCGGCGCTGGCCAGCAAGGCCACCGGCTTCCCGATCGCCAAGATCGCCGCGCTCCTGGCCGTGGGGTACCGGCTCGACGAGATCTCCAACGACATCACCGGCGAGACGCTGGCGTGCTTCGAGCCAGCCCTCGACTACATTGTGGTCAAGGTTCCGCGGTGGGCGTTCGAGAAGTTCCCCCAGGCCGACCCCCGCTTGGGGACAAGGATGAAGTCCGTCGGTGAGGTGATGGCCGTCGGGCGGACCTTCAAGGAGGCCCTGGGCAAGGCCCTCCGCTCGCTGGAGCGCCCCGTCGCCGTTCAAGGAGGAGACGGCCTTGACCACGGGGGGGACCTCTTGGCTTCCGTGGCGGAGCCGACCCAGGACCGGCTGGGCCTGGTGGAGCTGGCCCTGGCCCGGGGACACTCGGTCGAGGAGGTCGCGGCGGCCTCGCGGATCGACCCGTGGTTCGTGGACCAGATCGCCGAGGTGGCCGAGGCTGCAGGCGACCTGGCCGGCCGCCGGCTCTCCCGGGTGGCCCCCGAGGAGCTCCGCCGGGCCAAGCGCCTGGGGATCGCCGACGCCCGCCTGGGCCGGATCCTTGGTTCGTCGGAGCGGGAGGTCCGAGCGGCCCGCCGGCTGGCCGGGATCCGGCCGGTGTTCAAGACCGTGGACACCTGCGCCGGTGAGTTCCGGGCCCGGACCCCGTACCACTACTCGACGTACGAGTCGGTGTCCGAAGTCACCAAGGCCGACCGGCCCCGGGTGGTGATCCTGGGATCCGGGCCCAACCGCATCGGCCAGGGGATCGAGTTCGACTACGCGTGCGTGCACGCGGCCTTCGCGCTCCGGGACGCGGGGTACGAGACCGTGATGGTGAACAGCAACCCGGAGACCGTGTCCACCGACTACGACACCAGCGATCGCCTGTACTTCGAGCCGGTCAGCGCGGAGGATGTGGTGGCGGTGTGCGAGGCGGAGGAGCCGGAAGGGGTCATCGTCCAGCTCGGGGGCCAGACGCCCCTGGCCCTGGCCGAAGAGCTGGAGAACGAGGGGTTCCGGATCCTGGGCACGTCGCCGGCCGCCATCGACCTGGCCGAGGACCGCGGGAAGTTCGGGGCCCTCCTCCGAAGGCTCGGGGCCCTGCATCCGCCACATGGAGAAGCCGCGTCCGCGGAGGAGGCCAAGGCCGTAGCCGCCCGGATCGGCTACCCGGTTGTGGTCCGGCCGTCCTTCGTCCTGGGTGGACGGGCCATGGAGATCGTGTACACGGACGAGGAGCTGGAACGGTACCTGAACCAGGCCACCGCGGCCGGCCCCCAGCATCCCGTACTGGTGGACCGCTTCCTGGAGGGAGCCATCGAGGTCGACGTCGATGCCGTCTCCGACGGCGAGGAGGTCTTCGTGGCGGCGGTGATGGAGCACATCGAGGAGGCCGGGGTTCATTCAGGCGACTCCTCGTGCACGATCCCCCCGGTCACCCTGTCCGACGACGAGCTGGATGAGGCGGAGCGGCTCACCCGGGTGATCGCCGAGGCCCCGGAGGTCCGCGGCCTGCTGAACGTGCAGCTGGCCGTCAAGGACGAGCGACTGTGGGTCCTGGAGGCCAACCCGCGGGCTTCTCGGACCGTTCCGTTCGTGTCCAAGGCCACCGGCGTCCCCCTGGCCAAGGTGGCCGCCCGGGTCCTGGTGGGGGAGCCCCTCGTCCGCCTCCGGGAAGAAGGCCTCATCCCCGCGGATCCACACCACTATCGTCACCTCCGCCACGTGTCCGTGAAGGCCGCGGTGCTCCCGTTCGGACGGTTCCCGGGCGTCGACACGGTCCTCGGCCCCGAGATGCGCTCGACCGGCGAGGTCATGGGCGTGGCATCCGACCTCGGAGTGGCCCTGGCCCGGGCTCAGGCGTCCACGGGGGCCGGGCTTCCCAAGAAGGGGTCGGTGTTCGTCTCCGTGGCCAACCGGGACAAGCGGGCCGTGGTGTTTCCGGTGAAGAGGCTGGCGGACCTGGGCTTCAGGATCCTGGCCACCCGAGGGACCGCCGGGCTCCTGCGCCGGGCCGGGATCGACGTCACGCCGGTGGCCAAGGTCTCCGAGGGCCATCCCAACGTCGCCGACCTGATCAAGGACGGCCGGGTGGACCTGGTGATCAACACCCCGTTCGGTCGGGCCCCCCGAACGGACGGCTCCCATATCCGGACCGCGGCGGCCGTTGCCGGGGTCCCCTGTGTGACCACCCTGCCCGGGGCGTTCGCCGTGGTGCAGGGGATCGAGGCCACGCTCCAGGACGGGGAGGAGCCTCGCAGCCTCCAGGAGTACCATGCGGGGGTTGCGGGGGAAGGGGCGCCTCGCCGGATGGAGGCCACGTGATCCGTCGGAAGTGCGAGGTGCTCTCGGTCAAGAGCTGGGGCGTGTACCACTCGATCACGCTGGTCGCCCCGGATATCTCCGACGACGCCCGGCCGGGGCAATTCGTCCAGGTTGGCATGCCGGAACGCCGGGAGTTCATGCTCCGGCGTCCGTTCTCCATCCATCAGGCCTCCCGGAAGGGGGGCTGGGCCGGGACCCTGGAGATCGCCTTCACTCCGGTGGGCCCGGGGACCGAATGGCTCACGGAAGTCGAGTCCCACGACTTCCTGGACGTGCTCGGCCCGCTGGGACGGCCGTTCCCCTACCCGAGAGGAGCGGACAACTGCCTCCTGGTGGGTGGAGGCTACGGCGCCGCGCCCCTGTACTTCCTGGCCGAGGAGCTTCGGACGCGCGGCAAGCGGGTGGACATGATCATCGGGGCCCGGACCAGCGACCGGGTGTTCAAGCCCGTTGAGGCCAAACGGCAGTCGGTCTCGGTGACTGTCACCACCGAGGACGGGACTATGGGGACTCAGGGAACCGTCACGGACGAGCTTCCGGCGATGCTTACCAGGTGCCAGAGCCAGGTTGTGTACGCGTGTGGTCCCAACCCGATGCTGCGCGCGGTGGCCGAGTACTGCAACGAGCAGAGCGTCCCCACCCAGGTGGCCCTGGAGGAGCTGATGGCCTGCGGACTGGGGATCTGCTGGACCTGTGTGGTGCCGGTGATCCGGCGCGACGGCAAGGGATGGGACAACCTTCGAGCCTGCGTGGACGGGCCGGTGTTCAGCGGCGCCAGGGTGTGGTGGGAGAAGTGGCTGGGGGCCAGGAGCGCTCCGGTGCAGACCCCGCCGCAGGGGTTCGACCTGGACGAAGTGGGCGTGGCGAAGGCGGAGGCGTGGCGTCCCCGGTGAACCTGGGCGTCGACCTGAACGGCCTCCGGCTGCCCACCCCGGTCCTCGGGGCCTCGGGGTGCTTCGGATCGGGCCAGGAGCTCGCGCAGGTCATCGACATCCGAAGGGTGGGCGGCATCGTCACCAAGAGCGTGACCCCCCGGCCGGTCAGGGGCCTGCCCACTCCACGGATGGTGGAGACGCCCGCCGGGATGCTGAACGCCATCGGGATCCAGAATCCCGGCGTCGAGGAGTTCGTCAGGAAGGGTGGTCCGTTCATCGCCAGGGTTGGCGTTCCGGTGATCGTGTCGATCGCCGGCAAGACCGTCCAGGAGTTCGCCGACGTGGCGGTGCATGCCGCCCGGATGGAGGGGGTGGTGGCCCTCGAGGCCAACCTGTCGAGCCCCAACTTCAACCGCGAGGGGGGGATGTTCGCCCGCGACGCCCAGGCCTCGGCGGAGGTCATCAACGGGATCACCCGGATGACCGGCACGCCGGTGTTCGCCAAGCTCACCGCCGACGTCACCGACGTGGTGGAGGTGGCCCGGGCCTGTGTTCGCGCCGGGGCCCACGGCCTGACGCTCATCAACACGCTGCCTGGGATGGCCATCGACGTGGAGACGTTCAGGCCGAAGCTGGGAGCCGTGACCGGAGGGCTGTCGGGACCGGCCATCCGGCCCGTGGCCGTCCGGACCGTGTACCAGGTGGCCCGGGCGCTGCCCGAGGTCCCCATCATCGGGTCGGGCGGGGCCAGGACGGCGGAAGACGTCATCGAGTTCCTGCTGGCCGGTGCGTGGGCCGTGGCCGTGGGGACGGCCAACTACTTCAACCCGCACGCCACGATCGAGATCGCCGAGGGCATCGCCTCGTACCTGGGGGAGCGAGGGCTCAGCGCCCCGGGAGACCTCCGAGGCCAGGTGGTGGCCCCCGAGCTTCCCGCGGAGCCGGTGTATCGCGGAGGGTGAATCCACCGGTTCCCAACCCCCTGATCGTCGCCGCCGACCTGCCGGACGTCGACGGCGCCGAGGACCTGGCCCGCCGGCTGGTGGGACGGGTGGGGATGATCAAGGTCGGGCTGGAGCTGTTCACTGCCGTGGGGCCGGACGCCGTGAGCAGGCTCCGGGGCCACCTCCCGGTGTTCCTGGACCTCAAGCTCCACGACATCCCCACCACCGTCCGGCGGGCCGCCCGGGGCGCCGGGCGCCTGGGGGCCTCGATGCTCACCGTGCACGCCCTGGGAGGGCCGGAGATGGTCGCGGCGGCGGTCGAGGGGACCGCCGAAGGAGCGGGGGAGGCCCAGGCGCCGCCGCCCGCGGTCATCGCGGTGACTGTGCTCTCCAGCCTGGCCGAGGCGGCCGGCGCCTCGCCGGCCTCGCTGGCCTTCGAAGCCGTCAGTGCCGGGGCCCGCGGTGCCGTGGTCTCCGGTGAGGACGTCAAGGTGGTTCGCGAGGCCCTGGGCCGGGGGACCCTCCTGGTGGTCCCGGGGATCCGTCCCGTGGGGCAGGATGGGAACGACCACGCCCGGGTCCTCACGCCGGGGGAGGCCCTGGAGGCCGGTGCCGACTATCTGGTGATCGGCCGTCCGATCACCGAGGCTCCGGATCCCGGCGCCGCCGCCGAGTCCATCCTCAGGGGCCTGCGGTGAGCCCGGAGACCCTGGACCAGGAGGCGGTCCTGGAGATCCTCCGGTCGCAGGGAGCCCTTCGGCGGGGGCACTTCCTGCTGTCGTCCAGGCGGCACTCCGAGACGTACGTGGAAAAGGCCCGGGTGTTCGAGGATCCGGGCATCACCATCCGGCTGGGGAACCAGATCGCCTCCTGGTACCCGGAGGTGGACGTGGTGGTCAGCCCCGCTGTGGGAGCGATCCCGCTCGGCTTCGCCGTGGCTCTGGCCGCCGGGGCTCGGTTCGTCTACGCGGAACGCCGGGAGGACCGCATGGCCCTCCGCCGGGGGTTCCGGCTGGTGGAAGGGGAACGGGCCCTGGTGGTCGAGGACGTGGTGACCACGGGGGGCTCTGCGGCCGAGGTGCACGCCCTGGTGGCAAGCTCGGGTGCCCACCCGCTGGGGGTTGCCGCCCTCGTCGATCGATCGAGCACCGCCATGGCGTTCCCCTTGCGGGCGCTGAGCCGGGTCGAAGCACCGTCGTTCGAGCCCCAGGAGTGTCCGCTGTGCCGCCGAGGACTGCCCGTGGAGACTCCCGGCTCGCGCCAGGCGGGCTGAAAAACCGCAGGACGCACGGTTCAATTCACACCAGGGCGGCTTTGCTTGGGGGAAACACGCTGCGGTAGAATCCCGCGGACCCCGACCACATTCCAGGAGGAACAATGCCGCTTCCCACCCTGACCGATGAGCAACGACGCGAAGCGCTGGCCAAGGCCGCCGAGGCTCGCAAGAAGCGCGCGCAGCTCAAGGAGAAGCTGAAGAACGGCCAGACGGCGCTCCAGGACGTTCTGCAGATGCGTGGCGACGTGATCGTGGGGAAGATGAAGGTCTCCGCCGTGCTCGAGTCGTTGCCGGGTGTCGGGAAGGTACGGGCTCGCAAGCTGATGGAGCGCCTGGACATCTCGGCCAGCCGCCGGGTCCGCGGACTGGGCGCCAAGCAGAAGGAAGCCCTCCTCCGCGAGTTCTCAGGGAAGTAGCTCCAGTAGTTGCCGCCACGGGGCCGCCTGTTCGTGATCTCCGGTCCCTCGGGGGTGGGGAAGGGGACCGTGGTCCGCCGGCTCCTCGAGGCCCGGCCGGACCTGGTGTTCTCGGTGTCCTACACCACGCGTGAGCCGCGTCCCGGCGAAGTGGACGGCGTCCATTACCGATTCGTCTCAGATGCGGAGTTCGACGCGATGATCCAGGCAGGCGGCTTTCTGGAGTGGGCCCAGCTGTACGGCGGCCACCGCTCCGGCACCCCCGCGGCTGAGGTGGAGGCGGCCCTGGCCGATGGCCGGGACGTGCTGCTGGAGGTGGACGTCCAGGGGGCCGGGTCCGTTCGCCGGCGGGTGGGCGATGCCGTGCTGGTGTTCCTGCGACCCCCGTCCGAAGAGGAGCTGGCCAGGCGGCTCCGGGCTCGAGGGACGGAGGAGGGGCCCGACCTGGAGCGGCGCCTGGCCGAGGCCCGGCGGGAGATCGCCGAAGCGGGCGGGTTCGACCACGAGGTGGTCAATGACGAGGTCGGCGCCGCGGTGGCCGAAGTTCTTGGTATCATCGGTGCAGGTCAGGAAGGGGAATCCACGTGATCGAACCCAACATCGACACCATGCTGGAGCGTGTCGACTCCAAGTACACGTTGGTGATCTTGGCGGCCAAACGAGCCCGGGAGATCAACTCGTACTACAACCAGCTCGGTGAAGGCCGCGGCGAGTTCATCCCGCCGCTGGTGGAGACCGGCGGGCTGCGGAACAAGCCGCTCTCCATCGCGCTCGAGGAGATCGCCGAGGACAAGGTCACCTTCGAGCGCCCCGAACCCCCCACCACCCCGTAGCCATGCCCAGCCCCCTGGCGGGCCGGCGTGTGCTGCTCGGGGTCACCGGTGGCATCGCCGCATACAAGGCCGCCACCGTGGCCCGGCTGCTGAGGGAGGGGGGCGCCGAGGTTCAGGTGGTCATGACCCCCGCGGCCACCAGGTTCGTGGGGCCGGACACCTTCGCCGCGCTCACCGGCCGTCCGGTCCACCGGGACGTGTTCGAACGGGCCGAGGATGTGCTCCACGTCCGCCTGGCTGGTGAAGCGGACGTCGCCGTGGTGGCCCCGGCCACCGCGAACGTGGTGGCCCGGCTGGCGCTCGGCCTGGCGGACGATCTCCTCACCTCGACGCTCCTGGAGTTCCGGGGCCCGCTGGTGGTGGCCCCGGCCATGCACCGGGGGATGCACGACCACCCGGCCACCCAGGCAAACCTGGAGATCCTTCGAAGCCGGGGAGCGGTGATCGTCGGTCCGGTCGAAGGTCCGCTGGCTGCCGGCGACGAGGGCATGGGTCGGATGAGCGAGCCCGAGGACATCGCCGCGGCGGTGGAGACGGCGCTGGCCGGAGCCGGCGAGCTGGCCGGGCGCGGGATCCTGGTTACGGCCGGCCCCACCCATGAGCCCATCGACGCGGTCCGGTTCGTGGGCAACCGGTCCAGCGGAAAGATGGGGTTCGCGGTGGCCGGGGAGGCCGCCCGGCGCGGGGCCGCGGTGACCCTGGTGACCGGGCCCACACATCTTCCCGACCCGGCCGGGGTGCGCGTCGAACGAGTGGAGACCGCCGAGCAGATGCGCGACGCCGTCCTGGGGTCGATCGACCAGGCCGACGCGGTGGTCAAGGCCGCGGCGGTGTCCGACTTCCGGCCCAAGGAAGAGGTCCGCGGCAAGATCAAGAAGGAGACGGGAGTGCCGGACGTCCACCTCGAGCCCACCCCCGACATCCTGCGGGAGCTGGGGGAGGGCAAGGGCGACCGGGTCCTGGTGGGATTCGCCGCCGAGACCGAGGACCTGGAAGCCGCCGGGCGGCAGAAGCTCCGGGAGAAGCACCTCGACCTCATCGTGGTCAACCAGGTCGGCGCGCCGGGAACCGGCTTCGACGCGGACACCAACCGGGCCATGATCCTGGCCGCGGACGGTGACGACGTACCGCTCCGGGGATGGACCAAGCCCGGCCTGGCCGCGGTGATCTGCGACCGCGTGGCCGCGCTGCTGCCGGCGCGACCCTAACCGCGCCCCGGATCCGCGAACCGCCACCGCGTGGCGGTCTTCCCGAACGGGTTCCAGCCGAACGCCACCCGGGGCCGGAGGATCCAGATGGGAGGCCCGTGGCGCATCTCGTACTTGGCCTCGTAGGCGTCGTCGATCCGGGCCATCCGGGGATCGCTCGGATCCGTGACCCGATCGACGGTGCCCTCCAGGATCACCACGTCCTCCCCGCTCTCGAGGTGCACCGCCACGGTGGGGTTCCGGGCCAGGTTGCGGGACCACCTGGTCTCGGGGCCGCCGCCGAAAGACAACGCTCCTTCCACCCACACTCCCCACACGGCCACGGTGTGCGGTTGACCGTCGGGATCGGTGGTGGCCACCCAGTAGTTCTGGGAGCCTTCCAGCCGCTCGACGGCGTGGCTCCACGGAAGGATCCCCTTCCGGTCCTCGGGGATCCCGTATCCGGGGATGTGAGGGCGGTCGGCTCGCGGTGCCGCCGGTTCGCTAATCGACTCATTGTGACCATTCACCCCCCTTCCGTATACTCCGGCGGACATGGCCCGACGCCACCTGTTCACCTCCGAGTCCGTCACCGAAGGGCACCCCGACAAGCTCGCCGACCAGATCTCGGACGCCGTGCTCGACGCGATCATGGCCGACGATCCCAACGGCCGGGTGGCCTGCGAGACCTTGGTGACCACCGGGCTGGTGATCGTGGCGGGGGAGATCACCACCGAGACCTACGTGGACGTTCCGGCGGTGGTCCGTCGGACGATCACCGACATCGGCTACACGGACGCCACGTTCGGGATCGACGGCGACACCTGCGGAGTGCTGACGGCGATCCAGGAGCAGTCCTCCGACATCTCCCAGGGTGTCGACCACGCGTTGGAGGAGCGTGAGGAGGGCTCCCACGACAAGCTGGACACCATCGGCGCCGGGGACCAGGGAATGATGTTCGGCTTCGCCTGCCGGGAGACCGAGGACCTCATGCCGGCGCCGATCGCCATCGCCCACGCGCTGGCCAAGCGACTGGCCGACGTGCGCAAGGCGGGCGTGGTGCCCTACCTCCGGCCTGACGGCAAGAGCCAGGCCACGATCGAGTACGAGGACGGCCGTCCCGTACGCGTCCACACCATCCTGATCTCCGCGCAGCATCGCGACGAAGTGGACCGGGACACCCTGCTGACGCCGGACATCGAGCAGGAGGTCATCGAGCCGGTGATCAAGGAGTTCAATCTCGACGCGAAGGATCTTCGGGTGATCGTCAATCCGACCGGCATGTTCATCACCGGTGGGCCCAAGGCCGACACCGGCCTCACCGGCCGGAAGATCATGGTCGACTCCTATGGGGGCATGGCGCCGCACGGGGGTGGGTGCTTCTCCGGAAAGGACCCCACCAAGGTCGACCGCTCCGCCGCCTACATGGGTCGCTATGTGGCCAAGAACGCGGTGGCTGCCGGGCTCGCGGATCGGCTCCAGATCCAGGTGGCGTACGCGATCGGAACCGCGCACCCTGTGTCGTTCGTGGTCGACACGTTCGGCACCTCGGAGGTGGCTCCGGAGAGGCTCGAGGCCACTTTGCTGGAGGCGTTCGACTTCCGGCCGGCGGCGATCATCGAGGCGCTCGAGCTGCGTCGGCCGATCTACCGTGAGACCGCCTGCTACGGCCACTTCGGGCGCAAGGGGTTCCCCTGGGAGGAGACCGACCGAGCGGACGATCTCCGGCGCGCCCTGAGCTGAGCGGCGTCCCGGTCGCGGTCGCCATCGAGGTTCCCCGACTCGAGCTGGACCGGCCGTTCACCTATCTGCTCCCACCCGATCGCGCCCCCGGCACCGGGCTGCTGGTCTCGGCTCCGTTCCACGGCCGCACCGTACGGGGGTGGGTGCTGGGTCCCACCGAGGACGTCCCCGGCCGAGTCCTGCCGGTTCGACGGGTCCTCTCGGCGCGCCCGTTGTTCGACCACAACGCCCTACGGCTGTACCGGTGGATCGCGGAGCGGTACGTGACCCCGCTGGCGGTGGCCGTCGGCCGCGCCCATCCGCCCAGAGTGGCCTCCGAGGAGGAGGTCGCCACGCCGCCGGCCGGGCCCACTCCCGTCGTCCGGCCGCCACCAGTGCTGTCGCGGTATGGACACGGTGACGAGCTCCTGGAGGCCTGCCGCCGCGGTGATGGTGCGTTCGTGGTCCGGCCCCTCCCGGACGAGGAGGCCTCGGCGTGCCTGGAGGCGGTGGCGGCCTGCGTGGCCGGGGGCCGGAGCGCCGTGGTCGTGGTGCCCGAGGCCGTCCCGCTGCCCGCCACCGCGGGGGCGGTGGTCGAGGCATTCGGACCCTCGTGCCTGGTGCTGGTGGGTGGAGATCGGCGGGAGCGGTACCGGGCCTGGCTGGACGCCCTGGATGGACGGTACCGGGTGGTGGTGGGAACCCGTCCGGCGGTGTTCGCTCCGGTGCCCCGGGTGGGCCTGGTGTGGGTGAGCCGGGACGCCCATCCCGGGCACCGCGAGGAGCGGGCCCCGTACCACCACGTCCGGGACGTGGCCCTGGCCCGGGCCCGGATCGAGGGAGCGGTGGGCGTGGTGGCCGGTCTGGTCCCCAGCGGCGAGGCCGCCGCCATGACTGACGAGGGGTCGGCCACCCTGGTCCGGGCCGATCGTTCCCTGGAGCGGACGTCGGCCCCGCTGGTGGAGACCGCCCGACCGGGGCCCGAAGATCGGTCCACGCGGCTGGCAGGGGTGCTGCGGGGATCCGGCGGTGCCTTTCTGATGCTGTCCCGGCAGGGGTTCGGGGTCGTCAGGGTGTGTCGGAGCTGCGGGGAGCCGGTCCGGTGCACCACCTGCTCCGGACCGGTGGCGGTCAAGGCCGGGGTCCCCGCCTGCACGGTGTGCGGCGCCACGGCCTCCTGTGGGAACTGCGGGTCCACCCGGTTCGGGGTCGAACGGGGCGGAACCGAACGACTGGCCGAGTGGGCCGGCCGGGTAAGTGGTCTCCCCGTGGAGCGGGTGGAGACCGGAGAGCATGCCCGGCCTCCGAGGACCGGCCGGGTGATGGTCGGCACCGCCGCCGCGGTCAAGGACTTCGGGCCCCTCCGCGTCCCGCTGGTGGGGATCCTCGATCCCGACCGAGCCCGCCGCCGTGCCGGGCTGGGGGCCGCGGAGCAGGCCCTGGCCACGTGGATGGAGGCCGCGGCGTGGGCCGGGTCCCGGGCCGACCCCGGACGGGTCCTGGCCCACACCGGCGAGCCCGGCGATCCCGCGATCCAGGCCCTGGTGCGCTGGGATCCCTGGCACTTCCACCGGGCCGAGCGGCGCCGCCGCCGGGACGCGGGCTTTCCGCCGGGGTTCCCGGTGTTCCGGATCGCCGGCGGCCCCACGCTCCCGGAGGAGCTGGCCGCGCTGCGGCCGGTGAACCTCCTCACCTCGTCGGCGGAAGGGGAGACGGTATCCTTGGTCACGGTACGGCCCCAGTCCGTCCCCCGGCTCCGAGAGCGCCTGGTGGCGCTGGCTCAGGAGGGGACGGTGACCAGGGTGGAGGCGGAACCGCACCTGTGACCCTGACGATCAGGACATTCGGCGACCCGGTGCTCAGGGATCCCGCGCGGCCGGTCGAGGACTTCGACCCGGCCCTCCGAACGCTGGCCGAAGACATGATTCGGACCATGCACGAGGCTCCGGGCGTGGGGCTGGCCGCACCGCAGGTGGGCCGTCCGATCCGGCTCATCGTGTTCGACATCGGCGACGACGCGGGGGCCCGAACGTTGGCCAACCCGATCCTGTACGACGAGTGGGGGGAGCAGATCGCCGAGGAAGGGTGCCTGTCGCTCCCCGGCATCTACTATCCGGTGCAACGCCACGAGCGCGTGGGGGTCCGGGGGTTCGACCTCGACGGCCGGGAGGTGACCATCGAGGCCGAGGAGCTCCTGGCCAGGGTCCTCCAGCACGAGGTAGACCATCTCGAAGGCGTGCTGTTCATCGACCGTCTCGACGAGGAACATCGCCGCCAGGCCCTGGCCGAGCTCCGGGATCAAGCCCTGGGCCTGACCCCACTCGCGCACGACCCCTCCCGAGCTCTCTAACCCCACATGCGGGTGGTCTTCCTGGGCAACGACCTCTGGTCGGTGCCGTCACTCGAGGCGGTGGCGGGATCGACCCACGACGTTGCTTTGGTGATCACCCGGGACCCCCGCCCGGCCGGCCGCGGCGGTGCCCCTCGGGCCACGGCGGTGGCCACTGCCGCCCGAGAGGCCGGTCTGCCCCTCCTGGAGATCGCCACGGTCAAGCAGGGGGCCGGCCTCGAGGCCGTCCGGCAGGCTGCCCCCGACGTGCTGGTGGTGGTGGCCTACGGGGAGATCCTCCCCGGCGACGTGCTCGACGTCCCGACGGTGGCTCCGGTCAACGTCCACTTCTCCCTGCTCCCGGCGCTCCGGGGAGCCGATCCGGTGCGCCGGGCCATCCTGGAGGGCTACGCGACCACGGGGGTGACCACCATCCGGATGGACGAGGGCATGGACACCGGACCCGTTCTCCTTCAGGTTCCCGAAGCGGTGCGGGACGAGGACGACGCGGGGTCGCTGGGCGCTCGCCTGGCCTCGTTGGGCGGCCGTGTCCTGGTGGAGACGCTCAACCGGCTGGCAGAAGGGAACCTCGAGGAGCAGCCCCAGGACCACCACCAAGCCACCATGGCACCCAAGCTTCGGCCGGAGGAAGAGTGGATCGTTTGGTCCGAGGATGCCGAGGCGGTCCGCCGCCGGGTTCGGGCCCTGGCCCCCGATCCCGGCGCGCGAACCACGTTCCGCGGACGGGGCCTGAAGATCCTCCGGGTGGTGCCGGGGGAGCCCGGCCTCTCCGGAACGGCCGGGACCGTGGTGGAGGTCTCGAAGCATCGGCTGGTGGTCGCCGCCGGTTCCGGCTCGGTGGCCCTCGAGACGGTGGTTCCCGAGGGTCGGCCCCCGATGGCCGGAGAGGACTGGGCCCGCGGACAACGGCCGGAGGTCGGTGAGCCCTTCGGCGGCTAGCCCGTCGCACCCCCGAGGCCTGGCGGTGGAGGCGGTCCGCCGGGTCACCGATGAGGAAGCGTTCTCCAACCGGGTGATCCCGGGCCTCCTGGCTCGCTCCGAGCTCTCCGATCGAGACCGGGCCCTGGCCACGGAGCTGGCCTACGGGACCCTTCGACGCCTGCCGACCATCGACGCGGGGCTGGCTCCGCTCCTCCGACGCCCGCTGCTCGACGCGCCCCCCACCGCCCGTGCCGCCCTGCGTGTGGGCGCCTACCAGCTGTTGTTCACCCGGGTTCCTCCTCACGCCGCGGTCGGTGAGACCGTGGCCGTGGTGGCTCCGGGGGAGCGAGGGCTGGTGAACGCGGTCCTCCGGCGTCTGGCCGCCGATCCTCCCGCTCCGCCGGAAGGGAAGTCGGACCGGGACCTCGCGCTGCGGACCGGTGTGTCGGCGTGGATGATCGCCGAGCTTCGACGACTAGTGGGCGACGAGGCCGAGGAGGCCGCCGCCGCGCTGGCCTCCCCCGGAGGCCTGAGCCTTCGGGTCAACCCGTGCCGCGCCCGCCACGAGCGCGTCGAGGGCACCTTCCGCGAGGCCGGGCTCGCCGTCGAGCGAGGTCGATTCCATCCGAACGCCCTTCGCCTGGCGGGAGGGGACCCCGCTCGGCTGCCGGGCTTCGCCGAGGGATGGTTCGCCATCCAGGACGAGGCCTCCGCGTGGGTGGTCGACCTGCTCGATCCGCGGCGGGAGGAGCGGATTCTGGATGCGTGCGCCGGGCCGGGCGGCAAGGCCGCCGACATCGCCTGCCGGTCGGGGGGCGTGGTGGCCGCGGATGTGTCGATCGGACGAGCCCGGATGGTACGTGAGGCCGCCCGGCGCCTGGGGGTTCGGGTCCTGGTGATGGCGCAGGACGCCCGCGCTCCCGCGCTACGCCGCGGCTTCGACAGGATCCTGGTGGATGCTCCGTGCTCGGGGATCGGGGCGGCCCGCCGGCGCCCCGAGCTGCTGTGGCGGCCCCAGCGCCGGGACCTGTCCCGGCTGGCCCGGCTCCAGGTGGCCATCGCCGCGGGCGCCGCCGGGCTTCTACGGCCGGGCGGCATCCTGGTCTACTCCGTGTGCACCTTTCCGCGGGCCGAGACCGACGCGGCCTGCGACGCCCTGGTGAGCAAGGCGCCGTTCCTGAAGCCCAACCCCTTTCCCGGACCAGATGGCACGAAGGTCAGCCGGGCCCGGCTGTGGCCCCACCGCCACGGGACCGACGCCATGTTCGTGGCCCGGTTCCGGGCTTCATCCTGAGGGCCTCATCTACAATCGGGTGGAATGGGCTCCGCCAGGGTCGCCGCCTCCATCCTCGCCGCCGATTTCGCCCGCCTCGGCGAACAGGTCAAGGCGGTCGAACCGTATGCCGACACCATCCATGTGGACATGATGGATGCCCACTTCGTTCCGCCGCTCTCGATCGGGCCTGTGGTGGTGGAATCGCTGCGCCCGGTGACCGGATTGCCCCTTCATGCCCACCTGATGGTGGAGAGGCCCGATGGCCTCTTCGAGGACCTGGCCTCGGCCGGGGCCGACATGGTGACGTTCCACACCGAGGCCGCTCCCGAGCCCCAGGCCGTGATCGCCCGGGCCAGGGCACTGGGGATGAGGGCGGGGATCGCGGTGAACCCTGAGACCTCGGAGCGAGCGGTGTTTCCCCACCTCGAGTCCCTGGACAACGTGATCGTGATGACCCTGGCGAAGACCGGATGGGCGGGGCAGCCGTTCCAGGAGTCCAGCCTCCGCAAGATCGAGTCCCTGCGGGCGGAGATCGACCGGCGGGGCCTGGCCGTGGACATCGAGGTGGACGGCGGCATCGACGAAGCTTCCGGCCGCCGGTGCATCGCCGCAGGTGCCACCGTGCTGGCCGCGGCGTCCTCGGTGTTCAGAGCCCCCGATCCGGCCGAGGCCGCCCGGCGGCTGGCCGAGGTGGCGAAAGGAGCATGAAGGTGGGAGACGTGGTCCTGGTCGTCGACGACGACCCGGACATCGCGCGGTTCATCGAGGTGAACCTGCGAACGCACGGGTTCGAGGTCCATGTGGCCTCCGACGGCGTCGAGGCTCTGGAGCGCGCCGACGAGATCCGGCCGGACCTGGTGCTGGTCGACGTGATGATGCCCCGGATGGACGGTTTCCAGGTGGTGGACCGGCTGCGCGGGGACCCTCGCACGGCCAACATCTCCATCATCATGCTGACGGCCAAAGCGCTGACCTCCGACAAGGTCCTGGGGATCACGTCCGGAGCCGACGACTACGTCGTGAAGCCGTTCGACCCCGTGGAGCTGGTGGCCCGGGTGAAAGGAACCCTCCGCCGGGCTCGGGAGATGCGGGCCGTCTCGCCGCTCACCGGCCTGCCGGGCAACGCTCGGATCGAGGACGAACTCCAGCGGAGGGTCCAGAGCGGCGAGACCTTCGCCCTTCTGTACTGTGACCTCGATAACTTCAAGGCTTACAACGACCACTACGGGTTCCTCCGCGGCGACGAGGCACTGCGCACCACGTCGCGAGCGATCCAGGACACAGCGCTGGACGTCGGGGCGGAGATCTTCGTCGGCCACCTGGGCGGGGACGACTTCGTCCTGATCAGCCCGGTGGAGAAGGCGGAGGAGCTGTGCGCGGCGATCATCGATCGATGCGGCCGGGAGATTCCCTCGCTGTACGATCCACAGGACCGGGCCCGCGGCTACATCGAGGTGGAGAACCGGCAGGGCCGGGTAGAGCAGTTCCCCCTCCTGTCGGTCTCCATCGGGGTGGCCACCACCGACCGCCGGGCGTTCACCCACCAGGGCGAGGCGGTGACGGTGGCAACCGAGCTGAAGGAGTTCGCCAAGCGATCCGCGGGCTCCTCGTACGTGATCGACCGGCGGGCCGACGAGGCCGAGGGCGGCACCCTCACGGCCGCCGGTCCGTAGCCTGGCCCCGCTCCGGGCTGGCCTATACTCAAGGAGAGACTCGTCTTCGGGGCGGGGTGAAATTCCCCACCGGCGGTGACAGTCCGCGAACCCCCGAACAGGGGGCCGACCCGGTGCGATTCCGGGACCGACGGTGACAGTCCGGATGGGAGAAGGCGAGGCGACGGACGCCCTCAGCGCGTTCGTCCCCCGCGCGTCCCCGCCCCCTGGGAGAGGTGTTGGGTGGACGACGGCTACATGCGCAGGGCGCTCGGCCTGGCGGCCAGGGGGATCGGGCTGGTTTCCCCGAACCCGCTGGTCGGTGCGGTCCTGGTTCAGGGCGACGACGTCGTGGGTGAGGGATGGCACCAGGGACCCGGCCGTCCCCACGCGGAGGTTCGGGCCCTGGAGACCGCGGGAGATCGGGCCCGGGGCGCCACCATGTTCGTGACCCTCGAGCCCTGCGCCCACCACGGCCGGACGCCCCCGTGCGCCCCTCGGGTTGCCGAGGCGGGAGTGTCCCGGGTGGTTGCGGCCATGAGCGATCCCAACCCACTGGTGGATGGACAGGGGTTCGACGTCCTCCGTCGCCAGGGGGTGGAGGTGGAGATCGGCCTGTTGGCCGAAGAAGCCGCGGGGCAGAACGCCGCCTTCCTGACCCACGTCCGCACCGGCGTGCCGCTGGTAACCCTGAAGCTGGCCATGTCCCTGGACGGCAAGGTGGCGGCTGGCGACGGGTCCTCCCGGTGGATCTCCGGTGAGGACGCCCGGGCGGAGGTTCATCGGATGCGAGCGGCCGCCGACGCCGTGGTGGTCGGCGCGGGGACCGTGATCCGCGACGACCCCGCCCTCACGGTTCGCGAACCCACGTACCAGGGCCCGCCGGTGCTCCGGGTGGTGGTTGACGGACGGGGGTCGGTTCCCTTCGACCGAGCGGTGTTCACGGACGGCCGGGCCCCCACGCTGGTAGCCACCACGGAATCGGCGTCATCGGAACGCCGGGCGGAGTGGAGCCGGGCGGGGGCGGAGGTGCTGGTCCTGGACGACGAGGGACGCGGGCGCCTGCCTCTGGAGGCGCTCCTGGCCGAGCTGGGGAAGCGTGACATCCAGTCGGTGCTCCTGGAGGGTGGCCCGGATCTGGCCTGGGACGCCCTGCGCCGTGGTGTGGTCGACCAGCTCGTGCTGTTCGTGGCCCCGGTGCTGATCGGAGGGCGGGATGCCCCCAGCGCGTTGATGGGAGACGGCGTGGCCAGCATCGCCGACGCCCTGCGGGCGGAGATCGTGGAGTCGGCGCGCATCGGTGAGGACCTGAAGGTGGTGTGCCGTGTTCACCGGGATCGTTGAAGAGCGAGGTCGAGCCGTGGCAGTGGGATCGGCAGGGACCAAGCTCGAGGTACTCGGTCCGAAGGTGGCGGACGATGCGAGGGCCGGTGACTCCATCTCGGTGAACGGCGTCTGTCTCACCGTCGCGTCGCGTGAGGGGGAGGTGCTGGCCTTCGACGTGGCCCAGGAGACCCTGGCCCGGACGGCTCTGGGAGAGCTGCGAGCCGGCGCCCCGGTGAACCTGGAGCGCCCCGTGACTCTGGCCACCCGCCTTGGCGGGCACCTGGTGCAGGGCCATGTTGACGGCGTGGGGACGGTGGAGACGGCAGCTTCGGAAGGAGACGGGATCCGGATGCGGATCCGGGTTCCGGAAGGCGTGGCCCGGTACGTGGTGGAGAAGGGGTCGGTGGCGGTCGACGGCGTGAGCCTGACGGTAGCCGGGGCCTCCGACGGCTCGTTCGAGGTCGCGCTGGTCCCGCACACCCTGGCCGCCACCACGCTGGGCGACCGGGAACCGGGCGACCTGGTGAACCTGGAGGTCGACGTGCTGGCGAAGTACGTCGAGCGGCTCGTGGGGAACGGCCGATGAGCGAGGGCCTGGACGCCAGAGCGGTGACCAAGGACGAGGTGTTCGCCCCGGTCGAGGAGGCCATCGACGACATCCACCGGGGCCGCATGGTGATCGTGGTCGACGACGCCGAGCGGGAGAACGAGGGCGATCTGATCATCGCCGCAGAGAAGGTGACCCCGGAGGCGGTGGCGTTCATGGTCCGGCACACCAGCGGCGTGGTGTGCATGCCGGTGGTGGGCGAGCGCCTGGACGAGCTCCAGGTCCCCCTGATGGTGGCGGACAGCACCGATTCCCAGCGGACCGCGTTCACCGTGTCGGTCGACGTACTGGCCGGGACCACCACGGGGATCTCGGCGGGGGACCGAGCGGCCACCATCCGGGCCATGATCGATCCCTCGACCCGGCCCCCGGACCTGGTCCGTCCGGGCCACATCTTCCCGCTCCGGTACCGAGAGGGTGGTGTGCTGAAGCGCGCCGGGCACACGGAGGCCGCGGTCGACCTGGCCCGGCTGGCCGGCCTGTACCCGGCCGGGGTCCTGTGCGAGATCGTCAACGACGATGGCACCATGGCCCGGCTCCCGGACCTGGTTCGGTTCGCCCGGGAGCACGACCTGAGGATCATCTCGATCGCCGGTCTCATCGAGTACCGCCGCCGTCGTGAGCGTCTGGTGAGGAAGGTGGCGGAGGCCAGGATCCCCACGACCTCCGGCACGTTCCGGGCCCACGCCTACGAGTCCACGGTGGACGGACGGATCCACGTGGCCATGGTGATGGGCGAGATCGGCGACGGACGGAAGGTCCTGGTCCGGGTCCACTCGGAATGCCTGACCGGCGATGTGTTCCATTCGCTCCGATGCGACTGCGGCACCCAGCTCGAGGACGCCCTGGGCAAGATCGCGGCCGAGGGCCGCGGGGTGGTGCTGTACATCAGAGGCCACGAGGGCCGGGCGATCGGGATCACCCACAAGCTGCTGGCCTACCGGCTCCAGGAAGATGGGCGTGACACCGTCGAAGCCAACGTCGAGCTGGGGTTCCCGCCCGACCCTCGCGAGTACGGGATCGGAGCCCAGGTCCTGTACGACCTGGGGGTGCGGACGATGCGTCTGCTGACGAACAACCCGGCGAAGCGCGCGGGCCTGGAAGGGCACGGGCTGTCGATCGTCGAACGCGTGCCCCTGGAGACCACCCCCACGTCTCACAACCTCGACTACCTGAAGGCCAAGCGTGAGAAGCTTGGTCACCTGCTCTCGAAGATGGAGGAAGAGGACGGTTGAGGACCCACGAGGGAACGCCGGAAGCCCGCACCCGCCGCTTTGCGGTGGCCGTGTCCCGATTCAACGAAATGGTGACCACACGCCTCTTGGACGGGGCGCTGTCCGCGTTCCGCCGTCACGGGGCCGACGACGAGGACCTAGAGGTCGCGTGGGCGCCCGGTGCGTTCGAGCTCCCGTTGGTCGCGTTGCGCCTGGCCCGTTCGGGACAGTTCGATGCCGTGGTGTGTCTGGGAGCGGTCATCCGCGGCCAGACCCCGCACTTCGATTTCGTTGCCGGTGAGTGCGCCAGAGGCGTTCAGCGGGTCGGGCTGGAGACCGGCGTCCCGTGCATCTTTGGGGTCCTCACCACCGAGACCCTGGACCAGGCGATCGACCGGGCCGGTGGCGCACACGGGAACAAGGGCTGGGAGGCCGCCACGGCGGCCATGGAGATGGCAGCGCTCCTGGAGTCGCTGCCCAAACAGGAGGGGTAACGATGATCGTGGAGAAGCCGTGGGGAAAGGTCACCACGTACGCCCTGAACCAGCCGTCGTCGGTCCGGGTCATCACGATCCAGCCGAACCAGACCACCAGCGAGCACTACCACCAGCTCCGGGATGAGATGTGGGTGGTGCTGGACCCCGGCCTCACGGTGCAGATCGGAAACCGTGTCGTCGACGCCGAGCCGGGCCAGGAGTTCGTGGTGCCCGCCGAGGAGCCCCACCGGATCAGCAACACCGGCTCGCGCCGGGGCCGGGTCCTGGAGATCGCCCAGGGGTACACCACGGAGGACGATACGTTCCGGCTGCAGGACGACTACGGCCGGCCGCTGGAGCCCAGCTGGTAGCGAGGGGCCATCAGGGTCGGGCCCGGGAGCGCCCCCAGCCGACGCCCGGCGTGCGGATGGGTGGCGCCGCCCTCGACGATGAGCGGGTCCGCGCCGAGAGCCGTGTACAGCGCCCCCTGCCAGTACAGGTCCTCGAACAGGGCCACCAGCCGCGGGTCGAAGCGAATCCCGGCCTCCCGCCGTAGCAGGGCCAGCACCTCCTGCGGCTCGCAGGCTCGCCGGTAGGGACGCTCACAGGTGAGGGCCTCGAACACATCCACGACCGAGAGGATCCGTCCGGTGAAGGGGATGGCCTCGCCGGCCAGGCCCCGCGGATACCCCGACCCATCCCACCGCTCGTGATGTGACCGCACGGCGTCGGCGATCTGTTCGAGGTCGGCAGAGACCGACAGCAACAGGTCGGCCCCGATGTTCGCGTGCCGTCTCATGACTTCCATCTCCGCCGCCGTGAGGCGGCCCGGCTTCTGCATGATCCGCTCCGGGATGGCGATCTTGCCAAGGTCGTGGAGCAGGCCGCTCCAGTACACGGCCTGAGCGGTTTCCCCGTCCAGCTCCAGCGCCACGGCCACCGCATAGGCGTTGTGGGCCACCCGGGCCGAGTGCCCTCCGGTGGGGCCGTCGCGAAGGTCCACAGTGGTGGCGAACGTGCTCAACGCCCGGGCGTGTACGGCGCTCAGTCGCTCCACGAGCTCCCGGCCCTGGCTGAGTCGCAGATCGAGGAGCCGTTGGACGTGCCCGGCGAGGCCCCCGACCAGGATGAAGAAGCCGCCTCGCAAGAGCCAGTCGAAGACCGGAGGGCCGGCCGGGTCGAGGAACATTGCTATCACCAGGAGGCCGGCCACCGCGCCGGCGACCATCCCGCCGGGTGTCTGGAAGAACAGTGCGGCGACCAGGATGGGGACGACCATCACGTTCATGAGGGGGGTCGAGGGATCGTGGGTCATGGCCACCAGCCACGCTCCGGCGCCCAGGAGGAGGATGACCACGGACGCGGCGCCCAGGCGCCAGACCCCCCGGGGTGATCGCCATGCGTCGATCAGCTTCTCCGGCATAACGCTCCCTCCAAGCCGTCGGGGGGAGACAGCGAGCCGGACGGTGGTCCCTCGTGTCCGGGCACTCATTCTCTGCTGCAGCGAATACGTGTCCAGTCGGGTGTTCGACGGGGGCGTCGGCCATCCGGCGGGCTGGCTGTTACGGGCCCGATTCCCTGTGCTAGGCTCACGGGCTGTGAGTTCGGCGGATCGTCCGCCGGTTGTGGAAAGAAGGCGGATGGACCGCCGGGAGTAGGAGGGAAGTCGGTTGGCGCGGGGAACCGTTAAGTGGTTCAGCAACGAGAAGGGGTACGGGTTCATCGAGCGTCCCGATGGGGACGACGTCTTCGTGCACTTCTCGGCGATCGAGGGTGACGGATACAAAACCCTCACCGAAGGCCAAGAGGTCGAGTTCGAGATCGTCGAAGGACCGAAGGGCCAGCAGGCCGCCAACGTTCGTCCGGTCCAGTAGGGCGAGCCAGGCGATTGACATCAGGAGCCCCGGGGCTCCTTGTCTTAATCAGGGGGTCCGCTCGCCGGGTGATGCACAACTCGGACGTCATCCTGGCGAGCTACCCCCCCGAACCCCCCGTCCTTCCGGGGGTGTATCGACAGGGCTGGCGACCTGCGCCTATACTCGGCCTACATGGTTCGTCCCCACCCGGTCTGCAGGTGAAGGTCCCACCTTCCCCGGAGGTGATGCCGAGTCTCCCTTGAACCGCGCATAAACGAACGCATCCGTGCGCCCCAGGTCCGGCTGGTGGGAGCGGACGGCGCTCAGATCGGGATCGTCACGGCCCAGGAGGCCCTCGACAGGGCCCGGGCCTCGGACCTGGACCTCGTGGAGGTGGCCCCCCAGGCCAACCCGCCGGTGTGCCGGATCATGGACTACGGCAAGTACAAATACGAGCGGGCCCTGCGTCAGAAGGAAGCGCGGAAGAAGCAGGCTCGGATCGAGGTCAAGGAGATCAAGTTCCGGCCCAAGATCGACCGCCACGACTACGAGACGAAGAAGGGCCACGTGGAGCGGTTCCTCAACGCGGGTGCTCGGGTCAAGGTGACGATCATGTTCAGAGGTAGGGAGATGGCCCACACGGAGCTTGGACAGCGTATCCTCGACAGGCTCGTCGAGGACCTCGACGGGCTGGCCACCGTCGATCAGCCGTCGAAGCTCGACGGGCGGAACATGGTCATGGTCCTCGCGCCGACCAGGAAGCCCGCCCCCCGGGGGCGGCCGGCCCGGGAGTCGCGGGAACAGCGGCCACAGGCGCAGCCGGAAGAACCGCAAGCCAAGGAGTGAACATGAAGGCGAAGACCCATCGAGGTGCGGCCAAGCGATTCCGGGTGACCCGGACCGGCAAGGTCGTCCACCGGCGGGCCAACCTCAACCACAACCTCCAGAAGAAGCGCAGCAGCCGCAAGCGGCGTCTGGCCCGGTCCGGCGAGGTCGGGGCGGAGCGCGGAGCGGTGCTTCGACTGCTGGGGAGGCGCTGAGCGGTGCCCAGGATCAAGCGAGGGGTCCACGGGCGGAAGCGGCGCCGCGCGGTCCTCGACCGGGCCAAGGGGTACTACGGGGCCCGGTCCCGAAGAGTCCGGCTGGCCCGCGAGCAGCTCCTCCATTCGGGCCGATACGCCTATCGTGACCGTAGGACCCGCAAGCGCGACTTCCGACGGCTGTGGATCACCCGGATCGGCGCAGCCGCGCGACAGCACGGCATGTCCTATTCCTCGTTCATCAGCGGCCTCAAGGCCGCGGAGGTCGATCTCGACCGGAAGGTGCTGGCAGACTTGGCGGTCTCGGACCCCAAGGGGTTCGCCGGCCTGGTCGAGGTGGCCCGGAAGGGGAACGGGGCCTGACCCCACCGTCGAGGGCTGAGTCCTGACGGTGATCACGAGCACCAAGAATCCTGCGGTGGCCGAGGCCGCCAAGCTGAAGAAGCGAGGCCTGCGGGAACAGGCCGGCAGGTTCCTGGTCGAAGGTGCCCAGGCCACCGGGGAGGCCCTCGAGGCGGGCGCGGTGGAGGCGGTGTTCCACGTCCCGGGCTCCGGGGGGCGCGTTCCCGAGGTCGTTGCGGCGGTGGAGCGGGCGGGGGTCCCGGTCACCGCGGTGTCCGAGGCGGTGATGGCCCGCCTGACCTCCGCGGTCACCCCCCAGGGGCTGGTGGCCGTCGCCCGGTTCGTCGACGCGCCGCTCGACCGGCTCCCGGCCGGAGGCACGGTTCCGGTGCTCTGCTCGGTGCGCGATCCCGGCAATGCCGGGGCGGTCCTTCGATCGGCGGACGCCGTCGGGGCCTCGGCGGTGGTGTTCACCGAGTCGTCCGTGGACGTGTACAACGCCAAGACCGTCAGGGCGTCCGCCGGCTCTCTGTTTCACCTCCCGGTGGTGCGCGAGGCCGACCCGGAGACCGCCGTCGAGGCCCTCCGCGACCGGGGATTCCGGGTCCTGGCCGCCGCTCCCGAGGCGGAGGCCAGCATGTACGACCTCGATCTCAGCCCGCCCACCGCGATCCTGTTCGGCAACGAGGCCTGGGGGCTCCCCCCGGAGATCCGGGACCTGGCCGACGGCGCGGTCCGGGTGCCGATCCAGGGCGGGGCGGAGTCCCTGAACCTGGCGGCCGCGGCCGCGCTTCTGCTCTTCGAGGCGGCTCGGCAGCGGAACGCCGGGGGCGCGGGGTACCTGCCCGCGCTGATCTCCGCGGCGGTGCACGACCTTCGCCTGCCGCTCACCGCGCTGAAGGGCTTCGCGGCGACGCTCGTCGATCAATGGGGGCGGTTCGAGGACGCGGAGCGGCGTCATCTGGTCGGGGGGATGCTCCTCGACGTGGAGCGGGTGGCCGCCATGGTCTCGCTGGTGGTCGAGGCGGCCCGTCTGGAGGGGGGAGGGCTCCAACGGGTGGCCGGCCCGTACCAGGTGGCGGACTCCCTGCGGTGGGTGGCCGCCATCTTCGACCGGTCGCGGGAGTACCCGGACGTCAAGGTCGCCGGCCAGGCCCAGGTTGCCGTCGACCGGGAGCGTCTCCAGACCCTCCTCCTGGTGCTCTGCGAGGGCGCCATGTGGTGGGGGCGGGAGGGGCCCATCGAGATCGAGGCCCGGGAGGAACCGGGGTCGGTGGTGATCGAGGTGGGCCGGAAGGGAGGAGGACCGGACCCCGGCGAGGTCGAGTCCATGTTCGCCGGGCCGGGCGCCCCCGGCATCAAGGTCGGGCTCCACGTCGCCCGCCGTCTGGTCGAGGCGCTGGGGGGCAGCCTGGATGTCCAGGGAGGCGAGGAGATCCGGTTCCGGCTGCGGCTCCCCGAGGTTCCCGAGGCGCTCAGGTCTCTCGTTCCACCAACGTCCTGAGCAACTCCAGGTCCCGGCGGAAGGTCCGCCGGATGAGCGGCCCCATGATCCGCATCCCCAGCCACCCCAGCATTCCCCACGGCGGCGCCAGCTCCTCGCGCCAGAACAGGTGGGATCCTTCCTCGGTGGGAGAGAGCTCCATGTAACCGGTGCCCTTCACCCAGCCGAGGTGAGTCAGTCCGAGAACCGCCGGCGGCTCCCACCGAGTCACCCGGATGCGATCACGGGTAGTGATGCCGGCGATGCGAACGGTGGCCTCCGCCTCCACCCCGACGCCCTCGCGCGCCGCGGTGACCACCCCGAAGTCGCCCGCCTCGCGCATCCATCGACCCAGTCGTTCCCAATCGACGAGGTACGGCCACACCACGTCGGGTGGACGCGGGATACGGACGTCGATGGTGAAGGACAGCGTGCGCATGTGCCCGGCTCCCGTACACTAGCCGTCCATGGACGCGGCGGCGGCCCTCCAGATGCTGGAGGATGCGCGAGCGGAGGGCCTGAGGCTGGTCCGTGAGGCGGAAGACGCCGACGCCCTCCGCGAGGCCGAGATCCGGGTCCTGGGCCGGAAGGCTCCCATCGCCCAGGTGCAGCGCTCGCTCCGAGGCCTTCCCGAGGAGGAGCGGCGGGCGGTGGGGCGGGCGGTCAACGAGACGTTCGAGGCACTGCGGGCCGCGGTCAGCGAACGCCGAGAGGCCCTGGAATGGGAAGCGGGACGGTCCCTGGCCGAGACCGACCGGGTGGACATGACCCTTCCCGGACGCCGATCGCCACCGGGCGCGCTGCATCTCATCACCCAGACCGAGTGGCGGATCGTGGACGTGTTCGCCAACCTGGGGTACCGGGTCAGCGAGGGGCCGGAGATGGAGACCGACTGGTACAACTTCCAGGCCCTGAACATCCCCCCCGATCACCCCGCCCGCACCCTCCAGGACACCCTGTACCCGGACGTCCCGGGCCGAGACGACCTGGTGCTTCGCACGCAGACCTCGCCGGTGCAGATCCGGACGATGCAGACCCAGGAACCCCCGATCTACGTGGTGAGCCCGGGGCGGTGCTTCCGGCACGACGTGCCCGACCCCACCCACACCCCGGTGTTCCACCAGGTGGAGATCCTGGCCGTGGACCGCGAACTGTCGCTGGCAGACATGAAGGGCACCCTGGAGCAGTTCGCCCGGGCGATGTTCGGTCCGGAGCAACGGGTGCGCCTCCGCCCCGGCTACTTCCCGTTCGTGGAGCCGGGGGCCGAGGTGGACGTGTCGTGCTTCGTGTGTGGCGGAGTGGGCTGCCGGGTGTGTGGCAATGGGTGGATCGAGATCATGGGGGCGGGGATGGTCCATCCCAGGGTTCTGGTGGCCGGCGGCGTGGACCCCGAGCAACACACGGGTTTCGCCGCGGGGATGGGGATCGAACGGATCGCCGCGATCCGCCACGGGATCCCGGACATCCGGCTCTTGTTCGACGGGGACGTCCGGGTGCTGTCGCAGTTCGTCAGGAGCGCGTAGGTGCGCGTTCCGCTCGCCTGGCTGCGTGAGCTGTGCCCGGTCCGCCTGTCGGCGGAAGAGATCGCCGATGTGCTCACCGCTCAGGGTGTGGAGCTCGACCGGCTGCTCCGTCCATGGGAGGACCTCTCGGGGGTCCGGGTGGCCCGGGTCCTGGAGGTCCGAGACCATCCCGGGGCCGACCGTCTTTGCGTGGCCGAGGTCGACGACGAGCAGGGCCAGCGCGAGGTGGTGGTGGGGGTGAGGAACATGCGATCCGGGGACCTGGTTCCGTACGCCCCGCCCGGAGCAACGCTCCCGGGGATGGAGGAGAAGCTCGAGCGGCGGGAGATCAGGGGTGTGGCCTCTGACGGCATGCTCTGCTCGCCCAAGGAGCTGGGGATCTCCGCCGACCACTCGGCGATCCTGGTGTTGCCCGAGGACCTGGCGCCGGGCGCCGACCTGAAGGAAGCCCTGGAGCTCAACGATGCCGTGCTCGATCTGGAGATCAACCCCAACCGTCCCGATCTCCTCAGCGTGCTGGGGGTGGCTCGGGAGCTGGCCGCCGCCACGGGACAGGACCTCCTACCGCCCGACACCTCGGTGTCGGAGACGGTGGACCGGGCCGAGCAGGTGGCCACCGTCGAGGTCCGCGACCGGGAGGGGTGCCCTCGGTACCTGGCTCGGGTCATCCGTGGCGTGCGGGTCGGCCCCTCGCCGCTGATCGCGCAGGTTCGGCTGGCTGCTGCGGGCATGCGGCCGCTGCAGAACGTGGTCGATGCCACGAACTACGTGATGCTCGAGCTGGGGCAGCCCCTTCATCCGTTCGACCTCCGTCGTCTGGCCGGCCCCGGGGTCGTGGTCCGGGCTGCGGAAGGGGAGGACCGGCTCACAACCCTGGACGGCATCGAGCGAACCCTGACCAACGAGGACCTCCTTATCTGCGACGTCGAGCGGCCGGTGGCGATCGCGGGGGTGATGGGTGGGGGTGAGAGCGAGGTGGGGGAGGACACCACGGAGGTCCTGTTGGAGAGCGCGAACTTCAACCCCGTTCGGATCCTGCGGACCGCCCGCCGTCTGGGTCTGCGCACGGAGGCCTCCATCAGGTTCGAGCGAGGCGCGGATCCGGAGGCGGCGGCCCCCGCCGCGGCCAGGACCGCCGCGCTCATCGCCGCGTGGTCGGGGGGCGAGGTGCTGGCAGGAGCCGTCGACGAGGGGGCACCTCCGCCCCGTCGCACGGTGTCCGTCCGACCGGCGCGAGCGGCGATGGTGCTGGGGACGGATCTTTCGGCGGCCGACGTGCGGGAGGCGCTGGGCCGGCTTCGCCTGCCCGCCACCGAAGAGCAGGAGCGGGTGATCGTGGAGGTGCCCTCGTACCGGGTGGACCTGGAGCTGGAGGAGGATCTTATCGAGGAGGTGGGCCGGGTCACCGGCTACCACCGGATCCCCTCATCCCTCCCGGGCGTGCGCCAGGCGGGGGGGCTGACTCCTGAGCAGCGCCTCCGGCGCCGTGTCCGGGACCTCCTGGGGGGAGCGGGTCTCTTCGAGGTCCGGTCCACGAGCTTCGCTCCGGACGTGGATGCTCGGCTGTTCGCGGATCGCCGAGCCCAAGCGGTGCGGATGGCCAACCCCATGTCCGAGGAGGACGCCTACCTGCGCACCAGTCTTCTCCCCGGACTCCTTCGCGCGGCGCGGCGGAACGTGGGCAACCGCCGGGCCTCGGTTCGTCTGTTCGAGATGGGCACCACCTTTGTGGCCGGAGAGCCGGTTCCCGTCGAGGAGGAGCGGCTGGCGGTGGTGCTGCACGGACCGTTCTCCGAGGAGTGGCCCGGCGATCGTCGAGAGCACGACGTCCTGGACGCCAAGGGAGTTCTGGAGCACCTGTTGGTCTCGATGGGGATCGAAGGATGGAATCTCGGTGAGGCCGCGGGCCCTCCGTACCATCCGGGGCGCTCCGCGCTGGTGGTCCTCGACGGCGAGATCGCCGGGGAGGCAGGCGAGCTCCATCCCCAGGTCGTGGCGGCCTTCGATCTTTCGGGCCGGGTTGCCGTGGCAGAGATCCTGGTTCCCTCGGTGGTGGCGGGGGCCTCGGGAGCCGTGGCGTATCGCGAGGTGTCCCGGTACCCCCCCGTTCGCCGTGACCTGGCGTTCCTGGTCGATCTGGACGTCCCGGCCGGGGCGGTGCGGTCGTCGCTGGTCGATGCGGCGGGAGACCTGCTCGATCGCGTCGAGCTGTTCGACGTGTTCCAGGGCAACCCGCTGCCGAACGGCAAGAAGAGCCTGGCGTTCACCGTCGACCTTCGGGCCTTGCACCGCACCCTCACCGACGAGGAAGCGGATCGGGTGTTCTCCACGATCGCCCAGCGGGTGGCGGCGGACGTCGGCGCCGAGCTCCGGGCCGGCTGAGCGACCGGCGTGGGCCCGGGATACACTCGCCCGGTGACCCGGGACTTCCTGTCGATCGACGACCTCACCCCCGAAGAGCTTCACCACATCCTGGAGTTGTCACTCAAGGTCAAGCAGTCGCCGAGTGACTACGCCAGCCGGCTCCAGGGACGTGCCGTGGCCCTGATCTTCGAGAAGCCGTCCACTCGAACCCGGGTGTCCTTCGAGGTGGCCGTGGCCCATCTGGGAGCTCACCCCCTGGCCCTGTCGTCGTCGGAGCTCCAGCTGGGCCGGGGGGAGACGATCGAGGACACCGGCCGGGTCCTGTCCCGCTACTGCGACGCGCTGGTTCTCCGAACGTTCGGACAGGAGCGACTGGAGGCACTGGCCGCCGGCGCCACGGTCCCCGTGGTGAACTCCCTGTCCGACTACGAGCACCCCTGCCAGATCCTGGCCGACCTGCTGACCGTGATCGAGAAGAAAGGAGAACCGGCGGGCCGGACGATCGCGTACCTCGGCGACGGCAACAACGTGGCCCATTCGCTGCTCCTGGGCGGGGCCAAGCTCGGCATGCGGGTCCGGGTGGCCAGCCCCAAGGGGTTCGAGCCCATCCCTCAAGTGGTGCACCGAGCCGAGGAGATCGCCGCTGTGCACGGGGGATCCGTCGAGGTGGGGAACGACCCCGCGGCCGCGGCCGCGGACGCCGACGTCCTGTACACCGACGTGTGGGCCTCGATGGGCCAGGAGAACGAGCACGCCGAACGGGTGCTGGTGTTCACCGGGTACCGGCTCGATGCCGGCGCCGTGGCCCGGGCCAAGGACGACGTCATCGTGATGCATTGCCTGCCCGCTCACCGGGGTGAGGAGATCACCGACGACGTGATCGACGGCCCCCACTCGGTGGTTTGGGACCAGGCCGAGAACCGCCTGCACACCCAGAAGGCCCTGCTCCTGTGGCTCCTGGGGCCCGAGTAGCGGGCTGATGCGGATCGCGGTCTTCGGGACCGGGGCGGTGGGCGGCTACTTTGGGGGCCGGCTCGCGGAGGCCGGTGAGGACGTCGCCTTTATCGCTCGTGGCGAGCACCTGGCGGCCATCCGCGAGCGGGGGCTCCGGGTCGACAGCCCCGAGGGTGACTTCCTGATCCCCCCGCTGCGGCCCACGACGACCCCGCCGAGGTCGGGCCGGTGGAGGCCATCATCGTCGCGGTGAAGGCCTGGCAGCTGCCGGAGGCCGCCTCGGCCATGAAGCCGCTGGTCGACGAGGCCACCTTCATCGTTCCGTTGCTGAACGGGGTGGAGGCGCCGGACGTCCTGGCCGCGGAGCTGGGCGGTGAACACGTCCTGGGCGGGCTGTGCCGGATCTTCGCGCACCTCGAAGGGCCGGGGCACGTCGTCCACACCGGGTTTCCCCCGACCGTCGATTTCGGTGAGCTCGACGGTGAGCGAACCGAGCGGGTTCAGCGGCTGGCCGAGGTCCTGGGCCGATGCAAGGCCGTCATCCCCACTGTTCACGACGACGTGCTGGCGGCAATGTGGATGAAGTTCGCGTTCATCGCCGCCGTAAGCGGCGTGGGCTCGGTGGCCAGGGCACCGTACGGCGTGGTTCGATCGGTTCCCCAGACCAGGGCCCTGTTGGAGCAGGCCATGGCCGAGGTCTACGCGGTGGGCCGGGCTCGCGGTGTGGAGCTCCCCGACGACCTGGTCGACAGGATCATGGCCATCGTCGACGGGCTGGCGGCCGACGAGATCCCCTCGATGCAGAGGGACGTCCTCGGAGGACGGCCCTCGGAGCTCGAGGCCCAGAATGGAGCGGTGGTCCGGCTGGCGGCCGAGGCGGGCGTGCCGACCCCGGTGCACGGATTCCTGTACGCGGCCCTCCTGCCCCAGGAACGGATGGCCCGCGGCGAGGCCTGAGCGTGCCCCGGGTCAACGACGAAGTCGCCGAGCTCCTCCAGGAGTACTCGGACCTCATCTCGATCTCGGGAGGAGACCCCCACAAGGCCCGGGCCTACGAGAAGGCCGCTCGCTCGGTGGGCGGCTATCACGCCGACCTGTCGGGGCTCGACGACAAGACCCTGAACCGGATCCCCAACGTGGGAAAGTCGATCGCGGTCAAGATCCGCGAGTACTTGGACACCGGAACCATCGAGTCGCTCGAGGACCTTCGTGCCGAGATCCCCGAAGGGGTGCGGGCGCTGATGTCCATCCCCACCCTGGGTCCGAAGAAGGCCCTCAAGCTGTACGAGGAGCTGAAGGTGGCCTCGTTGGAGGAGCTCCTCGACGCTCTCCACGAAGGAAAGCTGCGAGGCGTTCCCGGGTTCGGGCCCAAGACGGAGGAGAACCTCATCCGGGGGATCCAGCTCATGCAACGCTCCGGCGATCGGGTCCAGCTGGGGATGGCCCTGGACCTGGCGGAGGAGATCCTCGGCGAGCTCAGGACGGTCCGCGAGGTCCGCCGGGCCGACTACGCGGGCTCCCTCCGCCGGATGGGGGAGACGATCGGGGACATCGACCTCCTGGTGGCCTCGGAGACGCCGGTGCCGGTGATGGACGCGTTCACCTCGATGTCCTACGTGGAGCGGGTGCTGGCTCGGGGCGAGACCAAGTCGTCGATCCTCACCACCAAGGGACTCCAGGTCGACCTGCGGGTGGTGGAGCCGTCGGTGTGGGGGGCCGCGCTCCAGTACTTCACCGGGTCGAAGGCCCACAACATCCGGACCCGGGAGATCGCCGTGCGGAAGGGCCTCAAGCTGTCCGAGTACGGGCTGTTCAGGGCCAAGTCCGGCAGGCTGATCGTGGCCGAGACCGAGGAAGAGGTGTACGAGCGCCTGGACCTCCCGTGGATCCCACCGACCCTGCGGGAGGATCGGGGCGAGATCGAGGCGGCCCGGGCCGGCGAGCTGCCGGTGCTGGTCCAGGAGAAGGACATCAGGGGCGACCTGCACACCCACACCGACCTTACGGACGGGCTGGCGCCGCTGGAGGAGATGGTGGCCGCGGCCCGGCAGCGGGACCTCGACTATTACGCGGTCACCGACCACGCGGAGCTCCTGTACATGCAGCGGATGACCAAGGACAAGATCCTGGCCCAGCGAGAACGGCTGAAGGAATTGGAGAAGGAGGGCGACCTCGTGCTCCTGCACGGGACCGAGCTGAACATCCAGCCCGACGGCTCGGTGGACTGGGACGACGAGTTCCTCGCCGGCTTCGACGTGTGCGTCGCCTCCGTCCACTCCCACTTCAACATGGGCAAGGACGACATGACCAAGCGGATCGTGCGAGCGATGGAGAACCCGTACGTCAACATCATCGGACACCCCACGGCTCGGATGATCGGCCGGCGCCCGCCGATCGAGTACGACCTGGAGGAGGTGTTCCGGGCCGCGGCTCGGACCGGGACCGCGCTGGAGATCAACTCCTTCCCCGACCGCCTCGACCTGAACGACGAGCACATCCTGTGGGCCAAAGAGCACGAGGTGAAGTTCGCCATCGACACCGACTCGCATTCGCCGGTGCATCTCCCGAACGTCCGGTTCGGGGTGACGCAGGCCCAGCGGGGATGGGTGACCAAGGCCGAGGTGATCACCACCTACCCCCTGACCAAGCTCAAGCGCTTCCTCAAGAAAGGGCGCAGGGGGGTCCGGGGGGGTAGCTCGCCCTGAGTGCTGGGGCCTCCGGCGAGAAGGCGAGCGGACCCCCCGGCACGGGACGGAAGCGGTTGAATCTCCGCCCCTTGCCGCGGCAGTTCTACGAGCGCGAATCCCTGGAGGTGGCCCGGGACCTCATCGGGCGTCTCCTTGTTCGAGAGCTCGGCGGGGTTCGCATGGTGGGGCGGATCGTGGAGGCGGAAGCGTACGGGCGAGACGACCCGGGCAGCCACGCCTATCGGGGCCTGCGGCGGAGAAACGCGTCGATGTTCGGCCCACCCGCACGAGCGTACGTGTACATCTCGCACGGGATCCATCATTGCTTCAACGTGGTGTGCCTGAGCCCCTCGGCCGTGCTGGTCCGGGCCGTCGAGCCGCTCCACGGGATGCAGGCCATGGCCGGGCGGCGGAGGCTCCACGACCTCCGGCTGCTGTGCGCCGGCCCCGGGAGGCTGTGCCAGGCCATGGGCATCACTCTGGCCGAGGATGGCCGCTCTCTCTCTGGCAGGGACGGCCTGTGGCTGGCGGCGGGGGAGCCGGCGGAAGACGTTGCGGTGACGAAGCGGATCGGGATGTCCGACGCCGTCAACCGGCCATGGCGTTTCGTCGAACGCGGGAGTCGGTTCGCCTCCCGCCCGCCCGCTAGGGTCAGCCGGCCACCACGATGGTGACCGTGCTGCCCGGCTCCAGCTCGGTCCCCGGGTCCGGGTACTGGTCGATCACCGTGCCCGTCGAATAGGAGTCACTCGCCTCCGTCGACTGGGAGACGGTGAACCCCTCCTCCTCGAGGAGGTCGAAGGCCACGGTGCTGGAGACCCCCACCACCGAGGGGACGCCGCTGGGAACGTAGGCTGACTCGTCACAGGTCTCCGTGGGCTCGTCGCCGGGCACGAACTGGATCTCCCGAACGAACTCCGAGGGCGTGGAGTCCGTGGCCACGCACCCCTGGGTGATGTCGATGGCCACCGTGACGAAATCCTCGGCCGGCGGCTGGAAGTCCCGGACCGGCATCCGCGGGGTCACCGCCGCCATGAAGGCGTGCCAGATCTCAGCGGGATAGGACCCGCCGAAGACCCGGGAGAGCCGGGTCCGCGGGTAGACCATCGAGATCTGGCCCTGCGGATAGCCCACCCACACCGCGGCGGTGAGCTGGGGGACGAACCCGTAGAACCACGCGTCCCGCCACTGCTGCGCGGTGCCGGTCTTGCCCGCCGCCGGCCGGCCGATGTTGGCCGCCGTTCCCGTGCCGGACGTGATCACCTTCTCCAGGACCTGGGTGGCGGTCCAGGCCACCGCGGGATTGACGACCTCGCGCTCCCGAGGTCTGGCCTCGAACAGCACTTCGCCCTGGGCGTCCTCGATGCGATCGACGGCGTACGGGGGGTGCCGGACCCCGTTGGTGGACAGCGTGCCGATCGCCGACGCCATCTCCAGGGTGTTGACCTCGTTGGTCCCCAGGACCGAGGAGCAGTACGGTCGGAGCTCGCTTCGGATCCCCATCCGGCGGGCCGTCTCGTTCACCGTCTCCGGCCCCACGTCCCGGATGATCTGGGCGTAGATCACATTGACGCTGGAGATCGTGGCCTGCTCCATCGTGAGACTTCCATAGCTCGAACCCTCGTAGTTCTCCACGTTCCACGGGTACTCCGGTGAGCCGCACGGCGGTTCGTCCAGCACGATCGAAGAGCCCGGGTACGTCTTCGTCAGTGGGATCCCGTGCTCCAGCGCGGCCACCAATGCGTAGACCTTGTACGCCGAGCCTGCCTGTCGCCCGGTGGATCCACCGGTGGCCAGGTTGACCTTGCTGTACCGGTCCACGGAGCGGGGAGCGAAGTAGTCGCGGCCCCCCACCATGGCTCTGATCTCGCCGGTCCGGGGGTCCACCGCGGACAAGGCGGCGTACGGATCGGAGGGCTCGTACAGGACCCCGTCCACTGCGTTCTCCGCGGCCTCCTGCATCCGGAGGTCGAGCGTCGTGTAGATGTTGAGGCCACCCTTGAACAGGAAGTTGTAGCGCTGCGTGTAGGTCTCTCCGAACCGGGCGTCGGTGAGGATCTGATGCTTCACGTAATCCACGAACCATGGAGCGAGGTACTCCTCGCTCTCCACGGCCGGGTCGAGCTGCAGGGACTTGGACGCGGCGCGATCGAAGGCCCGGCTCTGGATCATCCCCAGGGCGTGCATCCGCGATAGGACGAAGTTCCGCCGGGCCATCGCGGCGACCGGCCGGTCCAGGGGGTCCCAGCGCTCGGGGCCGGCGATCAACCCGGCCAACATCGCCGCCTGGGGGAGGGTGAGGTCGGATGGCTGCCGGGAGAAAAACGTCTCGGCGCCCTTCTGGATCCCGTAGGCGCCCTGTCCGAAGTAGACGGTGTTGAGGTAGCGGCCCAGGATCGCTTCCTTGGAGAGTTCTTCCTCGAGCTGCCACGCCAGGGCCGCCTCCCGGATCTTCCGGTCCAGGGTCTGCTCAGGCGTGAGGAGCCGGTTCTTCACGTACTGCTGGGTGATCGTCGAGCCACCCTGCTCGATCTCTCCGGTGGTGGCATTCACATAGGCCGCCCGGAGCATGGCCTTGAGGTCGATGCCCCGATGGGTCCAGAACCGCTCGTCCTCGATGGCCACCACGGCGTCCTGGACGATGTCGGGGATGGCGTCGATGGGGATCAGCTCTCGGTTCTCCTCTGCGTGGAGGGTGGTGATCAGCTCGCCGCGGGCGTCGTAGATCTTGGAGGTCTGCGCCAGGGGCTTGACGTCGAGCCGGGCCTCGTCGAGGTTGGGCAGCATGTTGCACCCGGTCGATGCGATGGCCATAACGGCCAAGAGCGCGAGCAGGCGTAGGGGGCGTCGGGCGAGGCAAGCGCCCATTTCCTCTCGAAGTATACCCGCGCCTTCAGATTGCACTTGTTACGATTCGCCGGGATGTCCCCGGCTCCGGACGAACGGTTCGAGATGGTTGTCGCTTCGGCCGCCGAGGTCATCCCCGCCGAGGAGCTGAAGGCCAGACTGAAGCGGTCCACTCAAGAGCACCGGCCGCTGCGGGTGAAGCTGGGGATCGACCCCTCGACCCCCGACCTCCACCTCGGCCACACCGTGGTCCTGGGAGCCCTGCGGCGGTTCCAGGACCTGGGCCACACGGCGGTCCTGATCGTGGGCGACTTCACCGGCCGGATCGGGGACCCCTCGGGACAGTCGGAGACCCGGCCGATGCTCACCCCCGAGCAGATCGAGGCCAACGCTCGCACGTACTTCGAGCAGGCCGGCAAGGTGCTGGCCATGGACCGAGCCGAGGTCCGGATGAACAGCGAGTGGCTGGACCCGCTGACGTTCGCGGATGTGGCTCGTCTGGCGTCGAGTCTCACGGTGGCCCGCCTGCTCGAGCGCGACGACTTCTCCGAGCGGCTCCGGTCGGGCAGGCCGATCAGCCTGGTGGAGTTCCTCTACCCGCTGATGCAGGGATACGACTCCGTCGCCGTGCGGTCCGATGTGGAGATCGGAGGGACCGACCAGACGTTCAACCTCCTGGTGGGCCGGGACATCCAGCGATCCCACGGGCTCGAGCCGCAGGTGGCCTACACCGTGCCCCTGCTCCCGGGGACCGACGGCACTCGCAAGATGTCGAAGTCCTTCGACAACCAGGTGGGGCTGGACGACCCGCCGGAGGAGCAGTTCGGGAAGACCATGTCGATCCCGGACGACCTGATCGTGACGTGGTTCCGGCTGTGCACCGGACTGCCCGTGGAGGACGTGGACGAGGTGGAGCGTGGGCTGGCGGATGGCTCCCTCCGTCCCGACCTGGCCAAGCGAAGGCTGGCCGGGGAGATCGTGACCAGGTACCACGGCGAGGAAGCCGCCCGGACCGCGGAGGAACGGTTCGATCGGGTGCACCGGGAGCGGGAGATCCCCGACGATGTGCCGGACGTGGCCATCCCCGCCGAGGCGATCCGCGACGGGACCGTGTGGCTCCCGCGTCTGCTCGCTTCCACGGGCTTGGCCTCGTCCAACGCGGAGGCCCGTCGGTTGATCGAGCAAGGCGGGGTACGCCTCGACGGTGAGCCGCTCACGGACCCGGACCAGGAGCTCCCCGCCGAACAGCTGGCCGGCCGGGTGCTCCAGGTCGGCCGCCGCCGATTCGCCCGCCTGAAGTAGGAGGGAGGCCGTGGAGCCGCCCGAGACGCGGTACGCGAAGAGCGGGGAGGTCCACATCGCCTACCAGGTGGTGGGGGAGGGTGCCGCCCCTCGTGGTGAGCGATCAGTGGTTCGGGAACGTCGATGCGCAATGAGAGTTCCCTCCGATGGCCCGGCTGCTCCGGGATCGAGTTCGAAAGGCAGGGGAACACACGTTCTGAAGGGCGCTCCGGGCGAGTGGGCGCTGCATGCCGCCAAAGAACCCCTCTGACCTGGGGTTTCGGCCCGATTGACGCGTTTTGCCTGCTAGGAGTATCATTTGTTCTGCGGAACCCCCCTATCGGGTGGGGGAGAAGGGTGCCTGGAGTGGCGTACCTTTTCCTGACAACCGAAGACCGGGAGGTGGCCGCCTAGCGAGCTGGGCTCGGAAGAGTGTGGCTGGCAGGCGGTCGTCGGCACGTCCGGCGGCCTTTTGTTGTCTTCGGGACTCGGCAGGGCGACGCACCTTGAGAACTGAACAGCGTGCCAAAAGCCAGTGCGAACTCCCGTCATGAGTGAGGATGTGCGTTTGCATGTCCGAACTCCTGGCGGTTCGTACGAAAGTCCGTCCGGACAACACCGGCCGGATCATGACCGGAGTGGGTGTAGCCCTCGCCGGTCGCTCCAAATGAACGGATGAGCCGGCCTTCGGGCCGGATCTGAGGTTCCTACGGAGAGTTTGATCCTGGCTCAGGACGAACGCTGGCGGCGTGCTTAACACATGCAAGTCGAGGGAGAACCTCAGCGGGGGTAACCCTGCTGAGGGGAGACCGGCGAACGGGTGAGTAACACGTGGGCAACCTGCCCCAGGCTCTGGGATAACCTCGGGAAACCGGGGCTAATACCGGATGCGCTCGCGAGATCTCATGGTCTCGCGAGGAAAGCTCCGGCGGCCTGGGATGGGCCCGCGGCCTATCAGCTTGTTGGTGGGGTAATGGCCCACCAAGGCGACGACGGGTAGTTGGCGTGAGAGCGTGGCCAACCACACTGGGACTGAGACACGGCCCAGACTCCTACGGGAGGCAGCAGTGGGGAATCTTGGGCAATGGGCGCAAGCCTGACCCAGCGACGCCGCGTGGGGGATGAAGGCCCTCGGGTTGTAAACCCCTTTCAGCGGGGACGAAGCGAAAGTGACGGTACCCGCAGAAGAAGCCCCGGCTAACTACGTGCCAGCAGCCGCGGTAAGACGTAGGGGGCGAGCGTTGTCCGGATTTATTGGGCGTAAAGCGCGCGCAGGCGGCCCGGTCAGTCGGATGTGAAAACCTGAGGCTCAACCTCAGGCGTGCATTCGATACTGCCGGGCTGGAGGCAGGTAGGGGAGATTGGAATTCCCGGTGTAGCGGTGAAATGCGCAGATATCGGGAGGAACACCGGTGGCGAAGGCGGATCTCTGGGCCTGTCCTGACGCTCAGGCGCGAAAGCTGGGGGAGCGAACAGGATCGGTATCGGTCCTCTCCGGGGGTGACCCCGGTGACTAAACCGGCTGTATCGGCGAATCTCCTGTTACCCCCTCGAGCTACGGTTCGAGGGTGGAACAGGACAACGCCGAGGGAAGTCGGGAACGCGACGCGTTTCTTGACCCCGTAGAGACTGCACGCCGGCCCCTCTTCGGAGGGTGAAGACACAGTCCGAGCTCATCGGTAACGGTGAGAGGCCATCAGAAATGGTGGCCCGCCAGGTCGATCGGCCTGGTCAGTACCTCGGGAAAGCAGAACGAGGGAAAGTAACAGCACTGTAGATACCCTGGTAGTCCCAGCCGTAAACGTTGGGTGCTAGGTGTGGGGAGCATCAACCCTCTCTGTGCCGACGCTAACGCATTAAGCACCCCGCCTGGGGAGTACGGCCGCAAGGCTAAAACTCAAAGGAATTGACGGGGGCCCGCACAAGCGGCGGAGCATGTGGCTCAATTCGACGCAACGCGAAGAACCTTACCAGGGTTTGACATGCAGGGTAAACCCGTGGAAACACGGGGCTCCTTCGGGAGCCTGCACAGGTGCTGCATGGCTGTCGTCAGCTCGTGCCGTGAGGTGTTGCCTTAAGTGGCGCAACGAGCGCAACCCCTGTCCCATGTTGCCAGCGGGTAAAGCCGGGGACTCATGGGAGACTGCCGGTGCCAAACCGGAGGAAGGTGGGGATGACGTCAAGTCCGCATGGCCCTTATGCCCTGGGCTGCACACATGCTACAATGCGCGGTACAGAGGGCTGCAATCCCGCAAGGGGGAGCGAATCCCAAAAAGCCGCGCTCAGTTCGGATCGGGGTCTGCAACTCGACCCCGTGAAGTCGGAGTCGCTAGTAATCGCGGATCAGCAATGCCGCGGTGAATACGTTCTCGGGCCTTGTACACACCGCCCGTCACACCACGAAAGTCAGTAACACCCGAAGTCAGTGGCCCAACCCTTTGGGGAGGGAGCTGCCGAAGGTGGAACCGGCGATTGGGGTGAAGTCGTAACAAGGTAGCCGTACCGGAAGGTGCGGCTGGATCACCTCCTTTCTAAGGAGCTTTGGCAACGCCGGCTCGTCCGAGCTCGGGGATCGGTTCCCGGGCCCGGGTGATCACCGGAAGCTCCAGGTTGATGCACTGGTTATTCCGTCTGCGCACGACCGAGCCGTCTGGGGTCCTTCGGGAACCCGGGCACGGGAGTGGGCCGGCGGGGCACGCTGTTCGGTACTGAGGGTGCGAGCCCTCGGGCCGAGAGAGGAGTCCTTCAACGAGGGCTCCTTTTCTCGCGGGCACCTTGAGAACCACATAGCGAGCGCGAGCATCTGGGCCAAGTTAGAAAGGGCCCACGGTGGATGCCTAGGCGCCAGGAGCCGATGAAGGACGCGTGAGGCTGCGAAAAGCCCCGGGGAGCCGCCAACAAGGCTGAGATCCGGGGGTGTCCGAATGGGGAAACCCGGCCGGGGTCATGCCCGGTCACCCAGGTCTGAATCCATAGGGCCTGAGGAGGGAACCGGGGGAACTGAAACATCTCAGTACCCCGAGGAAGGGAAAGCAACCGCGACTCCCTCAGTAGCGGCGAGCGAACGGGGAAGAGCCTAAACCGATGCGGCGTGATAGCCCGGTGGCGTTGCCGCGTCGGGGTCGTGGGACCCACCAGAAGGGACACCGGTCCCTTCAGGGAGTTACAAAGTCCGCGCTTAGCCGAACGCCATGGAAAGGGCGGCCGCAGAAGGTAAGAGCCCTGTAGGCGAAAGGCGACGGACCTCCCGGTGGTGTTCCCGAGTAGCACGGGGCACGTGGAATCCCGTGTGAATCTGGGGGGCCCACCCCCCAAGGCTGAGCACTCCCTGGCGACCGATAGTGGACCAGTACCGTGAGGGAAAGGTGAAAAGTACCCCGGGAGGGGAGTGAAATAGTACCTGAAACCGTGGGCCTACAAGCTGTCGGAGTTCGTGCTGGGCAACCAGTGCGAGTGACGGCGTGCCTTTTGAAGAATGAGCCGGTGAGTTTGCGGTGCGCGGCTAGGTTAACCCTTATGGGGAAGCCGCAGCGAAAGCGAGTCCTAAACGGGCGATTGAGTCGCGTGCCCAAGACCCGAAGCCGAGTGATCTACCCATGGGCAGGCTGAAGCGGAGGTAAGACTCCGTGGAGGGCCGAACCCACCAGGGTTGAAAACCTGGGGGATGACCTGTGGGTAGGGGTGAAAGGCCAATCAAACTCGGTGATAGCTGGTTCTCCCCGAAATGCATTTAGGTGCAGCCTCGGGCGTTCAGCAGCGGAGGTAGAGCACTGCTTGGGCTAGGGGGCCTACAAGCTTACCGACCCCAGGCAAACTCCGAATGCCGCTGCTCGAGAGCTCGGGAGTGAGACTGCGGGGGATAAGCTCCGTAGTCGAGAGGGAAACAGCCCAGACCGCCAGCTAAGGCCCCTAAGTCCGTGCTAAGTGGGAAAGGATGTGGAGTCGCCGAGACAACCAGGAGGTTGGCTTAGAAGCAGCCATTCCTTGAAAGAGTGCGTAACAGCTCACTGGTCAAGTGATTCCGCGCCGACAATGTAGCGGGGCTCAAGCACGGTGCCGAAGCTGCGGGATTCACCATATGGCTCGGCGCCTGTGGGCGACCACAGGTGTCCAGGCCGGTGGATCGGTAGGGGAGCGTTCCCACGCGGGTGAAGCGGCGGCGGAAGCCAGCCGTGGATGCGTGGGAAGTGAGAATGCCGGTATGAGTAGCGAGAGAGGGGGGAGGAACCCCTCCGCCGAAAGCCCAAGGGTTCCTGGGGAAGGTTCATCCGCCCAGGGTTAGTCGGGACCTAAGCCGAGGCCGAGAGGCGTAGGCGATGGACAACTGGTTGATATTCCAGTACCACCTCAACCGCGCCAAGGCCGAATCCGGGTTGCTAAGGAAACCCCTTCGGGGGCTACCGACCCACCCGGTAGTAGGCCAGCGATGGGGGGACGCAGAAGGGTAGGTCGACCCAGGCGATGGTCGTCCTGGGGCAAGCGTGTAGGAGGGCTCCGTAGGAAAATCCGCGGAGCCGCTACCTCCGAGGCGCGATGCCGAGCCGCTTTAGGCGAAGCGACTGATCCCACACTGCCGAGAAAAGCCTCTAGCGAGTGGGTGAGGTGCCCGTACCCCAAACCGACTCAGGTGGGCAGGTAGAGAATACCTAGGCGATCGAGTGAACCCTGGTTAAGGAACTCGGCAAATTGCCCCCGTAACTTCGGGAGAAGGGGGGCCCCTGTAGGGTGACGGACTTCGCGTCCGGAGCCCGAAAGGGTCGCAGAGACCAGGCCCAAGCGACTGTTTACTAAAAACACAGGTCCATGCGAAGCCGAAAGGCGCTGTATATGGACTGACGCCTGCCCGGTGCCGGAACGTTAAGAGGATGGGTTAGCCACCTTCGGGTGGCGAAGCCCTGAATCTAAGCGCCGGTAAACGGCGGCGGTAACTATAACCGTCAACCTTTGTGGCGGTTGCCAAACTCGGCTATATGCTGGGAAATCCGAGGATCCGGCGGTACTCGTTCATGTCAGTGGCGCGAGGTAACGTCCTGGCATGAGCAGTGAAAATCCGTCCGGTGCGGAATATCAGCAGGGAAGGCCGCAGTATCGTTGCGGAACCCTCAGAGACTGTACGCCGAGCGCCGGTCATCAACCGGTGATGAGACAGTCCGACCCCTATGGCGACATGGGGAGGGCGGCAGAAATGACCGCCCCGCCGACGCAACGCCTCTCGTAACGGCGAGTGTCGGAGGTAACAGTGTGCCTAAGGTAGCGAAATTCCTTGTCGGGTAAGTTCCGACCTGCACGAATGGCGCAACGACTTGGGCGCTGTCTCAACCAGGGACTCGGCGAAATTGCACTACGAGTAAAGATGCTCGTTACCCGCGACAGGACGGAAAGACCCCGGAACCTTTACTGCAGCTTGGTGTTGGGTTCTGGTACGCGCTGTGCAGGATAGGCGGGAGCCTGGGAAGCCGGGGCGTCAGCCCCGGTGGAGGCAACCTTGAGATACCGCTCTTCGTGTGCTGGGGCTCTAACCCGGGTCCGTTATCCGGATCGGGAACAGCGCCTGGTGGGTAGTTTGACTGGGGCGGTCGCCTCCCAAAAGGTAACGGAGGTGCCCAAAGGTCCCCTCAGCCTGGTTGGCAATCAGGTGTCGAGTGCAAGGGCACAAGGGGGCTTGACTGCGAGACCGACGGGTCGAGCAGGTGCGAAAGCAGGGCCTAGTGATCCGACGGTGGCTGGTGGTAGCGCCGTCGCTCAACGGCTAAAAGGTACTCCGGGGATAACAGGCTGATCGGTCCCAAGAGTCCATATCGACGGACCGGTTTGGCACCTCGATGTCGGCTCAGCGCATCCTGGGGCTGGAGCAGGTCCCAAGGGTCGGGCTGTTCGCCCGTTAAAGCGCTACGCGAGCTGGGTTTAGAACGTCAGTCCTGGCGTCTCCACGGAGCAATCCGTGGATGCTTTTCCGGCTCATATCGGTGAACCCCTGAATGTCAGCACCGAACGCTACGTTCAGGGCAATACCGAGGGAAGGCCGGCACATGGAAGCAGTCGACGCGTCGTATCTCGCGGGATTCCTGGACGGAGATGGAAGCATCCACTTCCAGCTCGTCCGGCAGGAAGGGTACCGCTTCGGGTACTACATCCGAGCGACACTCTCGTTGTCGCAGAGCACCTCAGACCGACGGGGGTTGGAGCACATCCAGCACCTGATCGGAGCGGGGTATCTCCGCGACCGCGGCACCGGGATGAGTGATCTGGTGATCACCAGTCGCCCGGTCCTGGTCGAACTCCTCATGGCTGTGAAGCCGTATGTGATCTTCAAGCGTCCACAGGTCTTTCGGGCGCTGGAGATCCTCCGGCGGATCAGGCCACGGATGGAAGTTCAGGAATTCCTTGAGATGGCGCGAGAGGTCGACCGCTTCGCAGCCCTAAACCATTCGAAGACGAAGCGGATCTCCGCCGCAGATGTCGAGCAGCATCTGCGTGGTAAGGGTGTGCCGTGCCCCCGTAACGACTCTTCTGCATTAGCTCAGCGGAAGGATGGGCTCCTACAGCGCATAGCGCTGAATCTGCGGATCCCATAACACGCCGGCCCCTGGAAACAGGGTGAAGGTATAGTCTGCGCCTGCAGTAATGCAGGATTCACGTGCGTGAGACAGTTCGGTCCCTATCCGTCGTGGGCGCAGGAGACTTGAGGAGAGCTGTCCCCAGTACGAGAGGACCGGGACGGACGGACCTCTAGTGTGCCAGTTGTCGCGCCAGCGGCACGGCTGGTTAGCTACGTCCGGCAGGGATAAGCGCTGAAAGCATCTAAGCGCGAAGCTCGCTCCGAGATGAGGTCTCCCACCGGGAAACCGGGTAAGGCCCCTCGAAGACTACGAGGTTGATAGGCCGGAGGTGTACGCACGGCAACGTGTTCAGCCGACCGGTACTAATAGGCCGAGGACTTGGCTCGCTCGCGCTCGCTATGGGGTTCCGGGTGCCGCCCGGGGCCCGCCCCCTCACAGCGTTTCGGTGGCTATAGCGGAGGGGAGACACCCGGTCCCATTCCGAACCCGGAAGTTAAGCCCTCCAGCGCCGATGGTACTGCCCTGGAGACGGGGTGGGAGAGTAGGT